>JBEPUY010000007.1:0-127210 GCA_041691255.1 Granulicella sp. | reverse complement strand
TTGGTGACGACGAGGGTGCGGTTGTCGGGCGAGATGCGGGCGAGGCCGGGCTGCTCGCCGGTGCCGGCAAGGGCGATCTCGCGGCGGCGGTCGAGGTCGATGACGCTGACGGTGTTGGAGCCTGAGTTGGCGACGTAGGCGCGGTGGCCGGTGTCGTCGATGCTGATGAAGTAAGGGTGGCGATGGACGGGGATGTTGGCGACGACGTTGTTGGTCTCGGCGTCGATGACGGAGACGCTGTCGGACTTGGTGTTGACGACGTAGACCTCGTTGCGGACAGGGTTTACGGCGAGGCCGGTGGGGTCGTCGCCGACGCGGAGGGTGCGGTCCTGGCGGAGATAGACAAGGTCGAGCACGGAGACGGTGTTGGCGCCGCCGTTGCTGACGTAGGCGAACTCGTGGTATCCGGCAGGAACGTCGGGGAAGCTGTTGCGGCGACAGCCGAAGCAGGCGGCGAGCAGCACAAGGGCAGCGGCAGCGGCGAGAGGGCGGGATGGGAAGAAGAAACGGCGGGGGGTTGGCACTGTTGCGAGTCTATCGAGGAGGTTGAGGTGGGGCAAGTTGTTAGCAGCGTCGCGCCCATCCTTCCCATAGGTGTGAAGGATGGGCTTTTGGGCTATGGCTTAGCTTCGAGGATGGCGCTCTGGGCGGCGAGCAGGTCGTGGATGCCCTTTTCGGCGTAGTCGAGCATCTGGTTGAGCTGCTGGCGGGTGTAGGAGTTCTTTTCCGCCGTGGCCTGGGTCTCGATGAGGCCGCCATCGGCGAGCATGACGACGTTCATGTCGACCTCGGCGCGGGAGTCCTCTTCATAGCAGAGGTCGAGCAAAACATGGCCGTCGACGATGCCGACCGAGGTGGCGGCGAGCATCTGGCGCAGGGGCGAGACCTTGAGCGTTCCAGCGGCGACCAGCTTGTTGAGGGCGATGGCGAGGGCGACGCAGGCTCCGGTGATGGCGGCGGTGCGGGTTCCACCATCGGCCTGGAGGACGTCGCAGTCGAGGATGATGGTGCGCTCACCGAGGGCCTTCATGTCGACGACGGAGCGCAGGCTGCGCCCGATGAGGCGCTGGATCTCGTGGGTGCGACCGCCGATCTTGCCGCGCTCGGACTCGCGGGCGGTGCGGGTGAGGGTGGCGCGGGGGAGCATGCCGTACTCTGCCGTGACCCAGCCGCGGCCGGAGTTGCGCAGCCAGCCGGGGACGCCCTGCTCGATGGAGGCGTTGCAGAGGACGCGGGTGTTTCCGGTCTCGATCAGGACCGAGCCCTCGGGCATGACGATGAAGCCGGGGGTAATGCGGGTGGGACGGAGAGCGTCAGCAGCACGATGGTCGGGCCGGAAGAGTTGCGAAGAGATTTGGGGCATGGTGGGATTATAGTTGCGAAGCGCTTTGATTACTAAAGTTTAGGTGCTTTTGTCCCGGAATGGGAAGGCGTTCCGGTTTGGGAAAATAGCCAAAATGGGAAATTTACGGCGTATTTTGGAATATCCTAAAGGGAAGAGATCGCGCTGGTTCTGATTCGGGACTTTTGATTCAGATTACCGAGGGATGGAGTATAGTTCTGCTTTCTAAGCAATCACTTAGAGAAAGAGTTCCAGTTTGGCACTTGAAATGATTACGAAAGTGCATCCGCTCCGGTGAGTGAGCGAAATTGGAGCTACAACATGCAGGCAATACAGAGCAGGAGAGCCTCAGGGTTGGTTGATCAGGGACAAGATTTCAGGACGCTTGGGTGCGGTGAGGGCGGTGTCGCCGAGGGCGCAGGGCTGGCGCACGATGCAGGGAATCTGCTGGGAGCGCTGACGCTCTATTCGGAGCTGCTGGCAATGCCGGGAGTGCTGCATGAAGAGTACCGGGCGTTTGCCGGAGAGCTACGGCTGCTGAGTGACCGAAGCTGGGCGATGATCAACCGGCTGGTGAACCATGCCCGCGGCGAGCGGGTCACGGCTGAGAGCGAAGTGGTGGTTCCGGAGATCGTCGAGCGCTGTCGCGGAGTGTTGAGCCGGGTCGCGGGGCGGCCGGTCGAGGTCTCGTATGGTGTGGGAGCCTATGAGCCGGTGAGCGTACGGGCGGAGGCGGTGGAACGGATTTTGACCAATCTGGTGAAGAATGCCGCGGAGGCAGCGGCAGGAGGCGAGAGCATCGCGGTGTCGGTAGAAGGCGCGCTCGATGCCGGTCGGAGACGTGTGGTGATGACGGTTCAGGACCAGGGCTGCGGCATGAGCGCGGCGGCGGTTGGCAGGTTGATGCGGGCTGGGGGTATCTCCTCTGCCAGCGGCAGAGGAATCGGCTTTTGCGTGGTGCGGGAGCTGGTGGCGATGGCGGGCGGTTGCCTGAACCTGCACAGCGAGGTTGGAGTAGGAACAAGCATTTCGGTTGAGTGGTACGCGGCTGAGATCGACGTTGTAGCTGAAGTTGCGTGCGGGCAGCAGGATGCCGTGGCATGTTGACGGATTTGAAACTGGAGTAGGCAGAGGAGGATTGGATGGCTGGAGTGATTGGATGGGATGAAGAAGTTCCGACGGGTGTACTGATCGGGTTGACTCCGCTGGGCGGGGCGGCGGTGGCAGAAGAGGTGAAGAAGAACCGTTCGGCGGGTCATATGGAGCTGCTGCATGTGATGGTGGTCGATGACGACGAAGCGGTACGCAAGGCCTGTTGCGAGATTGCGAGCCGGCTGGGCTGCGTTGTGGTTGGCGCGGGCAATGCGACGGCGGCGCAGGCGATCCTGAAGGACCACCAGATCGATCTGATCCTGCTGGACCTGAAGCTTCCGGGTGGCGGCGGGATGGCCCTGCTGGAGCAGGTGAAGATGCTGCATCCGGAGACGGCGGTGGTGGTGATGACGGCGTTTGCAACGGTGTCGTCGGCTGTGGAGGCGATGCGGATTGGAGCAGGTGACTATCTGACCAAGCCGTTTGCGCTGGAAGATCTGACGCTGGTGCTGGAGAGGGCGGGGCAGCGGCACCACATGGACGTGCAGAGCCGGCAGTTGCGGGAGCGCCTGCGGACGCAGCAGGGCATGGGCGGGCTGGTGGGTCAGTCGCCGGAGATGGAGAAGCTGTACAGGATTCTGTCGAAGGTGGCTTTCTCGACGCACCCGGTGCTGATCCTGGGCGAGAGTGGGACGGGCAAGGAGCTGGTGGCGCGTTCGATCCATTACAATGGGACGAATGCGGCGAAGCCGTTTATCGCGGTGGATTGCGGTTCGCTGGTGCCTACGCTGATTGAGAGTGAGCTGTTCGGGCATGTGAAGGGCGCGTTTACCGGGGCCGACCGGGCCAAGGAAGGATTGCTGGCCTCAGCAGATGGGGGAACGGTCTTTCTGGATGAGATTGGCGAGCTTCCGCTGGATCTGCAGTCGAAGCTGTTGCGGGCGTTGCAGGAGAAAGAGGTGCGCCCGGTGGGGGCGACGCAGGCGCGGCCAATCTCGGCGCGGGTGCTGGCGGCGACCAACCGCGACCTGGCAACGATGGTGGAGCAGGGACGGTTTCGCAAGGACCTTTATTTCAGGTTGAACGTGGTGAATCTGAGGATTCCGCCGCTGCGCAACCGGCGCGAGGACATCGCTCCGCTGGCGATGCACTTTCTGGCGAAGATGCAGAAGGAGACGGGGGTGGAGCGGGTCTTCTCGGACGATACGCTGCGGATGATGATCGAGTACGACTGGCCGGGCAATGTGCGCGAGCTGGAGAACGCGATCGAGCGAGCATGTGCGCTCTCGTCAGGGCCGGTGCTGCACATGGGCGACCTGCCGACCCAGTTGCAGGACTTCAGAATGCAGCGAAGCGGAGTGAGCTCGGTTGCGGATGCTGATGGGGAGGAACAGGACAGCGAGCGGGCTGCGCCGACGGCCGGGATCGTCTCGATTGCGGAGTTGGAGAAGAAGGCCATCATGGATACGCTGCGGCAGTTGGATGGTGACAAGTTGATGGCGGCGCGGCTGCTGGGGATCGGGAAGACCACGCTCTATCGCAAACTGAAGGAGTATGGGATCGCCGAGGCTTAAGAAGCGGGTGAGGGCGCATGGATGCTTAACACTGATTTGCGCCGATTCCACCGATTCCACCGATTTGAGGGCTCTGTTCAGAGACTGCCGTGTCTGGTTTGGATTTTGATAGCAGGTGTAGGACGAGGCCAAGACGAAATACAGGGGTCTCTCCACTGCGCTTCGCTCCGGTCGAGATGACGTAAGTTTTTGACAGGTTCTCTATCGATGAAACCGGTTTGAGGACAGGCAAAAAGGGTGAGCGGCTGGAGTAAATTGGGAGGTGAGGTGGAGCGACTATGCGGTGTACGCATCTGAAAGAGATTCAGAAGGTGAAGCCTTCGTCGAAGGGCTGTGAGGACTGCTTGAAGATCGGCGGGCAGTGGGTGCATCTACGGATGTGCATGATCTGCGGGCATGTCGCGTGTTGCGACTCGTCTCCGAACCGCCATGCGACGGCGCACTTTCATGCGACCAAGCATCCGATCATGCGGTCCGTAGAGCCGGGGGAAGACTGGGGCTGGTGCTATGTCGATGAGATCGAAGTGAATGTCGATTGATTCGCGGCATGTTTTCCGGACCTTGTGCCGGGTTTGCTATGCTGGGCTCACCCTTTGAAAGAGAGTGAGTACTCAAAAAATGTCAGAAGAAGCAGTAAAGATTACCGTTCGTCCTAACGGCCCATTGCGGGTGGAAGGCCATATTGTGTTGACCGATGCCGATGGCAAGGAGTGGGACCTGACGGGCAAGCCTGCGGTTTCGCTTTGCCGTTGCGGAGCGAGCGAGAAGCGGCCGTTCTGCGATGGATCGCATAACAAGGTGGGCTTTCAGTGCTCGGCCAGCCCGGCGCTGCTTACCTAGTACGGGATTTCGTGCTGTAAAAAGCCAATCGACCGCGGATTGTACGGATAAAAACGGATGGAAGAACGTTTCAGATGGAAGCATCCAAGACAAAATCAGGTCCTCCGCCTATGGCGAAGGATGACAATTTTGGGGGGATGTCCTTAATCTGCCTTTATCCGTGTAATCCGCGGTCGATTCGTATTTCCGGATCTGATTTTATTTTGAGGTAGGTTTTGATGCGCATTCGCCGATGGTTTGCCTTGATGCTTTGCGGGTTGGTGCTGGCGTGGGGGACTGGGGCGTGGGCGGGGCAGAAATCCACCGATCCAGTTGCGGGGACGCTGAGTGCGAGTGCGCTCGACCAGTATGTGGGGCAGTATCACGGGGCTGAAGAACCGGATGCGGTGGATTCGGTGTATCGCGAGGGCGACAAGTTATATATCGAGAGCGAACGGAAGGCGCGGGCAGAGCTGCGTGCCGAAGGGGGAGACCACTTCGTCGCACCGGGGTCGTTGCTGCGGACGGAATTTCTGCGCGATGCCGGCGGCAAGGTGACAGGCGTAAAGATGATGTACGGCCCCAGCGCTTCGTGGGAGTTGCAGCGCTTCAGCGACGTGGGAGTTCGGCTGAACCATGCGCTTGCTTATTCGCGCAGCGTGGTGATGATGCCGATGCGTGATGGGGCGAAGCTTCATGCGGTGATTTTGCGGCCGGTGGGGTCGGAGACGAGTGGACCGCCGCTGCCGTTTATGATGCAACGGACGCCGTATGGTACCGACGATAACAGTTCGGAGAGCGTGAACAGCAGCAAGCCAGAGCTGGCGGCGAGCGGATACATCTTCGTGTTCTGCGATATTCGCGGGCGGTATGAGTCGGAAGGACAGTTCGTGATGAACCGGCCCATCGTCGCGCACTTGACGAAGAACGATGTGGACGAGACGACCGACACGCGCGACACGATTGACTGGCTGTTGAAGAATGTCCCTAACAACAACGGGCGCGTCGGGGTGATGGGAGTCTCGTATCCGGGATTTCTGGCGATGATGGCGGGGATCGATCCGCATCCGGCGGTGAAGGCGATCTCGCCGCAGGCACCGATGACCGATGTCTGGATGGGCGATGACTTCTTTCACAACGGAGCGTTTCGCGAGACGTATGGGTTCGACTATGTGCAGGAACTGGAGAATCAGAAGACAGCGAAGGCCGTCCAGAGTACGGAAGATACCTACGATTACTTTTTGCAGCATGTGAACTTTGCCGGGGCAGCGAAGGAAGCGCACATGAGCAAGCTGCCTACGGCGAAGGCATTTTTGAAGCAGCCTGCGTATACAAAGTTCTGGCAGGCGATGGCAGTGCAGCCGCATCTGACGAAGGTCGAGGTGCCTACGCTGGAAGTTGGCGGCTGGTGGGACCAGGAAGACATGTGGGGAACTCAGGCGGAGTATGCCGCGCTGGAACCGCACGACACCAAGCACGAGGTCTTTCTGGTGCTGGGGCCGTGGAACCATGGCGGTTGGTCGTGGACGACGCGGCACCTGGGGCCGCTGGACTTTGGCGCGGCTACGGGCGATCAGTATCGAAAACAGATCGAGGCTCCTTTCTTTGAGAAATATTTGAAGGAGCGGGCTGGTTTCGATCTGCGGGATACGGACAGCTTTCGGACGGGCGTGAACCGGTGGGAGCGGTACGATGCTTGGCCGCCGAAGCTGGGATTCAAGGCGGAAAAACTTTATCTGGGCGATGGCGGTGGGCTGAGTTTTACGGCTCCGACGGGTGGCGAGGTTGCGGCGAGCTATGTCTCCGATCCGGCGAACCCGATTCCTTACCGGCACCGGCCGATTCAAGCGACCTATGGCAACGGCTCGAAGTGGCGGACCTGGCTGGTGGAAGATCAGCGCTTCGTCAGCGACCGGAAGGACCTCGCTAACTTTTCTACCCCGGTGCTCGATCATGATGTGACGGTGACGGGGGGCGTGATGGCGGATTTGTTTGCAGCCACCACGGGCAGCGATGCGGATTGGGTCGTGAAGCTGATCGATGTCTATCCCGAGGATGCAGCTGAGGGAATGGGCGGCTATCAGTTGATGATTGCGGACGAGATCTTCAGGGGGCGCTATGTCAAAAGTTTTGAGAAGCCGCAGGCTTTGGTTCCGGGCAAGGTGACGGAGTTCAAGTGGAGTTTACATGGGGTGGACCATACTTTCCTGAAGGGACACAGGATGATGGTGGAGGTGCAGTCGAGCTGGTTTCCGCTCTATGACAGGAATCCGCAGACGTTTGTGCGGAATATCATGACTGCGCCGAAGAAGGCTTACAAGGCTGAAACAGAGACCATCTATGGTTCGAGGCAGTATCCGTCGCATCTGGATATTTCGGTTGCACAGTAATGGCATTTGGCGATGGATAGCTTTTCGGCTCTCGACGAAGGGCGAAATACAGGGGTCTCTCCACTGCCCCATTCGACTTCGCTCAGGGTCCGGTCGAGATGACGTGATCCTGTTTTTTCAGAACATGGAGATGCCTCGTGCAGGTTGGAGGTAGTTGCTTTTAAGGAGACGGATATGATTCGGACGATCAGCAGCCGGGAGGTCTATCGCAACCGCTGGACGCGGGTGCGCGAGGACGTGATCGAGCGGACGAATGGGCAGCGGGGAATCTATGGAGTCGTGGATAAAGACCCGGCTGCGATCATCATCCCGTTGGAGGCCACGGCGGAGGGGGAGTTCGTCTACCTGATCGAGCAGTTTCGCTATACCGTGGGTGCGCGGCATCTCGAGTTTCCGCAGGGCGGTTGGGAGATGGCGGTGGTGGACGCGGAGGAGATGGCGAGGGGAGAGTTGCGCGAGGAGACAGGGCTGACGGCGGAAAAGATGACTCATCTTTCGACGCTGCAGATCGCTTATGGTGTGATGAATCAGCAGCAGCACGTGTTTCTGGCCGAGGGGTTGACCATGGGGGAGGCCGAGCCCGATGTGGAGGAGCACGACCTTGTGGTGCGGCGCGTAAGCGTCCGTGAGTTTGAACAGATGTTGCTGGACGAAGTGATTGTGGACAACTGCTCGGTGGCGGCGTGGGGGCTTTACAAGGTGTGGCGGGAGCGGCAGTAGAAATCGTTAGCGCTAACTTGGATTTATGGATACAGTGGAGCCATGCTTTGGAAGCGGCTTCTTTCCTGTTCGGTTGTACTTTTTCTTCTTTCGAGTGCCTTGGTGCAGGCGCAGTCGGCGACGGCCCCTGCGGAGGGCGTGCTGCAGCGGCTGATGCCTCAACTGGCACCGCAGTTTCAACTGGGGCTGATTCAGCGGGCAGACCATAAAGACTACTTTCGTATTACCGGGACGGCTGGCCATATTCGCGTAGAGGCTGGTACGACACCGACGCTGTTGTTTGGCGTGAACTGGTATCTGAAGTATGTGGCTCATCTTCAGGTTTCGACCAATGGGCTTCAGCTTGGAAAGGCTGGGTTGAAGCTGCCTGCGCCTCCGGCGCCGATTGAGCGGCCTGCGCTTTATCCGTGGCGCTATGCGCTGAATGAGAATGTCGATGGCTACTCCGCACCCTACTGGGGGGTGAAGCGGTGGCAGCACGAGATCGATGTTCTGGCGATGAGCGGGACGAACGCCGTGTTGATCGAGCGGGGAACGGACCTGGTGCTGTACCAGACGTTTCGCGATGCGGGGTATTCGGACGAGGCGATTCGTCGATGGATTACGCAGCCTGCGCACCAGAACTGGCAGTTGATGGGGAACATGTGCTGCTTCGACGAGCCGATCTCGATGGAACTGCTGAAGAAACGGGCGGAGTCGGCGAAGGAGTTGATCGCCAGCCTGCGGCGACTTGGAATTACGCCGGTGCTGCCGGGGTACTACGGGATGGTTCCGGCTGATTTTGCGGCGGTGAATCCGGGAGCGCACGTGATCACGCAAGGCGACTGGAACGGCTTTACGCGGCCCGGCTGGCTTGACCCGAGAGATGCGCACTTTGCCAAACTGGCGGCGTCGTTCTATCGGCATCAGCGAGAACTCTATCGCGATACGACGATGTACGACATGGAGGTATTTCAGGAGGGCGGTGGGGCAGGCGATGTTCCCGTGGCTGAGGGCGCGAAGCGGATACAGGACGCGTTGGAGCTGGCGCATCCGAATGCGCTGTGGCTGCTGATGGCGTGGCAGAATACGCCTTCGCCGGAGTTGATCGCCGGAGTGGACGTCAAACATATTCTGGTCGCCGATATCGAGCAGGGGCGGATTCCACGGGACAATCGCGATGCCCAGTTTGGTGGTGCTGCGTGGTTGTATGGCGGACTGTGGGAGTTCGGGGGACGCACGACGATGGGGGCTCCGTTGTATGACTACGCGGTGCGGTTTCCTCTGATGGCGAAGCGTCCGGGCAGCCACATTACGGGGACGGCGCTGTTTACCGAGGGGCTGGACACGAATCCGTATGCCTTCGATCTTTATACGGAGATGGCGTGGCATACCGATCCGGTTGATCTTGCAAAGTGGACGGATGGCTATGCGGAACGCCGCTACGGCGGAGAGGATGCTCATGCGCGCAAGGCGTGGCAGATCCTGCTGAAGACGGCGTATGGCTATCGTGCGGACGGCAATCGGAAGCATGGCGAGCGTGATGCTTCGCAGGACTCAGTATTCAACGCGCAGCCTTCGCTGACGGCGAAACGGGCGTCGTCGCCGGGGCCAGATGTGTTGCGATACGAGGCAGCCGATCTGCAACCTGCGCTGACGGAGTTGCTTGAGGTTGCGCCTGCGCTTCGCACGGGTGAGACGTATCGCTATGACGTCGTTGATGTGGCGAGGCAGGTGATGGCGAACGAGAGCCGGAGGCTGCTGCCGCTGATCAAGGCGGCCTATGACGCGAAGGACAAGGCAGCGTTTGCGCGGCTGACGGCGGAGTGGCTTCACGACATGAAGCTGCAGGATGATCTGCTGCGGACCGATGGGGATTTTCTGCTGGGGCGGTGGCTCTCGTATGTTGCGCCTTGGTCTTCGTCTGCGGCGGAGAGTGAGCGGTTGAACTACGATGCGCGCTCGATTCTGACGACGTGGGGAAATCGCAGCGCAAGCGAGGCTGGACATCTGCATGAATATGGCAACAAGGACTGGGCCGGATTGACGAGCGATTACTATCTGCCGCGATGGAAGTTATACTTCGACTCGCTGACGAAGTCGCTTGCGACGGGAGAGCCAGCGGAGCCGATTGATTGGTATGCGTTTGGCGACCGATGGAATCATAGCCGCACGCACTATACTGCTACACCGGAAGGCGATAGCTATGCTGCCGCGCTCGAAATTGCGCGACAGCTTCATCTGGCACCAGGAGAATCGAAATGACGAGTGAGACGAAGACGGCGCTGGTTGGCTGCGATGAGGTGACGACGACGCGGGTGAAGCCGGGACGATTGATGTCGATCGACCTGCTGCGCGGATTGACCATCGGCTTCATGATTCTGGTGAACAACAATGGCAGCCGCGCCGCTTACTCGCAGCTTGAGCATTCTGCCTGGAACGGATTTACGGCTACCGACCTGGTGTTTCCTACCTTTCTATTTCTTGTCGGCGTCTCGACGGTGTTCTCGACGGCTTCGCGGCTGGCGCGCGGAGACAGCAAGCAGTCGCTGTTTCTGCACACGCTGCGGCGTGCGGTGATTCTGTTTCTGCTGGGGCTGCTGGTCAACAGCTTTCCGCACTTCCATTGGGCTACGCTGCGGTTCTACGGCGTGCTGCCGCGGATTGCGATCTGCTACTTCGTTGTGGCCACGCTCTATCTAATCAATCCGAAGTGGAAGAACAAGCTGGTGCTTGCGGTTGCGCTGCTGGTTGGCTACTGGGCGCTGATGCGGTTCGTTCCGGTGCCGGGCTATGGAACGCCAGGGCGCGATGTTCCGCTGCTTGATCCTGATCGCAATCTGGTTGCGTGGCTCGACCGTCACATCTTTGCAGCTTCGCACCTTTACGAGCGAACGCGCGATCCCGAGGGGCTGCTAAGCACGCTGCCCGCGCTGGCGACGTCGTTGATCGGATTGCTTACCGGAATCTGGCTGCGCACGCAGAGGGCGCTGGCGGAGAAGGTGCGCGGGATTGCTGTTGCGGGTGTGAGTTGCCTGGTGCTGGGATGGGCGTGGAACTTCTCTTTCCCGATCAACAAGAAGCTGTGGACGAGCTCGTTTGTGTTGTTCGCGGTGGGATTCAGCCTGCTACTGCTGGCACTCTCGATCTGGATGTTTGATGGGCGGACAGAAGGAGAGACGAAGACCGTGAAGCGGTCTGGGTGGTTTACTCCGCTGCTGGTCTTTGGCACAAACGCGATTACAGCGTATGTGTTCTCGGAGCTACTGGCTGGCGGGATTGGAAGCATTCATGTGCGGCCGGGCATGAACCTTCAGCATTGGCTCGCCAACGGGATTTTGAGCGTGGTGCCTTATCCGGCATTCGCTTCGCTGCTGTATTCGCTTGGGTTTGTCGCTTTTTGCTGGCTGCCTACCTATGTGCTGTTTCGGCGAAAGATCTTTATCAAAATCTGAGCGAAGTTTTCAGAAGAGAGATGGTCGCGCCGAAGCTCCCAGCAGTGTGTTGCTGATGGAGGCGGTGGTGTGGTGGCCTTCGCCGCCTCCCCAGGAGAATAGCAAAGAGACGACGGGGAGACCTCCGGCGTGGACGGTGAGACCTGCGGTGAAGGTGTGGCGGAGATGGTCGAAGGAGATGTCGTCGCGGTTCATGCCGACTTTGGCTTCGTCGATGGAAAAGAGAAAGCCTGCCGGTAGTTTGCCGAGCGAGTGCTCGAAGGTCTCGCGCAGCAGCAGAAGGTTGGGTGCGCGGAAGCGGTAGTCGGGATAGCTGGCGAGGATGGGCTGGCCGTTGAGATCGGAGCCGCCGATGGTGGGATCGAAGTAGAACGGGACGACGTTTCCGGCGTTGGCGATGGAACCGGTCATGAAGAGGCGCACGGCGATGGAGCCTTCGAGATTTTGCGTAAGTGAGACGTGGGGGCAGGCGGTAGTGGTGGAACTGGTGGAGCAACTGTCGGGGCCGTTCTGATCGTGCGGCGCGGTAAGGCGGATATTGCGATAGAGAGGGAACTCGTGACCGAAGTCTGCCGTCCAGCGGCGGAAGGAATAGTGCGAATCCGACATAGCGATGAACTGCTGGAACTGGAGAAGATAGTTAAGGCGGACCGAGTCGTGGAAGAACGAGGGACGAATACGAAGGCCTTCGCCTGCTTGCAGAAAGCCGGGCTGACTGGTTAGGCCGGGGGCGGTGGTCTCGTTGTAGAGTGCTGCGATGGAGGGGCTGGACTCTCCGTTGTTGCCGCGTAGCTGGGGGATGCGGCCGTTGATTTCTCCGATGAGCGAGATGCCGGTTTTGCCTGCAAAGGGAACGATGGCGCTGGCTCCGGCGATGGTCTGTGTGAGGCCGAAGACGCTTCGATCGACGGGGAGAGTGTTCGGGCCAAGCCCGTAGAAGTAGATGCGATTGAGTGAGGTGGTTTCGCCGTAGAGGTTGAAGAGCGGAGCAGTACGGTAGAGAGGGTTGGTATTTTTTGAAGGGCCGGAGACGACGATGATCTTTCCGCCGGGTTGGTGGAAGGCTTTCAGGTAGGCTCCGGCGCGCCAGGAGCCGTTGCCGCTGGCTACGGCGTCGAGATCCCAGTTGAGGCGCCATTCATTGGCGAAGTCTTTGTGCTCGACGAAGGCTGCTCCTGCGGCGATGCCGTTCTGCGGAGCGAGGCTGCCGACGGCGATGTGCATGGGCTGGCCGGTTACGAGAGTTTGGGCGCAGTTGGCGAGGCCGCCGAAGTTGAAGGTCTTGCAGGATTGGAGTTGCTCACCCTCGCGGCGAAAGTCGGAGTGGATGCGGCCCTCGTTGCCAGACTGCGGGCGTGCGGGAAGCACGGCGAGCATAAGAGCGACAAGAAGAAGTGAGCGCGTGGAGGCAGTCATGATCTCTTCTTCTTCGCAGGCTTCGCTGGAACTTGTTTTTTAGCGCTCGGCTTTTTTGTCGACGCAGAGGCGGCGATGTCGACTCGCTGCGGCTGGCGAAGCGGCTTCGGAATTGCTCTTAGGGCGGGCGTATTGTCGGGTCTCTGCGATGGAGGGACACGAATGGGAGTAGCCGTTTGCGGCGCGGCTGTGGCCGGGTTATGCAGTGCCGCGGTCATCTCGGCGATGTACTTGGACGCTGCACCTTCCGTGGTGAGGTCGTGAGGCGAAAATTTTGTGGGCAGGTCGAGCCGCAGCTTGTGCTCGAGATGCTGGAAGTGCCTGATCTGCGACTTGATGAGGTCGGAGATAGGTCGATTCTTTCGGAACGCTTCTGCAGGGGGCCCGGGAACGAGAATGATGGCCATGGTAGCGGCTCCTATACGTTATTCGAGTTGGAAGCTGGGGCAGTCGTCGTCACCGCGCATAGCGTCGAGCGAGAGGAGATCGAGAAAGGTATTCGCCACTTTCTCGCGAGGTGAGCGGGCGTCGTAGGGGCCGATCAAAAAGTCGGTGATGGTGGCGGGAATGGAGGCGTGTTCGAAGACGTCGTTGATGACCGAGCCCTTTTGCACCCATGGAGAGACGAGGATGGCAGGCACGCGGACGCCAAGCCGGTCGAAGTGGAAGGCGTCGAGCGTCCCAGTGTCGGTGGGCTGGGCGACGAAGCCGTCGGGTGTGCAGGCCGGTGGCGGAACGTGGTCGTAGATGCCGCCGTGTTCGTCGTAGACGATGAGGATGGCGGTGTTGGGCCATAGCTTGGGGTTGTTGCGGATCTTGTTGTAGACGGTCGCGATGAACTGTTCGCCGGCGCGGACATCGTGGTCGGGGTGCTGGTCGCAGGCGATGGCTTCCCCGCTGCCGTCGGGTGCATCGTGGTCGGTGTAGTTGGGCTCGATGAAGCAGTAGTCGGGCAGCGCATTATCGTCGCAGGCGCGGAGGAAGTCGGGGAAGGTTCCGAAGAGGCTGGGCTCATTCTGCAGCAGGTTGACCACCTCCATGGTGGAGCTGGCCTGATCGTAGTAGAAGAGCTTGACGGTGTGTTTGGCGGCGAGCAGGCGGTCGTAGATGCTCTTGTATTGTTTGCCGACGTAGAAGAGCTCCATGCTGACCTGACCGAAGGACGTGCCGTAGTGGGCGAAGGCTCGGTTGCAGATGGTAGGGCCGGGGATAGAGGCGAACCAGCGATTGAAGACGGCGTATTCGGTGGCAAGCGTGGTAAGGACGGGTAGCTTGTCGGGCGTGAAGTAGTAGAGAATCTTTTGCGAGTGGGCTACGTTCTGCTGCTGGTTGTAGTAGCTGCGGACGAAGCCCTGCATGGTGGGAGGCAGCGGCGGACCTTTAGCGGGATCGCCGAAGATCTGCAGGTTGACTGCGGCGAAGTGATGGTTGGGATCGGGATCGAGCTGGCTCTGATATTCCGCCTGCGGGAGGACAGAGGCATGAGCACCGGTGGTGTCGGGATTAGTCTCGTTGCCGGTTAGCCCATCGATGGATGGATATTGCGCCTTCAGGGCACCGAGCATGTGGTCGAAGGAGCGGTTCTCCATCATAAGAACGACGACATGTTTCAGTTGCTGGATTCCGGGTTTTGATCTGTCTGGAGTCATTCCCGCGCCCTCGTTGATTTGTGAGGCTAAGTATGTGGGCAAGCTAAGGGGAATGTCTATCAAAATCGTCGGACAGCAAGGCAAACGTTGAGACTTCGGCCAGGATTTTTGCATCTGAAAGAAATGGTTGTAGATTTTGGCGCACAAGGGAAGAAGCGCGTGAACGAGAGCGGAAAGATCAAGCGCAGACGTGGATTGTGGGGATGGATTGCTATCTCTGCCTTGCTTGCCGTTATCGTGCTGGTGGTGGTGGCGGATGTCATGCTGCATCGCGCGGGGCCGATTTTAAAAGGACGCGTGGTCGAGACATTGAGCACGCGCTTCAAGAGCCGGGTTGAGCTGGACACGTTTCAGGTGTCGGTGTTGAACGGGTTGGAGGTCTCGGGCGATGGGTTGCGGATTTATCCGCCGGATGATGTGGTCGCCGCAGGAGCGACGAAGCCCCTGATTTCGCTGGCACACTTTTCGTTCCACGTTCCGTTGCATGGGCTGTTTTTGAAGCCGACGCATGTGGGGACGGTGCATGTGAAGGGGATGGCGATCAATATTCCTCCGCGCCAGATGCGGCAACAGGCACAGGGGCCGAAGCGAAAGCTGGGCAAGATCAAGATCGTCGTCGATGAGATTGTCGTTGATGACTCGCGGCTGATCATCGGAACGAACAAGCCGAATAAAGATCCAAAGGACTTTGAGTTGAAGCAGATTGTGATGCACAACGTGGGGCCGAATGATCCCTGGAAGTACGATGCGACCTTGGTGAACGCGGTGCCGAAGGGCAACATCCATGCGGTCGGGACGTTCGGTCCATGGAATACGGAGAGTCCCGGCGACTCATCGGTGACTGGAAACTATACGTTCGATCACGCGGACCTGAATACGATCAAGGGCATCAGCGGAATGCTCTCTTCCGTAGGAGATTTCAAAGGGCAGCTTAACCGCATTGAAGTAGAGGGAACGACTGAGACTCCAGATTTTGCGATTGATACGGCGAACCATCCGATGCCATTGCATACGACGTATCACGCGATTGTGGATGGGACCAGCGGCGACACGTATCTGCAACCAGTGGAAGCAAAGCTGGGCGGATCGGAGTTTTCGTGCAGCGGCGCTATCGTGAATGTGAAAGGTAAGGGCCACATTATTGATCTGGATGTGGATGTTCCGAATGGGCAGATTCAGGACTTTTTACAACTTGCTGTGAAGACGGAACCGGCGGTGATGA
The DNA here is from genome assembly GCA_041691255.1 of Granulicella sp. Taxonomy (GTDB): domain Bacteria; phylum Acidobacteriota; class Terriglobia; order Terriglobales; family Acidobacteriaceae; genus Edaphobacter. Next base: position 111,552 of record JBEPUY010000007.1, on the reverse strand, counting down.
CAGGGCTGGTGGCGATCAAAGCGAGGCTTCATATTCGTCCGGGCAAGGAGAGCGTCTCGCAGAAGCTGGGGCTGCAGGGAGCATTTACGCTGCGGCGGATTCACTTCACGAATCCTGAAGTCGAGGACAAGGTGGACATGCTGAGCCTGCGCGCGCAGGGAGATCCGAAGGAGGCCAAACCGGGGGCGGAGGACGTTCATTCACAGATGCAGGGAAAGTTTGTGATGGGCGATGGGAGCCTGCGCTTCTCAAACCTCGTCTACACGCTGCCTGGCGGAACGGTGCAGCTGAGTGGCGTGTACTCACTGGATGGGAAGGTGTACAACTTCACCGGAAAAGTGAGGACGGAGGCCAAGCTGTCGCAGATGGTGGCTTCGAAGTGGAAATCATGGCTGCTGAAGCCGGTCGATCCCTTCTTCAGCAAGAATGGCGCAGGGACTGAGGTTCCTATCAAGATCACAGGAACGAAAGGTGCGCCAAAGTTCGGATTGAACTTTGGACATAAAGATAAGAAAGGCAGCAATCCATAGCGCTTAGCTATTGCCGGCGTGGTCTTCCATCGCGGGCTCGAGCGGGCTTTGTATGATGCCCATCTCGATGTAGATAGGCCGCATGATGGCGCGCACGGATTTGAGCTGGGTGGTAAACCAGATCGATCCTGCGAGACAGAAACTTCCCGTGATCATGATGGCGTGCGGCGCGCCGAAGCGGTGTGCGAGGAAGCCCGCGAGCAAGCTGCCAAATGGCGCCATGCCGACAAAGGCCATGGTGTAGAAGCTCATGACGCGGCCACGCTTGTCCTCGGGCACAAGCGTTTGAACAACGGTGTTGCTGGCCGCCATGCCCTGCATCATACCGAAGCCTACGACCATCATCAGCAGAAGCGAGAGCAGCAGGTTGCTTGAGAGTCCGAAGAGGACCAGCCCCGCACCGAAGATGGCGGCTGAGATTTGAATCATGGTCGTGAGGCCACGAACATTTTTGCGCAATGCAAGAGAGACGGCGGAGATGAGCGCGCCGATGCCGTAGGCTCCCATCAGAAAGCCGAGGGTGTGCGGTCCGCCGTGCAGTACTTGCGATGCGAAGATGGGCATCAGGATGACGAAGGGCATCCCCATGAGGCTGAGCAGAGCGAAGAGGCTGAGAATGGTGCGGATGGGATGGAAGCCGGTGACGTAGGACCAGCCTTCGCGGAGCTGCTCGAACATGGAGGTGGCAACCCGTTGAGCAGGAGCGATCTGGACGGTCATCATCAGCAGCGAGATGACGACGGCGATGTAGCTGAGGCCATCGATGGCAAAGCAGTAGCCTTCGCCTACGGCTGCGATGATGATGCCCGCGAGCGCCGGGCCGATCAGACGAGCCATGTTGACCATGGAAGAGTTAAGCGCGATGGCGTTGCCGAGGTCCTGCTTTTCTTCGACCATCTGGACTAGAAACGCCTGGCGGCCGGGCATGTCGAAGGCGTTGATGAGTCCCTGAAACGCACTGAGCGCGATGATCTCGTGGATGGTGATGATCTTTGCCAGCGTGAGCGCGGCCATGACAAGCGATTGCACACCGGCGAGGACCTGCGTCCAGACCAGAAGATTGCGGCGGTTGATGCGGTCGACGAGCACGCCGGCAAAGGGAGCAAGCAGGAAGGTGGGGATCTGACCCGCGAAGCCTACGACGCCGAGCAACAGCGCCGATCCGGTGAGGCGGTAGACGAGCCATGCGGTCGCGATGCGCGTCATCCATGTGCCGATCAGCGAGATGCTCTGGCCGGTGAAGAAGAGGCGGAAGTTGCGATGGCGCAGCGCTCGCCACGCGTGGGAGTAGCGGCTGCTTATGCTGGTTTTTGGCTCGATGGTATTCGCCATGCTCTTGGTTTAAGTTAGATGTGCTGTCGCGACTGGCGGACCATCTCGACCAGAGCGGCGCGGGTTTCGTTGGGAGTATGGACTTCGTTGGGGAAGTTGATGCGTGTGCCCTTCATACCGTCGGCGGTCTTCAATCGGAGGTGGAAGCCGAGGCGATCGACGGCGGTCATGGTGGCCTCAGTCGCTTCGAGTTGGGAGTGGGTGCGGGCCAGGAGGATCATGGCTTCGATGTGGTCGGCGTTCATGTGGGTGAGGATGCCGGGTGCAGAGTCGGCGAGGGGGTCGATTGCGGCGATGGCGTAGTCGGGCGCGGTGACCCAGCCCATCACGCCGAAGCCGCCGACGTAGTAGAGGTCGAGGATGTCCATGCGGAAGAAGGAGAAGTCGGCGAAGTCGACCCAGTAGCGGGAGTTTTCATGGCGAGCGAGATAAAGCTCGCGGACGGTGGCTTTGTCTTCATCAGGGACTTGAAGAATGTTGCCGATGAGGGTCGCTCGCGCTGCGCCGAGTGGATCGCCGTCCGCTGCCGGCTGCGTAACAAAGAGGCTGGCGCGCGGGTCGGCTTTAATATTTTGTGTGTGCATGGCCATGTTGCTGATGAGGAAGAGTGGACGGCCTGCGGGATCGAGCGCGTAAGGCATGAGTGAGCCAAAGGGGAAGCCGGGCTGCTTGCGCGAGAGCGTGGAGAGTGTCGCGAGCGAGTTGAGATGGAGCAGGGTGCGCGTGCGCTCGGCGTGGGTGGGCTCGGGAATGATGGGGAGGGCGGGGCCGGTGTAGGCGTGCTGCGGACGTGTGGACATGGGCTCCGTTTCTGCTGCGTGGTTTGAATATCGCTCTGAAGCTTTAGAGCGGCGTCTTTACAGTATCGCCTGTTGCATGACGCTACTCTTTGCGGATGGTTTGTTGCTTGTCCCGCGCATAACGGAGTGTGCTTTCGATAAGGATGAGGGCGAGGCCAGCGAAGAGAATGACCGCTGACGTCGCCGGAGAGATCTGGAGATGTGAGGCCGTCCAGTGCATGAAGCTCAACCAGATGAGGATGGCGAGAGCGAAGGCACCGTCGTCGACGAAGAGGCCGAAGATTTCGCGGAGGATGGTTTTGATCCACGTCATGATTGCCTCTCACGAGATGCATGGGACTGTGACTGGCTGCGGCAGATTGGCACCATGACCAGAGCGATGGCCAGATAGGCGGCGATGAGGGCGAGGATCGACCAGTCGGCTGCGGGCCATGCGAGGTGCATGCCTTCGCCGACCCAGAAGGTTCCGAAGGCCGAAAGCAGGACGCCGACGGTGAACTTGAGCGTGTTCTCCGGGACGCGCGCGAGTGGACGGTGCAGGATCAGTCCGAGGGCGATGACGACGAGCAGCGCGGCCACGGCTCCGAGGCTTGCAGGGAGGAGCATCCCAGTGCTGCCCGCTCCGATGGCGATGACGATGAAGACGACCTCGGTGCCTTCGAGCATGGTGATGTTGAACGCGGCGGCGAAGGCTACTTTGTCCCATGCGGCGCGGTCGTTGCCGAGGCCGCGCATGGCCTCTGTGTTCTTTGCGAAGGCAGCTTCTTCGTCGTGGAGCGGGATGAGACCGGAGGAGCGAAGGACTGCTTTGCGCAGCCAGCGCAGGCCGAAGAGAAGCAGAAGCGTGCCGACGACAAGTTGGATGATGGGCAGCGGGATGCGAGTGAGCGCGGTTCCGAGTGCGGCGATGATGATGAGAAGCACCGCGATGGCCGTGGCTGCGCCGATCAACGCGGAGCGCCAGCCGCGGACGCTGCCGACAGCGAGGATGACCGTCAGCGCTTCCACGCACTCGACCAGTGAAGCGAGGAAGGATGCGACCACCGACGTTCCCATGTGTGCCCAGCCGATGCCCATGCTTCTCCTGAACGAATGCTATTCGATGCGTTAGTGGACGGTCTTCATGCGGCGGGACATGAAGTCCATGAGCAGATAGTTACCGAGGTTTTCCGGGCTGGTGAAGTAGGCTTTGCCGCGGCACATGGCTGAGACCTTTTGAACGAACTGGACGAGGGCGAAATCGCTGGCCAGCATGAAGGTGTTGATCATGATGTTGCTGCGCTTGCAGCGGCTGACCTCTTGCAGTGTCTCTTCGATGACCAGAGGATCGAGGCCAAAGGCATTCTTGTAGATGCGGCCATCGGCGAGAGTGAGCGCGCTGGGCTTGCCGTCGGTGATCATGACGATCTGCTTCATGTCCTTGGTCTGACGGGCGAGGATGCGTTGGGCGAGGCGCAGGCCTTCGCGGGTGTTGGTGTAGTGCGGTCCGACTTTGACGCGCGAGAGCTGCGAGACCGGAATCTCTTCGGCGGAGTCGTGGAAGAGAACGAGGTTGAGCGTGTCGCCAGGGAACTGGGTGCGGATGAGGTGAGCGAGCGCCATGGCCACGCGCTTGGCTGGAGTGAAGCGGTCTTCGCCGTAGAGGATCATCGAGTGTGAGCAGTCGAGCAGAACGACGGTGGCGCAGCTTGAAGTGTAGTCGGCCTGCTGAACGTGGAGATCGCTGTACTCAATGTTCAGCGGTGCGTTCTCTTCGCCTTCGACGGCGGTGCGGATGCCTTCGCGGGCGAAGACGCTGGAGAGCGTAGCGGTGAGGTCGAGGTTGAGGGTGTCGCCGAACTCGTAGAGCTTACTGCTGCCGTTGGTCTCGACGCCGGCGGCCTCGTGGCGGGTGTCGTGGCGTCCGAGATTGGATTTGCCGAGCGGGCCGAGGAGTTCGCGCAGGGCTTTGTAGCCGAGAAAGTCCATGGCTTTGTCGGTGACTTCGAAGCGGGCCTCTGCGTTGCCTTCGCCCTGCTGGCTCTGACCTTGCTCGGGCATCTCGGCGTTGATGAAGTTTTGCTCCTGCATCTTCTGGACGATCTGATCGACTAGCTCTTCGACCTGAGCGGCGTCGAGCTGGTCGAACTTTTCCTGTGCCTCTTCGTCGAAGAGGTCGCCCGATTCGAGGGCCTGCTTGATGGCATCGCGCAGGTTGTCGAGGGTCTGATCGCTGAACTCCTGAAACTGCGAATAGGGATCGTTGAAGCCGGAGTCGAGCAGAAAATCGGAGAGGGCCTGCATCAGGTCTTCCAGCCCGAAGCTGGAGGAGAGGTCGCCGGTGAACTTGGTGTAGCGGATTCGCTTCATAGGGCTGTCTACAGTTTAGACGCGCTGGAGTGGGCTGCGGTCGCTCAATTAGCGGCATAGCTCGCAAGCCCTATGCCCGCGTGCCTGCCATGACGGCGAAACGGTTGTCCTTGAACCAGCAATCGGCGTCAGCGAAGCCCGCTTCGCGAAGCCAGAAGAGTTGGTCGGCGACGGTGGCGCAGCGGTCTTCCTGCTGACGAAAGAGGGACGCGGTAATCTGCGGCTCGGTGGCCCCGGAGGCGCGGACCTGCTGAAGCCAGAGGGTTTTATAGCGCTCATCGAGCGCGGGCGTAGGCCCGGCTACCTGTTCGGCGTTGATGAAGACGCCGTTGGGGAGCAGCGAGGCGTAAATCTTTTTGAAGAGAACACGCTTGTCGGCATTGTCGAGGTGGTGGATGGAGAGCGAGGAGACGACGGCGCAGAGCTTCTCCGGCAGCGGCTCGGTAACGTAGTTGGCGTGCTGATAGGTAATGTTGCGGTCGTTGCCGAGACGATCGCCCGCGAGCGAGAGCATCGGGGTGGAGAAATCCATGAGATGAATGCGCGCGTTGGGGAACCGATTGCGGATGAGGATCGTGAGCAGACCGGAGCCCGCGCCGAGGTCGAGGATGTTTTTTGCGCCCGCCGGAATGAGGTCGATAGCCCAGCGATAGAAGTTGTCGCAGCCGGGAATGCGGCGGGAGCGGTCGGCGTCGTAGGTGGAAGCTGTGGCGTCGAAGACGGCTTTGGTGCGGTTGATCATCTCTTGCTCCTTACGAAGAAGCATAAGCTATACGAATGATATTTATTGTTTGTATAAAAATTATGAATAGCTGTATTTGTACTTCATGGTGAGCATGAAGTTTGTGCGCGTGTGGAGTTAGTGAGCCAGTCCCGCGAGGACGGTGGTGCTGCCTCCGATTCGAGTGGCAAACGTAGGCTGTTCCAGGCCTTTTTTGATGGAGGCGTGCATCTGCTTCGCATCGGTGTAGTGCGAGTAAAACTCCGCGAAGGCAAAGAAGTCCGGGCCATCGTCCAGCAGTTGCGTGTCGGGAGTGTAGGCCTTGATGATCGCAGGATTCGCCAAAGCGCTTCCGAGAAAATTGACGGCGTCGTGGATGGTGCGGCTGCTGGGCGAGCGGTATTCGTAGAGGGGAACGTGCTGCCGCTCTGCAAAGGATGCCAGCGGAGTAAGCGGTTGCAATGCAAAGGATTGATAGTGGATGGCGCGCTCGTGGCGAGCCATCTCCTGCGGGAAGGCCCCCCGCTGGTCGAGCTCGTTGATGGCCTGTTTGTAGACGCCAACGCCCCAGTCGAAGAGGCTGTCGTCGGAGGAGATCACACCGGTCGAAACGGCAGCGAGCCCGCGCCAGTAGTGGTGATTGTTCATCTGCTTGCCAGCCTTGTCAAACTCGACGGTGCGGTGCGCGACCTTGTTCATCCATTGGATGTCGCGCTTCACGACTGCCTGGTCGAGCGATGGTTCGTTGACGAGGACGGACTCGCTGATGGCAATGGCGCTCAGCGTCCACTCCACCTGGTACCACGCCTGCGAGCTCTCCTTTGGCGTGTAGTCGAGCAATGCGCCAGCCTGTGCCCACACGTCGATCTGCTGTTGCGCGCACTGTGCTTCATCTTTGCTGGAGGTGACCAGCCACTGGTTCATGCCGGCGGTGACGCGTTCTTCAAAATTTCCGTAGACACGCGTCACCGGAGCTTCCGCAGGGTTGATGGGGCCATGCCCTCCGCCGAGATAGTGCGGCGGAATAATCATGCGGCCTGTGGGAGCGGGCACCTCGGGCAGCTCGGTGCAGAAGCTGAGAGAAGCGATGGCCTTTGCGATGCGCGGGTCAGTATTGTGGGCCAGTTGCGCGTGGCGCTGCTGCACGTCGATATAAGAAGCTTTGGAATGAGTGAGGTGTTCCGCGGCGAACGCGGCGGTGCATACGAACGCAAGGGCAACGATGGCACACTTCTCTACAAATCTGGTAGACATACTGATCCCATCTTTATTGCAGGTGCGCGGAGTGATTCAGAGCTAGTTGAAGCCGCGACGGTTGCGGTTTTTGGCAACGAAATCCTGTTCCTGTTCGCGCTCACGCATCTTCTCGGCGTAGTTGGCCGCCTGATCGTTGCGCGACTTCTTTTCTGCGGCGCCGAAGACCCGTTCTTCCGCGCGGCTGATGCGCTGGTGAGCGTACATGCCTTCGAGCAAAAATTCTGCGGCGCTTACGGCCACTTCGGGCTTGGTCTTCGCGTTGATCTGCAACGGAGAGAGCTTTTCGAAGAGGCCCTGAATCTGCTGCAACTCGGCCAGCGAACCTGCGGCAGGCTGGACGTCGTTGAGCTGGACGGTGCCCCCGAGGTTGAACCATTGCTCGATCTGCTGGGTGTTGGTCGCGGCGAAGTACTGGTCGAAGACGGTGGCCACGCTAGCACGGATGATCTCGCGAATAACGGCGTCGGCTCCGCGCATCTCGCCTTCATACTCCAGCTCGACCTTGCCGCTGATACCGGGAAGAGCGGCGTAAATATCGCCGACGCGAGGCACGGCGAGCTGTTCATCGTGCAGCAGCGCACGGCGTTCGGCGTTCGAGATGACCAGCTCCATGGTCGAGATGGGCAGGCGTTGCGAGACGCCGCTGCGCTTGTCCACCTTTTTGTCATCGCGTGCGGAGAAGGCGATCTGCTCGACGATCTGGCGAATGTAGTGAGGAACTTCGATGTTGCTGGCAGGCCGATTCGACCATGCTTCCTGCGTGGTGATGGTGATAGCTTCGTCGATGGATTCGGGATAGTGGGTGCGAATCTCGCTGCCGATACGGTCTTTGAGCGGGGTGACGATCTTGCCGCGTGCGGTGTAGTCCTCGGGGTTGGCGCTGAAGACGATGGCGACGTCGAGCGGCAGGCGGACAGGGTAGCCCTTAATCTGGACATCGCCTTCCTGCATGATGTTGAAGAGCGCGACCTGAATTTTTCCGGCGAGGTCGGGGACTTCGTTGATGGCGAAGATGCCGCGATTGGCGCGGGGTAGCAGGCCATAGTGCATGGTCAGCTCGGAGCCGAGATCCTGGTTACTGCGAGCGGCTTTGATGGGATCGATGTCGCCAACCAGGTCGGCTACGGTGACGTCAGGGGTGGCGAGCTTTTCGATGAAGCGGGCATCGGGCGTCAGCCACGCGATAGGGGTCTCGTCGCCGAGTCTGGCGATAAGGTCGCGAGCGAACTTCGAGATGGGAGCGTAGGGATTGTCGCGGGTCTCGGCTCCGGCAACGTAGGGGCAGGCCGGGTCGAGCAGGGTGGTGAGCGCGCGCAGAATGCGAGATTTGGCCTGGCCACGGAGGCCGAGCAGGATGAAATTGTGCTTGCTGAGGACCGCATTGACGATCTGCGGAACCACGGTGTCCTCGTAGCCGACGATGCCGGGGAAGAGCGTCTCTTTCGTGCGGAGCTTGGCGATGAGGTTTTCGCGGAGCTCGTCCTTGACGCTGCGGGCGAGGCGTTCAGGGGTGAATTCTGATTTGCGGAGTTGGCCTAGGGTGGTAGGGAGTGCGGTCGCCATGTCTAAGTATAGATGTTTGGCTGGAGCAGAGGGTTCGAGGCGTCCGTCTAGTGCAGTTGCCTCCCCAACCACACGTCATCTCGACCGGAGGCGGCGTTTTTGCCGCCGCAGTGGAGAGACCCCTGTATTCCGCCTTTGCTTTTGCTGGGCAGGTTTTAACCAAGCTCCGCGATCCGACTACCGGAAGGATGATGGCTCCAGATGTTTTTGTGCAGACGACGCAAGACCTTGTCGATTCAGGGAAGAGACGGAATACAGGGGTCTCTCCACTCCGCTGCGCTCCGGTCGAGATGACGTGGTTCAAAAGTTTTAAACAGATTCCTAATAGATTTCGTCGCGCAGGGCTTCCATCTCTGCGAGCGCGTGCTGGTTGCCTGTGCGGTTGGCAGCAGCAATTCCTTCGTGGAGACACGTGGCCGCCTCTTCGGTGCGGCCCAGCTTGACGAGGGTCTGCGCGGACATCTGGTAGGCGGGAACGTAGTCGGGATTGTGGCCGATCAGGGTGTTGAACTCGGCGAGGGCCGCGTCGGTATTGCCTTCGGTAGCGTAGGCCATGGCGAGGCCGTAGCGGGTGAAGGCGTCCGTGGGGTTCTGCTCGAGGATCTGGGTGAAGAGGGCGATCTTATCCATAGCTGTATGGTGCGGTGTCCGGTGTGGGGTTGGCAAATCGATGTCGGCTCAAATAAGACAATGCCGACTGAAGTCAGAGCAGTGCGAGGCTGAGACATTTAGACTTATAGGTAATGAGCGATACGGTTTTAGAGCGAACGGTGGAAGAGTCGCAGTCGGAGCGGAGCGAGATTATCTTTCCGGGCGATGCGAATGCGCTGGGCAACCTGTTTGGCGGACGGCTGATGCAGTATATCGATCTCGTGGGAGCGATGGCGGCGAGCCGTCATGCGCGCGCGATTACGGTGACAGCCTCGATGGACCATCTCGATTTTGTGGCGCCGGTGCGGGTAGGCGATCTGCTGATTCTGAAGGCAAGCGTAAACCGCGCCTTCAAGACCAGCATGGAGGTTGGAGTGCGTGCCATGGTGGAAGACGTTCGCGCGCAGCGGCTGCGCCATGTCTCTTCGGCCTACCTTACCTATGTGGCGGTGGACATGGATGGCAAGGGAATTCTGGTTCCCAAGGTGGTGCCGGTAACGGAGCACCAGAAACGTCGGTATGAAGACGCGGGACGGCGGCGCGAGATGCGTGCAGGAGAGACGATACGCAAGAAGGAGATGCGTATGTCGCTCGGCGAGGGTTGGCATCGTTGATAGATGCTGTGTCCTCCACGGTTTAGCTGCGTCAGCGCGATAAAAGATTGAGCAATTTGAAATAGGAGATGAAAATGGGACACGCAGGAGCAGGAGCACCGCAGGGGCCGCAGCCTTTGCCGGGAGTGGAGTATGTCGTCGCAGTCGGCAGTGGCAAGGGGGGAGTCGGCAAGACGACGGTGGCCGTGAACCTCGCGGTTGCGCTGGGCAAGCTGGGGTATAAGGTTGGGCTGATCGACGCCGATATCTATGGGCCGAATGTGCCCATGATGCTGGGCGTGACGCGTCAGCCGAACATCGTCGGCGAGAACCGGATCGAGCCGATTGTGTCGCACGGGGTGAAGTTTATCTCGGTGGGGCTGATCTCGCCGGGCGACAAGCCGATGGTGATGCGCGGGCCGATGCTGCACCAGATCATCCGGCAGTTTTTGCAGCAGGTGGAGTGGGGCGAGCTGGATTTTCTGATCGTCGACCTGCCTCCGGGAACGGGCGATGTGGTGATCTCGCTGGTGCAGACCGTGCCGCTGACCGGGGCGGTGGTGGTTTCGACAGGCTCGGGCGTGGCGTTGCAGGATGCGCGGAAGGCGCTCGAGATGTTCCATCAGGTAAAGGTCGAAGTGATTGGCATGGTCGAGAACATGTCGCAGATGACGCTGCCGAGCGGCGAGGTCATCGACGTCTTTGGCGCGGGCGGTACGGAGCGCACGGCGGCGCAGTTTGGGCTGGATTTTCTGGGTGCCGTGGAGCTTGATCCTTCGATTCGCGAGGGCGGCGACAAGGGTCTGCCGGTGGCGCTGGCAGGGCCGGATTCGGCGAAGGCGAAGGCGTTTTACGAGATGGCGAAGAAGGTTGTGGCTAAGGCTCAGGAGATTGCCGATAACAGCGAGGATGTGCTCGAAATCAGCTAAAGAGCACGGGTTGATGTGCGCGGTTGACGGCCAGCGTAGAGTTAAAGGTATCGGGGGTAGCTGGAATGGCGGATGCGGAGCGGGTTACGGCGCGGCAGCGAGCCATTCTGACGGCCGTTGTTGAAAGCTACATCGAGACCGGAGAGCCGGTGGGCTCAGGGACGATCGCGCGGTTGCAGATGAGCGACGTCTCGGGCATGAGTTCGGCTACGATTCGCAATGAGATGGCGGAGCTGGCCGAGGCGGGATTGCTGGAGCAGCCGCATACTTCGGCGGGCCGGGTGCCGACGGCGCAGGCGTTTCGCATGTATGTGGAGCAGTTGAGCGGCGGCGCGAATCCCAGGGTGAATCCAAGGATCGATGCAACGCGGCTTCCGGCTCTGTCGCGGCAGCAGATCGACTCGAGCTTTGTCGGGCTGGCCGGAGTGCAGGCGGTGCTCGAGCGCACCTCGCATGTGCTGGCCACGCTTTCAAGCGGAGTCGGCGTGGCAATTGCCGCAGCGGCTGACGGCGACATGCTGGAACATGTGCATTTTTCGCGGCTGGCTCCAGCGCGAGTGCTGGCGGTGGTTGTGACCCGGAGCGGGATGGTTCGTGACCGCGTACTGGCGCTCGACCGGGATCTGACGCTGCGCGAACTGGAGACAGCGGCAAACTTTCTGAATGAGAACTTTCGTGGATGGAGCGTGGAACGGGTTCGCTCCGAGATTGCCCGGATGCTCGATCGGGAGCGCAGCGAGTATCAGCTCCTGTTGAACTCGGTGCAGCAGCTTTGGGTCAAGGCGGTGCCGGAGAGCGATGTCCCGGTGCAGACGGTCTATGTAGAAGGTGTGGCCAATCTTCTGGGCAGCCAGGGAATGGGCAGCTATGAGGACCGCGAGCGGCTGCGCGAGGTGTTGGCCGCGCTCGAGGCCAAGCAGCGGCTGGTTGAGCTGTTGAATGCCTACATCGACGCCCGGCAGGAGAGCGTCCGTGTTGTCTTCGATCTGGAGGAGCAGGCGCCCGAGATGGCGGGCCTGGTGCTGATCGCGGCCCCGGCGCGGATGGGCGGCGAGAGCCGGGGAACGGTGGGCGTAATCGGCCCAAAACGAATGCATTATGAGAACACCATGAACGCGGTGGGCTATATTGCGCAGGTATTTGACCGGATGCTGCATCCAATAGAGTGATGGCTTTCTGCTGATGGGGTAGAGGATGACGGTGGAGCGGCAGTGGGACCGACTCGCGCGATGGGCGCGAATGGGCAACAATAGAAGAGGGAACGATATGAGGAGACACGATCACATGCAGGACGAGATGATGGTGGACGCGGTACAGGAAGGCGATGTTGTGCCTGGAGCGGCGACCGAGCCGGTTGAGATAAGCTTCGCAAGCGCGGAGTTGGAGCAGGTGAAAGGCGAACGCGACCAGTTGGTCGACCGGCTGGCGCGGCTGCAGGCCGAATTCGAGAATGCCCGTAAGCGTGAGGCAAAAGAGCGCGCCGATTCACGGGACTACGTGATTTCGAACACGGTCGAGCCGTTTCTGAGCGTGATGGACAACTTCCAGCTTGCGCTCAAGGCCGATGGCACGGCGGAGCAGCTCCGAGGCGGTGTGGAGCTGATTCTAAAGCAGATGGAAGACGCTCTGAAGGGAATGAACGTCGTTCCCGTGGAGACGGTCGGGACGCAGTTCGATCCTCGAGTTCACGAAGCTTTGGGCAGCATTGAAACTAAAGAGTTTCCCGATCATCAAGTAATGGAAGAGATTCGTCGGGGATACAAGATCCGCGAGAAGCTGCTGCGGCCCGCGCTGGTGAGAATCGCTGCGAACGCTGATCAGGTTGCCGATTAGGGACGCAGAAGAACGCGGCCTGCCTGCAAGGTTATAGAAGAGAGACTGTGGAATGAGTGCGACGGCAAACGTGACAAAAATCGATTTTTACGAAGTGTTGACTGTTTCTCGGGACGCGAACGACCAGGAGCTGAAGACGGCCTATCGCAAGCTGGCGATGCAGTACCATCCTGATCGCAACCCGGACGATCCCACGGCGGAAGAGAAGTTCAAGGAGTGCAGCGAGGCTTACCAGGTCCTGAGCGACCCGGAGAAGCGCGCGGCCTACGACCGTTATGGTCATGCGGCGTTCAGCGGCGGCGGCCCCGGCGCGGGTGGAAATCCGTTTGCCGGTGGAGCGCAGGACCTTGGCGACATCTTTGGCGATTTGTTCGGCGAGATGTTCAACATGGGTGGCAGTGGCGGGCGCAAGGCTTCGCGGGTGCAGCGCGGGCGCGACCTTCGCTATGACCTGACGCTGGAGTTCGAGGAGGCGGTCTTCGGCAAGGAGAAGGAGATCACCATCCGGCGCATGGAGACCTGCACGGATTGCAAGGGCTCGGGCGCGGCTCGTGGCAAGGCTCCGGTGACTTGTACGCAGTGCGGCGGACGCGGCCAGCAGCGGTTTCAGCAGGGATTCTTCTCCGTGGCGCGGACGTGCTCGGTCTGCGGCGGTACCGGCACGCTGATCGTCGATCCATGCCAGATCTGCCGCGGCGAGACGCGCGTGCAGACGGAGCACAGCATTCTGGTCAAGGTTCCGGCGGGCGTGGAGCAGGACACGCGGATTCGCTACCAAGGCGAGGGCGAGGCTGGGAAGTTTGCCGGACCTGCGGGCGATCTTTACGTCGTGCTGAACGTGAAGGCGCACAAGTTCTTCGAGCGCGATGGCGACGATCTGCATTGCGTGATGCCGATCTCGTTTCCACAGGCGGCGCTGGGAACGGAGCTGGAGATTCAGACGCTGGAGGGAGCAGCCACGATCAAGGTTCCCGAAGGGACGCAGAGCGGCAAGGAGTTCAAGTTGCGCGGCAAGGGCGTGCCTCACCTGAATTCGCATGGCAAGGGCGATCTGGTCGTTGAGATTCGCGTGCAGACGCCGGGCAAGCTGAACAAGCAGCAGAAAGAGTTGCTGCGGCAGTTGAGCGAGACCATGGTGGTCGAGAATACGCCTACTTCGCGTGGACTGTTCGACAAGGTCAAGGAGATGTTCAGCTAGGCATCTCTCTACGGCATCTCTATCGACCTCGAGTTCCTTTGGAATTCGCGGTCGTTTCTTTGTGGATCAGTTCAGATAGGACGAGGCGATTGCAATGGCAGCGATGGCTGCGGTTTCGGCGCGGAGGATGCGCGGGCCGAGCGTGATAGGCGTCCAGTGGTTCGCGGTGAAGAGCACCATCTCTTCCGGTGTCCAGCCGCCTTCGGGGCCGATGGCGAGAGCGACGGGCTCATAACCCGTAGGTCGTTCTGAGGCGGTAAGAGCAGCAGACAAGGGTGTGGCTTGTTCGGTCTCGCTGAGCAGGATGCGCGTGGGGCTTTGCTCTTGTTCGAGCGCGGCTTTCAATGTGGCGGGATCGGCGATCTCGGGTATGTCGGTGCGGCGGGATTGTTTGGAGGCTTCGAGCGCGATGCGCCGCCAGCGCTCGGCTCGTTTGGGTGCGGCGAGGGCGAGATGCTTCTCGGTACGTCGGGCGAGGATCGGGGTGATTCGCGCCACGCCCAGCTCGGTCGCCTTTTCGATGGCCCATTCCATGTGATCGAACTTGAAGACCGCCAGCAGCAGGTGGAGGGGAAGCGCGGCGTCGGCTTCGAGTTCTTCGTGGAGGGTAAACAGCACTTCATGGTCGGAGACACTGATGACCTCGGCGCGGTGCAGGAAGCCTCCGGCAACGACATCGAAGATCTGGCCGGGTTCGGCGCGGAGGACGCGAGCGAGGTGTGCGGCCTGATCGCCGGTGAGCGAGGCGGTGGTTGAGGTCCAGGTGTCGGCGATCCAGCGTCGTCGGGTCATTCCTGATTATTACTGATCGAAGTTGGTGGAGACAGTCTTGGTGTTGAACGGGATGGCGATGGGGAACGCTCCGCCGTGATAAAGGTCGACGTTCAGGATGGCGGATTTGCGGTGATTCCACATGTCCATCGTGATCGGGAACTGGAGCAGAACCATGCCCTCGACCGAGGTGCCGGGCGCGATCAGGGTTTCGCGGCGGAGCGGCGCGGAGGCGAGAGGCTTGAGCGCGGGGAAGGAGGTGTAGATGTTGGGCAGGTCCTTCTCTTCGGCGGCGCTGGTGGTGATCTTCTGATCGTCGGAGGTGATGACGGTGGCGGTGAAGTCCTTGAGGAAGAGGGGAAGATGCAGAGGATCGTCGACGCGCAGGTTGGCGAGAACGTACAGGTTGTCCTCGGCTCTGTCGCTGCCTACGACGATGGAGCCGGATTTGTAGACGGTGTGCGTTGGATAGACAGCAGTGTGCGTGATGGTCAGATCCACTGCCTGCGTCGGCGTGTGGCGAATGACCAGCGCAATGACAACGCCGAGCAGAAGAAATGCAATGAGCACAGGCGCGATCAGATTGCGGTGTGCGTGTTGTTCAAATTTTAAGTCGTTCACTGGATTGAGCATAACAAGGGAGATCGGCTCTACGATAGGCATTTTTGACCGGTCCACTACACCAAAGTATGCATACCTCGGAGCGATGCCGGAATTAGTTTACTGGACGGCATACTCGTCGAGCAGCACGCTGATGAGGGCTGCCGTCGGAACGGCAACGAGGGCTCCTACGATGCCGGCCAAAGCGGTCCCGCAGAGCAGGGCGATGAGGACCGTGAGTCCCATCAGGTTGACGCTGGAACGCATGATGCGCGGGGTGAGGTAGGCATTCTCGATATTGACGTAGATGGCATAGAAGATGAGAACCCCGGCCATCTTGGTCCACGAGTCCAGCGCGGCGACACCAGCGGCGACGACGATGGTGATGACTCCGCCGGCGATGGGGATGATGTTGAACAGCCCCATCAGGACGCCGAGCAGAAGGAAGTAACGGACGTGGAGGATGCCGAAGACGATGGTGCTGGAGATGCCAAGGAGGAGCATGAGCAATCCCTGGCCGAAGAGCCACTTGCTGATCTTGAGCTCCGCCTTCTGGAATGTATTGTCGAGGCGGGCTCGCTGCGGGTAGGGAAACAGCGAGAGGAAGAAGCGATAGGCGTATTCGCCTTCGAGCATGAAGTAGATGCAGAGAAAGGCGGCGGTGAGGATATCGAAGAGGTGCGAGAGCCAGGTAGGCAGCGACGTGAAGAGGTAGGTGGCAGTCTCGGTGAGCGTACCTTCCGTTTTCTGGATCATGGAATCGACGTTGAATTTGGAGGCGAAGGGAAGCTTGTTGATACGATCGATGGTTGCGGGGATGCGCTGGGGAAGCTCGGTTGAAAACTCCCGGAGGTCTCTGAGGACAGGGGGAAGGCCGAAGGTCAGAAAGATGGTGAGTGCGAGTGCAGCGCCGAAGATCAGGATGACGATGGCAATGCCGCGCGAGGGACGGTAGCCGCGAATGCTGTATTTGGTGATGCGGGTAACGATTGGGGTCAGCACCACGGCGAAGAGGGCGCTGACGTAGATGATCTCCAGCTCTTTGAGCAGGTGCCATGCCAGGTAGAGGGCAAGCAGGACGGCAATCGCAAAGAGGATGTGGCCGCGTACTGCTTTGCGGGATTCTTTGTCGTCGGGGCTAAGATCGGGCGTCGAGGTGGCCAGCGTGATTCTCCTGTAGGTTGCTCAGAGTTGGATGCAGATCGTGTGCACGCAGCGGCTTAGAATCTGTCCAGAAACCGCTCTGGTTGGTGATTTGATGGACAGAAAAGATCGTGGCAGGAGCTAAGACAAAATACAGGGGTCTCTCCACTCCGCTTCGCTCCGGTCAAGATGACGTGCTTTGTTGCTGCTTCGGCTAAGGTGGCGTGCTTTATTGCTGCTTCGATCTAGGTGGCGTTGTTTCGAGTTTTAAACAAATTCTCAAGGGCAATTGTGCGGCGTTTGATTCAGGGTGGCAATCAGAAAATCGACGGTCTCGTCCTGGGTAATGGTTGAGGTATCGACGGTGAGGTGGGCGAGGCGGACGTAGAGCGGGTGGCGAGTAGCGAAGCGGAGCTGCGCCGCATCCGGATCGGCCAGCACGGGCCGGGCGAGGCCCTGCATCATGCAGCGGTCGAACAGGACGGGGAAGGGAGCGTCGAGGAAGATGGTGAAGGTTGCCGGGGTCTGCTCCAGTAGAAGGCGGTTGGTAAGGCCTTCGGGAGTTCCACCGCCGAGGGCGAGGATGGTGTTGGAGTGGCCGAGCGCGGAGGCCAGCGCGGTCGATTCGAGGCGGCGGAAGTGGGCTTCGCCGTGGCGCTCGAAGAGTTGGGGAATGGTGGCTCCGGTGCGCTGCTCAAGATGAGTGTCGAGATCGAGGAAGGTCCAGTCGAGGCGAGAGGCGAGAGCGCGGCCAATCGTCGATTTGCCTGCACCCATGAATCCGGTGAGGACAAGGCGTCTAAGATGCAGCGGAATCTTCGGGGTGATGATGGGTTTGGCTCCGGCTTCGATCAGAGCGCCGATCTGGTTGGTGGTCATGGCCTGTCCTTTAGTTTAGTTCGGTCTGGTTGGGTGGCGAACATGCAAAAGCCGCGATCTTTAGGGATCGCGGCTCGGGGAAGTTCGAAGACTCTGAAGGGTGTCTGTGGTTCAGAGAGTCATGCGAGGGTTCCGCCGGGCCGCAATTGCGGGCCAGTAGCGGAAGCTAAAAAAGACGGTCTGTAAGCCGCTCGACATGATGAGATCACAATACACCTGCGATGTGGCTGGTTGCAAGGTGGTTGTGACTCTTTGTAGAGAGGCACCCCTATGTACCAAAATCAAGTAAAGTATCTGGAATCAATAGTATATCGAGAATGTATCCGCTAAAGTATTGCATTCACTTGGGTTGCGGGCAAATTATTCTTTCTAAAAGGGTGCTACGAGCAAACCGCACGTCCGTCAACAGCAAGAGCAAAAGACGGAAATACAGGGGTCTCTCCACTCCGCCGCGCGATGAACTGCGCGGCTCCGGTCGAGAGGACGTGGGTAAAGAATTTTAAACAGGGGCAAAATATCAATGCCCAGCATTAGCTGCTGGGCCTGATGTAAAAATTTCTACGCTGTATCTAGTGGAGCGAGTGGAGCAAAACTAATTTGCAGATTTCCCGGCTTTATTTTTTAACGGGTAAAGCATTTTATTGAATGGTTTACCCGTCAAGAAGGAACCGCTTTTGCACTTGCGGGGTCTTGACAGCAAATCAATCAGCCCTCGGGAACAACGTTTGCCGATGGTTATTTAGGACGGTGGGCGTCGGCGTGGATGCGGTCGGAGTCCATGCCTTCCTGGATTCTCTTCCAGACGTTATCGCTTGGTTCGAGGGTGGGTTGCAGCAGGAGGCTGGCCTGATCGGCGATGTATTGGAGATCGCGGACGAGGGCCGAACAGTTTTCGCAGGTCTTGAGGTGTTCGACGAGATCGGGATCTTCGGGAACGCCATTGCCTCCGGAGGCAAAGAGGTCGGGGAGCTGCTCCTGAAACTCGACGCAGGAGAGATGGGCAGGGGATTTTGAATTGGAATTCTGCGAAGTCATTGAGCGGCCTCCTTGAGGCCCGCTTGCTGGATAGACTGCTCGGGTTGACGAAGCAGTTCGCGTAGCTTGAGTCGTGCCTTGTGTAGCTGGGATTTGCTGTTTCCTGTGGAGCATTCGAGCATGGTGGCAATTTCATTATGCTCGAAGCCTTCGACGTCGTGGAGAATGAATACCATGCGGTAGCCGGGCGGTAACGAGGCCACGGCACGCTCAAGCGCCACGCGGTCGACCGAGCCGGCGAGCTGCGGGTCGCGGCTGCCGAAGTCGCGCTTGGGTGCGTCGTCTTCCGATGGGTTGATCGTCTCTTCGAGGGAGACGAGGTTCAAGCCTTTTTTGCGCAGATGCATCAGTACGAGGTTGACGGTGAGGCGATGCAGCCAGGTCGAGAAGGCCGACTCTCCGCGAAAGCTGCCGATCTTGCGAAAGAGGTGGAGGAATGCCTCCTGGGTCATGTCTTCGGCTTCGGAGACGTTGCCCAGCATACGCAGGCAAAGGGTGTAGACGCGGCGCTTATGCAGGGCGTAGAGCTTGGAGAACGCCTCGGCGTCTCCTGCCTTTGCGCTTTCGATTGCCTCGGCTTCACCGGCAATCGGCGGATTTCGTTTGAACAGGCTGGGCCCGGGCTTGGTTTCAGTCATTCTTAGGCCTTGTTGCTCCATGAGGGTTGAACTCCATGTTTGTGCATCGCTTCGTTGTCGCCTGCCTGAAGCTTATCGCAAACGGAAGGATTTTTGAGGTTACTGGGTTTGAGGGAGGATTTGCGGGAAAGGTTGTGTGCCCCTCATTCAGAACGGCTTTCCTGTTGGGAGAGAGGGGGTGGGGCTTGAAACCCATGTCCAAAAGGGGGACATGGGGCGCACCTGCCTCTGATAGGCACGGGGACGTTGCTATAGGCCGGGCTTTCAGCCCTTGGTGCTTGGGGGCCGGAGGAGACTTGGGGCTTCACCCCAGGCTGGTATAAACCGCGCCGTGGCGCTCACGATCCGATGAAACGGGCGTAGAGCGAACGGGCCAGCGTTACGTCGGTGGTGCCCTGGATGATGGCGCGGCCATCCGCGAAGAGGGTGAGGGTGTGGGGGGGGCGTTCGAAGCGGAGCAGCAATTCGTTGAAGCGGACTTGGCCGTGGGGGGCGAGGCGGTCGCGCATGGCGGCGAAGTCGACGGGGCGATGATGCTCGTGGATCTGGACGGAGTTTCTGCCGCAGAGGGTGATGTGGGGGCGGCCTTCGCCAGCGAGATGGCTGAAGATTTGCTGGCCGCAGACGGTGCAGTCGGGGTTGGGGCGAGTCGTCGAGATTTCGGAGCGTTCGCTCGTCCACAGATCGAAGGACAGTAACGACCGGCGCATGAGGCTGGGCTGGCCGGTGAGGAACTTCAGGGCTTCGGTGACCTGGATGGAGGCGGCGAGATTGACGGCGGTGGCGAGGATGCCGGAGGTGTCGCAGGTTTCGACGGGGCCGGTGGGGGGCTTGGGAAAGATGCAGGCGAGGCAGGCGGTGGGAGCGTATTCGATCCCACCCTTCGCAAGTGCGGCGAAGGATGGGGCACCCAGAGTCTGGTCGGCGAGGGTGGGCAGGATGTTCATGGTCGCGGCGTAGGCACCGATGGCGGCGGCGTAGATCCACGGCTTCGATTGCTGCACGGCGTAGTCGTTGAGCAGATAGCGAGTCTCGAAGTTATCGGTGGCGTCGAGAATGAGGTCGGCGGGGCCGAGAAGCTCGGCGATATTGGCGGGCACGAGGTCGGCGATGTGGGCATGGACGACGACGCCGGAGTTGAAGAGCGCGATCTTGCGGCGCGCGGCTTCGGCCTTGGGCAGCGATTCGAGCGCGTCGGCTTCGTCGAAGAGCACCTGGCGCTGGAGGTTGGATGGCTCGACGAAGTCGCGGTCGATGAGGGTGAGCGAGCCTACTCCGGCGCGGGCGAGCAGCGAGGCGGTGGCTGCCCCGGTGGCTCCAACTCCTATGACGGCGACATGGGCTGAGGCGAGCTTTTGTTGGCCAGCGGCTCCAATGCCGGGGAAGAGGATCTGGCGCGAGTAGCGGTCTTCGTTGGAGATGGCCGTCGGGGGTACGGTGGGCTGAAGAGAAGTCTGGGGCATGATCGAAGTTGCTGCACGCTAAAAGGACGTGCTCTTTCGTAGTATAGGGAATGCGTGGACGGTTGAGCGGGGTTAGCCGACATTGCGGGAGTTTTTGGCATCCAATCGTGTTCAGGGTGCAAGTCTTTCTGCTGCCCCGGCTAAGTATTGCGTATGGTTCTGGTTGAGAGAAAAAACAGGAAATGGTGGAGTCTGCTTGTCGGATTGGCTTAAGAGAGGATGTGCGGGGTTGATTCGACGGAGAGGAGGTGCAGGTTGCGCTGTCGCGGCTCGATGGGTTGGAGCGATGGTGCTGCTGTGTGGGCTGGCTTTCGCGCAGGATGTCCCTGTGCCGGCATCGACTCCTTCGACGACGGGGGAAGTGCAGGAACCTTCGGTGGTGACCAGCCCCCCGGCTGTGCCGCAGGCTTCGATATCGGAGAGCCCGGAGCAGGCGCAGCAGCGCATCAACTCCTCGCTGGCCGATATCGGCCCGGGACTTGCGACGACGGTGTGGCAATGGAAGGGACTCACCGTCAGCAAGATTGAATTTGAAGGAGTGACCTTCGACGCGACCGATAAGCTGCCCGACCAGCTTGCGCAGAAGGCGGGAGAGCCGTTCGATCCGCAAAAGGTGCGCCAGAGCACGCGCAGGCTGTTTGCCAGCGGACGCTATCGTGATGTGGAGGTGAGAGGCGTCAGGCATGGCGACGAAGTGACCCTCATCTTCGCCGGATCGCCGCGATATTACGTTGGCCGGGTGACAATTGCAGGGGTCAAGAGCGAACGGCTCACCTCCTTGCTGGAGTATGCGACCAAGCTGAATCCGGGGACCGCGCTGACCCGGTCGGCGGTGCCGGATGGAACCGATGGCATTAAGGAGACGCTGGAGTTGCAGGGCTTTTACCAGCCAACGGTCTCTGCGACGACCGAGACCGATCAAGTCGGAGACCAGGTGAACGTAACCTACACGGTGAACGTTGGCCCGCAGGCGCGCATCGGGGAGGTGCAGTTGGAGGGAACGGACCCTGGGATCACGCTGCAGCAGTTCAAGAAGACAGGAAAGTTGAAGACCGGAAAAAAAGTGAACCGTGATACCACCAGCAATGCGCTGACGCGGCTGCGGTCTCGCTATCAGAAGAAAGACCGTCTGGAAGCGGTCGTGACGCTGCAGAAACAGACATACGTTCCGGTGCGAAAGCAACTCGACTATAACTTCCATGCGAACCAGGGACCGGTGGTGAAGGTAGAAGTGGAAGGGGTGAAGCTTTCGAAGAGCCGTCTTCACTTGCTGGTTCCGATCTACGAAGAGGGAACCATCGATAACGACCTGTTGAATGAGGGTGTCTACAACATTCGGGACTATCTGCAACAGCGCGGATACTTCGACGCGAGCGTAAAAGTCCACGTCGTGGGGGAGGATACGCCGTCGGAGCGGGTCGTCTTCGCGGTCGATCGCGGAGTGAAGCACAAGGTGCTGGCGGTCAACATCAGCGGCAACAAGTATTTTTCGACCGATCTACTGCGGGAGAGGATGCAGGTGCAGAAGTCCAACGCCTATCAGCGCAGCGGCAGGTATAGCCCTTCGCTGGTGACGGCAGACGTCAACTCGATTGAAGCTCTGTATCGCGTCAACGGATTTGGCCAGGCGAAGGTCACGACGGACGTAAAAGACGTCGATGACGCGGCGAATGGCAAGCCATTGAAGGCCGCTCAGATTCGTGTGACCTATACGGTCGTCGAGGGGCCGCAGCAGAAGTTTGGCACGATCGATCTGGCTGGTGTCGATCCGAGCCGCGTCAAAGAGTTGAAAGGGTTGATGAATTCGCAGCAGGGTCAGCCTTTTTCGCTGGTCACGCTCTCGGGGGACCGCGATGCGGTGCTGGGCTACTACCTGAGCCATGGCTTCGACCAGGCGAGAGTTGAGGTCAAGCAGGACAACACAGGCGATGACAACAAGGTCAATGTGATGCTGAACGTGACCGAGGGCCCGCAGGTTTTTATCAACCATGTGCTGCTGTCGGGAATCGAGCATACGAAGCCGAAGGTCGTGGAGAAGAGCGTCCTGGTACATCCGGGCGATCCTCTTGACCAGAGCGCGCTGCTGCAGACGCAGAGAAATCTCTACAACATGGCGTTGTTTAACGAGGTGGTGACGGCGGTGCAGAATCCGTCGGGACAGGCGCCGACAAAAAATGTGCTGGTGCAGTTGACCGAGGCAAAGCGGTGGAACGTGACCTACGGCGTTGGCCTGGAGGCGCAGACGGGAACGCCAAGCCGCGGCAAGATCTCGGAGGCTTCGTGCATCCAACTGCAAATTCCGCTGGACGAGTGCAACAATCTGGCGCAGGACGGGAAGACGGGAGTCAGTCCGCGGGTCTCGATCGACGTGTCGCGCATTAATCTTCGTGGCACCGAAGACTCGCTGACGCTGCATGGGTCCTATGGTCTGCTGGAAGAGATAGGGACGCTGACCTTTCAGAATCCGCACCTGTTTGGGACCCAGAGATTTTCGGCTGCGCTCTCCGGGGGCTACTCGAACGTGCAGGACATCACTACGTTTGCGTCCTCTACCTTGCAGGGCGATTTCCGCGTGACCGAAAAGGTGAAGCGCGCTGACACGCTGATCTACGACTTTCAATATCGCAGGGTGAAGGTCGACCCGGCCAGCCTGCAGGTATCGGCGCAGCTGATTCCGCTGCTCTCGCAGCCTGTTCGCGTTGGCGGCCCTGGTATTACGTGGTTTCACGACACGCGCTCGCCTAGTCCGCTTGATGCCGTGAAGGGGTCGTATACCACCATCCAGGCGTTTCTTGCTTCGTCGAAGTTTGGATCGCAGACTGACTTCTACAAGCTCGATGGAACGAACTCGACCTACTATGAGTTTGGCAAACAGAAGTATGTGCTGGCCCGGAGCACACGGATCGGCTATGAGCGCGCCTCGGGCGAGAATCCGAACTCCGGCAGCTCGGTATGCCAAGGAGTTTTGTTGACGACGAACCCCAGTTGCGATGCGGTGCCGTTGCCGGAACGCTTGTACGCTGGGGGCGCTTCTTCGCATCGCGGCTTTGGAATTAATGCGGCAGGACCGAGAGACCTGCAGACCGGCTTCCCCGTAGGCGGAAAGGCCGTGTTTGTAAATTCTCTGGAGCTGCGGCTGCCGCCTCCGACGCTGCCGTATGTCGGCAACAGCGTCAGCTTTGTCCTGTTTCACGATATGGGGAACGTGTTTCAAAATGCGGGGGACATGTTTCCCAGTTTCCGGCGCTTTCATCAACCCAACAAGGAGACTTGCTCGGATGTGTCGGGTAAGGTCGGCACGTGCAGCTTCAACTATTTTTCTCATGCGGTCGGCGTGGGAGCGCGCTATAAGACACCGGTTGGGCCGATCCGCGTGGATTTCAGCTATAACCTGAATCCACCTGTGTATCCGGTGATTTACGACTTCAATAACTCTGCTCCTCACCTTGGACAGGCAGGCCACTTCAACTTCTTCTTCAGCATTGGACAGAGCTTCTAAATGCATTCGATCAATGACAAAGCGAGGATGTGGCGGCAGGCTAGACCGACAGCGCTGATCGCGATGACCGTGCTGATGGGCGGCCGGTTGCTATGCGCTCAGAAGCCTACGGTGCCGTCTGGGCCGTCGACGGCGCTTCCGGGTGCTGGGCAGGGAACGGTGCTGGACCGTGTGGTCGCGGTGGTCAACGGGGATCTGATTCTCGAGAGCGATGTGGACGAGGAGACGCGGTTCGAAGAGATTCAACCTTATCGGACTACCGATGAGAATCATTCGCGCGAGCTTACGGTGCGGCGGCTGATCGATCGATTGCTGATTCTGCAACAGGCGGATCTGGAGCCCGAGACCGCTATCTCGGACAAGGAGCTTGATGCTCAGCTCATGACCTTGCGCAAGGACATCCCGGAGTGCAAGCAGTATCACTGTGAGACGGACGCGGGTTGGAAGAAATATATCAACGCTCATGGCTTTACGCTCGAAGAGTTTAGCAAGCGGTGGCGGGAGCGCATGGAACTGCTGCGGTTTATCGAGGTGCGGTTTCGCAACGGCATTCGCATCTCGGATGACGACATTAAGAACTACTACGAGAAGACGATGCTGCCCGAGTATGCGGAGCGCCATGTAGCGCCGCCGAAGCTGGAGACGATCTCTCCGCGCATTGAAGAGGTGTTGCTGCAGCAGCGGGTCGGCAACCTGTTGCGGGATTGGCTGACGTCGCTGCGGGCGCAGGGACGAGTGCGCATCATGAGGCCGGGTGAGGTGGCGCCGTGAGCGACATAGAGAAGAGGCCGCTGCCGGACAGGATCGAGGAGAAGCTTGAGCAGAAGCTCGCCATGGTGAAGCGTTCCCTGGGTGGGAGGGTTGCGCATGTGATCGCGTGGATCTTCGCGGGATTCAGCGTCCTGCTGCTGGTGCTGGTTGCGGCGTTCTCGTGGTATTCGACTACGCCGGATTTCAATCGACGGGTGGATAAGACCGTTGTGAATCTGCTCGAAAATGCGACCGGCGGCCGGGTGGAGTTGAAGGGAATCCGCTTCAGGCTGTGGCATCTGATCATCGAAGCCGACGGGCTTGTCATTCATGGCCTCGAAGGACCGGGAGAAGCGCCTTATCTCTCGGCGGACAAGATCCAGATACGGGTCACGATCTCCAACTTCTTTTCTCATGTAAGTGGAACAGGGCTCGCCTCGCACGTCGCCCTCAACTTTTTGCGCGTCGATCATCCACAGGTCCATCTCATGATCGACAAGAATGGAAAGACCAACCAACCTGTGCCGAAACATCCAAGCGCAAGCAACGAGCCGGTCATCGATACCCTTCTCGACCTGAAGGCGAAGCAGGTTGAACTGGCAAACGGTGTTTTTCTGTTGAACGATCGCGCGATTCCATTTGACCTGGCGGCTCGTGATGTCGATGCGGAGGTTCACTACCTTGCTTCGAGCGACCACTATGGCGCGACGGTGGATCTCAAGGACCTGCGGACGAAGCTGGGCAAAGAGCCAGAGGCTGACTCCACGCTTCACGTTGAGGCCGAGATGGGCCGCAATATGGCGGAGCTGAAGAATCTTGTCCTGCATACGGGAAAGGCTTCGAATCTTAAGGCGAGTGCGAGCCTTCACAACTTCGCGCATCCGGATTGGCAGGCCAGCGTGGAGGGCACTCTGGAACTAGACCAGATTGCGGTACTCAGTGGTGTGGATGGACTGAAGGCCGGTACGGTGGACCTCGACCTGAAGGGCCATAGCTGCAATGTATCGCCTGCGGTGGCTCAGAAGCATCCCAGATTCTGGCAGCGGCTTCATCCGAAATCGAGCACAAAGCCAGGCGCCAAAACTCTGCCGCCCGATCCCGAGTGTGTCGCGGGATATCTGCTGGTGGGTTCGGCGAAGATTCATAAGGCAGCTTATCGCGATGAGTACGTCCGCCTGCATGATATCGACGGCAGTTCGCAGTTGCACATTACGCCGACCGAGTTGCTGCTGACTGCGCTGACGGGATATCTGCCGGGTGGGGGGAGCGCAGAAGGCGAACTGCGCATCTCCAACTGGCTGGGAGAAGTTCCAGCGGATGCGCCTGCTACCTCGCCGACGACGAAGGCCGCCATCACCACGGCCAACACGACTGCGAAGGCGATTGGCGCGAAGGCCCCAATTACGGGCAATACGACGCTGCCGCCAGTAGTGAGCGCACATGCCTATCTCACAGCGACCATCAATAAAATTCCGTTGCGCACGATCATGGACATTGCAGCGCCGGAGAAATTCGGCGATCTGGGTTTCGACACAGCGGTCAGTGGCCCCGTGAAGATGGAATGGGGCGGGCCAGCCAAAAATATCGCCGACACGGTGGTTGCTGATGGCACGTTGAAGTTTACTCCGACTCGCGTTCATCGCCGAGGAGCGCTCTCCGATATTCCGGTGACCGGACAGGCGCAGGCTCATTACTCGGGGAGCAACGAGACGGTCCAGATTCAGAGTGTAACCATACAGACGCCGCAATCGAATATCGACGGGAGTGGCGTGCTTGGGGTCAACGCAGGCGATCCGCTGACGGCGTTGCGCGTCGATATGACGGTGCGCGATATCGGCGAATATAACCAGCTGCTGTTGACGCTGGGGCTGGAAGGGAATGGGAAGAAGGGCGCGGCCGCTATCCCTCTGATCTTGCATGGTGCTGTGCAGTTCAATGGAACGGCGCGGGGAGCGATTCGAGATCTCGATGTGAAGGGCCATCTTGAGGCGCAGAATATAGAGGCAAAGATCGGCACTACCGATGCACTGATCGATTCGCTGGTCGCCGATGCCGAGTACTCGCCCAACTCGGGGCTTCTGGTTGCGACTTCCACGATCAAGCGCGGCACTGCGGTGTTGAATGTGACTGGCGATCTGGAGCCAAGGAAGGCAGTCTCCCATCGCGGTGTTACTACGTATGAGTGGGACGAGGGCATGTCGATCAATGCGAAGCTGCAATTGTCTGACGCGCAGATGGCCGATCTGGTTCAGATTACGGGGCAGCAGCAGAAGGTTCCGGTAACGGGAACCGTCGCGGCAGAGGCGCATGTTCTGGGGACATTGAAAGACCTGAACGGGAGTGGGCATCTCTCGCTGCTCAAGGGGGTCGCGTATGGTGAGCCTTACGATTCCGCTGTCGCTGACCTGACGGTGCACGGACAGGATGTGGAAGTGACTGATCTTCTACTGAAGCTTCACGGCATGCAGGTTGCCGGTAATGGCGGCTACGACATGGGCACGGAGCATCTGCATGGCCACATTGACGGGCAGAATCTGCTGCTGTCGAAGTTCGATACGCTGCGGCAGGCGACCTCGAATCTTGACGGGACGCTGAATGTCGTTGCAGATGCGAATGGAACTTTAAAAGAGCCAGGATTGAAGGCAAACGCGAAGCTCACCGGGATCACCATCATGGGGCAGCAGGTTGGCGATGCCGTTGCTGATGTTCATACGCAGGGACAGATAATGTACGTCACCGCCAGCTCGACGGTGACAGGCGCGAAGCTGGATGCGACGGGCCAGGTGCAGTTGACGGGTGACTATGAGACCCAGGCGAAGTTGACCCTTACGGGACTCGACATCGGCAAGCCACTGGCGATGTTTGGTTCCAGCGCGTTGAAGGCGCAGTCGGCCATCAACGGCGTCGTCACGGTGAATGGGCCGCTGAAGACTCCTAAGGCGCTTAGCGGAACGGCTGAGTTCAATCCGGTCGATGTGAAGCTGCAGGGAGTGGAACTGAAGGCGGCTGAGCCCTTGAAGGCCAGTCTGCGCGATGGCACGGCAACGCTGGAACAGATTCACATCACCGGGCAGGATACGAATCTTCAGCTCAGTGGAACTGCGCAGCTCTTCGGCTCGACCGATCCCAAGGGCGGCAAGCTGAATGTGAAGGGAAGCGGAAGCGTCAGCATGGCGCTGCTGCACACCTTCCGTCCCGACCTGATTACCAGCGGCAAGGTTGACTTTACCGTTGCGGCGGGCGGACAGGTGAAGAACCCCGCGCTCACTGGCAAGGTGCAGTTCGATGACGTGAACATCGCCATGGACGGCATTCCGAACGGCCTCAACAAGATGAATGGCACGCTTGTCTTCAACGAAGACCGCCTGCAGGTGCAGAGCCTGACGGCGACTACTGGCGGCGGCCAGTTGAATATCGGCGGCTACATCCGCTATCGCAATGGCTTGTTTGCCGATCTGACTGCGACTGGCGATGTGGTTCGAGTGCGGCTCTATGGCCTAAGTGCGACGGCGACTACGAAGCTGAGACTGCAGGGCTCTTCTGACAGTGCTCAGCTCAGCGGAACGGTGTTGCTCACACGGTTCGGCATCGGGGCGGATGTCGACTTAGCCGCTTTCTCTTCAGCGGGCGGGATCAGTGCGCCTCCCGATCCCAATGCACTCTCTAACAAGATTCGCCTCGATGTGCGGATCACCAGTTCGCCTCAACTGGATTTTCAGAACTCGTATGCCAAGCTTGCGGGAACGGTAGACCTGACGATTCGCGGAACGGTGGCCACGCCCACTGTTCTGGGACGCATTCAGATTACCGACGGCAGTGCGACCTTTGCGGGTACGAAATATCAGTTGCAGCGCGGCGATATCTACTTTACGAACCCGGTGCGCATTGACCCCATCATCGATCTCGACGCTACTGCACAGGTGGAGAACTACGACATCACGGTGGGCCTGCACGGAACCATGACCAATCTCAAGCCAACGTACCGGTCAGAGCCTCCGCTGAGCGAAGCCGACGTGTTTGCTCTGCTGGCTCTGGGGCGTACCCAGGAAGAGGCGCAGATCTATCAGGAGAAACAGGCGCAGGCGGGAACCGATCCCACAACCAGCGCACTGCTTGGCGGGGCACTCAACGCGACGGTAAGCAACCGGGTCGAGAAGCTCTTCGGAGTTGGCAGCGTCAAGATTGATCCGGCGTTCGTGGGAACGCTGGGGAACTCGGCGGCAAGAATCACTGTCCAGCAGCAGCTATCGAAGCAGATCACGGCGACCTTTGCCACCAACGTGAACAGTTCGGCGCAGCAATTGATTCAATTGCAGTACGACCTCAATCACAATATGTCCATCGTGGTGACGCGCGATGAGTCGGGCGTCTTCAGTGTTGTGTATAAGCTGCGGCAAAGGTATCGTTAGCTGCCGGGCAAAGCCTGGATTGCATCTCATCATGGGAGTACCGTGGGCCGCGCCCGGGATTATTTGAGGCTGGTTCACCGGAAGGAAAGACCGATGTCGGTATGGAAGAGCATTAAATTTGCAGGACTTCTCGGGTTATCGTGCGTGCTTGTATTCGGACCTGTCGCAAGAGGGATAGCGCAGACGCCCGACGCAGCGGCGGCGGCAAATACCGCAAACGACGCGCAGATACAGACGCATCTGGCCAAGGCGTTGAACAATAAGCGGTTCAAGGGCATTACCAGCAACGTACAGGATGGCATGGTGACCCTGCGGGGCACAGTCGATGTCTATAGCGACAAGGAAGATGCCGACAAGCGCGCCCACCGCATCAAGAATGTGAAGAGTGTTCAGAACCTGATTGAGATCGGCGGTCCGGTCATCGAGGATGCGACCCTTCGCAATAAGCTGGCGGAGAAGCTGGTTTACGACCGAGTGGGCTATGGCACGACGGCCTTCAATGCGCTTACGATTGCGGTGAAAGACGGTGTGGTGAGCCTTGGCGGCACTGCTTACGGGCCGGTGGACAGGGACTCGGCGGTGAGCCTGGTATCGAATTATCCCGGCGTAAAGGACGTGGTGGACAACATTAACGTCGCGCCTGTATCGCCGATGGATGATCGCATACGGCTCGCGGAGGCGCGTGCCATCTATGGTGCGCCGCAGTTGAACAAGTATGCGCTCGATCCGGCGAAGCCGATCCGGATTACTGTTATCAACGGAAATGTCACCTTGTCGGGGGTCGTGGATAGCCAGTCGGACAAGGAAATTGCCGGTATTCGCGCAAACGGTGTTAGCGGAGTCTTCAAGATGGTCAACAACCTGCAGGTGGCGGGCGCGCCGGTGCAGAACGAAAAATAGTTGTCTCGATTGCTCAAG
Organism: Granulicella sp.; assembly: GCA_041691255.1. Classification (GTDB taxonomy): domain Bacteria; phylum Acidobacteriota; class Terriglobia; order Terriglobales; family Acidobacteriaceae; genus Edaphobacter. The sequence continues at coordinate 81,691 of JBEPUY010000007.1, read as the reverse complement.
AGGCCACGCTGGCGATGCCGGCGTGGCCTCATCTATTTTACGATAGAGGAATGGCTTCTTTGTGGAAGAGTACTGTTGTAACGCTTGAGATGATCAAGTGGGAACATTCGATCTTTGCGCTGCCGTTCGCGCTTACCGGTGCGGTGCTGGCTGCGGATGGCTGGCCTCCGCTGCGTGTGCTGGGCTGGATCGTGGTTTGCATGGTGGCTGCGCGGTCGGCAGCGATGGCGTTCAACCGGCTGGTCGACGCGCGGCTCGATGCGGCGAATCCGCGGACTGCTATGCGCGCCATCCCTGCGGGAACGCTGAGCGGCAATTTTGTCGGCGGCTTCGTTGTGGTCTCGGTGGTCATCTTCGCGGTGGGCGCGGCGATGCTGAACAGGCTCACTCTCGAACTTGCTCCGGTGGCGCTGGGCGTGGTGCTGGCTTACAGCTACATGAAGCGTCTCACGCGCTGGTCGCATGTTGTCCTGGGGCTGGCTTTGGGGATCGCTCCTTCGGCGGCGTGGATCGCGGTGCGCGGCTCGCTCGATATTCGAATCGTTGTGCTGACTGCGGCGGTGCTGCTGTGGGTCGGCGGCTTCGATGTGCTCTACGCCTGCCAGGACTTTGAACATGATCGCAAGGTCGGGCTAAACAGCGTTCCGCAGGCCTTTGGCGTGAACGCTGCCTTCTGGATCGCACGGGCCATGCACCTTGGCATGCTGCTGATGCTGTGCTGGCTGATTGTTCTGTTTGTACTGGGCAAGGTCGCCGTGGTCGGCGTGGTGCTGGTGGCACTGCTGCTGCTCTATGAGCATCTGATTATCTCGCCCAAAGATATGCGGCGGATGAATGCCGCTTTCTTTACCTTGAACGGCGTTATTTCGGTCGTCTTCTTTGGCTTTGTCGCGGCAGATGTTCTGTTGCGGCGATAAAAAAGCCCACCGGGAAGGGTGGGCTTTTAGGGTGCGGACTACGGTTTAGTGGACTTGCCGTACATCGTCGTGATGCACGTCGTGCTTCACATCGTCCAGCTTGGCATTGATCTTTTCCTTGAGGTTCTGTGCGGTGGAAGTGATCTTCTCGCGGACGTCATGGGCTTTGTGCTCACCTTCAGCATGGCTTTGGACGCGGGCTTTGTCGCTTACGTCTGCAGCGGTGTCCTTGGCGTTGCCCCAGGCTTCTTTCGCTGCGCCTTTGACCTGCTGGGCCGCACCCGAGTTGGCAAGCTTCTGATCTCCAACTGCTTCGCCGACCTTCTGTTTGACTTTGCCTGCAACCTGATCGAGTTTCCCTGTTACATTTTCCTTATTCATTGAAAGGCTCCGTATTCGTTGTGTTGGTTATGGGCCGTATCTTGTTCATCGGCCGGGCTAAAGCGCTCGTCTACCGGACAGAAGGTTGAAGATGAGAACAATGATGGCAAGGACCAGAAGGATATGAATCCAGCCGCCGAGCGTGTAGCTACTGACGAGTCCTACGATCCACAGAATGAAGAGAATAATGGTGATAGTCCAAAGCATGGTCGCTCTCCTGAAATTGATGTCCGGTGCTTGTTTCCTGCCATTCGCGTTCGATCGCTGCAATGGCTAATGACCTTCCTGTTGTAAGTTGCCCGGCAGAGGGGCGAGGTTGCCAGTAGGCACTAAAATAGGATTTTTGAGGGAGTTGCTTTGAGGATTGCGATTCAGGGAGAGTTGGGGTCGAACAGCCACATGGCGACCCTCCAGATGCTGGGGGACACGGAGATCGTTCCCTGCAGCGTATCGGCAGAGGTCTTGGCCAAGGTTGTTGCGGGAGAGGTTGACGGTGCGGTGCTGCCCATCGAAAACAGTCTCCACGGCTCGGTCGCCGAACACTATGACCTGCTGATGGAGTTGCCCGTGCGCATCGAGCGCGAGAGCCTGATGCACATTCGCCATAACCTCATCGCGATGCCCGGCGTAAAACTCGCCGACATCCGCAAGGTGATTTCGCACCCGGTGGCCTTGTCGCAGTGCCGCCACTTTCTCGCCAACCATCCGGAGTTTGAGGTTGTATCGTTCTACGACACGGCAGGCAGTGTGAAGCATGTGATGGAGGCGGGTTTGCGCGACGTTGCCGGAATGGCCCCAGTTTTGGCTGCTACCGAATACGGTGCCGAAGTTCTGCTGGAAGGCGTCGAAGACCATGCCGAAAATTACACCCGCTTCCACCTCATTCGCCGGGATGATGCTGTCCCTGACGCTGCCGAATTGAAGAGAGCAGACAAGATGAGCGTGGCCTTCGCCGTCGAGCATCGTCCGGGAACGCTGGTCGCTGCGCTGGCGCGGCTGGCCGAAGCGGGAATGGATCTAACCAAGATCGAGTCCCGACCCGTCCCCGGCAGCCCCTGGGAGTACGCTTTTTACGTGGATATCCGCTTTGAGGACGCAGCCAGAGCAGATGCCGCCATCGCGACCCTGCGCGAGCATTGCCGCATGGTCAAAGTCCTGGGCCGATATAAGGCCGCATAGAGATTTGTAGTGGCCTTCTAACTTTATTTGCAGTCTAAGTCTTTTATTTTCATTGGATAACTTTTCTCCAAAGGGCTTACGGGGCTTACGGGACTTGGGCACTCTGCATGAGGCGGAAATCCACAGTCCCTCATGAATAAAGCCGTCACGCCGATGACGGAGGGGGGCCAGGCGGCGTCTTACAGGGCAGGGGATCGGGTTGCGACCAGATTGAGACTTGCTGCATCCAATAGCTGGTAATCTGATAGAGGGACACTCAATGTCAAACGATTTCGTAAGTGTGATTCAACCAAAGGCATCGAAAAACGGGGAAAACGCTGGAGAAGAGGCCGTCGCGAAGAGGCCGGTACCGGTCCTTCCCGTCCGCGATACCGTGCTCTTCCCTCATGCGGTCCTTCCTCTGACGGTCGGCCGCGAAAGCTCGATCCAGCTCATTCAGTCGCTCGGCGAAGAGAAGACCATCCTTGTGGTGGCCCAGCGCGATGCGCGCCAGGATACGCCACAGCCTTCGGATCTCTACGCCATCGGCACCCGTGCGACAGTCCATAAGGTCGTCAAGATGCCGAACCAGAGCCTGTTCGTCTTCACGGAAGGCAATGAGCGTGTTCATCTGGGCGAGTTTTCGCAGTTGGCGCCTTTCATGATGGCCGAAGCTGAGACCATCGACGAGATCGAGCCGGCAGCCACGCCTGAGGCTGAGGCCCTGCAGCGCAATGTGGTGAGCCAGTTCCAGTCCATTGTGACCTCGTCGCCGACGCTGTCGGACGATCTGCAAACCATCGCCATCAACATCGAAGAGCCTGGGCGGCTGGCGGATTTTATTGCCTCTTCGTTACCATTTCTTACCACGACGGACAAGCAGGAGCTGCTCGAAACGCCGGATGTGTCGGCCCGTCTGGAACGCATTAATAAGCATCTCGCCAAGGAACTGGAGGTCCAGCAGCTTCGCAACAAGATTCAGAGCGAGGTGCAGGACTCGGTACAGCAGTCGCAGCGCGACTACTACCTCCGCGAGCAGATGAAGGCCATTCAGAAGGAGTTGGGCGATCTCGACGACTCGCAAAAGGATATCGCCGAGCTGAAGGAGAAGATCGAAAACGCGGGTATGCCTGAGGAGGTCAAGAAGGACGCCCTCAAGGAGCTTTCCCGTCTCAGCCGCATGAATGCCATGGCCGCCGACTACAGCCTCACGCGCAACTATGTGGAGTGGCTGGCTGTGCTGCCGTGGGCAAAAAGCTCTGCCAGCGAGATCGATATTACTAAGGCGAAGGAGATTCTCGACACCGATCACTACGGCTTGCAGAAGGTGAAGGACCGCATCCTCGACTACCTTTCTGTCCGCCGTTTGAAGCCGGATATGAAGGGGCCGATCCTGTGCTTTGTCGGGCCTCCGGGCGTGGGTAAAACCTCGCTTGGACGCAGCATCGCCAGGGCGCTGGGGCGCAAGTTCTCCCGCATCTCGCTGGGCGGCATGCACGACGAGGCCGAGATTCGCGGTCATCGCCGCACCTACATCGGTGCGCTGCCTGGTCAGATCATCCAGAACCTGAAGCGCGTCGAGACCAATGACCCGGTCTTTATGCTCGACGAGATCGACAAGCTGGGCCGCGACTTCCGTGGCGACCCTGCCAGCGCTCTGCTTGAGACGTTGGACCCGGAGCAGAACAACACGTTCCGCGACAACTACCTCGACCAGCCATTCGATCTGTCGAAGGTGCTCTTTATCTGCACCGCCAACCAACTCGACACGGTGCCTGCGCCGTTGCTGGATCGCATGGAGATCATCGAGTTGACCGGCTACACCGAGGAAGAGAAGGTCAATATTGCCGAGCGCTACCTGATTCCACGCCAGATCAAGGAGAACGGCATCAATCCTGAGATGGTCGAGTTTCCGACGGAGAGTGTGCACCTGATTTCGCGGCACTACACGCGCGAGGCAGGCGTCCGCAAGCTTGAACAGCTGATTGGAACGGTCTGCCGCAAGGTGGCTCGTCGCGTGGCCGAGGGCAAGACGGAGAAGGTTCTTATTACGCCGGAGATCGTGCACGAGTTCCTCGGCGGGATTAAGGTCCGTGTCGATACCGAGATTGCCGAGCGCACCAAGCGCCCCGGCGTCGCGGTCGGCCTCGCCTGGACGCCCGCTGGCGGCGATATTCTCTTCATCGAAGCTAACCGTATGAAGGGCAAGGGCGGCTTCACGATCACCGGCCAGATTGGCGACGTGATGAAGGAGAGCATGCAGGCGGCGCTCACCTGGGTCCGTTCCAACGCGTCATCGTTCGGGCTCGACGAGGACTTCACCAAGGACACCGACCTGCACATCCATGTGCCTGCCGGAGCTATCCCGAAGGATGGTCCCTCGGCTGGCGTAACCATGGCGACGGCGTTGGTCAGCCTGCTGACGAATACTCCGATCCATCCGCTTACCGCGATGACCGGAGAGATTACGCTCAGCGGGAACGTTCTGCCGGTCGGCGGCATCAAGGAGAAGTTCCTTGCTGCCAAACGGGCTGGAGTGCGTGACGTCATTATGCCCACGGAGTGCAAACAGCAGGTGGACGAGGATCTTACGCCCGACCAGATCGAGGGGGTTACGATCCACTATGCCTCGCATATCGAGGACGTGCTTGCCGTAGCTCTGCCTCACACCAAGCGCGAGGCAGCGCAGGACGAGCAGGTACGCGAAGAGGTACTGCAGGCAGCCGTCTAAGCTGGTTTCACGACTCAACAAGAAGCGGCTCCTCAAAAGGGAGCCGCTTCTCTTTAGAACCTGTCAAAAGCTGCACTGGCTGGTCATCGATTTTGATAGAACAGACAACAGAAGCAAAAAACGAAATACAGGGGTCTCTCCACTCCGCCGCGCGATAGAACCGCGCGGCTCGGGTTGAGATGACGTGGGTTTAGAGTTTTGACAGATTCTTCGTAAAGAGGAGAAGCCTCTCCATGATGACGATCGGCCACTCCACGCTTCCGCTCGAGGTCTTCATTCAGGCTCTCAAGGAAAATGGGTGCCGTCGGCTCATCGACGTCAGAACTATTCCGCGCTCCCGCCACAATCCTCAGTTCGAGCAGCCAGTTCTCTTTGCTGCCCTTGAAGTCGCGGACATCGCTCCGCTCTGGAGAAAAGCGCTCGGAGGCCGCCGTTCCACTCGCAAGGACAGTATCAACCGAGGCTGGCGCAACGAGAGCTTTCGTGGCTATGCCGATTACATGCAAACTCCCGAGTTCTCCGCCCAAATTGACTGGCTGATGGCTCTGTCTGACCTCGATGCAACCGCGATTATGTGTGCCGAAGCTGTGCCCTGGCGCTGCCACCGCTCGCTCATCGGCGACGCTGTGCTTGCCCGCGGCGGTACTGTTGAGGATATTTTTGTCCCCGCCAAGGGCCGCAGCTTTCGCAAGCCGCACGAACTGACCAAGTTTGCGCGCGTCGAAGGCAATCGCCTCTGGTACCCGTCGCCCGAAGAAGAAGCCAATCCACCGCTGTTCGACTAACTCGTTAGCGCGATATCCTACGAGCATGCGCGTGAATGTGCTCTACTTCGGAACCTTGAAAGACCTGTTCGCGAGCGAGCGGGCCCCGGTCGAACTGCCCGACGGCGCGACCGTCGATTCGCTGCTCAGCCTTTTGCGCGGCCAAACGTCTAAGCAGAGCGACGTCTGGAGGACGCTGGCCGTGGCTGTCAATCAAGAGTACGCCGCACTTTCGACCACGCTGCGCGACGGCGACGAAGTGGCGCTGCTGCCTCCGGTCAGCGGGGGCGCGCCGCGCAGGTGCGGCGCATGAGAGTTGAACTCACCACGGCGGTCATTCCATCGGCGCAGGCGCTTGAAGAGATCAAGTTGGCCAGCGACGGCGCAGTGTGCGTCTTTGACGGCATCGTCCGTGATAACACGCGGGGGCGGCAGACCCTCTTCCTTGACTACGAAGCCTACGAGGAGATGGCGCTGAGCCAGATGCGCAGTCTTGCCGCCGAAGCGCTCACGAAGTTCGCCATTCGCGATGTCGCTCTTCTGCACCGTCTTGGTCGCCTTGAAGTTGGCGAGACCAGCGTGCTGATCGTCGTCGCCTCGGCCCATCGGGTAGCAGCTTTTGATGCCTGCCGCTGGCTCATCGACACGCTTAAAAAGACCGTTCCTATCTGGAAGAAAGAGCATTTTGCTGACGGAGTTGTGTGGGCAGCGGGGGAGTCTTTTCCCGAAGAACTGGTCGCCGCGAAGGAGACGCTGGGATGAAGCTCGTCGCCTTCGCGCTTGCGGCTACGCTGCTGTATCAGGCCCCGATTGAGCGTCGTCCGCCTCCGCAGCAGGTGCCGACCATCAAGGTCGAGACCCGCCTGGTCAATGTGGCTGTCAACGTCACCGACGCTCACGGCGCGCCTGTCCCCGGGCTGACCCAGAGCGACTTCCAGATCAGCGAAGACAGCCATCCGCAAAAGATTGCGTTCTTTGAAAAAGATTCGACCACGCCGCTTTCGATCGTTCTCGCCATCGATTCCAGCGAGAGCATCTTCAACAACGTGCGTCTCGAAAAAGAGGCGGCCAGGCACTTTGTCAACGCGATCCTCCGCGACCAGGACGAGCTGGACCTGATGGACTTTTCCGATACCGTTCGCGAGATCGTTCCCTTTACCAACCGGAAGCAGCAGGTCGAGCGTGGCCTGAACCAGCTCCAGCCCGGCGACGAAACCGTCTTGTACGACGCCATCTATCTTGCTTCCCAGCGGCTCTCTCAGACTCGACAAGATGCAGGGCGCCGCCGGGTTCTTGTTCTTATTACGGACGGTGTCGATACCAAAGACACTCGTTATGAACAGGCAATAGAGCAGGCCCAGCGTGCCGGAGCCATGATCTACTCGCTGATTATCGTCCCGGTCCAGGCCGACGCCGGACGCAATACCGGAGGGGAGCATGCCCTGATCCAGATGTCCGAGGACACTGGGGGGAAATATTATTACGTCGAAGATCCCAAGGATCTCGACGCCGCCTTTTCGCACGTCTCTGACGATCTTCGTACCCAGTACGTGCTTGGCTACTATGCTCCGCAAGGGGTGCGCCACGACCAGTCGTTGCGCACGATTGGCGTGCAGATGAGCGATCCCAGCCTGAGGAGCAAATATTCTCTGCGCTATCGCACCGGGTACTATTCCGATGCGCGTTAGTCTTATGAGTAAGAAGACTGAGAGGTAGCTCGTGAACAAATTTGAATTCGCCCATACTGCCGACGGAATCGCGCGTCAAGCCGGGGCCCTGCTCCGCAAGTTTTACGAAAAAGGTGTCTCCACCGAGTACAAAGGCGACGTTGACATCGTCACCGAAGCTGACCGCGCCAGCGAGCAGCTTATCCGGGAAAAACTGAAGGCGGCCTTTCCCACCCACGGTATCTACGGCGAAGAGGGGACTCGTGACCAGTTGGACAGTGAGTATCGCTGGTATGTCGATCCCCTGGATGGCACCACGAACTTTGCCCATGGCTTCCCGGCCTTTTGCGTGGTGCTGGGGCTTGAGCATCGTCCTGCCGGATTGGCGGCCGACGCCGACGGCGAGATCATTGCTGGGGTCATCTTCGATCCGCTGCGCAACGAGATGTTCTCTGCCGAGCGCGGCAAGGGGGCCTTCCTCAATGGGCGCGCCATCCATGTGTCCAAGATCAAGACGCTGCAGGAGTCGCTTACGGCGACCGGATTTCCCAGCCGCAAGCGCCACGCCAGCCCCAACGTCCACTTCTATCACGAGATCACGCTGCGTTCGCACGGTGTTCGTCGCGCCGGTTCTGCCGCGCTCGATCTGGCGTATGTCGCCTGCGGTCGCCTCGAAGGCTTCTGGGAGTTCAACCTCAACCCCTGGGATACGTCTGCCGGAGTTCTTCTGGTGGCCGAGGCCGGGGGAACGGTGACTCACTTCGACGGCGGCAAGTTTACGCTCGACAGCCGCGAAACGCTTGCCACCAATGGCTTGATTCTGCCCGAGATGAAGCACATCTTTACGGAACTCTTCGCGGGCAGGGGATTAGATCCAATCCCTACGCCAGCCGAGTTTGCCGCCAGGCGCGCCGAGGCTGCGAAGTAATCGCAAAGGTCTCAATGCGGAAATAGGTCCAGAAAAGTCCTATTTCCGCAATGACTTCAGTTGTAGAAGAACCGACAAGTGCTGCTAAAATCGAGACACAAGCTCAGACACAACCAGTGCTTTTCAAGTTGTACAAAGGGAGATTTAACGAGATGGCTTATGTGATTGCGGAACCTTGTATCGGGACGAAGGACACGGCTTGCGTAGATGCCTGCCCGGTAGACTGCATCCACCCGAAGAAGGATGAGGACGGCTACGCCGACTCCGAGCAACTGTTTATCGATCCGGTCGAGTGCATCGACTGCGGCGCATGCGTTCCTGTCTGCCCGGTCTCTGCGATCTACGCCGGTGACGACCTGCCCGAGAAGTGGGCCGAGTACCAGGTCAAGAACGCCTCTCACTTCGGCCGCTAGTTCCGCCAAAGCAGCAATTGATGCAACGCGCAGCCAGACGGCTGCGCGTTTTGCATTGGTCGGCTGTACTCCATCGTTGCGATGGTTTGTTCTACGTTACCCTGAAATCCAGAGCGGCGAATGATACAGCGGCAGAGCGAGGCGATCGTTTTACGAGCATGGCCCTTTCAGGAGGCCGACCTCCTCGTCAGCCTCTTCACGCGTGAGCAGGGGCGCATCAAAGGAGTAGCCCGCCACGCTATGCGCTCTCGCCGCCGTTTTGGCGGTGCGCTCGAGCCGATGACCCATGTTCGCGCCAGCTACGCCGAGCGCCCCCGGAAGGAACTCGTCCGCCTTGATGCGTTTGAGATACTCTCTTCTCCGCTGAGTCGCCCCATCGACTACGCTCGCACCGCCGCTCTGCAACTGGTGGCTGAAGTTCTCGAAGAAGCTCTGCCTGAACAAGCTCCTGAAGATGCCGTATTCCGGCTGGCCCTTGCCGTTCTTGATGAGATTCAGGTCGGAAGCTCCGCAATTCCTGTCACCTACTTCGCTCTGTGGATGAACCGCCTAATGGGGTGGATGCCTGAGCTTGGCCACTGTGTTGTGTGTGGGCTCGACCTGCGCGGCGGCGCTGTCTGGTATTCGGCTACCAGCGACGGGGTTACCTGCTCTGACGACCGCCGGAATAGCGGGATCGCCCTTTCGGCTGAGTCAGCAGCTATCGCCGCCCGTATCTTTCGCGGTACTGTGCGTGAGTTGGCGAAAGAACAATGGCCGTCACAACCGCTGGCAAACCTCCAGCGATTTGCCCTGGACACACTGGAGCGGCATCTCGAACGAAAGCTGGCGAGCGCCCGCGTTTTGACTCGAACCGGCAAAAATACCCTCTGAACTTCTTCTAAAAAAGATCACCATTTAGAATCGATGGAATAACCAGATAACGAAGTACATAAATAACCAGCAGAAAAGAGACCCATGCAGGCGACAGGCGAGAAGAAGGCAGCGCTTACATTTCAGGAGCTTTTATTTACCTTGCAGCGGTTCTGGGCCGACCAGGGCTGTGTGCTGCAACAGCCCTACGATGTTGAAGTTGGCGCAGGCACCATGTCGCCCGACACCTTTCTGCGTGTGCTCGGCCCCAAGCCCGTCCGCATTGCCTATGCGCAGCCGTCGCGCCGCCCCGCCGATGGACGGTATGGCGAAAACCCCAACCGCCTCTTCCGCCACACCCAGTTGCAGGTCATCCTTAAACCGCCACCAGTGCGTATTCAGGAGCTGTACCTGGAGTCGCTTCGAGCGATTGGGATTGATCTTCGCGAGCACGACATCAAGTTTGAAGAGGACAACTGGGAGTGGCCCGTAGGCGGAGCCTGGGGTGTGGGCTGGCAGGTTATGCTCGACGGCCTTGAGATCACGCAGTTCACTTATTTTCAGCAGTGCGGAGGCATGGACCTCGATCCGATCTGCGGCGAGATCACCTACGGACTGGAGCGAATCGCGGGCTTCCTGCAGGACGTTGACTCCATCTACGACATCGTTTGGGCCGTGGAGCCGGACACCGGACGCAAGGTGACTTATGGCGAAATGCGCCTCGCGGAAGAGGAGCAATTCTCCGCCTATAGCTTTGATTATGCGGATGTCGGCAAGCTGTGGGAGCACCTGAATCTCTACGAGTCGGAGTGCCTTAGCCTGCTGAATCAAGCGAAGAATTTTGAAAAGATGGATGCCCTTGAGCTTAAGCGTTTCCCTGTGCTGGGAGCTTATGAGCTGGCCCTCAAGTGCTCTCACGTCTTCAATCTGCTGGACGCGCGCGGAGCTATCTCGGTCACGGAGCGAGTAGGCGTCATGGCCCGGATCAGGACGCTGGTCGTAGGCGTGGCACGGATCTATGCCGCGCAGGGGCAACTCTTAGAAGCAGCAGTTTAGCGAATCATTTCAAGCGAAATATCGAAAGCGTAAGGAAGGTTATGGCGGAGTTTCTGTTCGAGATTGGTCTGGAAGAAATTCCCGCGCGCATGATTGCCGGCGCGCAGGCAGAGTTGCAGCGGCGCGTGGTGGCCATGCTGGAGCGGGAGAGGCTTGTCTCTGCCAGAGTTGCGAGCAAGAGCTTCGCCACGCCTCGGCGTCTCGCCGTCTGGGTGGCGGACGTGGCCGAGCGTCAGCAGGACATCACCGAAGAACTGGTTGGCCCCTCGGTAAAGGTGGCTTATAAAGAGGGCGCGCCTACGCCCGCTGCGGAGGCATTTGCCAAAAAGGCCGGCATCGCTGTCACTACTCTCAAGACGGTCACCACTCCCAAGGGAGAGTACATCGCTGCGACTTCGACGAAGCAAGGGCTTGATGCGGCAGATGTGATTGCTGCGGAGCTTCCCAAGGAGCTTGCGGCAATTTACTGGGCCAAGAACATGTACTGGCGCGCTGGGCGGCCGGAACGGTTCGTACGGCCTGTGCGCTGGATGGTGGCGCTGCTGGGAGCGAAGCCGGTAAAGGTCAGTTTTGGCGGTTACGAGGCCGGTTCTGTGACCTACGGGCATCGCGTGTTGTTCGGCGACGAGCCGATTGCTCTGAAGTCGCCGGACGAGTATGAACCGACGCTGGAGAAGAGTTTTGTCGTGGCCGATGTTGAGGTGCGGCGGCAGAGAATTCGCAAGGCTCTCGATGCTGTGACGCGTTCCGTTGCGGGAGCCCGCTGGCGCGAGGACGAGGAACTGGTTGAGACCGTCACCCAGCTTACAGAGTGGCCCTCGGTAGTGATGGGCGGGTTTGAGCCGGAGTACCTGACGCTGCCGGAAGAAGTTCTGGTGACGGTGATGCGCGATCATCAGAAATATTTCGCCGTGGAGGACAAAGCTGGCAAGCTGGCTCCATATTTTCTGGCGGTGTTGAATACCGAGGCGAATGAAACAGGACTGGCAGTGATTCGGCATGGAAACGAGCGGGTGCTGCGTGCGCGGTTCAACGATGCGAGATTCTTCTGGGAGTTCGACCAGCGAGTGCCTCTGGTAGACCGCGTGGAGCTGCTGAAGAACGTTACGTTCCAGAAAGATCTTGGCAGCTATGCGGCGAAGAGTTCGAGGGTGCGGAAGCTGGCCTCGGGGCTGGCTGGACTGGTGCTCGAGCGTAAGTGCGAGTTGAATCCGGTGGCGCTCGATGAGGCGGCTTCGTTGGCCAAGACAGACCTAACCAGCGAACTGGTGAAAGAGTTTACCGAGTTGCAGGGCATCATCGGCGGCCTGTATGCACGGGCGCAGGGTTTCAGCGCGGCGGCTGCCGATGCAATCTATGACCAGTACAAGCCGGTGTCGATGGAGGACTCGGTTCCGCGCACAGTGGAAGGCGCGGTGCTGGCGATTGCGGATAAGGCAGATACGATTGCCGGAATGTTCGGGCTGGGAATGGAACCCACTGGCTCCAAAGACCCGTTCGCATTGCGAAGAGCGGCGAATGGAATTGTGAAGATTCTGGCGGAGACCGTGGTTGCATTGCCGCTGACGTTGGCTGAAGTTGCTGCCGCTGCTTACGGTCAGAACGAGGCTCTGGCAGCCAGGGTTCGCGGATTTCTTGCGGAGCGGTTGGAGTTCTATCTGAGGGAAGCCCGTGGGCAAGCCTACGATGTGGTGAAGGCAGTGCTGGCGGCTGGAGCAGAGGATGTTCGAGATGCGGTAGCCCGTGCGGAAGCGGTGACGGCGGTGCGTGGGTCCGATGATTTTGCAGCGGTCTCGGCGGCGTTCAGGCGAATGAAGAATATTCTGGCCCAGGCAGCGGAGAAGGGCATTGCACCGGGGGTGCGCGTAGAAGATGCTCTTCTGAAGGAGGCCACGGAGAAGGCTTTGGCACAGCGCTCGTCGGAGCTGGCAGCGCGAGTCTCGACCTTGCGCGCGGAGAAGAACTATAAAACTGCGCTCGAGTCGATTGCCACGTTGCGTCCGCAGGTTGATGCCTTCTTTGATGGGGTGATGGTGATGGCACCGGAGGCGGAGATTCGAGCGAACCGCTTGGCGTTGCTTACTCAGGTGCAGGGAGATTTCTCCGGAATCGCAGACTTTTCAGAGATCGTAACTGCTGGGTAGATTGACAGGTGTGTTGGATCGCAGTGCACGGCAGGCGGAGAAGAGATGTAACGCTTTACATGTTCATGGTTTTGTCGTCTAGTGGGTATTGCGGTTAATCGTCCGATGGATCGGAGTCATCCTTGACACACTTTTCTCGCGCTGCCACCTTACTGATCGTGCTGTCTAGCCTGTCCCTCTATACCTGCGCCCAAGACATTCCTCACCTGGAAAAGAAGGACGGCCGCTTCGCGCTGATCGTTGGGGGCGAGCCATTCCTGATGCTGGGCGCTCAGATTAATAATTCCAGCTCGTGGGCGAGTGAACTGCCCAAGGTCTGGCCTGCGCTCGAAGATCTGCACGTCAACACCGTCGAAGCTCCGGTCTATTGGGAGACGATGGAGCCCGAGCCAGGGAAGTTCGACTTTGCAAACGTCGACCTTTTGGTGAATGGTGCGCGGGAGCATCATCTGCATCTGGTATTGCTCTGGTTTGGCACATGGAAGAACGGCCAAGCGCATTATGTGCCGGAATGGGTGAAGACTCATCCTGAGAAGTATCCCCGGGAAGTGAGTTCCTATGGAAAAGTTCTCGACGTCCTGTCTCCTAACTCGGAGGCCAATCTTGGTGCGGACAAAACTGCGTTCTCGGCTCTCATGCGGCACGTCAAAGAGATCGACTCAGCGCAACATACGGTCATCATGATTCAGGTTGAAAATGAATCTGGATCGATTGGATCGGTTCGCGATTTCTCGCCCGCAGCGCAGAAGGACTTCAACGCGAAGGTTCCTGTGTCGCTGGTAAATGCTCTTCACCTTGCTTCCGGCACATGGTCGCAGGCCTTTGGAGCGGATGCGGATGAGCGTTTCGCTGCGTACTCGACGGCACGGTACATCAATGAGGTGGCGCGAGCGGGGAAGGCAGAGTATCCGCTGCCGATGTATTGCAACGTGTGGATTACCTATCCTGTTGCTGCGCTTGAAAATCGTGACCACGCCACTCCTGGACAAGAGTATCCGAGCGGAGGTCCGCAGCAGGGAAATATCGGGATATGGAAGACGGCTGCGTCGTCGATTGATGTTCTCGCGCCTGACTTCTATTCCAATGATGTAGATCTTTATCACAAGACGGTTGCGGCTTACCATCGCGACGACAATGCGCTCTTTATTCCAGAGACGGGAAGGACCGCCAACTTCGGCAAGTATTTCTTTTACGCCCTCGGTCACGGTGCGATTGGCTTCTCTCCCTTTGGCGTGGACTATACGGGATGGTGGGGCACGGAGCAGAAGGTGCCGGAAACTTTATCCGAAAACTATGCGCTCGTAGGTCCAATGGATCGAGAGATCGCGAAGCTGAATTTCGAAGGCAAGTTGCAAACTACGGTCGAACAAAAAGGGGAACCACGGGAATCTCTCCATTTCGATGGAGTGGATGCAATTGTGTCGTTTGGCTTTCCGCAACGGGATGGTGAAGTGCCGCCGGGTACTACCGATGACCACGGTCGGGCAATCGTGGCTCAGTTAGGCCCCTTGGAGTTTCTGGTGACGGGCTTCGATGCGAGCGTAAGTTTCAAAGGGAACGAGGCTTCTGGAGCGGCGGAGAAGAACGAGCAGTTGGAGATTCTTAGCGCGGATGAGGGGGAGTATGTCAACGGCGTTTGGCAGACTTCGCGTATATGGAACGGAGATCAGACAGACCGGGGATTGAACTTCAGGGGCGTAAATAAATCGGTGGTCCGCATTCGGCTGCACATGCTTCCACTATATGACCGTGGCGTGCGTCAAAAATAGTAGCTGGGTTTCAGGAACCACAAAAGATCTTGGAGAACTTTATGTTGAGACGCGATTTCATCAAAACGACAGGCACACTTCTTGCAGCCTCTACCCTTCCCAGTGCTGCGGCACTTGCCTCATCCAAGGACAGTACAGAGACTCGATCCATTCTTCCGATAAACCGCAACTGGCGCTATCATCCCGCGAAGATGGAGGGCGCACACGCTCCCGAGTTTGATGACTCCTCTTTTGAGCGCGTTGTGATTCCGCACACGAATGTCCAGCTTCCCTGGCACAACTTCGACGATAAGGATTATGAGTTCGTCTCCACCTACCGCCGCCGGTTCAAGTATCCCGCCGCCGCCAAAGGCAAGCGTGTTTTCGTTGATTTCGAAGGGGTGATGACCGCATCGACCGTCTGGATCAATGGCATTGCTCTCGGCGAATACAAGGGCGGGTTTACGCCGTTTTCATTTGAACTCACGCCTCATCTTCGTCCCGACGCAGAGAATGTGCTGGTGATTCAGGTCGATTCGACGGAGCGTGCGGATATTCCGCCCTTTGGCTATGAGATTGACTACATGACCTTCGGTGGCATCTATCGCGAAGTTTCGCTGCGGATTGTTTCGCCGACGTACCTCGACAATATATTCGCCCATCCTAAAGATGTTTTGGGTAGCTCTCCGTCCCTTGATGTGGATTGCTTTCTCGCCGGGCCGCACCCTGAGGACGGGCTTGCTCTTGAGGTTGAGTTGCGTGACGGAGATAAGATCGTCGCCAAGCAAAGTCAACTCGTAAAAAAATACGTGCCGACTACGGACGCGGCTTCTCCGCTTGATCCAACGACCAACGCGCCCGTGTATGCGAGTGTAGAAACCACTTCAGATCCAGCGTTGCACACCGTTTCCTTGAGCAATCTGGGAAAAGTGCAGCTCTGGGATCTTCAGCGGCCTCATCTTTACAGCGTTCATGTGCGGCTTCTTCGCGCGGGGAAGGTGATCGACGAAGATACTCGGCGGATTGGATTTCGCGAGGCGATGTTTACCGATCATGGCTTCTCTTTGAATGGGAAGATCATTAAATTGCGTGGCCTGGACCGGCACCAGACTTTTCCCTTTGTCGGTCAGGCAATGCCCGCGCGAGTTCAGCGCAAGGATGCGGATATTCTTCGCAAGGGAATGCATTGCAATATTGTGCGAACGTCGCATTACCCGCAGTCCCGGCATTTTCTGGATCGCTGTGACGAGATTGGACTGCTCGTTCTCGAAGAGATTCCCGGATGGCAGCACATTGGGCCAGAGCCGTGGAAACAGGTATCCATCGACAATGTCGGCAGGATGATTCGGCGTGACTGGAACCACCCCTCTATTATTTTGTGGGGCGTGCGCATCAACGAGTCGAGGGACGACCACAGCTTCTATACCCGGACCAATGCACTGGCCCATGCGCTTGATCAGACACGGCAGACTGGCGGCATCCGCTACTTCCAGGAATCGGAGTTCCTCGAAGATGTCTTTACGATGAATGATTTTGGTTTCCCTCTCAAGAAGCCGAATCATCCGAAATATCTCAATACCGAGTTTGTTGGGCATACGTTTCCAACAAAGACGACCGATGACGATGAGCGTCAGCGCGAGCATACCCTGCGCCATGCCCGCATCCACAATCAACTCGCATCGGACCCGCAGTATGCCGGTGGCATTGGCTGGTGCGCTTTTGACTACAACACTCACTCCAATTTTGGGGCCGGTGACCGCATCTGCTATCACGGTGTTGGCGATATTTTCCGCGAGCCCAAGCCAGCAGCAGGCTTTTATAAGTCACAGTGCGATCCTGCTGAGGAAGTTGTTCTGGAGCCTGCATTCCATTGGGCGAAGAGCGATGAATCGGTCGGCTTCTCGAAGGCGGTTGTCTGCTCCAATTGCGATCACTTGAAGTTCTACCTTCGCGAGCGCAGCCTCGAGAGCAATCCCTGGAAGCTGTTTGCGGAACTTGACCCGGACAAGGAAGAGTTCGGAAATCTTGTTTATCCGCCGTTCATTCTTGAACTTTCAAAGTTGGACACGAAGCAGTTTGAATTTGCCTGGGGTGATCTTCGTATCGACGGCTATCTGAAGGGCAAGCAGGTCATCTCGAAGTCGCTGTCGGGGCTTGGGGTCGATCGTCAATTCCACCTGTTGCCGGATGATACGAGCCTTATGGCCGATGGAGCGGATGCCACTCGAGTGGTGCTTCGCGCGACCGATGAGTTCGGGGCCGTACGTACCTATGCCAACGATCCAATCATGTTCACGCTGGAAGGGCCGGCTGAGCTTATCGGCGACAACCCCTTTGCTCTGATTGGTGGAACGGGCGCGGTTTGGATTCGTGCGAAGGAACAGGCGGGTGTCGTTAGGCTAACGGCAAAGCATCCACGGCTTGGATCGCATACCGTCGAATTCAAGCTGACGGCGGCTCCTTCCGAGTCGATTTAGCGGGGGTTTCTATTAGCCGGGCCAGTGGATCGGCGCAGGATTAATGTTGGTTGTACCTCATAATCCTCGCCCATCTGCGGCTTCTTCGACTGCGATTGCAGGGACTTATAGAGTGCTCGAAAGGCTGCAGTCGCGATTTCGATGCGCGGCAGACGAAGCGTCGTCAGCGATGGCTGCGTGTATGCGCTGAGTTGAATGTCGTCATAGCCAACGATTGAGATATCTTCGGGAATACGCAATCCACGCTCATGAATTGCGCCCATCGCTCCGATCGCCGTCAGGTCGTTCGAGGCGACGACCGCTGTTAGCTTCGCGCCGGAGTTGAGTATCCGCAGCATTGCCTCGTGACCGCCGTCGGCGCGATGGTTGGCCTCTTGAATGAGGGCAGAGTCGCGTTTGAGGCCATGCCTCTCAAGGCTCTCAAGAAATGCCTGGAAACGGGTGCGGGCTGAAAACAGATCGAGCGGGCCGCTGATAAAGGCGATCTTGCTATGGCCGAGCTCAACCAGATGATCCATCGCCATCGCTACCCCTGCGGCATGGTCTACACGGACACGGCTTACCCCGGGACCTGGTGCGCCGACGTCCATGAACACTAAGGGAATATTTCTGTGGCTGAAGACCTTGATCAGTCGATCTTCCATCTCGGAGGTCATGATGGCAACGCCGTCGACCTTGCGTTGCATCATGCGTGTGACGCAGCTCTCCATGCGTGCTGGATCGTAGTTGGTATTGGCGACCAGGACTTCCTGCCCATGCTCGACTGAAATGTCCTCGAAGGACTTTACCAACTCAGGAAAAAACGGGTTGGTGATGTCAGAGATGATCAAGCCATAGAGGCTGCTGCGCCCAGAGCCGAGCGAGCGGGCATTGGTGTCGGGATAAAACTGCAGAGCTTCGACCGCGCGCCGAACTCGTTCGGCGGTCTTCGGAGTGACCTTGTCTGAGCCATTGATGGTTCGCGAAACAGTGGCAGTGGAAACCCCAGCTCTTCGGGCAACAGCCTTAATGTTCATGTTGTTCGATTCCATTCCAGGTTTTGAAGTGTCTCCCCGGGATCTCAGCAGCAAGCCGGATGGTGTGAATAAATATATCTCGAATATTGTGCACTTAAACGTTCTAAATAAATAAGTTACAACCAAAGCGCACAACCTTGAACGGCGCCACAGTCAAGTGGAACCATTTGGCTTCATGAGCCGGATAGCTTGATAAAGCTCACTCCATCATTTCACCACAAAATAGTAGAAATAGTTTCTATTCAAGACCGCGCTCCCAACGGGCCCGAAAAAGAGGCGTGGCATAAAATTTGAGCGGATGCTCCGGTCCTTTTATTCAGAAATAAACCTCGCTTCGACGCTATTAAATCTTTTGCGGTTGGAGTAAAGAAGATCGAGGGAATTCGTCGGTTTAAATAAAAAGCTTGACTGATGAGCTATCGATCAGGCTTAATTACTAGCGCATCCGTAGACTCGTCAAAGACAAACGTTTGTCTTTGCTGGAATGGTTCTATCTACGAGTCGTCGAGTGTATAGAACATCGCTGCAGCAACACTTTTTGGAGGCACTACTATGAAATTCAGATGGCAAACGCTGATGCTTACCCTGGTCATGCTAGGAGCGGGATATGTCGGAATCGGGTTCGCGCAGAACACCAATTCCGGTGACATCCGCGGGACCGTTACCGACACGACCGGAGCATTGATTCCGGGTGCGACCGTAACGGTGGTTAATAACAATACCGGCGTGGTCAAAACGCTAACGACCAATGGCGACGGGCTGTACGATACAGCATCGGTCGTTGCGGGCAACTACAAAATTACCTTCGTGAAGGACGGTTTCACCAAACTCGAGCGATCGTCCATTACCGTTCTGGTAGGAACGACAACGGTCAATGCTGCCTTGACGGTAGGTTCCGTGACAGACCAGGTTGTCGTCAACACCGACGTCCCCCTGTTGAACACGGAGAATGGCGAGCAGAGCACAACTCTCGAAGCCAAGACGATGTCTCAGCTTCCGCAGGTTGGACAGAATTGGGAGAACTTTACCATTCTGCTGCCTGGAGCATCGGGTGCGCCCGGCGGCTCGCAGGGTGCGGCAAACCCCGGTCAGGAAGTCTCCGTAAACGGCAATCTGCCATACAGCACGGTGCTTGCAGACGGTGCTTCGACGACGCTGCCTTCCAGCGCGAACTCCGACGTCAGCACCCTGGAGACGGTGCAGGAGCTGCAGATCAGCACTTCGGCCTTCTCTGCGCAGTATGGAATTGGCGGCATTCTCTTCAACCAGATCAGCAAGGGCGGTACAAACGCCTTCCATGGCTCGCTCTACGAGTATCTCCAGAACAATGCGCTGAATGCAGCGGACTATGCCTTTGGCAGCAAGACTGCGAAGGTTGCGATCCAGCACTACAACAACTTTGGTGGATCGGTTGGCGGGCCCATCTTCAAGAACAAGATGTTTTTCTACTTCAACTACGACAAAATCATCCAGCACGGCGGCTCCTCGAACGGGTTTGAGACGGTTCCCACGGCGGCGATGCTGGGCGGTGATTTCACCGGACAGAATACGATCTATGATCCTTCGACGACTACAGTTGTCAACGGCGTCGTGCATCGTACTTCTTTTGCGGATGAGTATGGAAACGGCAACGTGGTTCCAACCAACCGCATCGATCCAGTCGCGCAAGCGATTCAGGCCTTTTATCCGAAGCCGAACACCAACGGAAACGTGGTCAACGGAATCACCCAAAATAACTTCTTCTATAACGTTCCCGGCTCCAATCCTTACACGAAATACTTTGGACGGCTGGACTATGACGTCACGCCCAACAACCGCATCACCATGTCTGAGACCGAAGGTGACAATCCGCAATATGGCTTTGCCCAGGGCATTTGTCCCATCGCCTGCGGCACCGAGGATGTCAGCAGAAATAATGCTCAGATCAGTGATGTGTGGACGATCTCATCTCATCTGACCAACGAGGCCAGACTTGGCTACACCAACCAGCTTAACTTCTTCGCGCCTGCGACTCTCAACAAGGGCTTTCCAGCTAAGCTCGGATGGAAGTTTGCCAAGGCCGATAATTTTCCTGTCATCAATATCAACGGATACTATGGGCTCTCTTCCGCCACCAATGCGGTATACAAGGAGCATGCTTACGATCCCTCCGATGTGGTGACCTTGATTCTCGGCAAGCACATCCTGCACTTCGGTGGTGAGTTTCTGTTCTATAGGGACAACTCCACAGCATGGGGCAATATCAACGCGGGAACGATGACCTACACGGGAACGTACACCTCGTCCACACAAGGCGACGCCACGACAGGTCTGGCTTATGCAGACTTCCTGCTTGGACAGACGCAGAAATGGAGTGCGCAGGTGACGCCGGAGTATGGCGGCAGAATGCGTCTTCCCCAGATGTTCGTGCAGGATGATTACAAGATCCTTCCGAACGTGACGATAAACCTTGGACTGCGTTATCAGATTCAGTCAGGTTGGGGCGAAGTCAAGGGCAACATGAGAACCTTCGATCCGACCGTACAAAATCCCGCAACCGGTACGCAGGGAGCGATGTGGTACGGATCTACCCACGCAAATGGCCGTACAACCTTGCAGGCTCCTGTTTATACAACGTTCCTTCCTCGCGTTGGATTCTCCTGGCAGCTTCATCCGAATACCACAGTGCGTGGAGGTTTTGGGCTGTATGCCTATAACTGGAGCCTCGACACCTACGGCAGTGGAATGGGTTCGGCCTTCGGCAATCAGGGCAATGATACCGATCAGAGCAACGGGGTTACTCCGGTTGTCACTCTCTCTGGAGACGGAACGACCCTGCCGTATATTGCTGCTTCGACGGACCCGAGTGCCTTCAATGGTCAGGGCCCAAGCTATAACCAGTATCACACTCCTGTTGGTGGCTCCTATCAATGGAACCTGAGTGCGCAGCAGGCGCTAGGTACAGATATGGTGGCTTCGCTCACCTATGTCGGCAACCATGGTCATGACCTGCCGTTCCCGACCGACATCAATCAGGTTCATCAAGGGGACCTGGCGCCAGTCGACAAGCAGTTCCGGCCTTATCCGCAATATCAAGGGATTGGCGGCAGCACCAATAACTCAATCTCAAACTACAACGCGCTCCAGGTTGCGGTTCAAAAGCGCTTTACCGGCGGTCTGAACTTCAACTTCAACTACACCTGGTCTCACTTCATGGACGAGATGGATTCGTCCGGTTGGGGTAGCCGTGCTGGTGGACAGGCCTACCAGAACGGATATGATCCTGGGGCTAACTATGGAAACTCGAACTTTGACGTGCGAAATGCGTTGAAGGGAAGCGTTGTCTATCAGTTACCCTTTGGCCATGGACGACGGTTCCTGAACAACAACTTCCTGCTGGATGAATTGGTTGGAGGCTGGCAGGGGTCGGGAACGGTTGTGGCTCAGAGCGGCCAACCGTTTACCGTCTACATGAACACGAATAACTCGTATGCGCTTGCTGGAAACTGGTATCCCAATGTCCTTGGGAACCCACACATCTCTAGCCATGGCGCGAATCATGGGACCAACCAGTGGTTTAACGAAGCGGCGTTTGCCCAGCCGACTCCGGGAACATTTGGAAGCTCAGGTAGAAATAGCCTGAATGGCCCTGGCCTCACTAACGTCAACTTCTCCCTGAGTAAGTCGTTTGCCATCTGGGAACGGGTGCATCTGCAGATTCGTGCGGATGCGAGCAACTTACTCAATCACCCCAGCTT
Organism: Granulicella sp.; assembly: GCA_041691255.1. GTDB lineage: Bacteria > Acidobacteriota > Terriglobia > Terriglobales > Acidobacteriaceae > Edaphobacter. The sequence goes on along the minus strand of JBEPUY010000007.1, from coordinate 59,702 downwards.
CGCATTGCCGGGTTCTGCGTTGACAGTCTGCAGTCTGGATAAGAATGGCAAACTGCCTTCTGGCTGCTCCGCTGTTGGCGCAGTCGCTACAGGCAGCTCGACAATTCGAGGATTAACCATCGGCGGTCGCCACATGCAGTTAGGGGCGCGATTGACCTTCTGATAAACTCCGTTGGGATGGCGGGACTCTCCGCCATCCCAATGTCTTTTAATCGGACGACCTATTGGAAAGGTCAAACGGTCTTGTAATGAAGGTGTTTTCTCTTCTTCTTCTATTGAGCCTGGGTGGAGTCGGCTCAGGAGCGGCACAGTCTGCGGGTGCTTCTACAGCAAAGCAATCTCAGACTCACGAACAAAAGGCTCATGAACTTCTGAGTCAGAAAAAGCCAGCGCTTGCGGCGAAGGAGTTTGCTGCAGTGGTGGCGCTCGATCCGAACAATATTGATGCTCAGGCAAATTTAGGGGTACTCCTCTTTTTTCAAAAGGACTACGCGCAGGCAGAGCCGCATCTGCGCAAAGCAGTAGAACAGCAGCCGGGACTGACGAAGATCCGGGCCCTCCTCGGAATGTGCGAGAGAAACCTTGGCGAGAGTGAGCTCGCGCGTAACGATCTTCAAGCGGTAGTAGACCAACTCAAAGAGCCAGGCGTACGGCTCGAAGCTGGATTGGAGTTGATCGAGCTTTACACGGCTGCACAGGAACTTCCAAAAGCAGCAGCGGTCGTTGAGGTGCTGCGGCAGGACGCGCCAGCCGATCCTCGAATACTCTATGCTGCCTATCGGATCTACTCCGACCTGGCAGGCGAGGCGATGTTGGATTTATCGGTTGCAGCGCCTGAGTCGGGACAGATGCATCAGACGATGGCGCATGAACTAGGCCGCGAGCGAGACATCCCCGGCGCGATTGCGAGCTTTCGCAAGGCCATTGCCGTCGATCCAAACCTCCCTGGGATACATTTTGAGTTAGCGGAGGCGCTTCGTGCCTCCTCTGATCTCAAGCTTCGAGCCGAAGCCGAGCAGGAGTACAAACTGGCGGTCGCCGCCAATAGCCGGGACGAAAAATCCTTGTCGCGACTTGGTGATATTGCTGTCGAAAAAGATGACTTCGATGGCGCGGTCGCGTATTACAAACGCGCTCTCACGCTGGTGCCGGGCGACGCGGATGCGACCCTGGGGTTGGCCCATGTCTATATCGAGAAGGATGAATCTGCTTCAGCGCTTCCATTGCTGGAACCGCTGGTTCTGGCCGATCCCACCAATGTCGTCGCCCACTATCGGCTGAGCACGGCCTATCGAAAATTGAAACGACCAGCGGACGCGAAGCGAGAGATGGACGCCTATCAGAAGTACAAGGACTTCAAGGAAAAGATGCGTGCGGTCTATAAAGCAATGCGGCTCGATACTCCGCAGGACGAACCGGATAATAAGTAAATGGATTCATTGCGGAATAAGCTACGGACATGGAGGATGCGCGGGAAGGCATCTTTGTCCTGTCATGCAACGCTGGCCTGTTCTATTGGCCTGACTTTATGTGTGGGGCTTATTCAGGCGCAGGTTGCGAAGCCGAATACTTCTGGTGAACGTTCCGGTGCCAGCGAGCGGGTGCCGCAGTTGGTGGACATCACAGCCTCGACCGGTATCCACTTCGAGCATCTCTCCAGCCCGGAACAGAAGTTCATCGTCGAATCAATGAGCGGTGGTGTCGCGCTGCTTGATTACGACGGCGATGGCTGGCTCGATATCTATTTCACCAATGCGCCCAGCGTCTCCATGGCGCTCGCTGGAAAAAAGGCAAGAGGCGCGCTCTTCCACAACAACCACGACGGCACGTTTACGGATGTTACGGAAAAAGCCGGTGTCGGCGATCCATGCTGGGCGATGGGCGTGGCAGTTGGAGACTACAACAACGATGGGAGGCCCGACCTGATTGTCAGTTGCTTCGGTGGCGTGGTGCTCTACCGCAACAACGACGATGGCACTTTCACCGATGTCACCAAAGCCGCAGGGCTCGACAAAGATTCGGGTTGGGCCACGGGCGTTACCTTTGGTGATTTTGATGGCGACGGCAACTCCGATCTATTTGTGCCACACTATGTTGATTTGGATATGAACGATCTGCCGAAGTTCGGTTCAAGCAAGACCTGTCAGTATCACGGAGTAGCGGTTCAATGCGGGCCCCGTGGACTCAAGGGGTCTCCCGACACGCTGTACCACAATAACGGTGACGGCACATTTACCGAGGTCGCGAAGCAGGCAGGCGTAGATGACCCAAATCATTTCTTTGGTCTGGGAGCCGTCTGGTCTGACTTCGATAACGATGGCAAGCTCGATCTTTTCGTTGGGAATGACGGTGAGCCGAACTACCTTTATCACAACCTTGGCAATGGCCACTTCAAAGAGATGGCGTACGACGCCGGTGTCGCCGTCAGCGAAGACGGAACAGAGCAGGCCAATATGGGGCTTGCGCTGGCAGATTATTTGAATGTTGGCCGGATGAGCCTCGTTGTAACTCACTTCAGCGACGAGTACGCCGCGATGTTTCGCAACGATGGTGAAATGACCTTCTCCGATGTCTCCCGCGCATCCGGAATCTCTCGTGCAAGCTCGCCGTATGTTGGATGGGGCGATGCGTTTCTGGATCTCGATAACTCCGGCTGGAAGGACCTGATTCTCGTGAATGGGCATGTCTATCCGCAGGTGGACAGCGTGAAGATGGGCACGAGATACAAGGAACCTAAACTGGTCTTCAAGAACCAGCGCGACGGTACCTTCAAGGATGTGAGCGACGAGTCGGGCGAGGCGGTGCGTGAGCTTCAGGTCAGCCGGGGGCTGGCAGTTGGAGATCTCTTCAATACCGGCAAGCTCGATATTGTGGTGGAGAATTTGACCGACGGTCCCATGATCCTCGAAGCCAAAAGCAATCCGGCAAATCATTGGGCAAGCTTTGATCTTGAAGGCAGCCCGAAGGACCGTCTGGCCTTGAACGCTCGTATCTGGGTAACAGTCGGAAAGCTGCGTCAAATGGATGAGGTTCGAAGCGGTGGAAGCTATCTGTCGCAAAGTGATCTGCGGCTGCACTTCGGGTTGGGCCGTGCCGCGAGTATCGACAAAGTCGAGGTACTGTGGCCGAATGGTGAGCGGCAGTCCTTTGAGAATGTTGCGGGTGATCGCTTTTATCATCTGAAGCAGGGAGGCGCTCTCTTACCCGCGGAGCACACTCGGCATCCGTAGTTACTCCCTAAGCCCATAAAGATTTTAGGGAACCTCTGATTAAGTCCTCGTTTTGTTTAAGGGCACGGCTTCAGCCGTGCCGTAAGTCTAATAAGATCAACAGGGCTTTAGCCCCTGAGGAACGTCTCTGGGAATAAATCAGAGCATCCTTAGTGTGCAGTGCTGCTTTTTTTTGGTGGCTTGCTCACCCGCGCCGTTGACTCGCGGACAATCAACTCGGGATCAACTCGAATCAGCTCTGGAGTCTCCTCATCTGCAAGTTTCTTCAATAGCATTCTGGCAGCCGTGCTACCCATCTTCTGCAGCGGTTGGCGAATGGTAGTAAGGCTGGGAACTTGATATTGAGAAGATTGGATGTCATCAAACCCCAGGACGGACACATCCGTCGGCACGCGGAGGCCCGCCTCGTGCAGTGCGCGTATGGTTCCCATCGCCGACACGTCGTTGAAGCAAAGGACAGCGGTAAAGGGTCGTTTGCTCTGGATAAGATGGCGAATGCCGGGGTAGCTGATCTCGGGCGAATGAGAATCTTTTTCAAGGTGAATCGTCAGGTCGTCGCTTACAGTCAGGCCGAGTTCCCGGGCGACATGCAACGTTGCCGCCCAGCGGGTATCAGAGTCGGAGCTGAAGGGCTGCCCCTGCATAAACGCTATCTTGCGATGGCCAAACTGGTGGAGGTGACGGAGTGCGAGCTCCGCGGCCTTCTCGTGATTCAAGATCACGTTGGTCACTCCGGATAACTCCGTATGCCCCGCGACCAGAACGGTAGGCAAGGGAAGCAGAGCGTCCTCGGGCAGATGAGTGTCAATCGCCAGGATGCCATCGACTCCGCGGGAACGCAGCAGTTCGGGGTAGGCCGAGACCAGTTCTTTTTTGTGCCGATGGTGGACGGTGAAGTAGAAGAAGCCCTCTCGCATCAGCAGGTCGCCAACGCCGCTCAACACCTGGGAGTGGTAGCCCTCGCCCAGTTCCGGCAGTAACACGCCGATTGTCTGCATACGCTTTCCCTGCAGCGTGCGCGCGATCATGCTCGGTTGATAGTTGAACTTGGCCGCTGCCGCTTTGACACGTTGCCGGGTGGCCTCGGGGATCGATCTGCCAGGTGCATCGTTAAGGACGAACGATATCGTCGATGGACTAAGGCCGAGATGTTCAGCCAGCATTTTGAGGCTGGCGGGACGTGCCGTACGTGGAGAAGGCGTGGGCTGTTTTGTCATAAACGATGGCCTGAAGGGTGTCTCGCGTAAAGAAGTTGTCGTGATTAGAGAGTATCAACAGGAACGAAGAGTGACCGTACAAAAAAATCGATTACTCACCCAAGAGGCAGTATTTAAAGAGGGCAATGCGTAGGATAAATTTCGTGTTGGACAATGGACAAACGTTTGTCTACACTTGTACCGCTGCAGGGTAAGCTGGATTTTCGCGTGAGACCGTCGACGACGGAGATTTAGCCTCACGATCCGCTCGTGCGCCTGCTAAAAGAAGACCGCTTCAGGAGTAGCCCATGACGTTTCGCCTCATTTCGCAAGCTCTGATCCATCCATTTGCTGTCGGCAGCTTGTCGCTTGTCCTACTTGGGGGATTGCGCCCCTCCGTACTCACGGCTCAAGTACAGCCAACGACGAAGCACCATCATGTGGTGAAGACTGATGATGCCGACACGGCTCGGTTTGTGAACAATCTCCTGCAGAAGATGACTCTTGAGGAAAAGATTGGGCAGATGAGTCAGATTGCGCTCAACCAGCCGCAGGATATTTCGCCCGACCAGCGCATTCTCAATGGTCAGGTGGGCTCATTCCTCTTTCTCACGGATGCCAGGGAGATTAATCGGCTTCAACATATCGCTGTCGACCGTAGCCGTCTCCACATTCCGCTTATCTTCGGGTTCGACGTCATTCATGGATTTCGCACGATCTATCCTGTTCCCCTTGCGCTTGCGGCGTCCTGGGATCCAGCGATGGTCGAGCACGTTCAGAGCATGGCTGCAAAAGAGGCCAGTGCTGTTGGCGTTAATTGGACATTCGCCCCGATGGTCGATATCGCACGCGATCCGCGCTGGGGGCGCATCATGGAAGGAGCAGGCGAAGATCCGTACCTTGGCTCCAAAATGGCAGCAGCCCAGATCCGCGGCTTTCAGGGCGACGTGCTCGGCTCACCGAATCATATCCTTGCCTGCGTAAAACACTTTGCTGGCTATGGTGCTGCTGTGGGGGGGCGCGACTATGACTCCTCGGATATCTCGGAGGAGCAGCTTTGGAACATCTACTTTCCCCCGTTTGAAGCAGCGGTTCGCGCCGGCTCTGGCTCCTTGATGCCCGCCTACATGGATCTGAATGGAGTGCCAGCGGCTGGCAACAAATTCTTATTGCAGGATGTACTCCGTAATAAGTGGAAGTTCGATGGCTTTGTGGTGAGCGACTGGGATGCCGTGCTTAACCTGACCACCCACGGCTTCGCCTCCGGCCCGGAAGACGCAGCGGCGCGCGCCGTGAATGCTGGCGTCGATATGGAGATGACCAGCCACGTCTACCGTGACAACCTCGCTGCGGCAGTCAAGGACGGCCTGGTGAAAGAATCGACCATCGATGAATCGGTACGTCGCATTCTTACGACCAAATATCATCTTGGCCTCTTCAGTCATCCGTACGTTGATCCATCGAAGTCAGCCGCACAACTAGTCACTCCCGAGCAGCGTCACGCAGCCAGAGTCGCGGCTGAGCGAACCGCCGTTCTCCTCCGCAACGAGGGAGGCTTGCTCCCGCTCAGCAAATCGCTGCAATCGATTGCGGTGATCGGGCCACTTGCCGACTCGAAGCCTGACATTATGGGCTCGTGGAGCCTGGCCGGGCATCCTGCCGATGCAGTCACTGTTCTCGAAGGCATTCGGAAACGCTTCGGTGCAGGCACAACAGTGTCGTCGACAAAGGGAGTTGAAATTTCGCGTGGCCAACCCTCTATCTTCGACAGCCAGTTTCCCAGCCCACAGCCCACGTTGAAGACAGATGCAGAACGCGATGCCGAGTTCGCTCACGCGATCGACCTCGTCAAGAAATCTCAGGTCGCAGTACTGGTTTTAGGTGAGGCACAAAATATGAGCGGCGAGCGCGCTTCACGTTCTACGCTAACGCTTCCGGGACGGCAGCAGCAGCTTCTCGAAGCTGCGGTGGCAACCGGCAAGCCAGTCGTTCTGGTGCTGCTTAATGGGCGGCCGCTCAACATTACATGGGCGTCGCAACATGTTCCCGCGATCCTTGATGCCTGGTATCCGGGCACGGAGGGAGGCAATGCCATCGCAGATCTGCTCTTCGGCGATGCTAACCCCGGAGGCAAGCTGCCGGTAACCTGGCCGCGTAGTGTAGGGCAGGTGCCGATCTTTTATGCTCGCAATCTAACCCACATTCCCAATGAACCCGACACCCGCTACTGGGATGGTTCCAGCGCGCCGCTCTATCCGTTCGGCTATGGGCTCAGCTATACCAACTTCAAGCTGGATGATCTCAAACTGGCCGCACCTTCCGTAAAATCCGGCTCGTCGCTGATGGTGTCCGTCAATGTGCAAAATACTGGATCAGTTGCAGGAGATGAGGTCGTGCAGCTCTATACTCATCAGCGTTCTGGCAGCGCCTCTCGCCCTGTGCGCGAACTGAAGGGCTTTCGGCGTATAAGGCTTAAGCCTGGCGAGAAACAGACAGTCACGCTGCAACTCGACACGCACGACCTTGGCTTCTGGAGTTCGCAGACGCGCCATTGGTCGATTGAACCCGGTCTCTTTGATATTTGGGTAGGAACAAGCTCTGCCGCTACCAATCACGCTACCTTCACAGTTTTGCCGCAGTAAAAAGGGATAACTTATGTTGACTCGTCGAATACTGTGCGTTGCCGCTTTTCTCTTTTGCCTATTGCCGCTCAACTCTTTTGCTCAGTTTGCGCATACGCAGCAAAAGCAGATCGTTGATAGGAACGGTAAGCCGTTTCTTATTCGCGGAACAAACCTCGGCAACTGGTTTATGCCAGAGGGCTACATGTGGGATTTCGATGGCGGCCCGCAATCGGCTCGCGAGATTGAAGGCCTCGTGACAGAACTCCTCGGACCAGATAAGGCGACGGACTTCTGGCATCAGTACCGGCAAGACTACATCACGCGGCAGGACATCCACCTCCTTCACGAGGCTGGATTCAACACGATCCGCATCCCGATTCACTACAAGTTTTTCGAGACGGATAACTCTGACGGATTTGCTCTGCTCGACCGTGTCATCCAATGGAGCCACGAAGAAGGGCTGTACGTCATTGTGGATATGCACGCCGCTCCCGGAGGTCAAACCGGAGCGAACATCGATGACAGCTATGGTTATCCGTGGCTATACGACAGCCCGCTCGAGCAGGCTCATCTCGTCGCGATCTGGCAGCGCATCGCGCGCCATTACAAGGACAATCCAACCGTACTCGGCTACGATCTGCTGAACGAGCCAATCCCTCATTTTCCCAGCCTCGCGCCGCTGAATGTCAAACTCGAACCGGTTTACAGGAAGCTGACGACAGCCATCCGCCAGGTCGATACGCACCACATTCTCTTCCTCGGCGGCGCGCAATGGGACAGCAACTTTTCGGTCTTCCATCAGCCATTCGACAACAACACCGCCTACACCTTTCATAAGTATTGGTCCAAGACCGATGTATCGGTTATTCAACAATATCTCGACTTCCGTGACCGTTATAACGTTCCCATCTGGATGGGCGAGTCCGGTGAAAATACCGATGAGTGGATTACACAGTTCGTCGATCTACTCAATAAGAACGACATAGGCTGGACCTTCTGGCCCTACAAGAAGATGTCGAAGACCTCGGCTATCGTCACGATTACGCCGCCTGAGGGATGGGACAAGATCGTTGCCTTCGCGAAGTTACCGCGAGGCACGGGGCAGGTTGAAGAGCGCCTCAAAGCAAGGCCGGATCAGGACACGATCAACCGAGCCTTTGCTGGATTGCTTGAGAGCATCAAGCTCAAGAACTGCCACGTCAATCCCGGCTATTTGAAAGCGCTTGGCATGAAGCCTGTCTCAGTGAATTAAAGCTCATTTGCGAGCTAGGAAAATGTCGTCCAGGAGAAGAGATGAATTCCAGAATTGGTAGCTGTCTGCTGCTCGTCGCTACGGCGATTACTTCGCAAACATTGCTTGCACAAAAAAACGTCGCTTACTGGCTGACAACACCCGATAAATCGTCGCTCTTGCAGTTGCAAAAAGAGCCACAGGATTTAGTTAAGCCTTCAGCAAGCAATCCCACGATCAATGTCGACGATCAGCAAAGATTTCAAACGATGGACGGCTTCGGCTTTGCGTTGACTGGTGGAAGTGCACAGTTGATCATGCACATGGACCCGGAAAAACGGGCGGCAGTTCTGCAAGATCTTTTTACCGACAATGGCAACAACATCGGCGTCAGCTATCTGCGAGTAAGCATTGGATCGTCCGACATGAACGACCATGTCTTTTCTTACGACGATCTGCCAGAGGGACAGACCGATACTAATATGACAAAGTTCGATCTCGGGCCCGATCGCAACGACATCATCCCGGTGCTAAAGCAAATTTTGGCAATCAATCCAAAGATCAAGATATTAGGATCGCCCTGGTCCGCTCCGCTATGGATGAAGACAACAGGCAAAGCGAAGGGTGGCGTGCTGGAGCCGGAGTACTTCGCTGCCTACGCCACTTACTTTGTTAAGTACATTGAGGAAATGAAAACAGAGGGTATCCCCATCGATGCCGTCACCATTCAGAACGAGCCGCTGAACGAGAAAAATACGCCCAGCATGGTAATGCTCGCCCCCGAAGAGGCTGACTTCATCGCAAACGATCTTGGTCCGGCATTCGCAAAAGCTGGCATCAAGACCAAGATTGTCCTCTACGACCACAACCTCGATCATCCAGCTTATCCGCTCTCAATCCTGAAAAACCCAGCAGCGACCAAGTACGTCGATGGCACAGGATTCCATCTATACGGCGGCACGGTCGAAGCGATGACCGAAGTTCATAATGCATTCCCGAACAAGAGCCTGTACTTTACCGAACAATCTGTGACTGAGCACGGCGGCAGCGATACGCTGAACATAGCTCGCCCCGTGGCAGGAATCGTCATTGGAGTTAGCCGAAACTGGAGCAAGAATGTATTGCTGTGGAATCTTGCTGCCGACCCGCAGTTCGGCCCTCATACCAACGATGGTGGATGCAGTGGATGCCAGGGAGCGCTGACTATCGATGGAAATAGCGTCACTCGGAATCTCGCCTATTACACAATCGCTCACGCATCCAAATTCGTTCCTGCTGAGTCTGTTCGGATCGGCTCAAACGATCTCGACAACCTTCCGAACGTTGCCTTCAAAACTCCGGCAGGGAAGTCGGTACTTATCGTAGCCAATACCAGCGACTCCTCTCAGACCTTCAATGTCAGCTATCACAAAAAGACATTTACCTCTGCCCTGGTAGCAGGCGCCGTTGCAACTTACATTTGGTAACTACGGATATCAGGGGAAGCCATGACACGCAGGCAAATCCGATGGACAGCAATTGTTCTATTTCTGTTGGTTGCAGTTCCTCTATGGGGAACCTCGTATTACACCCAGCGCCCCGACGATCCCAAGGCTGTCTATCTGACCAAAGGCGCTCATGGCGATGGCATCGCGGACGACAGTGATGCCATCCAACAGGCCATCGACAAAGTGCAGGAGTCGACGACGCAGGGGATAGTGTTTATTCCCGAAGGACGCTACCGCATCAGCAAGACCATCCTTGTATGGCCAGGGATTCGCTTGATCGGCTATGGCGCAAAGCGTCCTGTCTTCGTACTCGGAAAGAACATGCCTGGCTTTCAGAAGGGAATCGGCTACATGGTTCTCTTCACGGGCAGCCGTCCAGATGAAACTCATCGCCGCCGCCACCGCGGTGAACCATTGGCGGGGATTGTCCCGCCCAACGATCTGATCTCAGATGCAAATCCCGGCACATTTTATTCCGCGATGAGCAACATCGATTTCGAAATTCAGGACGGCAATCCCGCAGCTATCGGCATTCGTTTTCACGTAGCGCAGCATTGCTATCTCGCACACATGGATTTTCATATCGGATCTGGCATAGCTGCATTGCATGATATCGGCAACGAGGCAGAAGACCTGCATTTTTACGGTGGCCAGTACGGCATTATGACTCGTAAGCCGTCACCCGGTTGGCAATTTACGCTATTGGATTCTACGTTTGAATGGCAAAGCGTTGCTGCAATCAAGGAACATGAAGCTGGACTCACCTTAGTCCGCGATCATTTTAAAAATGTCCCCACCGCGATATCGATCGACCCAGCTTACTCCGATGAGTTATGGGTAAAGGATGCTCGTTTCGAAGATATCAGCGGCCCAGCGGTCATTATTAGTAACGAGAGAAATGCTCACACTGAAATTAATTTTGAAGACATCATCTGCCGCCATGTTCCTTTCTTCGCCGAGTTTCACGAGAGCGGTAGCAAGATAAATGGTGCCAGCGAAATATATAAAGTAAGTCATTTTACGCATGGGCTCACCTTCGCAGAGGCTGGTGCGGCTCCTGAGATTAAAACAAGCAACGACATGCATGCATTGAGCGCACTCCCGGCTCCAGTTCCATCCGATATTCCACCCGTTCCGGCGCAGGATACCTGGGTCAACCTGCATACTTTGGGGGCAAAGGGAGATGGCGTAACCGACGACACCGCTGCCATAAAAAAGGCGATTGCAGAACACCGCACCATCTACTTTCCTTCGGGACACTACATCGTTACCGACACGATCGTTCTAAAGCCCGACACCGTGTTGATCGGTCTTAACCCCTCAACAACGCAAATGGATCTACCGGATTCCACCCCGGCGTTTCAAGGTCCGGGCTCACCGAAGCCATTGTTAGAGGCACCTCATGGTGGAACGAATATTGTCACCGGTATCGGCTTCTACACCAATGGCATCAATAGCCGAGCAGTTGGCGCAAAGTGGATGGCCGGAACAGACTCGCTGATGGACGATGTTCGTTTCCTTGGTGGTCACGGAACAAACTATCCGGGAGTCTCATTCGCCACGATCTATAACAACACCCACACCGCCGACTCAGACGCGCGCCGCAAATGGGACAGCCAGTATCCAAGCCTATGGATCACGGATGGAGGAGGCGGAACCTTCGCCGATATATGGACTCCAAGCACCTTTGCGCAGGCGGGTGTATCAATCTCCAATACCTCAACCCCCGGTCGCATCTATGAGCTATCGAGCGAACATCATGTCCGCAATGAGGTGAAGCTGAACCATGTATCGAACTGGCAGGTCTATGCTCTGCAAACTGAAGAAGAGCGCGGAGAAGGCCCATTTGCGTTACCGCTTTCTATCGAAAATTCAAGTAACATCACCGTCGCAAACTACCATAGTTATCGCGTCGTCAGCAGCTATCAACCATTTCTCAATGCAATTAGAGTTACAAATTCAAATAACATCCGACTACGTAACATCCACGTCTACAGCGATAGTAAGGTGTCCTTTGATAACTCCGTTGTCATTGAACAACCGCATAACATAGAGATTCGCGACCGTGAGTTTGCCTCACTTACGATTGATGGTTCCAAAGCCCCACCATTGCCCGCCGCTCGCTCCGTAGTTGTTGCTAGCGGAGCAAAGGTAGAAAGGCTGTCTACGGGCTTCTTCAATATTTCCGGTTCTGCCGTCGATCACTCAGGGCAACTTTACTTTGTCGATGCCCATTGGCAGCGCATTTATAAGTGGTCGCCCGAGAACAACGATTCCGTCATCGTCAGTGACAGTCCCTTGTCCCCGGTGCAGCTTGCATTCGACAAATCGGGTGATCTGATGGTCGTGTCTTACGATGGCGATGGCACGATCTATTCGTTCAATCCAAACTCGCCAGCCGAACACATCACGTTGCTCAAGCCCCAGCCAGCCGAGCCGAGGCCGGGTCTTACGTCTGTGCTTCCGATAGATTATTGGCGCAACGAGAACGACTTTCTGCAAGCTGTTCCTGTACCCAAGCCTTACCAATACATCTCTCCTGACGGCACAACTTTCATCCCAGCCGGTGAGGACTTCGTAAGCGGAGCGCTATATTACGGGACGAAGATGGCCGATATTCTGCGCGCATTTGGCTTGGTACAGGCTGTGCCAGGTCACCCTTTCTATAGCAGCGACGAATCGCAGGAAAAAACTTACGTATCGAGCGTAGACTCCGATGGCACCTTGAGGAACACAAAGCTCTTCGCAGAGCAGGGCGGCGAAAGCGTTGCTCAGGACGCAGAAGGGAACGTGTTTATCGCGGCTGGTCAGATCTATGTCTACAATCCTTCAGGTCGGTTGATCGACACCATCAGTGTTCCGGAACGCCCTACTGACCTCGTCTTTGGCGGAAAGGACGGACGAAGTTTATTCATCCTCACGCACCACTCCCTCTACTCGGTACAGACCAAGGTGAAGGGATTGCTCCTGTAGCGAATTCAGGGGTACAGTCGTTCCTTTGACCAGCCAGTATCGGTGTGCAAAAACAAGAACCGGTCATGGAGTCGCTCTGTGCCATTTACCCAAAACTCGATTCGCTCTGGCCAAAGGACATACCCGCGCCAGTATTCAGGGCGTGAAACCTCGTCCGGGTTGCGCTCCTCGGCTAATCGAACACGCTCCTCCAATGCCTGTCGGCTGGCCAGCGGCCTGCTCTGGCGCGAAGCGATGGCTCCAAGCTGGCTACCTCGCGAACGGCTATGAAAGTAAGCGTCTGCCTCTGCGTCTGGCAGTTCTGAAACTAAGCCTTCTACACGCACCTGTCGGCGTAGCGACTTCCAGTGAAAGCACATCGCTGCCCGCGGATTCTCCGACAACTCCATGCCCTTCCGGCTCTCGGCGTTGGTGTAGAACGCAAACCCACGTTCATCCAATCCTTTCAGCAATACCATCCGAACACTTGGCGCACCATCCGCCGTCGCAGTAGCAAGTGCCACAGCATTTGGATCGTTGGGTTCTCCAGCCTCCGCTTCCCGCATCCATGCTCGGAACAGCGCAATCGGATCTACCGCAGCTTCTGCGTCAGTCATGTTCACTATTGTGCACCACGCAAGACAGGCTATCCAGCCAGCCCATCGAATAAATTCTTCTCGGGCCGCGCTGGCTGCGGCTCCTTTGTGGCCACCAGTGTATAAAACTCTTCGGCTCCGTACTTTGCAAACAGCTCCTTCGTCTGCTCCATCAAAGGAGCCTGCGAAGCATGTTGGCGAAATGCCTCTGTCTTTAGCTCCCGCACGGATTCAATGTCGAGCGTTACCGTCCAGGGCATCGGCTTCGGTGCTTGCCGTCCCGGAATGAAAAAATTTGTACTCAGATAAAACAGCCGTTTCGGCTCATGCACTGTGCCAAGCTGCGGATAGCGTTTTGTCTGCCCCGACCAGTGAAACGCCGCCGTAGTCAGCATCGAGACCATCATGTGATCAGGATGCGTGTTCAGACCGCCATCGGTGCCAAACGTCAGTACAACGTCTGGACGAAACTGCCGCATCTTCTCGACCAGCCGCCCCGCCGCCTGCGAAAAATCGACAAACTCCAAACGCGCATCGTGATAATCCAGCAACTCATGCCTGGTCACGCCAAGCACCTTGCACGAAGCGAGAAACTCTTCTCGCCGCATCTTTCCCAACGCCTCGCAAGATGCTGCGTCACCACGGTTCGTAGCCGCCTGCCCATCGGTCAGGCAGATGACGTAAGTCTCCACTCCATTTTCGGCAGCCAATGCCAGCGCTCCGCCGAAGGCAAAACATTCATCGTCAGGATGCGCCACAACACACATCAATTTCAATCCCACTTCGTTCCCTCTTCTATCTCGGAATCATCAAACAGCAACTCTTCTGTGACCTGCGCCTCGACCACCGCATTGGGATCGACTGCTCGCACTGGAGCAAACGTTCGCCGGTGCAGGTTACATGGCCCATGCTCTGCCAGCGCCCGCCGATGCTCCGGTGTGCCATAGCCCTTGTGCGACGCCAGCCCATATCCCGGATGCACCCGGTCCAACTCGCGCATCAACGCATCCCGGTACACCTTGGCGACGACCGAAGCCGCCGCAATCGAAAGGCTCAGCGAGTCTCCATAGATCAACTTGGTCTGCATGCAGGGATGGTCCACCCGCATGGCATCGATCAGCAGATGATCGGGAGCAATCTCCAATCCCTGCACCGCCGCCAGCATAGCCATTCGCGTCGCCTGATAGATGTTGACGCGGTCGATCGTCGCAGCATCCACCTCGGCGATGCAAACCGCAATCGCCATCCGCCTGATGCGTCCGTCCAACTGCTCCCGTTGCTCGCGCGTCAACTGCTTCGAATCTGTCAGCCCAGCTTTTGCCAGTCCGCTCAGGCGTTCAGGCAAAATCACCGCAGCCGCAACGACCGGTCCGAAAAGGGCACCGCGGCCAACTTCGTCCACCCCGGCAATGCTGCGAAAGCCGTGATAGCGCAAGGCCTGCTCCGGCGCATCGCTGCACACAAGCTGCTTCAGCATTCGCTGCTTTGCCGTCGCGGCAGTGACTGTCTTCGAGAATCGAATCGATGCAACTGAGGCCATACGCGTCATCAATGAGTGTATAACTCGACGTCGCGCAAAACGAAGCCACGACCGAAGTCGTGGCTCTGTAAAACGAAGAATGAAAGCTTACTTGGCGCGCTCGACTTCGCGCAGACGGGCAGCCTTGCCACGCAGACCGCGCAGGTAGAACAGCTTGGAGCGGCGAACTTCGTAGGAGCGAATCTTCTCGACCTTGTCCACAACCTTGGAGTTGTAGGGGAAGATGCGCTCGACGCCCTGGCCGAAGCTCATCTTGCGAACGGTAAAGGTGCCCTGCGCTCCCTTACGGCAGGCAATTACCATGCCTTCAAACGCCTGCAGACGCTCTTTCTCGCCCTCGCGGATCTTTACTTGAACGCGGACGGTATCGCCAGGGGCAAACTCGGGTAAATCGGTCCGCTCGAACTTGGCGGCCAGCTTCTGCATGATTGGATTGATCGACATGAACAACTTTCCTGTGTTTGGACTCGAGTTTTTAGTGTACACGAATCCGGGCGCCAAAGTCCTTATTTAGGCCTCATATTCGCTATCTGGCCGAAGCTCCGCCAACATCTCCCGGTCTTCCTCGCTGATCGCAATTTTGTCCAGCAGGTCGGGTCGGTTTCGCAGCGTCTTCTCCAGTGCCATCCTTCGTCGCCAGCGCCGAATCGCCTCGTGGTCCCCGCCTCGCAAAGCCTCTGGAATCGCCACCCCGCGAAACTCCGCAGGCCGGGTGTAGTGCGGGTAGTCCAGCAAACCTCCCGCGCCGTGCGTGCTCCGCGGAACCCCATCCGCAGACTCAGCATCCTCGGCCACATCATCTGCCCCAAAGCTTTCAAACCGTGACGAATCAGGATTCCCCAGCGCGCCCGGCAGCAACCGGACGACGGCGTCCACAATCACCGCCGCTGCCAGCTCTCCACCCGAAAGCACATAGTCTCCAATCGAAATCTCGCGATCGCAGAGCATCTCATTCACGCGCTCGTCCACGCCTTCATAGCGTCCGCAGATAATGACCACCCGCTCCGTCGCGGCAAGTTCATGCGCTATGGCCTGAGTAAATGGCCGCCCCTGCGCCGACAACAGAATCACTGTCTCCTTCTTTTGCTGCCGTTCGATTTTGGATGAAATACCCAGCGAAGCCACAGCTTCGAAAATAGGCTCCGGCTTCAACACCATGCCTTCGCCGCCGCCAAACGGCCGGTCGTCCACCGTGCGGTGCCGGTCATGCGTAAAGTCGCGCAGGTCATGCGTGGTTACATCCACCAGCCCCGCCGTGCGCGCGCGCTTCAGGATTCCATAGTCCAGGGGACTATCGAAGAAGCCCGGAAAAATTGTAATGATGTCGAAGCGCATAGGAATCAGTTTAGGGGCTATTTCTTCTCAGGGGGTAGATCCCTTTGTTTGTCATTCCCGAAGGGAATTTGCGTTTCGCTCGAATCACCAAAACTGCATCTGGTGAAGAACCGCTCTAAGGCATGCACAGTGCAGCAAGCACGAGCTACGGCTTCGACTCTGCGCGACTCTTCACTCCGTCGCTCGGCTTCGGCGATTGATTCACTTCCAGCAAACCCTCGGGCAGCGCCATGTCCACTCGCTTCACTTTAGTGTCCACTCCAACGACGAAAGCCTTGGCAAAGGGAATCAAAATCTCGTTACCATCGGGGGATGTAACCTCCAACAGAGGCGGCACGCCCTCCAGTCGTCGGGAGCCATCCGCCGTAGCAGGGAACTGAACGTCGGCAATCACACCCACCGCTACCGTGCCGTCATACACCGTGCAACCAACTAATTCGCTGATATAGACCGCGTCGTCGTCCAGCGGCGCTCGCTCCTCGTCGGGAACGAGAACCTCGAGCCCGGCCAGCGCCTCTGCCTCTGTGATCGAGTCCACCCCGGCAAACTGCAGCACGATGCGTCCCTCGTTCTTGCCGACAGGCAGCCAGAACGCGACGACCTCAGCAGTTCGCGCCTGCTCAGCCTCGCCATCAAAGCCAGGGGCCGCGAGAAAGACTTCTTTTCGCTCTTCAAACCGATCAGGAAAGTCAGTCAACAGTTCCGCGAGCAGCTCACCCTTACGGCCTTGAGGCCGTAGCAGGTGTGCCAGCGCGATCCACGAAGAAGAATTTGCCGTCATAGGTTGAAAACAGCGAAGCAGGTCACAAAGCTTTGGTCTCTTCCACAATGTCCAGTGAAAAGCGACGTTTCAGCTTCATGCTGGCAGCGCTCAGAACGGTACGGATCGACCGCGCCGTCCGACCTTGTTTGCCGATCACTTTGCCTACATCGCTCTGCGCCACATGCAGTCGCAGCACCGTCCCATCGCCATCCTGAATGGTTTCCACAGAAACCTCTTCCGGCTTATCGACCAGCGCGCGGGCAAGCTCAGCGATCAGGTCGCTCATCTTTTTCTCAGAATCGCTGCCCGATGCCAATTGTATGGCTTCATCCATTACACACACCTCTTGGGAGTCACGCTGCAATGCTCACGCTCAACCTTTAGTCTCATCTGATGCGAGATCTTCCAGACTGCGCTGCTACGAGCATTACAACGGTTCATGGAGAGCCTGGTTGAGTACGCCATGCTTTCCCCATTTTGCACAGTCGACGGATCGACGGTGCAATAGAGAAATTCTACGTGAGTAACGGGCACGATGCGCTATAAGGGACCGCTCTGTTACGAAATCTTTGGGAACCTTACTTTTCGTTCCCAAAGATTCACCAGTAACGTGACTTAAGCGGCAGATGCAGTCTCGGTCGCAGCAGGGGCCTTAGCCACCAGCTTTCCGACCCGGTCCGACAGTTGCGCGCCATTGCCAACCCAATAGTCAATGCGGTCGCGCTTCAGGTCGACGGTCGCGGGGTTTGTGCGGGGATTGTACGTGCCCACGACTTCAACCGACCGGCCATTACGGGCACGGTCCTTTTCGATTACAACGACGCGATAGTGGGGCTGCTTCCGCGCTCCAACGCGCGCCAAACGGATCATCAACACTAGGAATGCCTTTCAGAACTGTTATTTTGAGCCTGCCGCCCGTCCGCGAAATCCTTCACACAGGACAGGACTGATACAGCCCAACACCTAAGTATGGCCGAAAATGCAGCTTTTCGCAATGCTTACGCGCTGCTTATTCCTATCCTCCAATCTCGCTACAATAGAGCCAGTGAACCGCGAATATCACAAATGGTTATCGCCAGCCCTCGGGCGGGAGATGGAGTTCCTCGTCTTCGGCCATGCCGGCCCTCCCGCACTCGCCTTTTCTACCTCCTGCGGACGTTTCTTCGACTTTGAGGACCGGGGCATGGTCAACGCCGTTCGGGACAAACTGGAAGCTGGTCATCTGCAACTCTTTTGTATTGATTCGGTTGACGCCGAAAGCTGGTACAACCGCACGGTCGTTCCTCGAGCCCGGCTCGCCCGCCATCTCCGCTTCGAGCAATACATCCTCGATGAGATCGTGCCCTTCGTTCGCCACTGGAACGGCAGTTCCAGCCTCGGTGCCGTCGGATGCAGCTTCGGGGGGTACCACGCAGTTAACCTCGCCCTCCGCCACCCAGAAACCTTCACCGGCATTCTCTCGATGGGCGGGTCGCTAGACCCTTCCGGCTTCCTCTCCGGCTACTACGATCAGGATTGCTACCTCAACCTGCCCACCCACTACATGCCGAACATGAGCGACGCTCATTACTTCGACTTCTATCGCCGCAACAGCTGTATCCTCGCCACCGGGGTTAACGATGTCTGCCGCGACATGAACCAGCAGATGGCCCACATCCTCCACGCCAAGGAGATTCCCTGCCGCCTCGACATCTGGGGCGACGGCGCCGGCCACGACTGGCACACCTGGCAGCGCATGATCCAGACCTATCTATAAGAATCCGTCCAAAACTCTAAATGATATTGTCCAAACAAAACGACGTCCTCTTGACCGCAGCGGCAAACAAAACAACGTCCTCTTGACTTGAGCGGCAAACAAAGCACGTCATCTCGACCGGAGCGAAGCGGAGTGGAGAGACCCCTGTATTTCGTCTTTGTTCTTTTCCATCAAGATCGATATACCTGCCAGAGCAATTTCTGGACAGATTCTAAAAACCAAGGGAGAGTATTTTGAAGAAGATTGGCGTCCTGTTCGGCATGGAGAACACCTTCCCCAGCGCTCTTGTCGACCGCATCAACTCCATGGAGATTGAGGGCATCCGTGCCGAGTTCGTCCATGTCGGCGGCGTGCAGATGGCTGCTCCCTCCGGCTACGACGTCATCGTCGATCGGATCTCGCACGAGATGCCCTTCTACCGTGCGTGGCTCAAAAACGCGGTGCTGACTGGCACGCAGGTCATCAACAATCCCTTCTGGTGGTCCGCTGACGATAAGTTTTTCAACTACGCGCTTGCCTCGAAGCTCGGGGTCGCCGTCCCCCGAACCATTCTGCTTCCGCACAAGAATTTCCCGTCGCAGATCAACGCCCGCTCCGTCCGCAATCTCGAGTACCCGCTCGATTGGGACAGTATCTTCGACTACGTCGGCTTTCCTGCCTTCCTCAAGCCGCACGACGGCGGTGGCTGGCGCGACGTCTTCCACGTCCACAACCGCGACGAGTTCTTCGCCGCCTACGACCAGACCCGCGACCTCTGCATGACCCTTCAGGCGGCCGTTAATTTTCAGGAGTACTTTCGCTGCTTCGTCGTAGGCCAGTCCGAAGTCCGCATCATGGCCTACGACCCTCGCCAGCCGTACGAGCACCGTTACCTCCTTGAACCGCCCACCAGCGACCCGCAGCTCCTCGAGCGGGTCGAGCAGGATGCCCTCACCCTCTGCCGCGCTCTCGGCTACGACCTCAACACGGTCGAGTTCGCCGTTCAGGACGGCATCCCCTACGCCATCGACTTTATGAATCCCGTTCCCGATGCCGATCTCTACTCGGTAGGCGAGGCCAGCTTTCACTGGATCGTCGATGCCATGGCCAGGCTGGCGATCAAAAAAGCACAATCTCCATGGTCGGTTGAGATCGCTCCTCAATCGCAGATGCATTGGTCGACCTTCCTCTCCGGAAGTCCCACCAAAGCTCCCAAGCCGAAAGCTGCTCCTCGGTCAGCGGCAAAAAAATCCTCACCTAAAAATAAGCAATGACGTCTGTCATGTCATCGTCGTATCGATGGGCGATGGATTGTACCACCGATTGAATATTTATGTTCCACGTGGAACATAATTGCTAACGTTGTCATGACCGGCATCGCTGAATCCCGATGCGGCCCAATCGGAGCGATGGCATGCGTCGCCTCCAGCTCTGTCACTGCTCAAAAATCTCTTGCTCAATCTGAGGGGTACGGTAGACTCCTCTATGTCAGTCAACGGACCGCATCGCGGCCGCGAGATTGAGCGAAGGAGGACGTGTGAGTCAGCGGCCAAAGACGAACGGAGACAATCCAGTTCGCAATGCAGTCCGTTTTCCGATGAGACTGGCCATCCACCTCTGTACCGAGGACGGGGACATGGACGCCGTGACCGAGAATATCTCCGCCAACGGGCTGCTCTTTGTCAGCGACCACCTGCCTGCGGTAGACAGTAAAATTGAGTTCACCATTACCATGCCATCGACCATCATGGGCTCTGCTACAGATGTCACCATCCACTGTAGGGGCCGCGTGGTGCGCCACTCTATAGAGAATGGTGAGAAGAAGGCCGCTGCTGTGATCGACGAATACTTTCTAAAGGCCTGATTTATGACGGTTGTTCATTTTGACAAAACCCGGAGCGACGAGGATGGACCGGAGGAGACTGCTCTCCAGGAGAACCCGGGGCCAGCTGGAATTCGAGTGGTGCTGGCCGATTCGCAGGCCATCTATCGTGTTGGAATCCGGAAGATCTTCGCCCTTGAGGACGACATCCGCGTCGTCGCCCAGGTAGAAAACCTAAATAATCTGTATCTCGCCCTGCAGCGCTACCCCACGGACGTCGTCGTCCTCGAAGGCCAGCTGATCGCCGGAACCATCGACGCCATTCCCGAACTGGTGCGTCAGCATCCCGATGCCAAGCTGATCGTCCAGGTCTCGGAGGCGGACGAGTCCAACACGGTCGAACTCTATCGTCGTGGCGTCCGGGGTGTGGTGCCGCGTTCCATCTCACCCGATCTTCTGGTCAAGTGCGTCCGCAAGATCGCCGATGGAGAGACCTGGATCGACAATCAATCCATCAGCTGGGTCATCGAGGCGTACCGTGCCCAGGCGACCTCGCTTACGGATCCCAAGGTCCAGCCCAAGCTGTCGAAAAAAGAGCTGGCCATTATCAGCTGCATCACCCGCGGCATGCGCAACAAAGAGATTGCGTACCAGATCGGGACCACCGAACAGGTCATCAAGAACTACCTGCGCAAGATCTACGACAAGCTGGGCGTCTCCGACCGGCTGGAGCTTGCGCTGTATTGCCTGCACCATGAGCTGCTGAAGAAGTACACGCAGGAGCTAAACAGTGCAGGCATAGCGACCGAGCCATCCCAGCCGCTGCGCGCCAAAATGTAATCGAACCAACTGAGTCCTAAGCGCAAGTGTGGAGGAATAGGTTTCCGCGTATTGCCACAACGGGTAGCCAGGCTCCTTAGCACTTCGATAGCAAGGCATGGGAGGATGGCAATCGTTTGCCTCCCTAAGTCTATCTCGCTGAAAACAAAAGCTATTCCCATGAGGTTCCGGGGTTATCTTCTTGATTCTCTGCAACGATCCGGTAATCGTGTGCATTTATTGGCAATTATGCAAACTTTGTCACATTGACGGGGGCATTTGGAAAATTATTGTCTAAATTGTCTTCCACCTTTTTCGCGGTGGGCTCATTTTTCCCAAGAATAGCTGATATTTCAGGAGAAACCTTCGATGGCACTTGAATTGCTACTAGCTAGATCGAGCGATATCTCGCTCAGGGCAATTCAATGCGGCGACGAACGCTGTTACTTCTGATCATCGTGCTTCTGCTCACCGGATCGGCGACTGGCGTCAGAGCGTCGACGGAATGCCAACGGTGGTTCATCGCCTACAGGCAGCAGCTCGAGCATACTCAGGCGGTGCAGCGCTTGCATCGGGCCAAGCTCAGAGCGGAGCGCTATGCCCGCATGAAGCTGGCAGGGTACATCAAGCCTAAGCCGGTTGTCAGGCCGCATCGCCATTATCCGCACAGGCCGAGGATGACCCGCGCCGAGATCATTCGCCGCTACAATCTTGCCTGCGGCGTCCTGCCCGAGAGAGAGTCCGACGAGCCGACTATGACGGAAGAGACTCCGGCAGATTTTGCTTCCCAGCGTGCTCTCGACGTTCTGCCGGTAGCAGACTCCGACGACCAGCAACTGATCGCCTCCACCCTTCCGCCTGTTTATACGGATACGGGAGTTACCCCGGATAATCCTCCTCCCGGCGGAGCTCCGTACTTCCCGCCGATTGGAGGGTTCCCCGGTGGGTATCCTCCTCCGGGTGGCCACAAGCCTCCCGTCGTCGCGCCGGTTCCCGAACCGGAGAGCCTTGCTCTCTTGCTGACGGGACTCATCGGCGGAGCCGGAATCATTCGCCGCAGGATCAAGGGCTAGCCAGGGAGGCTCTGATTTATTCCAAGTGACGTTCCTCAGGGGCTAAAGCCCTGTTGACCTTATTAGACTTACGGCACGGCTGAGGCCGTGCTCTTAAACAAAACGAGGACTTAATCAGAGGTTCCCTAGAGCAAATTTGCTTGAGAGGTTAGCCGACCTGAATGGCATGGCCGATGAGCAGGATCACCGGTGCCGGTCCAACGGCAGCATCGTCGATTGATCCCAGAGTCGCCGCATGAACCTGTTCTGCTACGGTCGAAGCCTTGGAGACGGCAACGCATGGAGTATCGGCAGAGATGCCAGACTCGATGAGATCGTCGGCAAGCGCACGAAAGTTGCGGCCCGGCATGTAGATGACCAGCGTGGCATCCGGCGGAAACGCTCCAGCCCACTTCGGTGTGAGCTGCACTTTACCGGCGGCATGATGCGCCGTGGCCAGGATCAACTTCGATGCCGCGCTGCGGTCGGTGAGGGGCGTTTGCAGCCGGGCAGCAACCGCGAATGCTGTGGTAATGCCCGGCACAATCTCAAAGGGAATCCCGGCACCGCGAAGCGCCTGAATTTCTTCTCCGGCGCGACCAAAGATAAGAGGATCGCCCGACTTGAGACGCAGCACCGATTTTCCTGCCTGCGCCCCGTCAATCATCAGAACATGAATCTCGGCCTGCGTAATGCGCGGCTGGCCGCAACGCTTGCCGACAGGGATAATCTCTGCCCCCTGATGCGCCAGAGCGAGAATCTCATCGGAGACCAGATCATCGGGAAGAATGATGTCAGCCGTTTCAAGCAGCCGGAGGGTGCGCAAGGTGAGGTAGTCCGGATCGCCCGGCCCTGCACCGGCAAGGTACACATGGCCGCGTTCAGCCGCTGACCGCCTCGTTCGCGACGAGGACGAAGTTGTTCCCTCTTCGTGGCCGCTCAAGCTTTGCCTTCCGGTGGATTGGTCGGATTGGTTTTCGCATGCTCGCGTGCCAACAGTCGTGATGGGCATTGATCGTAGCCGCAGACCTCGCGCTGGGCGAGTTGGTGCAGCAGCCACTTGCGCTCGTCGTTGAGCGGTTCGGCAGCGACGACTTCGCGGCGCAGATTGCCAAGGTCTGCGAGCCACTCTCCTGCATCGAGAGGCAGTTGCGCGTTGATTTCTTTTCTAATCTTCTGTGCGAGAGCAGGACTGTCGCCAGCGGTAGAGATGGCAATTTGAAGATCGCCCCTGCGAACGACGGAAGGAAAATAAAAGTCGCAGAAGGGTGGATCGTCCACGGCGTTACAGAGAACGCCCTTTGCGGTCGCCTCCGCAAAGACAGCACGATTAACCGCAGGGACATTGGTCGCAGCCACCACCAGAAACATGCCCGTCAGGTCGCCGTCGGCGTAGGGCCGCTGCTGATGCTCAATCTCCCCGGCGGCAGCGAGATTTTGAATGCGCTCATTGGCCTGGGGAGCGATCACCGTAATTTTGGCGTTCGCAGCCTGGAGCGATTCGATCTTGGATTCAGCCAGACTTCCCGCTCCAATCACGACACAGGGGCGGGCGGCGAGCTTGAGGAAGATGGGAAAAAGGGACATAGGATCTTCCTTTGATGATAGCGGAGACGTAGAAACCTATAACGGGTATCCCTACGTCTCCACTGCTTGCAATGTCCTACTCGCCCGGAGCGAGGCGGCCGGCACCGACAGGAGGAGCGTCGCGCTCCACGGCCTCGATGGCCTCGCCGTTCAGCACCGCGCGAAGGGTGTCGTCATCGTGGCGCGCGAAGTAGGCGCGAAGATCTTCGTCCGTCTGCCGATCGGCCAGATAAGCCTGAAGCAAGCGTTCGATGGCATCCGGCACGTCTTCCGCAGCGGCACGGTAGCCGAGAGGACGCGAGGTGCGAGCGTACTTGCCAACGGCTCCGCCAACGCAGAATTGGAAGGCATCGACCAGCTTGCCGTCCTTCTTGAGCTTCTTGCCCTCAAGACCGATATCGGCGATCCAGTGCTGGCCGCAGCTGTTGGTGCAGCCGGTCACATGCAGCTTGATCTGCTGATCAAAGCCGGGGAGACGGTCTTCCATCTCGCTGACCAGCCACTTTGAAAATCCCTTGGTCTCGGTAATGGCGAGCTTGCAGAACTCGGTTCCGGTGCAGGCAATCGCGCCGCGCCAGAAAGACGAAACGTCCACCTGGAAGCCCAGCGTATTGAGTTCGATGACCAGCCCCGCCGTCTTCTCATTCGGAACATTCACGATGATGATGTTCTGCATGATGGTGGCCCGAAGCTGGCCATTGCCATACTGGTCGGCAAGATCGGCGAGCTTATGCAGTTGGTCGCCGGAGACGCGTCCACGAAGAACGCTGGCACCGACCGAAGAGAGGCCGGGCTGGCGCTGCGGTGTGATGCCGATGTGGTCGCGGTAGATGTCGTCCGCAATGTTCTCGTCTTCTACGGGAGAAGGAATCAGCTTGTAGCCGAGCTTCGCTTCGAGCACTTCGAGGTAGGACTCGGGGGTCCAGCCAAACTTCATGAAGAGGTACTTGGAGCGGGCCTTCGCGCGGTTTTCGCGAAGAACATCGGCATCGCGGAAGATCTCGGCAGCGGCGATGACGACCGCGAGCGCCTGATCCTGGCGAACAAAAGCGGGAATGCGTGCCGCGATGTGCGGTTCGGTAGAGAGACCGCCGCCCACGCGCAGGGTGTAGCCGACCTCTTCTTTACCGTCTACGACATGCTTGATGGCGGTGAGCGCCACGTCATTAATCTCAGGGTAGTTGCACCAGAGCGGGCAGCCGGAGACAGAGATCTTGAATTTGCGGGGAAGATTGAAGAAAGCGTTGTTCGCGGTAAGCGTTTTGGCCACTTCGACGGCGAGAGGCGACGCATCGATAAGCTCGTCGTGGTTGATTCCCGCGAGAGGGCAGCCGGTCACGTTGCGGACGACGTCGCCGCAGGCTCCCTTGGGAGAGAGGCCAATCTCGGTGAGCGTATCGACGACTTCGACCAGATCGGCGATGGTGAGCCAGTGAAGCTGAATGTTCTGACGGGTGGTGATGTCGGCCAGGTTGCGAGCGAATTTCTTGGTGATGCCAGCGATGACGCGGAGCTGATGGCTGGTGAGCAGGCCGTTGGGCAGGCCGATGCGCAGCATGAAGAATTCCGTGGCTTTGCCTTCGCCATTCTTACCACCAGCCAGGCCGAGGCCGTCTCCCTGCGAGTAGACCCCCCACCAGCGGAAGTAAAGCGCCCACTCTTCGGGCACGGAGTCGCGGCCGTCGAGGGCGAACTGGCGAATCTCGTCAAAGGCCTCCCAGGGATTCTTGGCAAGCTTGAGGCGCTCTGTCTTCTGGGCTTTGGTCTCTTTGATGGCGGGGGCGGAAGGGGTGGTCATTAGATTCCAGATTCCTTTGGTGAAGCAGAAATAAAAAAGGCCCACTCAGGTTCGTGGGCGCTTATGACTTTGCTGATGTGTTTCGGACTTTTAGGGGCAGTCTACGAAGCGGGGCAAAGGCGAAGGCGCACGGGGTTGCAACAACACATGCAACAACGGGATGCGCAAAAGATCGCCATTGATATTAGGATAGTCGGAGCTTTGTCATGCGTCAAGAAAAACCGGGCTAAGCACTCGCTTTTTGGCCGCATTTTCGCATAATGGCGGAGTGGAGGCGCTCGCGAAAGTCGTCCGAGACCTCGTAAACCTCGTTACCACGATAGATTTCAATGGTTTGGCGGGTCGTATTGAGGACCACCTCGCAGTGGCTGCACCCGGCGGTATGAGCGCGAACCTCTTCGAGCAGCTCGGGGCTGATCTGGCCGTCAAAGTAATCGGTAAGCTGGCTGAGAAAGTCGGTGCAGTTCATGCAGGCTGACCCTCCTTCTTGTGGAAGTATCTGCTGAGGCGCTCGCGCAACTGCAGGCGCGCGCGCAACAGTCTTGATTTGACGGCGGGAACGCTCAAACCGAGAGCCTCCGCAGTCTCTTCCGTAGAGAGATTTTCGATGTCGCGCAGGGTGAAAACGGTGCGAAAACCAGGGGGAAGGCCCTGGATCGTCTTGCGGAGAATCTCGGCGAGCTCTGCCTGATTGTAGTTTTGCTCAGGATTGGGCCGCCACTCCGCGAAATCTCTGGGGATGGCCCCATCTTCGGTCTGGACGTCGGCGTCCATGGAGACGGTCTTGCTGGTCTTGCGCTTGCGCAGCCGCATGAGGCTCTCATTGACGGCGATGCGGACCAGCCAGGTAGAAAACTTTGAGTTTCCCTGAAACTGCTCCAGCTTCTCGTAAGCCTTGAGGAATGCGTCCTGCGTGATGTCTTCGGCGTCTTCACGGTTTTGAGTAATATGCTGCGCTACCCGGAAGATCTGGCGTTCGTACTGCCGCACGAGCTGCTCGAAGGCAGTCGTGTCCCCCGCTTTCGCGCGTGCTACAAGCGCTACATCGGGATGAATTTCTTCCGTCGCTGGGGATTGGATGGCTGACATGAGCAGAAGGGTGCCAAAAACAGAAGCATGTTGAGACGATTTACTTAACGGCTAATACTTGCACCATAGTAAATGCAGCCGGAGGGTTGAGCAATGCGCGAGGTATTGGATGGTTCCGCGGGGCGGACGTCCTATCGGACGACGCGCCTCTCGTAAGATTGCCTGGGTCAAGAACCTTATTTTCATAGAGATGCCTCGATCGAGCCAACAAGTCGAAACTCTTTTGCAGTCGCTGCGAGGTTGTTTTGGCAGCGTAAGGCGCTGAATTTGAACTAAATTTTTACTCTCATTGAGATTTTTGCAGACGTTTCGATTGGGTTTTATCTGGCGTACCTGTTGTGATTCCACCTCGCACTGTGGGGTTCTGCGCGGGCGTGCGCAGCATAGAGTAGAGAGGTGGGTGAAACTAAGAACGAATTGATCGTGCGTCGTTATGCCGGAGTTCCATTAACGGCTTTTGTCGGGCTTCTGCTGGTTGGAGTGATGGTTGTCGTGGGGAACGGCGCGGTGGCGCAGACGGCGAAGTCGCATCGCCACGCCCATTCCAAAACCGTGCAAAAGACGACGGCCAAAAAGAAGACCTCCTCCAAAGAGAAAAAGAGCACCACGCGGACTTCTGCGAAGACCACAAAGCGGGGAGCGCATGCCTCTGCCTCGAGTCGGCGGGCAGGCAGCAGGAAAGCCGCCGCGCACAGAAGGCACCACCCCGCGCCTAAAGCCACGGCACAAAGCATCAAGCTGACCAGCGCGTTTCATGCGACCGAACAACTGCGGCCGATGGCGCAGCAGTTGACGGCGACCCGCTCGGCGGCCGCCTACCGGGGAGTGGAGAGCTATGCGCACTCGCACCCGGGCGAGGGAGCGGCGGCGGCGTATCTGGCTTTGGGCCATGCCTACATGCTGGACCATAAGTATGACGACGCGGCCAATGCCTATCGCCAGGCCAACCGCAGCGGCAAGGCGCTGGACGACTATGCCGACTACCTCGGGGCGCAGGCCTCGTTGCAGGGTGGCCACGGCGCAGACGCTTATGCTCTGCTGGACAACTTTGCCGAGCGGCATCCGGGGAGCATCTTCAACTCAGACGCCCCGGTGCTGCTGGCCAGCTCGTATCTGCAACAGCTCAACCCGCAGGCTGCTTTGAAGGTGCTGCAGCCGCTCGAAGATACGCCGCAGGGATCGCATGTGGGCTTTCGCTATGCGCTGGGGCGGGCCTACCAGATGTCGAATGACACGGGACAGGCGGCGACAATCTTTCGCGGCATCTACCTCAAGCAGCCTTTGAGTTTTGAGGCAGGGCAGGCGCGGACGCAGTTGGTGGCGATGGCTGTGCCGCTTACGGCAGCAGAGCGCAAGGCCCATGCCGACCTGCTCTTCAACGCCAAGCAGTACAGCGCCGCAAGCGAGGAGTACCACACCATCGCGAGCAACAGCGCCGGGCTAAGCGCGAGCGATCTGGATGTGCTGAAGATCTATTCTGCCGTCTGCGATATGAAGCTGAAGCACATCAGCCGCAAGCAGGTGGAGGCGCTGCCAGAGACGACCGGAGACAGCGCCGCGCTGAAGCTGTACATGCTGGCCGAGCTTTCGCGTGACCAGGACGATGAATCCGGACACGACGCTCTGATTGCTCAGATGATTCAGCGGTTTCCCACCAGCCGATGGCTCGAAGAGGCGCTTTACTCGGGCGGCAACATGTATCTGCTGAAGCACAATGCGAAGCAGGCGACCTTCCACTACTCGATGCTGGTGAAGATGTTCCCGCAGAGCACGTATGCTCCGTCGGCGCACTGGCGGGCGGCGTGGATGAACTACCGGCTGCGCAACTATGCCGAGGCTGCGCGACTGATGGACGAGCAGATCCAGATGTATCCGGTGGGCGTCGAGGTTTCGAGCGCGCTGTACTGGCGGGCACGCATCTACGAGGACGAAGAGCATAACTTTGGCCAGGCGGCGAACTACTATCGCACGCTGTCGACGACCTACACCAACTTCTACTATGCGAACCTGGCGCGGCAGCGGTTGAAGGTGCTGGGAGACCAGCCTGCGGTGGCTCCTTCGCAGGTGCTGAGTGCAGTTCCGCAACTGAATGTGCCGGAGCTGACTGGCGATCTGCCGGAGAATGACATCCATCTCATCAAGGCGCGGCTGCTGGCGAACGCGGCGCTGAACGAGTACATCGGGCCTGAGATTCAGGCGAGCGAGACGTCGAGCGAGTGGGGAGCGCTGGCGGAGGCCGAGATCTACGCCTCTTATGAGGAGTACACGCGGTCGGTGCAGTCGATGAAGCATAGCGGAATCTCGTTCTACTCGCTGCCCGTGGACCAGGTGCCGACGCTCTACTGGCATCTGCTGTTTCCGCAGCCGTATTGGCCAGACCTGGTGGCGGAGTCGAAGAAGAATGGGCTGGACCCCTACTTTGTGGCGTCGCTGATTCGGCAGGAGTCGGAGTTCAACGCCGGTGCGGTAAGCCGGGCGAATGCCTATGGGCTGATGCAGATGATTCCGTCGGTCGGCAAGTCGATGGCGAAGAAGCAGAAGATCAGGCACTTCAAGACGAGCGATCTGCTGAACGCAAAGATCAACCTTGAACTGGGCACCATGAATCTGAAGCAGGTACTGGACAGGTTCGGGGACCAGAAAGAGTACGCGCTGGCGGCGTATAACGCAGGCGACACTCCGGTACGGCGGTGGATGTCGAGCAACGACTACAAAGACATTCCCGAGTTTGTGGAGTCTATTCCCTACTCGGAGACGCGGGAGTACGTGCAGGCGATTCTGCGCAACCGGGAGATGTACCGGATCCTGTATCCGGGGAGCTAGGTTTAGAACTCGGCTACCCATGAAACCGGTGCAGGTCGGAAGGACTGCGCAGCTTTAAATCTTTGGTAACTTAGGCTGTTTCTTGTGGTGAAATATTCTTTTTCCCGGGAAATGCGAAGGTGTCTCCGTAACTTTTGGCTGAAGGAGTAGATACACTGGAACATGGGTGTGCATCCAACGAAGTATCGATGCCAAAGTTTGAAAGGTCGGTATGAGCTCGGAAAAAGTTCTGATTGTTGAAGATGAAGTCCACGCACGAAGCGGCTTGACGGAGTTAATCGAGAGCTGGGGCTACCGGGCGGAGTGTGCCGCCGATGGGATTGAGGGTCTGGAACGAGCGGTGGAGTGGGCTCCGGCGATTGTGGTGACCGACCTGAAGATGCCGCGGATGGACGGCATGGAGCTGCTGAACCGCATTGGCGAACTGCCGCAGCGGATCGCGGTGGTCATGTTGACGGCGCAGGGATCAATTGAGTCCGCCGTCGAAGCGATGCGCATGGGGGCCTATGACTACATCCCCAAGCCGGTCGATCCGGTGCGGCTGCGGACGATCCTGCATAATGCGAGTCGCCAGCGCGAGGCCGATGTGGAGCTGGAGGTAACGCGCAGGCAGTTGCGGGATACGGGCGTTCTGGGGCCGCTGGTAGGGTCGTCGCCGCAGATGAAAGACATCTTCAACATGATCGAGCGGGTAGCTCCGTCGAACGTCTCGGTGCTGGTGACAGGGGAGAGCGGGACGGGCAAGGAGCTGGTGGCGCGAGCGCTGCACGATCTTAGTTCACGCCGACTGAAGCCGTTTGTCGCCGTGAACTGCGCGGCGATTCCGGAGACGCTGATCGAGAGCGAGATCTTTGGACATGAGAAGGGTGCGTTTACCGGTGCGCTGGAGCGCAGGGCCGGGTGCTTTGAGCTGGCCGAAGAAGGGACGCTGTTGCTGGACGAGATTGGCGAGATGCCGGCGGCGACCCAGGCGAAGCTGCTGCGTGTGCTCGAAGACAGGAAGCTCCGTCGGCTGGGCAGCAAGGTCGAGACGCCGGTGGATGTAAGGGTGGTTGCGGCGACGAATAAAGATCCAGAGCAGGCCGTGGCGAACGGCGAGCTGCGCGGAGATCTTTACTATCGGCTGAATGTCTTCAACATTCACATGCCGCCGCTGCGCGACCACTTGATGGATGTCTCGGCGATCGCCGAGAAGATGATCGACGATATGAACGAGCGGCACCACTGCACGGTGGCCGGTCTGAAGGACTCGCTGATGACCCGGATGGAGCAGTACAAGTGGCCGGGCAACGTGCGCGAGCTGCGCAACACCATTGAGCGAGCAGTGATTCTGGCTGGCACAGGGATGCTTGGAGTGGAGCACCTGCCGCCGCACTTTGGCGAGCCGGGGTTTGCGCCCGACCCGGCGCGGGTCAGCCGTGCGGCTGCCGATAGCGATGCTGGCGGAACTTCGAGCGAGATGCAGCGCTACCTCGAAGACAAAAATACCGTGCGCGTCGAGGTAGGAACGACGGTGGACGAGGCGGAACGGCAACTCATCCTGAAGACGCTGCTATCGACGCACAATAACAAGACCAGGGCTGCGGAGATACTGGGGATCAGCTCGAAGACGCTGCAGAACAAGCTGAAGGAATACCAGAGTGCGTCTCCTGTTGTGACGGAGTAGCGATGCGGCTGAAGACGAAGCTGGTGGTATCGGCTACCGGGTTGACGTTTGCAATCGTCATGATCCTGTCGGGGCTGTTTGTCAGCGAGTTGCTGCGGCAGAGGATTGAGCAGACGGCGGCGGCGAACGACGTGCTCGCGCACGAAGTATGGCTGATGACGCGACATGCGGTGGAGACAGGGCTGCGTGCGCAGCCTCCGTTGGATAAGACGGACGCCGCGCTTCAAACTGCGGTAGCAAATGCTTTGCGGGGTAATCAGCCGCTGATCGATGGCATGAATATGGTGGTTCGCTACTCGCCCACCGTGCAGGACGTGACGGTGACCGACGCGCAGGGGCTGACGCTGGTGAGCACAGACCCGGATGCGTTAGACCAGCAGGCAATGTCCAGGATGAGCCTGCAGAGCGTGCAGGCGGGGAGCATTGCGTCGCAGATGAAGATGGTCTTCGGGCAGCCGCGCGTGCTCGATATCGTTCAGGTGCTGGACCGGAACGGGAAGCCATTTCTGATGGTGCACGTGGGCGTGCGTTCAACATTTCTACGCGCTTCGTATGAGCCATGGTTGAAAGATGCACTGATCTTCGCTCTGCTGGCGGCGTTTGCTGCGATGGTCGCGGCCGGGTTGCTGGCCAATGTGGCGCTGCAGCCGATCGAGGTCATCAGCCGCAAGCTGGAGAGCCTGACGACCGCTGCCCGCGATGCGTTGCCGCCACCGCAGGAGAAAGATTCAGTCAACGATGCGGTGGTCAGAGTATCGAAGACCATCGACCGCCTGGGGGAGCAGATTCGCAGCAGGGAGGCAGGCTATACGGCCTTGCAGGCGAACCTCGCCCAGATGCTGGATACGCTGCGCGATGGCGTCCTGCTGTTTACTGCGGACGATCGCGCGGTGATGGTCTCCGACGCCGTGGCGTACTTTCTGAACACGTCTGAGAGTGAGTTAGTGGGCAAGCAGTTGGAAGAGATCTTTGAACCGGGAACGGCGCTGGGTGCCGCAGTGCTGAGAGCTTTTGCAGGCGGCGGACAGGTGAGCGCCGAGGGCGTCACGCTGGAGGATGGACGGCAGGTGCAGATTTCGCTGGACAGGATTGACGACGGGTTGGGTGGAAGCAGCAAGATGGGAACGCTGCTGACGCTCAGAGACACGGAGTCGGCGCTGCAATTAGGACAGGAGCTGGAGGTAGCGCGGCGGCTTGCGGCGATTGGGCGGCTGACTGCCGGGGTTGGGCACGAGGTCAAAAACCCGATCAACGCCATGGTGGTGCACCTGGAGCTGTTGCGAAGCAAGCTCGCAAGTGGCGACGCCTCGGGACTTGTCGGGGCGCAGCGGCACGTCGATATTCTGGCAGGAGAGATGCAGCGGCTGGACCGCGTTGTGCAAACGCTTGCGGATTTCTCCCGTCCCATGGAGTTGCACCTCCGGGAGCACGATCTCCGTCAGGTCGTGCGCGCGGTCACCGAGTTGACGGCAGCGGAGATGCTCGAGAATCAAGTCGAGGTAATCGTGTTAGCTCCGGCGGATCCCCTGGTGGTGAGGGTGGACGCCGAGTTGGTGCGGCAGGCGTTGTTGAATTTGATGCTGAACGGGATGCAGGCCATGCCCTCAGGGGGTAAGATGCGTGTGGTAATACGCCGCGAACATTCGTTTGCCGTAGTAGAGATAGCGGACGAGGGAGAGGGTATACCGCCGGAGCTGTTACCGCGTATCTTTGAGTTGTACTTCACCACAAAAGCGAAGGGCAGTGGAATCGGGCTGGCGATGACGTATCGCATCCTGCAGATGCATGGCGGGGCGATGGACGTCCGGTCCAATGCAGATGTTAGTTCTTCCGACCGGGGAACGACGTTTACGTTGCGATTGCCCATTGCAACTGGAGTGGGGGTGGAGGGACGCAAGGCGATTGCCGCGGGGACCGGTCATCAGGGAATGGGAGAGCGCGTTTGAAACGGCAAGACAATGTGACGCGAAGATTGATGACGGCAATAGCGTGTGCGGCATTCGCATTCGGTTCGAGCGGATGCATGCATCTGCACAAGGCGCCCAAGCTTCCTGTGCTGCCTCCGGTGCTGACGCCGATTCCGCTTGTGACTGTGCCTCCTCCGGCGAATCTGCCGCTGATTGCTGCGCCGGTTGTTAGCTTGCCGCCGATGCCCATCGCGGCCGCGGCTGCGACTCCGCGGCGTGAACGCAGACGGCTGGCTCCGAAGAGCGCCACTGCTCCCGCTGAAGAAACGATTCCGGAGCCTGAGCCGATGACCGATGAAGCTGCCATCGGTGACTTAACTGCTGGAGGCGCTGCCAATCCTCAGGC
This sequence comes from Granulicella sp., assembly GCA_041691255.1. GTDB lineage: Bacteria > Acidobacteriota > Terriglobia > Terriglobales > Acidobacteriaceae > Edaphobacter. Next base: position 26,044 of record JBEPUY010000007.1, on the reverse strand, counting down.
GCAGCATGAGGCGGCAAGCTTGATCCACACGATTGAGTTGCGGCTGAACGGACTGTCGCCGCAGATTGCAAGAAGGCAGCGGTCGCAGGTCAACCGTGTTCGTAACTTCTGGAAGCAGGCGCAGGAGGCGTTGAACTCCGGCGATGTGGAGGGTGCGACGACACTGGCCACGAAGGCGAAGCTGCTGCTCGACGATCTGGACCGATTGGGCGGGGAGTAATTTCAGCTTGAAGCAGGATGGAACCGGAATTAAGCTGCTGGAAAAGTGACCCACTAGAAAAGTTCAGCGCGACCGAAGCCGCGCTGAACTTTTTGTATTTGGTATGGGACTATAGCAAATCTCCCGATGGTGTGAGTGATTATAGATCGGGCCTTCAGCCCTCATCTTTCGGAGCACGCATACCCAGGGCTTCGCCCTGGGCTGGTATAAGCCGCGCCGTTGGCGCTCCAATGCGATAAACCCGCTCTACACCACTAAGGAATTTGCTCTAAGCCTCAGCGCCGTGGCACTTCTTGTATTTCTTGCCTGAACCGCAGGGGCAATCGTCGTTGCGTCCGACTTTTTCGCCGGTGCGGCGAGGAGCTGCACCGTTGGTCTCCGAACTGGATCCGGCAGAGCGCGCCAGATCGAGCTCGCGTTTCTTCTTCTTCTGGAACTCGCGCTCGAGCGCGTCGATAGTGGTAGACGGCTGCCTGGTGGGAATAGGAACAGGAGCATGCGCCGATGAGGCCGGAAGCGCGTTGGGGTCTGCGTTCTGGAGAGGAGGACGCTGTTGCTGCGCCTGCTGCAACTGCTCGGCGGTCTCAATGGGGTTGCCGTCGGGGCCGATGATCTGCATGCGGAAGAGGTGACGCGCGGTGTCTTCCTGGAAGCGGAGCATCATGCCTTCGAACATGTCGAAGGACTCTTTCTTGTAGGCCACCAGCGGGTCCTGCTGCGCGTAGCCACGCAGACCGATGCCTTCCTTGAGATGGTCCATGGCGAGGAGGTGATCCTTCCACAGACCGTCGAGAACGGAGAGCATGACGATGCGCTCGTGATAACGCATGGCCGGGGAGCCAAGAATCTGCTCCTTGATGTCGTAGCGCGCGCGCAGCTTCTCGAAGATTGCCTCGCCCAGTTCGTGGCGCGTCATCTCGGTGGCGTTGATCTCGTTTTCGAGGTGCGCTCCGAAGACATCGTAGGTCTGCGCGAATAGAGCATCCATCTTCCACTCGTCGGCATGGGCCTTTTCGGGCGCGAACTCATCCAGCATATTGGAGAGGATGGTGGAGAGGTAGTCGTCCGTGATGAGCAGCTTCTGGTCGACGCCGCCCATCAGTTGACGGCGCAGACTATAAACAGCTTCACGCTGCTTGTTCATGACGTCGTCGTACTCGAGGACGTGTTTGCGCGACTCGAAGTTCTGGCTCTCGACCGCTTGTTGCGCAGAGGCAATACGCTTCGAAATCATGCGGCTCTCGATCGGAACGCCCTCTTCCATGCCAAGGCGCTGGAGCAGCGTAGAAACCCACTCTCTAGCGAAGATGCGCATGAGGTCGTCTTCGAGCGAGAGGAAGAAGCGAGAGGAGCCGGGGTCGCCCTGACGACCGGCGCGGCCACGGAGCTGGTTGTCAACGCGGCGTGATTCATGGCGCTCGGTGCCGAGAATATGCAGGCCACCAGCTTCGATCACGGCATCGTGCTCCTTCTTCGCCGCTGCTTCGTGCATAGCGGTGGCACCGTCCCATGCCTCTTGTGTGGCTTCGAACTCCTGACCTGCGTAGTAGAAACGCACCATGCCGGGAGCGGCAACTGGAGAGATTGCACCTTCTGCGGCATAGACCGCGCGAGCAAGGTTCTTGCGGACGATGTCCTGGCGGGCCATGAATTCTGCATTGCCGCCGAGCAGAATGTCGGTTCCGCGGCCTGCCATGTTGGTGGCGATGGTGACCATGCCGAGCCGTCCGGCCTGTGCGACGATCTCGGCTTCCTTCTCGTGGAACTTGGCGTTGAGAACGACGTGGCGAACGCCTTTGCGCTTGAGAATCTCGCTTAGCAGCTCGGACTTCTCGATGCTCGTGGTGCCCACCAGTACCGGCTGCTTGGCCTCGTGCAGCCTGGAGATCTCGTCGGCCACAGCGAAGTACTTTTCCTTCGAGGTGCGATAGACGACATCGGAGTTCTCGAGGCGCCTCAGGACTCGATTGGTCGGGATGACGATGATGTCCAGCTTGTAAATCTTGCCGAACTCCGCGGCCTCCGTCTCGGCGGTTCCGGTCATGCCGGAGAGCTTCTTGTACATGCGGAAGTAGTTCTGGAAGGTGATGGTCGCGAGCGTCTGGTCTTCCTTGCGGATGTCAACGCCTTCCTTGGCCTCGACCGCCTGGTGCAGACCATCGGACCAGCGGCGACCCGGCATCAGGCGACCCGTGAACTCGTCGACGATGATGACTTCGCCTTCTTTGACGACATACTCGACATCGCGCTTGTAAAGATTGTGGGCTTTGACGGCGACTTCGACGTGGTGCTTGAGGTCCCAGTTCTCGGGCTCAGCGATGTTGCCGATGCCGAGCAGCTTCTCGATCTTCTCCCAGCCCTCATCCGTGATGGTGATGGCGCGGGCCTTCTCGTCGACGACGAAGTCTCCGGTGTAGGTCTTGGTGTCGAGCGTCTCGGTCAGCTCGCCCGCTTCGAGCGAGGGAATGATGCCATTGACGCGGGCGTACTTGTCGGTGGTCTGGTCGGTCGGGCCGCTGATGATGAGCGGCGTACGCGCCTCGTCGATGAGGATGGAGTCCACTTCGTCGACGATGCAGTAGTAGTTGCCGCGCTGCACCTGGTCCGACAGCTCGAACTTCATGTTGTCGCGCAGATAGTCGAAGCCGAACTCGTTGTTGGTGCCGTAGGTGATATCGGAGCCATAGGCCTCGCGGCGCTGCTGGTCGTCGAGGTCATGGACGATGACGCCGACGGTGAGCCCAAGGAAGCCATAGATCTTGCCCATCCACTCGGCGTCGCGCTTGGCCAGGTAGTCGTTGACGGTGACGACGTGGACGCCGCGCCCGGCGAGAGCGTTGAGATAGCAGGGAAGTGTAGCGACGAGCGTCTTACCTTCGCCGGTCTTCATCTCGGCGATGTTGCCGGAATGGAGCACCATGCCGCCGATCAGCTGCACGTCGAAGTGGCGCATCTGCACGGCACGCTTGCCGGCCTCGCGGACGACAGCGAAGGCCTCAGGCATGATCGCTTTCAGGGCAGCCTGTTCGACATCGTAGGTGGCCTTTTCGGCGTCTTCGTCGTCGGGGCTGATCTTGGCTGCGGCGATGGTATCGGCGATGCGCTGGCGGAACTCTACGGTTTTGGCGCGCAGTTCGTCGTCGGAGAGCGCCTGGATGGAGGGCTCAAGGTCATTAATCCGCGTAACGGCTGGCAGAAGGCGCTTTACGGCGCGTTCGTTGCTGGTGCCGAAGACTTTTGCAAAAGCTTTATCGAGCAAACTGGTTTCCTTCGGGGTACATTTTTCCCCCAAGGTCTAGTGTAAATGGTCTGCGGGCAGCGGTGGGGCTAACCGCTCGAGTTACTGGGGTTTCAGGTAGGCCGCAAGCGGTGAGTGGGCCTTGCGCAGGGCAATGGCCACAGATTGGGCGTTCAGCTCCGCACCCTCGGCGCTGGTGTGGGTGTGGTCCTTCGGGAAAAGGAGCGCGGTCTTTTCCTGTCCTGTGGCTTCGAGGCGGTCGGCCTCTACGGTGGCCATGTCGACATAGGCGACGTGCTCTCCGGCGGCCAACTGCTTAAGTTCGGCGTCGTAGCCCATGTCGCGCTCGATCTGGGGTTTGCCGTTGGGGCCGTCCTTCCAGATATTGCGAATCGTCAGCGAGAGCAGGATGGGCGTCGCCTTTTTCGCGCGGGTGTCGGCGATGTATTTACGCATATACCAGCCGTAGGTGTGGACGGTTTCGGTGTGGCCGTCGGGGAGAGTAACGTCCTTGGTCTCGTCGCCCAGACCCTTGAGGGAGCCGCGGGCCTTGGGGCCGTCGAGGTTTCCACCGTCATTATGCCCCATCTGGATGAGCACAAAGTCGCCGGTCTTCATCTCGGCGAGGACGCGGTCCCACGAGCCCTCGTTGATGAAGGTGCGGCTGCTGCGTCCGGCGCGGGCCCGGTTGGCAACGTTGATGCGCGTGGTGTCGAAGTAGTTGGCAAAGTGGTCGCCCCAGCCGAGGTCGGCCTGGTTGCGCGCGGTAGAGTCGCCGACGACGAAGACTGTGGGGAGATTGGGGTTCAGAGTCGCCACAGGCGCTACCGAGGTTTGTGCCGGAGTCGGAGGCGGCTGGAGGGAATTTTGTGCGCAAGCCACTACAGCGGTGAGCAGGAGTAAAGCGGAGTAGCGGCTGAGACGAGCGGCGGCGAGCTGGATGCTGGGCATGGCCGTAAGAGTAGCTGACGGAGCCAAGGTATTTCAATAGGAATAATATTTCTTCTTATTTGAAACTTTTTGTGTGGCAGGGTCGCGATAGAGGTGGCATTGAACAAAATCTCAGCGTAGGCTGGCGGGTGAATCCAAAGGATAATTCGTCAGGGGAATTGCTGATGTTGAGTTATGGGCAGAGCACCTTTGCCATCGTTTTAGCGCTGTCCTCGGCCATGATTCTGGTGGCTTTAATCAATTGGCTGTGGCCGGTGTCGAGCCGCAAGGCGCTCAATGACGTCAATGCGTGGCAGATGGGCGTTCTGGGGACGACCTATGGAGTCATCCTTGGTTTCATGCTGTTCACCGTCTGGACCGACTTTCGGACGGCAGAGATCGACGTCGCGCAGGAGACGGCAGCTTTGCTGAACGTGCATCGCATTGCAGCGGGGCTGCCCTCGCCGCAGCGTGAGCAGATGAATGCGCTCGCCATCAAGTATGCGGACGCCGTCGTAAACCAGGAGTGGCCCGCGATGCAGACGCAGCGTGTCAGCCATGCCGGGGACGTCGTGCTCGAGCAGATGTGGCAGGTCCTCATCGCGGTCCAGGCCCAAAGCATAAGGGAGACCACCTCCCTGGACCATCTGACGACGGCGATGACCAACCTGGGCGAGCGGCGCAGGCTGCGCGACGAAGAGCACGAGAGCAGGCTGCCCGGTGTCCTGTGGGTGTTGTTGATCGTCGGCGGCATGGCCACTGTGGGTTCCTCTTGCCTTATTGGGAATGACAAAAAATTGCTGCACTATGGCCAGGTACTGGCGCTGACGTTCGTGGTGTCGCTGACACTTGCAGCCATTGCTGATCTGGCCAAGCCATTTGAGGGAGCGGTGTCCGTCTCTCCGGCCTCGCTGCAGCGAGCGATGATAATTATGCAGACCGACGCCCAGCACTAGCCGGGCGATTTTGCCGCGACAGTTTTAGAATGGGTGATCGAGGTGCGTGATGGGGATCAGTGACGAGGCGTTTGAGGTGATGTGTCCGGATTGCGGAGCGATGTTGAAGGTCGATCCGGTAACGCGAGCGATCATTGCGCATACCCCGGCTCCTCGAAAGAAGATGTTCGAGGACTTCGGCGAAGCGGCCAGGGCTTTGCGCGAGGCAGATGCGCGTCGCGACTCGCTCTTTGCCCAGAGCGTCGACGCCCAGAAGAACAAGGACGACGTGCTGGCCAAGAAGTTCGCCGAAGCCGTGAAGAAAGCCAAGGAAAGCCCGCTGACGGAGAGGCCGCTTCGGGATTTCGACCTGGACTAGGGCAATATTGCATCGACCAGAGGGGAGCATCTTCAGGCGCGGTAGACTGAAGAGATGCCACCAATCTTAAATGCGCAGGGGTTGACCAAGGCCTTTGGCGCGACCGCCTTGTTTCGTGATATCTCGTTTACTGTTTCTGACGGAGACCGCATCGGCCTGATCGGGCCGAATGGTGCGGGCAAAAGTACGCTGCTGAAGGTGCTTGCCGCCGAAGAAGATGCGGACGCGGGCGATGTTGCCGTTCGCAAGCGGGCACGCATCGGCTATGTCAAACAGGAGTCGGAGTTTGCCACTGACCTGACGATTCGCGATGTGCTGGAGGCTGCGCTGAAGCGGGCGCATATCTCCGAGGCAGAGCGCGAAGGGCGGCTGCGCGAGACAGGTGGCCGCATCGGATTTCCGTCACTTGATGTCGAGGCGTCGAAGCTGAGCGGAGGCTGGCGCAAGCGGCTGGCCATCGCCGAAGCGGTGGTGAGCGGGCCGGACGTTCTGCTGCTGGACGAGCCGACGAACCATCTCGACTTAGCAGGAATTTCGTGGCTGGAGGGATTGCTGAATGAGGCTGCTTTTGCTTGTGTGCTTGTTAGCCATGATCGTTATTTTCTTGAGAATGTTGCGACAGAGATAGTCGAGCTGAACCGCGTCTACGCGGATGGCCTGCTGCGGCTGAAGGGGACTTACTCGAAGTTTCTCGAAGGCAAAGAGGCTTACATGGAGGCGCAGACCAAGCTGCAGGATGCGCTGAAGAACCGTGTGAAGATCGAAGTGGATTGGCTGCGGCGCGGGCCAAAGGCACGGTCTACAAAGGCGAAGGCTCGCATCGATAATGCGAACGATTTGATCGGCCAGTTGAAGGAAGTAAACTCGCGCGTGCAGACGGCGACCGCCGGAATCGATTTCTCTGCGACCGAGCGGCAGACGAAGCGGCTGGTTGAGTTGGATGACGTGAGCATTACGCTGGGCGACCGGAAGATCGTCGAAGGTCTGAACTTTCTGATCACTTCAGGAGTGCGCGTCGGACTTGTCGGGCCGAACGGGAGCGGAAAGACGACGTTGCTGCGGCTGTTGACGGGAGAACTGGAGGCTTCGGCTGGAGTGGTGAAGAAGGCCCCGCTGCTGAAGATTGTCTACTTCAGCCAGATGCGCGAGTTGGATGAGGACGTGACGCTGCGGCGGGCGCTTGCTCCCGATTCCGACTCGGTCGTCTATCAGGGACGCGTGGTGCATGTGGCGAGCTATGCCACGAAGTTTCTCTTTACCAGCGAGCAGTTGAACCAGCCAGTCGAGAGGCTGAGCGGCGGCGAGCGCGCTCGCGTACTGATTGCGAAGCTGATGTTGGAACCTGCGGATTTACTGCTGCTCGACGAGCCGACCAACGATCTGGATATTGCTACGCTCGAAATTCTGGAAGAGAGTTTGCTCGAATACACCGGAGCGCTGGTGTTAGTGACTCACGACCGTTACATGCTGGATCGCGTATCGACCGTCGTGCTTGGACTCGATGGCAAAGGCGGCTCGGAGAGATTTTCTGACTACTCGCAGTGGGAACAGTGGCGCGGCGCGAAGGTTGAAGAAGCGATCGCTCCTGGAGCTACAGGCAAGGCAGTCGCTTCGACTACGTCTGCGTCTGCTCCGGCTGCTGGCGGCAAGAAGAAACTCTCTTATCTTGAAGCGCGTGAATATGCCGGAATCGAAGCCGCGGTCGAGGCTGCGGAGGATCGGTTGCAGGCTGCTCGCGAGATGATCGAGCGGCAGGATGTTGTGACCGATGCGGCAAAGCTGACTGCGGCACTCGCTGAAATGGAAGCTGCGCAGACGGCTGCGGATGACCTGTATGCGCGCTGGGCGGAGTTGACGGAGAAGGCTGGTTGAGTTTCTGTTGTGCAAAAAAGAGGCGCGGAATATTCCGCGCCTCTTTTGTTTTGGGTTGGCTTATTTTGGAGGCCACTGCTCGTCGGCGGATGGGCCGTATAGTCCGGGGACGGGAATGTCGTTGAGGCGGAGGTAGACGCCGAGTTGCGCGGTGTGGTGGATCAGGTGGTTGAAGAACATCTGGCGAAAGGTTAGAGCGCGAGAGGTGTTGCAGATCACCTGTTCGCCGTAGCTGAACTTCCAGAGCTTCTCCAGGTGCTCGTCAGAGGCTGCGGCGAGTGAGGCGCGACATTGGGCGGCGGCTTCGTCCAGCTGCTTGAGCGCGGCCTCGCGGGTGGTGAAGACCAGCGGAACGTGCGGGCGCTTGGGCGCTGCGAGGTCCATGCTCTCATCTTCGAGGATGTAGTAGCCGAACAGCGGCATGCTGGCACAGTGCATGGCCAGCTTGCCCAGCGGCATCGACTTATCGTGGCACTTGAAGTCGTTCTTGCCCTCGGGAACGCGCTCGAGCGTGCGGCGCGTGTTCGAGATCTCGACGTCGTAATCCTGTAGCAAAACTTCGGCAATGGTCATTTGGTCTCTTTCCGTGGCATCTCTACGCCGCGATTTCTATGAATCTTTCCAGAAGCTGTGTCTCGTCCTTGAAAGAACAGGCAACGGCAAAGCCAGGACGAAATACAGGGGTCTCTCCACTGCGCTGCGCTCCGGTCGAGATGACGTGTTTTGGGGGTTTGGACGACCTCGTTTTGGAGTTTGGACAGATTCTAAGACATCCGTGTGCTTAGACTGTGCAGGATGAAGCGTAGCGTAGTCCTACTGACAATGTTCTGTCAGTAGAACCCCTATGCCTATAAACCGGTGATGTTGTAGCCGCAGTCGACGAAGGTGACTTCGCCGGTGATGCCGCTGGCCAGGTCGCTCGAGAGGAAGAGTGCCGTGTTGCCGACCTCGGCGACCTCGACGTTGCGGTGCAGCGGGCCGCGCTCTTCGACGGCATTGAGGATCTTGCTGAAGTCGCCGATGCCGCGCGCGGCCAGCGTCTTGATGGGACCGGCGGAGATGGCGTTGACGCGGATCTTTTTGCTGCCGAGGTCGGCGGCGAGGTAGCGCACCGTGGCTTCGAGCGCGGCCTTGGCGACGCCCATGATGTTGTAGTTGGGGAAGACCTTGGTGGAGCCGTAGTAGGTGAGGGTGAGGATGGCGCCGCCGTCGGTCATGAGCGGTTCGGCTGCGCGGGCCAGGGCGATGAGCGAGTAGGCGCTGATGTCGTGGGCGATGCGGAAGTCTTCGCGGGCGGTCTCAAGGACGGTGTTCTTGATGTTGGGGGCGAAGCCGATGGAGTGGACGAGGATGTCGAGCTTGCCGTAGGTGGTTTTCAGTTGCTCGAAGACGGTCGCGATGTCGGTATCGGATGCGACGTCGCAGCGGAAGGTCTTGGCGCTGGGAAGCTCGGCGGCGAGTTCGTCGGCCTCTCTCTGGAGGCGCTCGCTCTGGTAGCAGATGGCGAGAGTGGCTCCGGCTTGGGAGAGCTTCTGGGCGATGCCCCAGGCGATGCTGCGCTTGTTGGCGAGGCCGAAGACGACGGCTACTTTGCCTTTGAGATCGATCATGTTCTTTGCTCCACTCCTATTAAGTTTCGATGGTAAGGATAGCAGTTGGTACGGTTCGGTTCCGCGCCCTCGCCATTTTTCACAGACGGTATGTCTTCATCGACCAGACAAACGGCGCAAGACAGGGGTCTCTCCACTGCGGCGGCAAAAGCGCAGCCTTCGGTCGAGATGACGTGGGTTTTTACCGCGCAGAGCAACTGCTGACTCAGGCCAGCAGCCAGTCGTACTGCGCGTCGGTCAGAGGCACGACGGAGAGGCGGAACTGGCGGAAGAGGATCGAGTCTTTGAAGACGGCGGACTGGCGAATCTCTTCGAGCGTCTTCTCGTGCTTCAGCCGCTTGACCGGCTTGATACGGACGTTCGGATTTTTGGGGTCGGTGGCGTCCACCGAGACGACCTTTGCTGTGCCGATGGCGGCCTTTCCGATGTTGGAGTGGTAGATAACCAGCTTTTCGCCCGGCTTCATGCCGCGCAGGTAGAGCAGGGCCTGGTTGTTGGAGATGCCGTCCCATGTGGTCTCGCCGTCGCGCAGGAGATCGTCGTAGGAGTACTTGTTCGGTTCGGTCTTCAGAAGGTATGGCATGTGGCTCCTGTTTGCTGGTGTTGCCGGGTGAGGAGAAGTATCCCCTCCCCCCTGTACTTAAGTCCTAAAGTATTCGAAAGAAATGATATAGGTCTGGACTTCGGTTTGTACCTGTGGTCGATTCTCTGTCGGGGTGCTCCATGAAAAAAGTCCCGGGAATGGCCGGGACTTCTTGCTTGATCTCTTCTTCCAGTCTAGCGGATCGAGGGAAACTCATTTGCAATTTTCAGCAACTCTATTTCATTTTTTATGTGCGAGTTATGAGATTGGGGGCTGGACAGGCTTTTTTGAGGGGGAAGCTGTGGGGAAGATGCATCGACGAACCGCTCCAGGCAAAAGGCAAATACAGGGGTCTCTCCACTCCGCTTCGCTCCGGTCGAGATGACGTAGGTTTGTGGCTGCAAGCTCCGGTCGAGGTGACGTGGTTTGTGGGGTGGGGAACGCGGATGAGCCGTTATCGTTCTGGGCCTGAGGTGAGGGAATTTTTTTCTGCAAAGTAGCAGGCACGGCTTGCGCCGCACCTTCTCTAGCCCAGGGGCTTGAACGATACCAGCAACGTGACAAAGAGCAATCCAAAAGCGATGACCAACAGGGGAAACCAGCGCTCCACCCACGACTCCGACGAATGAGACGAACTCATGCAACCTCCTCTTTTCCCGATTCCATCTTACGCGTACTGCGGCACTTAGCGCGAGTGCCTCTTCGATGACGCATGTGTGACCTGGGGCCGAAGCCATTTTGCGGTACGGTGTACGGTCGAGACAAGCCGAAATTTTTATATCCGGAGGGCCGCCAATTTTCATTGACATAGATGCTGGTATGGGAATATATAAAGCCGATGAAGAATCTTTTTGAAGCGACGGCGGTGGAAGAGATCAAGCAACGGATGTCGCAGCTGAGGCCGGACAGCGAGCGGCTATGGGGCAAGATGAACGCGCCGCAGGCGGTAACGCATTGCACGCGAGGGATGGAGCTGGCTACCGGGGATAGGCGTCCGCCACGAATGCTGGTGGGGCGAGCTATTGGCTGGATCATCAAGCCGATGGCATTTAAGGAGAGCGAGCCCATGCGCCGGAACTCGCCAACGGTGCCGGGCCTGGTGGTGGATGATGAGCGGGACCTGGAGGTGGAGCGAGAGCAGTTGAGCAGGATGATCGACCGGTTTGCGGCATCCGGGCCGGAGGGATGTACGACGCATCCGCACAGCTTCTTTGGGAAGCTCACGCCGGAGGAGTGGTCGGCGTGGATGTACAAGCATCTGGACCATCATCTGCGCCAGTTTGGGGTCTGATGCCCAGTCGTTGGTAGCAGCCGCTTTATCCCATGGGATGAAACGAGACCAGCGAGGCGACGAAGAGCAGTCCAAAGAGGATGACCAGCAAGATCCACCAACGATCAAACCAAGACTCCCGTTCATGAGAAGAGCTCATAGCGGCGTTCTCCTTTACGGTCCTCAATGCTACGCCCCTGCCGCAAGGATGCGAGCTGGGCTCGGGCGTTTTCTGCTTGACTTCATCCGGTCGAGATGGATCTTTGTGGTCTCCCACCCTTTCGCGATGAGGCTGCGAAAAGATGGGGCACCTGGGTCTTGTTCGCCCCGGAATCGAAGATGCACTAGCCGCCTAGATCGAGCAGGTGGACTTCGCTGAGTGGCTGGTTGAGGAAGGCGGAGCCGAGACGCTGGAACTTCTCAATAGAATCGGTGGCGTAGAAGCGGCTGGTGGCCGGTGCGCCAGTGGGATTGGCGGGAAAATATGCGGCTACGCTGGCTGCGGTGGCGGCGGCGGAGTCGATGACGGTCATGGGGTGGTTCAACTCGGCGAGGGTGCGTTGGATGAGCGGCTGGAGCAGAGGGTAGTGGGTGCAGCCGAGCAGAAGGGTTTGGGCGTTGGGGGCTTCGGCGAAGGCTTCGCTGAGATAGATGCGGAGGACCTCGGCGGTGACGGGGTGGTCGATCCAGCCCTCTTCGACCAGAGGGACGAGTAGCGGGCAGGCCTTTTCGGTGGCTGCGAGGCCGAGGGCGTTGAGGGCCTGGGCATAGGCGTGGGACTGGGTGGTGGCCGTGGTGGCCAGGACGAGGACCGAAGATTGTGGCGCTTCGGGAGAAATACAGGGGTCTCTCCACTGCGCTGCGCTCCGGTCGAGATGACGTACGTTTTGGGGGGACGAGGTGTTTTGGGCGGCGCGGGCGGCTTCGGCTCCGGGGTGGATGACGCCTACGACGGGGATGGACATGGCCTGCTGGATGTCTTCGAGCGCAAGGGCGCTGGCGGTGTTGCAGGCGATGCAGAGCAGGTTGGCACCCTGCTCCTCGAGAAACTTTGCGCTGGAGACGGCGTAGCGGGCGATGGTCTCGCGCGACTTGGAGCCGTAGGGCAGACGGGCAGTGTCGCCGAGGTAGATGTAGCGCGCTCCGGGGATGAGGGGGAGCAGGTCGCGCAGGACGGTGAGGCCGCCGAAGCCGGAGTCGAAGACGCCGATGGTGGGATTGGGAGGAAGGAGCTTCGAGGTCATGGCTTGGTCGTTTCCTGCGGGATGGGTGCGGCTTCAGGCTGAGGCGTAGTAGGGGCAGTCGTGGTGTCTACGGCAGGATAGGCGCGCCTGAGGTCGGCGTGACCGGCGAGGGTGTCGTGGGCCTGGCCGTCGACCAGGAAGCGGACTTCGGTGAGTTGCGGGAAGGCGGCGTGCAGGGTGCCGATGATGGAGAGCAGGGTGAGGTCTTCGACCTCGATGCCGGAGGGGTGGTTATCTACGAAGCTGCCGTGAAGATTGACTACGGCCATCTCCCCCGCCGATTGAGCGGTGTGTGCTGGAGCGGCTTTTTGCTGCTGGGGAAGGCCGGTGGTTGCGCTGAGCGTGTTGGTGGGCGCGGGGGTGGTGATCGGCAGGGGCAGGAAGAAGACGTCGTCGACCGCGGGGCCGCTTTGCAGGACGTGGGTGGAAGTGGGAAGCGAGTATTCGCCGAGCAGATGTTCGAGCAGGGCGCGGGCGCGGAGGGTCGGGTCTTGCGGCAGGGCGATCTGCTGCTGGTCGGGCGCGATGGAGCCGTCGGCGTCGTTGGCGAGGTAGAGGGTAACGTCCTGGGTGCTGGCGGTGGTGGGCGCGGCGATGGGGGTGGCGTCGTTGAGCGCGGTGAGGCGTTTATGCGCCTGCTGGCAGCCGTGGATGAGGAAGGCGCCCATGAGGAAGATGCCGCCGACGAGGCTCCAGAAGAGGATGCGCTGGTAGCGGGGGATCATTGCGCGGCTCCGGTGTTTGTGGCTCCACTGCCTGCGTTTTTGCTGCGCCATTGGATGAGCGCGGCGACGATGGCCTGGGCGACTCGCTGCTGGTAGTCAGGATCGGAGACGCGTGTGGGCGTAGCGGTGGTGTTGCCCAGTGGCGCCAGCTCGATGGCGATGGCGGGGCAGATGAGGTTATCGAGCGGAGGGACGGAGGCCTGTCCGAGGATGACGGGGAGCTTGGCCTGGAGGAGCGCGACGCCGATCTGGTTGGAGATGAGGCGGCTGTCAGGGACGGAGGCGGCCTGTGCGGTGTCCCAGTGGAGGATGTGTGTGGGATGCTCGGGCGGGGTGAGCGTGGAGGTGAAGAGGTGGATGCCGGAGCCGCTGCTGGTGGCGTGGAGGATCAGGCAGACGGCGGGGTGGCCGTGGTTGGCGATCTCGGCGCGCTGGTCGGTGGTGAAGGCGGCAGCGGGGTCGGAGGTGCGGGTGGAGATGACGGCGAAGTTACTGCCGGAGAGCAGGGCGCGGAGCCGGTTGTTGAAGGCCAGCGTGATGTCTTTTTCGAGCAGGTCGTTGGGCAGGTGGGCTCCGCTGTCGGGGCCTCCGTGGGCGGGGTCGATCAGGATGAGGGTGCGGGTGGGGCGGGGAACGATGGGAGCTGGCTGTGACGGTGGGGTTGGTGGCGGGGCTTGAGGCTGCGACGAGGTCTGGGCTATGGACGCAAAGCTGCTCAGGGCGAGCAGGACGGCGACGACGGATTGCTTCCGGGGAGGAGTCAATGGCTTGGGTTGATTGTAATTGGTTGGGGGTGGGGATTGTGGAGGAGGGTTGAAGGTGTTGATTCCCTTGTAAATGTGAGAAGGTAGGCTTAACGAGCCTGTTACGAAACTTGCACTCCACCATTCAACTGTTAGAACCAAATCAGAGACGAGAAGCCGACTTCTGAGGATCTACAGTGCTCCCGCGGCAGCAGACCTGCGTTGGTAGACTACATTGCAGGCAACGCAGGAGCAGAACAAAGATGGCTCACCGATGAGCACACAGCTTTCACATTTCAGGACAAAGTATCTCTGGATAGCTCTTGCAATGATACTGGCTCTAACTTACGTGGGTTGTCGCGTCTTCCCAGAATCTACGTTCCAGTTGGACAAAGCTTCTCGGCTTCCACGATGGCTTCCATTGCCGTCAGATGTTGCACGCGCAGATGTCACTGTAACGATGAGCTACTACTCTTACCCTTGGGGAAGTAGAGCAGGATTTCTCATGAAGGACCATGCAATGCATCCTCTTCAGAGAACTGAGGGCAGCACCGGATGCGGACCGTTTTCCTTGAAGGACCCTTTTAGAGACGGAGCGCCACTTAGCTACCCCACGTACACAGCAGTCACCGTGGATGGCGTGACCGAGATCATGGAACATAAAAGAATGGAACCAATTTTCAGTGTCACGGACGATCCAGCGGTGTGGAAACGTTATGAAGCCACTTGCGGCATAAGGCCCTGAGCCATAAACGCGCTTCTCGTTACCTGGGAACCCAACGCGAGGGTTCTTGGCTGCTCTCGGAATGACAGTTTTTGAGGGGGTTGGCGCGGTCATTTTTGATGATGACCGCGCCTTCGGTTGCTGGATTAGTCGAGGGCGTAGATGGCGAGGCCGCTCAGCAGCTTGGGGTAGAAGTCGGTTGACTTCTGCGGCATGACGTCCATGGAGAGCGAGACGTCCTTGAGCTGGTCGAGGGTGATCGGCTTGATGAGGAAGGCCACGTCGGCTTCGCCGCTCTTGACCAGACCGACCGCCTCGTCGACTTCGCGGATGAAGCGGACGTTGCCCAGCTTGGTGATGGTGTCGGCGCTGAGGCCGAGGAGGCGATCGAGAATGATGGAGTGGAGCTGGACCACGTCGAGCTGGGCCTGACGGGTAGGGAGGTTGGCCAGTTCCTTGGCGATGACTTCCTTTTTGGCCTTCAGCAGGTAGTTGCCGTCGCCGGTGGCGGCTACGATGGCTACGCCTGGGGTCTTGCTGAGGATGCTGACGTCGGGAGAGTCAAGCTGCTCGATGTCGAAGAAGGCTGAGGCCTTGGTGATGAAGTCGGGCGAGCTGAACGCGGGGATGTCGTAGACGACGCGGTGGGTCGGCAGGATGGTGATGCCGGGTGCCTCCATGTTGACGAAGGTCATCATCATGGCCGCTTCGGGGAAGGCGGGGACGGGAAGGTGGCCGGTGCCGAGCTTCGAGTCATTGCCCATGTAGGGCTGGTCGAGCGACAGCTTGAGCTGTGCACTGCGCTCCTGGGCGTAGGCGACCGAGGTCTCGTAGCGGTGGTGGCCGTCGGCGATGATGAGCTTCTTGTCGGCCATGGCGGTGACGATCAGGTTAATGAGCTGAGGATCGGTGAGCTTCCAGACCTTGTGGACGACGCCGTACTCGTCGGTGATGGCGAGGTCGGGGATGGCGCGGTCGGCGTCTTTACCGTTTGAACCGAAGATGAGCTTTTCGGCGGTGAAGGCGGGGTCGGAGTAGAGCATGTAGATCTGCTCGCAGTAGGCGCGGGTGGCCTTGAAGAGGCTCATGCGGTCGGACTTGTGCTTGGGGAAGGTCTGCTCGTGGCGGTAGATGACCTTGTCGGCGTAGTCGTAGAGGTGGCCGAGGGCGATGAAGCCGCGGCGCTCACGCACTTCGTCGGTGTGGGGAACGGTGTAGGTCTGGGAGTAGCCGTAGAGGGCAGGCTCGGACTCTTCGCGGAGAATGTTCTGCTTGCGCCAGTCGTGGAGGGTCTCGGCGGCGCGGGTGTAGCAGTTCTCTTCGTCGGTGTCGGCGGGGAACTGCTTGCCGAGGATGACGCGGATGAGGTTGTAGGGGCTGGCTTCGTAGTAGCGCTCCTGCATGGCCGGGGTGATCTTGTCGTAGGGCTGAGTGACGACGTCTTCCATTTTGACGCGGGAGGTGTCGTAACGAAGGGCGCGGAAGGGGTAGATACGGGCCATGCTTTTTGTTTTCTCCAGAGAATGAGTATGAGGTTATTGTACGGGTGTTGTGTGAATCGGTGGTGTCGGCGGCAGTTGGAGGCAACCGCGGAGGGCTGGTTTTCGTCCAGTGATAGAGAGAGCCGAAGAAAGAAGAGACAACGGCAAAAGCCAGGGCGAAATACTGGGGTCTCTCCACTCCGCTTCGCTCCGGTCGAGATGACGTGAGTTGGGATGCTCCGGTCGATGACGTGTAGGTAGGGCTGTGTAGGGCTCCGGTTGAGGTGACGTGGATTTAGGGTTTGCGCCGATACTGTAAGCTGCGTGCGTGGTTTGTTGGCTGAAGGAGTATGGTGGGAGATTCCTTCTCTGGTTCAGGCAAGGTACGGGTACTGATATGCCGGGTTCAGGCGGTGCGTTGGGTTGTTGGTTGAAGCGAGGTCTTGCCGTTTCGATTCTGGCGCTGTGCGCGGCGGGCTGGGGTGGAGTGGCCCGGAGTGGAATGGCCTGGGCGCAGGAGAACCCGCTGGACCAGGTGCAGACGCAGGCTCCGCCTCCGCCGAAGAAGACGCCGGAGGATGCGAAGCCGGTGCTTGAGGGCGCGGACAATGTGGCGGCCCATGCTACTTCGCACCGGAATTCACGGATTCGCGTGGACGTAAATCTGGTGCTGGTTCCGTTGACCGTGACCGACCCGATGAACCGTTTGGTGACGGGGCTGGACAAGGAGAACTTTCAGATCTTCGACGACAACGTGGGGCAGACGATTAAGAGCTTTTCGACCGACGACGCGCCGGTGTCGATTGGGGTGGTCTTTGACCTGAGCGGCAGCATGGAGTCGAAGTTCATGCGCTCGCAGAAGGCGCTGACGGAGTTTCTGCGCACTTCGAACCCGAAGGACGAGTTTTTTGTGGTGGGTTTCAACGACCGGCCTGCCGTGATTGTGGACTACACCTCCGAGGTGGACGACGTGGAGGCGCGGATGGTGATGCTGAAGCCGGAGAAGCGGACGGCGCTGATCGACGCGGTCTATCTGGCGGTGGACAAGCTGAAGGAGGCGAAGTATGACCGCAAGGCGCTGCTGATTATCTCGGACGGCGGCGACAACCGCAGCCGGTATACGGAGGGCGAGCTGCGAAGGGCGGTGCGGGAGAGCGATGTGCAGATCTATTCGATTGGAATCTTTGACGCGTATGCGCCGACTCCCGAGGAGCAGACCGGGCCGCTGTTGCTGGCGGATATGTGCGATGCCACGGGTGGCCGCATGTTTCGCGTGAACGATGTATCGGAGCTGGGAGATATCGCTACACGGATCAGCGCGGAGCTGCGCAACGAATATGTCATCGGATATACGCCTTCGGGACTGAAACAGAGTGGGAACTGGCGTAAATTGAAGGTACGATTGCTTCCACCGCCGGGGCTTCCCTCGCTGACGGTGCACAATCGCCAGGGGTACTATGCACCTTCGGAGTAACCGTTTTTGGCCGCTGACATTGGCGGCGAGTATGTTGATGGCTGGTCCGGTGGGCGCTTGGGCTCAGCAGCAAGCTACGGGGCAGCCGTCGTTGACGGTGGACCGCGATCCGGTTCCATCGCCCGACGCGGAGACGCAGGCAGCTTCGGCAGAGGGAGAGCCACAGGGGCTTCCACAAGGAGCGATTGAAAAGGGTGCGCGTGGAGCGTACACCCTGCGCGAGAACGCCTATGAGGTGCGCCTGAACGCTACCGTGGTGGATAACAGCGGGCGCTCGGTCCAGACGCTGACTAAGGACGCCTTCCATGTATATGAGGACGGGGTTTCGCAGACGATCTCGTCGTTTCGGCATGAGG
This sequence comes from Granulicella sp., assembly GCA_041691255.1. Taxonomy (GTDB): domain Bacteria; phylum Acidobacteriota; class Terriglobia; order Terriglobales; family Acidobacteriaceae; genus Edaphobacter. The sequence goes on along the minus strand of JBEPUY010000007.1, from coordinate 8,260 downwards.
ACCTGCCGGTCTCGCTGGGAATCTTGATCGACAGCTCGGGATCGATGTATGACAAGCGGGCGGCGGTCGAAGAAGCCTCATTGGATTTAGTCAAGCTGTCGAACCCGGAGGATGAGGCGTTCGTGGTGGACTTCTCGTGGGAGGCGTTCATCGACCAGGACTTTACCAGCAATATTAACAAGCTGCAGAAGGGGCTGGACTATATCAAGTCCAGCGGCGGCACCGCGCTCTACGATGCGCTGGTGGCGTCGGCCGACTATACGTCGAAGAACGCGAAGCATCCCAAGCAGGTGCTGCTGGTGATTACGGACGGCGAGGACAATGCCTCGACGGCGACACTGGAGCAGACGATCCGCAGGATTCAGGATATCGACGGGCCGGTGATCTACAGCGTCGGTCTGCTGTTTGGGCAGGATACGGACAAGCGCGAGGCGCGTCATGCGCGCAGGGTGCTGGAGGCGCTGTCGGAGGAGACAGGCGGCGTAGCTTACTTCCCCAAGTCGGTGCAGGATGTGGACGCGATCGCGGCTGAGGTGGCCAAGGACATCCGGACGCAGTACACGATTGCGTATCACTCGACCAAGTCGCCTACGCTTGGCGGATATCGGCAGGTGCATGTCGAGGCCAAGGAAAAAGGGATGAGCAAGCTGTCGGTGCGGACGCGGGCTGGGTACTTCCCCAAGGTGGCGAATGCGGACGCCACGAAGTCGGACAAGGGGCTGACCGATCCGGGGAAACGGCAGCAGTGATGCGGGTGGTGGAGAACATTCTCGACCTGGTGGGGCAGACGCCGATGGTGCGGCTGGGGCGGCTTAGCCCGGCTGGCGGCGCGGAGATCTGGGCCAAGCTGGAGTATCTGAATCCGGGCGGCAGCATCAAGGACCGTGCGGCGCTGGGCATCGTTCTGGATGCGGAGCGGCGTGGTGTGCTGCGGCCCGGCTCGACGATTGTGGAGGCGACGGCGGGAAATACCGGCGTGGGGCTGGCGCTGATCGGCGTGAATCGCGGCTACAAGGTGATGTTGTATGTGCCGGAGGGATTTGCGGAGGAGAAGTGCATCCTGATGCGCGGGCTGGGAGCCACGGTGGTGCGAACTCCCGAGGCAGAGGGGATGGCGGGTGCGATTCGGCGGGCGCTGGAGTACGAGGCCGAGACCGAGGGCGCGTTTGCGGCGCTGCAGTTTGAGAATCCGGCGAACCCGGACTTTCATGAGCAGACGACGGCGGTCGAAATATGGGAGCAGATGGAGGGTCGCGTCGATGCCTGGGTTTCAGGCATCGGGTCGGCGGGGACGTTTACTGGCGTGGCGCGGTTTCTAAAGGCGCATCAGCCGTCGGTGATTAATGTGGCAGTGGAGCCGCAGGGCAGCGTGTTGCAGGGCGGGGAACCGGGAAAGCATAAGGTCGAAGGGATTGGCGTGACGTTTGTGCCGGTGACGTTCGACCGCAGCGTGTGCGACCGCATTATCAAGGTGATGGACGACGACGCCTTTCGGATGGTGAAGCGGCTGGCCATGGAGGAGGGTGTCTTTGCCGGGTCGAGCGCAGGGGCGATGGTGTTTGCCGCGGTGGAGATGGCGCGGGAGCTTGGCGAAGGCAAACGGGTGGTGACGGTGATTCCGGATTCGGCAGAGAGGTATCTGTCGAAGGGGATTTTTGAGTGAGGGTTTAAAAGCAATAGCCCGGGCACATGCTTTCGCAGCGGTGACACCGGGCCTTACAAAGCTAAGTATATTGGAACGATGCCGGACCGTCAACGGAACTTTCCCTATACGCACGAGCAACTCAACGCGATCGAAGCATCTTTATCACGCGAGAGACTCACTAAATATATCGGCTGGGCTGGCGGGGAGCTTTATCAAGCGGTACGTCTTTATGAGCGAAACACGGCTCTCTCTGAAGCATTGTATGGCGTGATTCAGGGGCTTGAAGTTGAGTTGAGAAACTCTTTTCATGAGTCTCTCTGCTCTTTCGTTGGAAGGGAAGATTGGTATGATTTCCTGCACTTTGAGCGATGGGAGCTTGATTCAATACAAAAAGCGAAGACTGCGGCAGCGCGGGGCAGTGGGTTTGCAAGGCCGGGAAAAGTGATCGCTGAGCTGACTTTGGGCTTTTGGGTTGGATTGACTGCTTCCCTTTATGAAAAAAGATTGTGGGTGCCGTGCTTGTATAAAGCGTTCCCATTCAAGCGAGTCAATCGAAGAGAACTCTATGCGAAGCTGGATGACGTTCGACGTTTGAGAAATCGAATTGCTCATCATGAGCCAATACTCGACCGTTCGCTTCTCCATAGTTATGGAGAGATCTTGCAGATTTCGAGCTGGATCAACCCCATTGTCTCTGAATGGATCGACGCTACGAACTGCTTTGTGGAGCGTTGGGAAGAGTCAGTCGTGTGAGGAGGAGAGATATTTTGAAAAAACTGGGATTTGCGACACGCGCGATCCACGATGGGCAGGAGCCGGATGCGTTGACCGGCGCGGTGAATGTGCCGATCTATCTGACTTCGACCTATCAGCAGGAAGAGATTGGCAAGAACAAGGGGCATGAGTATGCGCGGCTGACCAATCCAACGCGGGATGCGCTCGAGGAGAGCCTGCGCTCGCTCGAAGGTGGCACCAGCGCCCATGCCTTTGCCAGTGGCATGGCGGCGATTACGGCGATGTGCACCATGATGAAGGCGGGCGACCATGTGGTGTGCTCGGACAACGTTTATGGCGGCACGGCGCGGCTCTTCGACAAGGTGATGACGAACTACGGGCTCACGTTCACCTATGTCGACAGCAGCGTGGCGGAGAATGTGGCGGCGGCGATTACTTCAGCCACGAAGCTGGTGCATATCGAGACGCCGACCAATCCGATGATGGCGATTACGGACATTCGCGCAGTCGCCGATATCTGCCATGCGCGTGGGGTGGAGCTGAGTGTCGATAACACCTTCTTATCGCCCTATTTGCAGCAGCCTATCGCGCTGGGCGCGGACATCGTGATGCATTCGACGACCAAATTTTTGAATGGACACTCCGACGGGTTGGGCGGCGTGCTGGTCTGCACGAAGCCTGAGCAGGCAGAGCGCTTCCGGTTTGTGCAGAAGTGCACGGGCGGAATTCTGTCGCCGTTTGAGAGCTATCTGCTGCTGCGCGGGGTGAAGACGCTGGCGGTGCGTATGAAGCAGCACGATGCCAATGGCCGCGTGGTTGCCGACTTTCTGAAGGAGCATAAGGCGGTGAAGCAGGTCTTTTATCCGGGGCTGGCCGAGCATCCGCAGCATGAGCTGGCGAAGCGGCAGCAGAGCGGGTTCGGGTCGATGATCTCGGTGGAGCTGGGTTCGTTGGAGCGGGCGAATATCTTCGCGAAAGCTTTGCGGCTGGGGTATCTGGCTGAGAGCCTGGGCGGGGTGGAGACGCTTATTTGTCATCCGGCGAGCATGACCCATGCGGCGGTCGGCGCAGAGGGGCGCGCGCGGCTGGGGATCACCGATGGGCTGATGCGGATCAGCGTTGGGATCGAGGACGTGGAGGATATCGTGGCGGACCTTGGACAGGCTTTGGATGGTCTGGGGTAGTTAGAGCGGTTCTCCTCCAGAGGTAGCTTTGGTGGTTAGAGCAAAACGCAGATTCCCTTCGGGAATGACAAACAAAAGGAAGTCACACCTGAGAGGAAGTGGCTATAAAGCTCATTTTTGGGCTCTCTGAGAGAGGCCTAAGGCTGAAGCCTTGGGGAACTTAGAAGCGCCGCCATACTATTTGGTGGCGGCGTTCAGCGTGTCGGCGGCGCGGTTGAGGGCCTCGGTGAGGGCTGTGAGCTGGAGCTGGGCGCGGGGGGCATCGTTGGCTTCGATGGCCTCGTTGACGCCGGGGATGACCACGGCCTCGTAGCCGGTGTATTCGCCGGGATCATAGATGAGGTGCTTGTACCAGGGACGGTGGGGCAGGCCCGCAGGATCGAGGAAGGCCTCTTCGGTGGCGCGCAGAGCATCGTTGAGCTGGCTGGTATCGGCGGGTGGGTTGAGCTGGACGGCGCGAATGGCGGTCCCGGCGGCGGCGAAGCGCTGGGCGGCGGAAAGCGCGGTGGTGAAGTCGAGCTTCAGGCCGGACTTTTCGGCGTGGCGCTGGGCGGCTTCGAGGTAGCCTACGGTCTCTTTGCCGTAGAGCTGGTAGTCGTAGGGCAGAACGTCGGCGTCGGCCATGTGCAGGACTTCGAGGCCGAAGACGCGGGCCATCTCCTGCTCGTAGACGAAGGTGGGGTCGGCGAATTTGATGAACCAGTTGTAGTCGTCGAAGGTGGAGTGATAGACGCCGTAGGGGCCGTCGGAGCCGATGTCGGTGGAGGGCACGCCGACGTGCTGGAGGAAGGGCGTGTAATCGGAGCCGGAGCCAAGGTTGTCGATGGGGACGGGGAATTTTGCAGTGGGGGGATGCGCGGGATCTTCAGGGCTTGCTGCTTCGGCTTTCTTCCACTGATCGTAGACCGTGCCGCCCTTGGGACTGGGGACTTCTGTGGTGGCTTCGCGGACGAACTGCTTGAGCGAGGGCACGGCGGCGGCGCTGAAGTCGGGGCCGGAGACGCTGACGTCGGTGTTGAAGTAGGCGACGGCGTGGCGCAGCTCGTCGGCGTGCTGCTCGACCCACTCGGTGGAACCGACGAGGCCTTCTTCCTCGGCGTCCCAACTGGCGAAGAGGATCGTGCGTTTGGGCTTCCAGCCCTGCTTGAGCAGGTCGCCGATGCCATGGACGGTTTCGAGCATGGCGGCGGTGCCGCTGCTGGGATCGACCGCTCCATAGACCCAGGCGTCGCGGTGGTTGCCGGCGACGACCCAGTTGTCGCCGGGTTCGGTGCCGGGAATCTTGCCGATGACGTCCCAGATGGTGCGCAGGGCGTAGTCCTGCTGGAGGTTCATGTGGACGGTGACCGCGCTGGTGCCGCCGAGGTGATAAGTGAAGGGCAGCGCGCCCTGCCAGCCGTGTGGCGTCTCGGGGCCGTCGAGCGCCCGGAGGATCGGCTCCGCATCTTTATAAGAGATCGGATTGGAGGGGATCGACGACAGATCGATAGGATTTTTGGTGCGCTGGGAGTCGGGCAGATCGGGCGTGGAGGCTATGCCGGGGGTCTCGGGATCGCCGGGATAGATGGGCAGGAACTGCACCGATCCGCGCTGCACGGCGGAGGCCGGGCGGTATGGACCTTTGGGGTAGGCATCGCCCCGGAAGTAGCCGTCGTCGGCTGGGTCGGAGTAGATGAGGACGCCTTTGGCTCCGTACTGCTGGGCGATGTAGACCTTTACGCCGCGAAAGTTTTCTCCGTAGCGGACGAGGACGATCTTGTCCTTAACGCTGATGCCGAGGCTGGCGAGCTTTTTGAAGTCGGCGAGGGTGCCGTAGTTGGCGTAGACGACCGGGGCGGTGACGTCGCCTGAGGGAGAGTATCCGTTAAAGGCGGGGAGGACGCGGGGATCGTTCTGGCCGGGGTCGCCGCCGTATTTGGTGGGATCGACGTGCTCGGGCGTGGGGCCGGACATGAGCCTGGTGCCGTCGGCGTCGAAGGCTTCGACGAGAATGCTCTTGGGCTTGTTGAGCAGGACCTTGTAGGGAACGATGTTGGTGTCGAGACCGGCGGCCTTGAATTTGTCGGCGACGTAGAGGGCGGTTTTATAGTCCTCGGGGGAGCTGGCCCAGTGGGGCTCGGCGGTGAGGATTTTGAGGTGCTCGCCTGCGAGTTTGGCGTCGGGGATGGTCATGAAGGCGGCATCCCATTTGGCCTGCTGGGCGAAGTCGCGATAGCCGAAGACCTGTTGCGAAGCCGAGGATTGCGCAGGCGGCTGGCAGGGGGCGGCGAGGGCGGCAAACAGGGGCAGGATGGCCAGAGTGCGGGGAGCTATCAACGGTTTGCCTTGGGGAAAGGATTGGTTGGCGGAGAAATCTGAGATGCAGTGATGCCCACGGCAAGACCGTGGGCATCGTGGCTGAGATGGCGTTTCGTGGACTTAGGCTACGGGCTGACCGCAGAACTTGCAGCGGTGCGCGGCGAGGGGAATCTCCGAGAGGCATTCACCGCAGGTCTTGTTGGTGACGGCGGCAGGTCCCTTCATCTTGGCGAGCATATGGTTGGTGGGCAGCACCAGGAAAAAATAGATGACGAAGGCCAGCAACAGGAATGCGATGACCGCATTGATGAAGTTGCCGTAAGTGACCACGCCTCCATTGACGTGCGCGACGAGATAGGAAAAGTCCGGCTTGCCGACGGTGGCGGCAATCAAGGGATTGATGATGTCCTTGGTCAACGATGCGACGATGCTGGTGAAAGCTGCACCGATAATGACCGCGACTGCCAGATCGATGACATTGCCCCTCAAAACGAAGTCACGAAAGCCTTTTAGCATCGGATAGTCTCCTGGAAACGTAGGTTGAAGTTCTGAAACACGCCGAGTATACGCCCGCACAGTTCAGATGGGTTGGTAGCGAAGTGCGTTGTTTGAAAGGCTATTCGCTTAGTATCTGGGGCCGGGTCTCGAAGTCTTCGCCGAAGACGCCGCGCTCGACGACCATGCAGAAGATGTGCTCGAGGGCGAGGTGCGACTCCTGGATGTTCATGGTGACCTTCGATGGGATCACGATGTTGTAGTTGCACAGGCAGCGCATCTCGCCTCCATCGTTGCCGCTGAAGCCGATGGTGGTCATGCCGATCTTGTGGGCCTGATGAAGAGCGTTGACGATGTTTTTGGAATTGCCGGAGGTGGAGATGCCAAGGAAGACATCGCCGGATTGGCCGAGCGCTTCGACCTGGCGCGCGAAGACGCGGTCATAGCCGAAGTCGTTGCCGGCGGCGGTGAGGATCGACGTATCGGTGGTGAGGGCGATGGCGCGCAGGGCAGGCCGGTTGACGTTGAGGCGAACGACGAACTCGGCGACGAGGTGCTGGGCGTCTGCCGCAGAGCCGCCATTGCCTGCGACCAGCAGTTTTTTACCGGACTTCATTGCCGTTGCTGTGATCTCGCCGATGCTGACGATGGTTTCCGTGATATAAGGGTCGGCGAGGACGGCCTGCATGGTGGCGATGGATTGGGCCAGTTGCTTTTGAACGAGTTCCTTCATCGGTCTCCGTGGTGAATATCAAGGTGAAGCTGATGTGTGATTTTATCGCGGGAATAATTCTGCCCGGTAAACGCACGTGATGTTTTAACAGGTAGTCCGTGCAAGATACAATTTCTTCGCTGCGCCATAGGATGCTTCGCGGTGCGACAGGAGATGTAAAGCGGATGATGACGAAGCTGTTTCGAGTGGGCGGGGGTGTTTTGACCGTGGTTCTGGGTTTGGGGATGGCGCAGGCGCAGCAGGTGCCGGATGCGGCGGCAGGGAAGACGATGCTGCTTTGGCCCGGGGGGGCTCCGGGAGCGCAGGGAACAGCGGAGGTGGACCAGCCGACGTTGACCGTCTATCTGCCGTCGGGCGTGAATGCGACGAAGACCGGCGTTGTGGTCGCACCGGGGGGAGGGTACTTGCATCTCTCGATGACCAAAGAAGGGTCGGACATTGCGCACTGGTTGAATGAGCGCGGCGTTGCGGCGTTTGTGCTGAAGTACCGGTTGGGGCCGACGTATCACAATCCCATTGAGCTGGGAGACGCGCAGCGGGCGATTCGGATGGTGCGGGCCAGCGCGGCCGAGTATGGCATCGCGCCGGACCATCTTGGCATGTGGGGCTTCTCGGCGGGAGGACATCTGACGGCCACGGCGGGAACACACTTCGACGCGGGTAATCCCAGCGCGGCCGATGCGATCGACCAGCAGAGCAGCCGCCCCGATTTTCTGATTCTGGCCTATCCGGTGATTACGATGATGGATCCCTACGTCCACACCGGCTCGCGGAAGTATCTGCTGGGGGACAGTCCCGATACGGCGCTGGAGCAGTCGATGTCGGCGGAGTTGCAGGTGACCAAAGATACGCCACCAACTTTTCTGTTCGCGACCACCGATGACGGCACGGTGCCGGTGATGAACAGCGTGATGTTCTATTCGGCGCTGGTGAAGGCCGGGGTTCCGGTGGAGATGCACCTGTTTCAGCATGGCTCCCATGGGGCAGGGTTGGCGGTCACGAATCCTGAGTTGAGCGTATGGCCCGACCTGCTGATCAAGTGGATGCGGGAACGAGGCTATGCCGCGCCTGCTGCAGGAACGGCTGCGACCTTAGAATCTGTCCAGAAACCCTAAAAGCACGTCCTCTCGACCGGAACGCAGCCACAAGAGCACGTCATCTCGACCGGAG
>JBEPUY010000006.1:0-148734 GCA_041691255.1 Granulicella sp. | reverse complement strand
AGTCCGCGATCTTGGTGGTGAAGAGGCGGATGGCGCGGAGAGCGTCGTCGTTGCCAGGGATCACGTAGTCGACCACGGTCGGGTCGCAGTTGGTGTCGACCACGGCGACGACCGGGATGCCGAGCTTGCGGGCTTCGGCGACGGCGATGGCCTCGTTGTTGGAGTCAACGACGAAGATCGCGTCGGGGAGACGCTTCATGGTCTTGATACCGGCGAGGTTGGTGGTCAGGTGCTTGCGCTCGCGCTCGAGCTTGATGACTTCCTTCTTGGTGAGCAGCTCGTAGCGACCGTCGGTGGACATATCGTCCAGCTCGGTGAGGCGCTTGACCGACTTCTGCACGGTGACCCAGTTGGTGAGCAGACCACCCAGCCAGCGGCTGTTGATGTAGGGCATGCCTGCGCGGGTGGCCTCTTCAGCGATGGCGTCCTGCGCCTGGCGCTTGGTGCCGACGAAGAGGATTAGCTTGCCGGTGGAGGTAAGGTCGGTGACGAACTTGGACGCTTCCTTGAACATCTTCAGCGTCTTCTGCAGGTCGATGATGTAAATGCCGTTGCGCTCGCCGAAGATGTATTCCTTCATCTTGGGGTTCCAGCGCTTGGTCTGATGCCCGAAGTGGACGCCAGCTTCGAGCAGTTCCTTCATTGTGATACTTGCCATGGTGGCTCCTTGGTGAAGACAGCCGGACCGAATTGCTCCGGTGCCTGGATTGATCCCGCGTACGGGAGATTTGACTCCTGACCCTCCGATGAGCTGGAAGGGTGTTGCTAACGGCGATACATTTTCGCCGGATATTTCTTTGATTCGGCCGCGAGAGCATCGAGGCCGAATCGAAAACCGTACCTCAGCGGCTAAAGCCGCGCCGCCGAGGGGCAGTAGCGGCACGGCTGAAGCCGTGCCCTTAACACTGCAGAAACAAAAGCATGTGCAACTGCAAGAACAAAAGCATTTGCAAGAACAAGTGCATTTGCAACTGCAAGAACAAGTGCAACTGCAAAAGCCTTTGCTGAAGGGCTTTCTTTATCGCTTCGAGAACTGGAAGCGAGCGCGAGCGCCCTTCTGTCCGTACTTTTTACGCTCTTTACCACGCGAGTCGCGGGTAACGAGGCCTTCTGCCTTGAGCGCTTTACGCAGCTCAGGGTTGAATACCATGAGGGCGCGGGCGATGCCGAGCTTGACGGCATCGGCCTGTCCCATAACGCCGCCACCCTTAACGGTGGTGATGACGTCGAAGGTCTCGCCGATGTCGGCGATGCCAAGCGACCGGCGAGCGGCGGCGCGCTGCTGGGCGGTGACGAAGTAAACATCGACATCCTTCTTGTTGACGGTGAAGTTGCCGCTGCCGGGACGCAGGAAGACGCGCGCAATCGAAGACTTGCGACGGCCGGTTCCGTAGTATTGGATCAGATCTGCCATGGTGCTCCTTGAACTTGCCTCAGGGGCTAAAGCCCCGAAAATCTCTTGCTCTGTGCGGTACGGCTGAAGCCGTACCCTTAACAAAACTTATGTTCAGCGGACAAACGCCCGCCGCACGTAAAAGCTAGGCCTTGGGGGCGTTGGAGGCGTGGAAATCCATCGCTACCGGTTGCTGGGCGAGGTGCGGATGCTGGCTGCCCTTGTAGACCTTGAGCTTGGTGGCCATCTGGCGACCCATCTTGGACTTGGGAAGCATGCCCTTGACTGCCTGCTCGACGATTGCTTCGGGACGGCGGGCGAGCAGCTTGACGAAGGACTCTTCACGCAGACCACCGGGGAATCCGGTGTAGCGGCGATAGAGCTTGGTGTTCGCCTTGAGGCCCGTGAGGACGATCTTTTCGGCATTGATGATGATGACGTGATCGCCCATATCGATATAAGGGGTGTACAGCGGATTGAGCTTGCCTGCGAGGACGCTGGCAGCAGTCGTGGAAAGTCGGCCAAGCGTCTTGCCGCTGGCGTCGATGACGAACCACTTGCGCTTGATATCTTTTCCGCTGGGGATGGTAGTGGACATTGCTCTATTACTCCTTGAATCTGCCGTCTTCATGGTTCGGCGTACTTCTGAAGAAAGGTGGATCGAATATGTTTCCTACAACCTTTACAACTCTTTACAGCGCGAAAGACCTGACGTTCGAGAACATTCTCGGACGCAAAGGTGTACCTTCGCATGGGACAGCGCACAAAGCCTTGAAAGATCAGCCTGGGAAGTGGGTGCTTCGGGAGCGGCCTTGTTGCGTTGGCTACCCCAAGTGGGTCCACCACGGTATCTCTTTCGTCCGCTTTATCTATGCCTATAGATCTACATAGACGCACGGACGCGAGACTGCGCGAGATTCAAGACTAGCCTAAAGGCCGGGAAAGAGTCAATGAAAATGCGCTCCGCAGCGCCGATCAGTTTGTCTCTGCCCCTGAGCCAGCCAGGGTAGCCAGATCGAGGACATACAGGGAGCCGTCGTCATAGAGATGTCGGCGCGTTCTGGCCAGTTCTCGATACTGACGGTGACTATCGAGCATCATTTCGTCCTCGCTTCGGATCCATTGGGTGATGCTCTTATCGTTCATGACAGAGAGGAGATGACCTTGATCGGCCTCATCTTCACTATAAGAATGAGCCAGATAGCGAATGTGGTGGGAGAGGAGATAGCTGGCCAACGCTTCTCCGTCGGAACGGCCGGGCCAGCCGGGCGGAAGGCTGGCGGCGCCGGGAAAGTCAGCGATATGAATGTGATGGGTGCGGTAGTCGAGAAGGAAGGTGTCGTCGACGGTGGCGATGGTGCCGGAGTCGGTGGGGATAGCGCGCTCCATGGCTGCGTATTGCGATCGGACTGAGGGCTTCTCAATAGAAAACTGAGAAAAGGAGACTTGCAGATTTCGCAGGGTATGGCTGTATTCATGCGTCCAGGAGTTCAGACCTATATAGATAGCAGTGGCGACTGCCAGGACGGCGGAACCTGCCTGACCTAAACGCCATCTCGCTACCTGCGGAAGATGGTTGACGCGGCGGCTGAAGACCACGAAGAGGAGAAGAAGGACAGGGACGATTGCAGGGTAGTTGTAGCGACGGACGGAGTCTCCCCCGGTGGCGATGCCAACGAATAGCGAGGCGATAAGGGTTGCGGCGGTAAAGCAGAGAATGGCGCGGGACTGGTCGTCATCTTCGCCCCAGAACCATTCGAGAAGAAGAATGAGAAGGAGCGGAATGTTGAACGGCACGACCTTATGGAGGATGATCTTCGGGTTGAAGCCCGATGGCGGCGGATAGAGCCCATAGCTGCTGTAGTGGAAGCCCTTGCCGAGCAGCGGATAGTAATAAGTGCCTGACGTAGCGTGCTGAGCCACCATCCAGGGGGCGAGAACGAGCAGGCAGCCCGCGGCCCCAATGACCAAGGTGCGCAGGCCTGCGGCGGTTCCGCGGCGGCTGAAGGCAAAGGCAGCGATGCAGAGGACGAAGAGGACACCGTGAGGAAGATAGGTGGATTTCGTTGAGGCGATAGCAGCGGTCGTCATGCCGAGCAACAACGCCTGCAGGTTTCGATGTTCGTCGAGCAGGCGTCGATGAGAGGCCAGGTAGACCAGGCCGAAGAAGAGCGCGCTGGGAAGAACGACAAACGTCAGATTGAACTGGAGCTGCGGCGTGATGAGGACAAAGACAGCAAGGGCTGCCTGCTGAAGCGGCGTTAGGTCGAACTCGTCCGCCAGACCGAAGGCGACGACCGCGAGCAGGAGAAGGCCAAGGGCGCGGTCGGCCATCTGAACGTCTTCGAGGGGAAGTTCAGTGAGAACAAGGGTCTGCAGAAAGTAGTTGCCTCCGACGCTGGACATGATGCGGCGCTCGCTGAAGGGGTCGGGCGCATACTCATGCAGTTGGAGCATCTTTTTGGGGGCTGCGAGGTAGAAGTTGTAATCATCCGACTTCTGGTAGTACGCGGTGTGGACGGTGGCTGCGACGCGCACAGCAAAGACAACGGCAAAGAAAAGGAGCAGCAGCTTGACGTTGAGATTTGCGGAAGCAGGCGCGGAAGTTTCGAGCGCAGCCGGTTCCTTGTCGATGAAACGAAGAACAAGGAGTGCAAGAACTCCAATGATGCTAAATGTGATGAGCACCGGAACCGTGATCGCATGCAGGAGATTAAAGATTCCGCCGATGAGGATGACTGCGCTGAAACCCGAGACCGCTGCCAGAGCAAATGCCGGACGACGTACATCGAAGAGGCGCAGGAGAAGAGCACCATAGCCAGAGATGGCCGCGAACAGCCCGATGCACCAGAGAATCGCTACAGCAAACTGAAGCAGGATAGTGGCATTCATTCGATGGGGAACCTGTCTGTTTGTCGGGAAGCGGAATTATGGGAAACACACCGGGAGCCAGCAGAAAATGGCGCGGGATTGAGTAAAGGCTACTGAGTCCATCCGGTTGCGTCAAGGATTGGTGACGGACATGTCCCATGCGATCGGGGCACTGAGTCTGAGCCTTATACCTTAGGGCGAGTTTTTATATCTGACCGAGCAATGGCTTGTCGTTCGCATACGTCAGGTACAGTTAAGGTACTCGCCGCGATGCACTAAAATTTAAAAAATCTCTTTGTAAAAGGACCCATGCCGGAACGCAAACCCAGCAGATTCTATCGCCCAGAACTGGATGCGTTGCGGTTCTTCGCCTTTCTGTGCGTCTTTCAGCACCATGTGGACTTCACCCTGGGCCTTGACCGGATCTTTCCGGCACGGGTCAGGGAGTTGCAGGAGGCTGGGGCTTACGGGGTATGTCTCTTTTTTCTGCTGAGCGCCTATCTAATCACCGAGCTGCTTTGCAAGGAACGCGATGAGACAAACAGTGTCCATCTGAAGGCGTTCTACATACGGCGCGTGTTGAGAATCTGGCCGCTTTATTTTGTGTTTCTGGGCTTTGGCGTGATCTTTGGCATCGTAATGCCACACTTCAGGGTGGAACAGTACCGTATCCTCGCGTTCCTTCTGCTGGCCGGTAATTGGTATACGAGTTATGTTGGCTTCACCCTTAATCCCATCTCCCCCTTATGGAGCATCTCGGTCGAGGAGCAGTTCTATCTGTTGATTCCGACGATCATGAAGTATGGAGGCAAGCGCGCGATCTGGGCACTCTCCACTTTCTTTTTTGTCGTCTCGTATGGTGTGCTGGCGTGGCTGGGACAACATAATGCCAGCGTAAACATCAAGGTGTGGACGAACAGCCTGGTGCAGTTCCAGTTTTTTGCGGCGGGATGCATGTTGGCCATTGGACTGCGCACACGAGTTCCAAAATTGAAAATATATTGGCGCGTAGCCACTGTGATTGGTGGCGTTGCGCTGTGGATGGCCGCTACGCATGTGACCCGCCATATCGATGTCCATCCCGGCGCTGCGAGGCTGTGCGCTATGTATGGGATGATCCTCGCGGGAACTGTGCTGATCTTCCTTGGATTCCTGGGACTGAGCGCTTCGCTGATACCGAAGGGCCTGCGCTACCTTGGGCAGATATCGTATGGCCTTTATGTCTTTCATGAATTTGTTGGCGATACGATCTCTTCCGCGGCAAAGCACTGGCCCCATTCGGGCTTACGAGGATCACCCTACAGCGGCATCCTCGATCTGGTGCTTACGATTGGACTGGCGGCGCTCTCCTATCAATTTCTGGAGAGGCCTTTCCTGCGGCTCAAGGAGCGCTATACGTTCATCAAGTCGAGACCGGCGTAAGCCTGTTGGCCTGTTGATCGAAGGGACGCGATCCCTCACCGTGCGATGATTTCGCCAGCGGACAGGAATGGCTCCGCCGCAGAGATGTCGCTCCTTTTTACTCGTAAGACAGAGCGTCAATGGGGTCTTTACGCGCGGCTTTGATGGCAGGGTAGAAGGCCCCCAAAATAGCGCCACTGAAGGCGATGACGACGGCAGCGGCGACCCACTCCGGAGTAACGGCGAAGGCCAGCGTGGGAAATTTGTAGCGGAAGATGGCCCGCATGAGATAGGTAAGGCCAACTCCGAGGATGATGCCGGAGATAGCCAGCAAGCCGGTCTCACGGAGCACGACCGAGATGATGTAGACACGGGAGGCGCCCAGCGATTTGAGGATGCCGATCTCGCGAGTGCGCTCCATGACGGCGGTGTACATCGACTGGAAGATGACCAGGAAGCCGATGAGCACCGCGATGCTGATGACGACGCGGAGACCGATGTTGAAGCCGGGTAGCTTCTCGGGGGAGAGATTGGCCAGAAGTTCGGCAAGGGTCTCGATGTTGTACTGCTGCATCCCGGGAGTCGCGAGGACCTCCTTGCGAACGTCTGCCTGAAACTGTGGATTGTTTTCGGTACGAAGGTAGAACATGCTGGCTTTGCCGGGAGTTCCGCCGATCTCGTTCATGGTCGTGATGGGGATGAACTTGCGTCCGCCTTTGCCATGCTGAACGATGCCGCAGATGTGGAAGGGGTGGTGCAGGACCTCCATGGTGTCGCCGATCTTGAAGCCTCGGGCCGCCTCGTAGTCATCGATGATGATGTCGTCGGGATGCTGGAAGGGGCCGCCGGCAACGAAGGCGAAGGGGCGAAGAGCGTTATAGCTGGCGTAGTCGATGCCGTAGATATTCTCGAGGGTCTTACCGGCAGTGAGCTGGATGTTGACCGGAGCGGCGACCTCGACGTGTGGCAGGGTGCGGAGAACATCCGCCACCTGAATCGAGGCGGCGGCGCCGGACATGCCGATGAGATTGGTGGCGGTCCCCGGATGCACGATCATGTCCATGCCGATGCCGCTTTGACTGGTGCGCTGACCGTTGAGCTGGCCAAGCATGATGGCAGCAATGGAGAGGATCATGATGACTTCGATGGCTACAGCGAAGGCACTGATAATAGAGCGCAGCGGGCGATGAACGAGATTACCGACGACCAGTTTATTCATACACTTAATAGTGTATTGGAAGCGACGCCAGGGAACCTTTGCCGGCCCGAGTTCCGGGGCGCGCCGTGTGGTGAAATGTACGGCAAATTCGGCAGAGAGCAGGCTTTTGAGCGTTCGCCGGATGGAATAGGCCTGAGCCGGCTAATTTGCAGCCAGATGCTCCCTGCGAACGATCCTGTCGACGGCGACGATCTGTTGAACAGACGCTAAGAGAAGCCATCCATAGCCTGCAAGCAGGAGAATCTGAATTCCAAGAAAGACAAGGCAATGAGGGTCATGGGCGAGAAGACCCTGGTGAAACTCGGGAGCGGAGAACGCGTGCAGGATGGTGGCGTAATAACTGTGCTCCACCACGGCGACCACGCCAAAGATGGCAAACAAAAATGCTCCAAGCCTGTGGCGGTTTGAAATAAGCAGGCAGAGAGGCAAGAGAGTCAGCATCAGGTACGGAGGCCAGGACTTCTTGGCGAAGAGAACGAGCGTGAGAGTGAGCGCGGGCACAGCGAAGGTGAGCACGCGCAGCCGCACAACCTCATTCGCCTTGTAGCAGGCTTTGGCGATAAGCCCAAAGACGAGGGCAAGCAGAGCCAGCAAGATGCCATTCCAGAGAGAGGAAGGCAGCGTGGCACCGGTTGCGCCTTCGATCAGGAAGGGGATATCTGCCGAGGTTCTCAGGCTGCCTTCCCTCAGTAGTGGCTGGAGAAGCGGAGCATGGGTCAGCGCAACGCTGCCATAGACGACAGCCACAACCACTCCCAAACCGCCGACCCAGCGCCATCGCCGGGGAACGGCAAAGAAGAACGCGGGGACGTAAAGCAGAGGCAGAAACTTCAGCAGAGAGATTCCGACGCCTACTGCGACGCCTGAAGAGAATGCTTTCCGTTGCTGCACCAGAAGGATGGCAAGAGCCAGCAGGACGGCGATGATGATATTGTCCTGTCCGTCGATGGCGACAAACTGCAGGCTGACCGCACTGGTCAGGTACAGGATGGCTCCGGTACGCAATTCGCTGTCGGAGAGAAAAGACCGGCCCGCACGGAACCAGAGGGGAAGCAGAAGCGATTCGACGAGAATGGCAAAGAGAATCAGCGAGAGCGGCGTTCGAAAGAAGCCGATCAGGAGCGCATCCATATAGGAATGGAGCGGAGCATAGCTGGAGACGAAGTCCCTGTAGGGCATGAGATGGAGCAGAGCTTTTCTAGCCTCTTCCATGTAGATCGTTACATCTCCTCGCGGAGAGAGGCGGAGGACCAAGAAAAGAAGGAACCAAAGTCCGATGCGGCTGGCGACAAAGGAGATCGTGATGAAGCGCTCAAAGGTCTCCCGCGGCAAATCGTGCAGGCGACGGCTTCGCACGGCTGGGATACTGACGGCGCCGGCAAAAATGCCAAGAGCTGCTCGGGCGACGAGAGTCTGTTCTCCAGTCATAGGTTCTCTCCATTATTTTATTTTTGCGTCACGGACGACCGCCTGAAGCTTCGCGCAGCTAACAGTGTACGGGATGGGCACGCCGAATCATGTTATAGGCCGGAGTTTTGCGGAGGATGGGCGGGCGGAAGGCGGCGTTGGATGCTGCGAATCGGTGCGATGCGGCGAAGGCGAGTGCGCTCCGGCGTCGACACGAGCGCGCCGATGATCGGCATGATATAGGCCGAAGTAACTGCGGCGAAGACAATTGCCAGCGCACCGATTCCGGCGGTGTGAATGAGGCCGTTGAGCATTCCCTCCGGCGCCTCGTGCGCAAAAATGACAATGGCAAACAGTCCCCAAGGGGAATTGCGAACATCGCCGCAAAGCGAATCGAAGATAACAAACAGCATCGTCCACAGGAGAGGGGCGACGACGAAGATGCCCATCCAGCGGCCAAGATGAAAGGCCTCTCCCGTGGGGCTGAAAGAGACTCCAGTGGTAACGTCGTCTGCGCCGATCATGCCTATCTCGTGCGCATAGATGTTGCCGAAGGCGACGGTAGGCTTGCCGGGCCACAGAAAATGGGGGATAAGATTCCCAAAGTCCATGAGAACGGGGACATAGCCGATACTGCCATTCTCCTCGGTGACGTTGATGAGAGCGTCATCGGGGGAGATCATCTGGAGGCGGTCGAAGAAACCTTGCGGGGTGTCGAAGTAAGCCTGCACCCTGTCTTCGATGACAGCTTCCGGCAGTTGATCGGCTTGATCGCGGATCCCCTGCAAATTGGAAAGCATGGAGATGGACGTATTGACGTTCTCTGCAAATGAATCAGAGAGGACATTTTTGCCGTACCCCGAGTACGGAACGAGGTAGTAGCCCATGAAGGCCATCGCCAGAATGAAGCCAAGGCCCTGATAAAGAGTGATCCTGTAACGCTGCGAGGCCGCTGCAATCAGCCAGCACAGCGGCGGGGTGAACATTGCCTGCTTCGAAAACCCGACAAGTCCCATAGCAAAGACCACACCCATAGCCAGCAGAACGGGCAGGTTGACACTGCTGGTCCCATTGCTCCTGCGAATCTGGGCAATCGTTCCGAGAATAATTGCGAGAGGAAGAAAGGCGTTGAGTTGGGAGACGGCGCTGATAAGTGAACCAGCCTGATGGGGAATTACGCTCGCTATCACGACAAGCCCTAGTCCTACTACCAGGCAGCCTGTGGCTGCACTCACCATATTCTCATTCGTAACGGTATTGGCCAGGAGCGGACGCTTGAGCGTCAGTTTTCGACTGATAAAGACAGCCGCAAGCATTGCGACGATGCCCCCGAGGTAGACCTGAAAGGTCAGAACGGGCTGCTTGAGATCGGAGCCTGCCTGTTCTCCCAGAAAGGCCTTCCAGGAGATGCCGACAATGACAGCCAGCACGGCATAGAAAAAAATATATCCCCCGGAAGCACGCGTAAACCCCCCGGCCAGATTGAAGGCAAAAGTCGCGATCACTATAAAGAGGAAGCAGCAGAGAGCAATAACGGCAGATGTCCCCTGAAGCAGTTGGGCAAGACAAAGCAGCCCGGCAAAACAGGTGGCATACAGAATCGGAATGCGTTCTGGAAATGGGAGGCGCACTCTCTCTCTTTCTAAACCATTGTCTGGTTCAACTGCCAGAGGTCGGCGGCGAATTCGGCGCGCCCGCGTTTAAAACCCTCTGAAATCTAACTGCCCAAGGGCGTAAGAAGATGATACCAGCGGGGGGAAGCGCGTCAAAGACGCGTTCCCGCAGAAGTGGCACGATCAGGTTGTTACAACAAACCGCGTGGACAATCTTTGTTAGTTGCGGCGAATGGAACGAAGAGGCGTCAGGCGGGGATGACAGCTCGGAGCCAGCGGCGCATCTGAAGCTTCAGGCTGTCCAGTGGGGTCGCGAGAACAACGCAGAAAAGAACTATCGCGGTGAGAATGGCTAAGTTCCTGAGATTGCGCTGGTAGCGAAATAGCCCTGCATACGCGGCGAGAAGCAGCAGCGGGTAGTGAAAGAGATACAGAATGAATGTACCGTCAGCGATACGGCGGACTCTACCTTTGAGGCGTGGGCGAGGAGAAAAAGAGGCTGCATCGACGGCCAACAGGGCCAGCATGAGAAGTCCAGCACTGACGAGGCCTGCAGCGTAGGCATACATGGTAGCGCGGCGAACGGGAATAGCTAACAGGCCGAGCGGATTTGGAAGTGAGCCGATATACGTAAAGACAGTCTGTATCGCCAACGGAGACCTGTGCATCCCGAAAAATCCGGGGACTATGCTGATCGCCAGCCACACAAGGAGAACGATAGCGGCGACCATGCCCACAGATTTTCCTCGGAGGGAGTGGTAGGCGTCATACATCCACACTCCTGCCCACCAGAGCGGGAGTAAGAAGACGACCTGAGGTCCGACAAGCACCGCCAATGCAGCGCAGGCAACTATGCGCTTCCATCCCCGAAGGAAAAAGTTGAAGCCGTAGAAAACATAGTATGGGCATTCAAACCCCAGCGACCAAAAAGGACCATCGATAAAAGGGATGGTATTGTGGCCCCATATCTGGCTTAAGAAAGTTAAGTTGGCTACGAGGCGAGCGATCGGATGACTGAATAGAGGTGCCCAGTCACGCACAAAGCGGTCGTGGTTGAGCAGAAGACATAGCAGCGCGCAAACCATCGTTAACAGCATTGCTGGAATTGCCACGGAATAAATGCGCGAGGCGCGGTCGATGTAATACTCGCGTGGATTGCCTTCGCGGGTACGAGTCACGAAACGAATAACAAATCCGGAGAGAACGAAGAACACCGGTACAGCAATATCGCCCCACATAAGATTGTGAGCCCAGCCAATACCGAAGAATCCATCCCCCGAGTGCGTGGCGACGACGCCGATGGCGGCGGCAAAGCGTACAACATCCAGCAGCATCGAAGCGCTGCCGGAGAGTTGATGGGGCCTTCCACCCGAAGCGGCAACTGTGGCCCGAAGCGGCGTATTGTTCGATGAAGCCAGATGAGAATTCAAGCAGGTCCTCTACTACAAATCTAAATAACCAGGCCTTAGAAGCCATGCTAGCCTAACGCTATGAATGTGTCTGAAAAGGCAGCCGCAGGCAGGATCAGTCCTTTCTTATGGATACTGCTTACGATTTTAATCCTGATGGCTGCAGGCTCGGTATGGCAGGGCGCTCACAATGCTCTGGCTCCGGGGCGCAGTCAGGATTTTCAATGGAGCGGCACCCATCTCGTGGTGCAGCATACAGACCCCTGGGCGGATTATCTCAACGGAGACCCGGCCCATCAGATCGTAAAGACCCAGGTCCCGAACTACCTGCCCCTTCTGTATGTATTGATCTGGCCAATCGGCATGATGTCGCTGAGTACAGCGACCGCGATCTGGGCGGTGTGCAACCTGGCGTTCGGGCTGATCAGCGCTTTTCTCTGCGGACGGTTTTACGGCCTTCGTGGCTACTGGTGCGGCGTGCTGG
Organism: Granulicella sp.; assembly: GCA_041691255.1. Classification (GTDB taxonomy): domain Bacteria; phylum Acidobacteriota; class Terriglobia; order Terriglobales; family Acidobacteriaceae; genus Edaphobacter. Next base: position 136,937 of record JBEPUY010000006.1, on the reverse strand, counting down.
TGGCGATGTTCATGGCTTCGACCCCGATGCGAAACTCGTTGGGGAATGGGCAGCAATCGCTGCTGGTGCTGCTGATCTGGGTGCTGGCCTTGTGCCGAACGCCGAAGGCCTCGAGTGCGCTGGCCGCGGGGTTCTCTTATTTCAAATACAGCTTCGCGCCGCCGCTGTTCCTTCTGCTGCTGTTTCGGATTGGCGTTGCCGCCGCCTTGCTGAGCCTTGTTCCGGCGCTGGTAACACTCGTGTTCGTCTATCTTTGGACCGGGGGAAGCTTGCTGCATCCGGTCGGCTTGCTGCATCTATTGTTTGAGCCGCTGAAAGTGGCGCAATCGGGCGGCTACTTTGGCACTCCGGGATCGAACCTGATGGACGCGCTGGAGCTGGGGCTGAGAGGATCGCATCTTGCGCCGGCAATGATGAGTGGCTTGGAATATGGACTGCCCCTGGTGATTTCGACGGTATTGCTCTATTTGATCGCGCGAAAAAAGAGCTCCCTGAGATGGGACCTCCAGATCGCGTTGCTGGCGGTGCTGAGCATTCTGCTCTTCAAGCATCATGGCTATGACGAGGTCGTGCTTTTGTTCCCGGTAGCGTATTGCATGCGGAATATAAGGACCATGGCAGCGCGATGGGCGCTGGGCATCCTCTGCTATCTCTGGTACGGCGAACGACTGGCACAGGCCGCCATCTCAGGAGCGTTGCAGTACGGCTTTGGGCTGGATATCGCGCTGCTGGTGCTGGCCGGGATTCTGATCGCGTGGGTTCCATTCGAAGGACGCAGGCGGGTTCCAGCGTAGATTCCCAAAACGGATTTGCAGGGGGGAGCAGGGGGATGATGATTGAGAGACCTCCTTGCGGAAGTGCTTTGACTGGATAAGGATGCAGGTCTATGCTTCGAGCAACTGGAACGAAATCCGGCAGAAATCCGGGACTCCAGTATGGCTAACGGCTGAGCGGAGCGAATGGAAAGATTCTGCGACGAGCTGCGATGGGCGCGTGAGCAGCGCAAGATCTCGATTGAAGCGATCTGCGAGGAGACCAAGGTCTCGCCGCGGCATCTGCGCGCTCTGGAAGCGGGAGAGTATGGCGAGTTGCCCGGCGGAGTCTTTCGCAAGGGCATCGTGCGCAGCTATCTTGCCGCGCTGGGGCTGGAGGAGTCGTCATGGCTCGACCGGTTCGAGGCCAGCCTGCGCGAGAGCGGTGCTCAGGATACCGAGGTTGAGGACTGGTCTGAATTCGCCGAGAACGTCCGCAGAAACAGAGGATCTGGCGAATCGGGTACCAGACTGCAATGGATGGGCGTGGCGATGATGATGGCTGCGCTGCTGGCTGGGGCATGGTGCGTGTGGAAGTTCGTCCTGCATGGGCGATTGCCTTAGAGGCTGTCCAGAAACTTCATCCAGACTCAAAAGCGCTCTCACGACCCCAACAGCAAAAGAGCACGTCATCTCGACCGAAGGCGGCGCTTTTATCGCCGCAGTGGACGATAAAGCTGTGCGCTGCTCCGGTCGAGATGACGTGTTTATAGAGTTTTTGGACAGGTTCTTAGATACAGCTCCAAATTCTTCCATTCGATGCAGAATATCGCCGTTGAACCGAAAATCGGCACGGCTAAGTGCGCTCCTTTGTCGAGGGGCCTGCACGACGGGTAAAATAGAAGGGTTGCAAACTGATCAGGCTAAGTGTCTGTTCTGGCACCTACAAAGGAGTTATTTTGGCGACACGCGATAAGTTTCTGTTTACCAGTGAGTCTGTGACCGAAGGGCATCCCGACAAGATTGCCGACCAGATCTCCGATGCGATTCTCGATGCCTGCCTGGAGCAGGACCCGTACAGCCGCGTAGCCTGCGAGACGCTGACCTGCACCGGTCTCGTGGTCGTCGCCGGTGAGATCACGACCAAGGCCTATGTCGACTTTCAGAGCATCGTGCGCGGAACAGTAGCTGCGATTGGCTACGACAATGCTCTCTATGGCTTCGACTCCAATACCTGCTCGGTGATCTCGACGATCAACAAGCAGTCCGGCGATATCGCCATGGGCGTCGATACCGGTGGCGCGGGCGATCAGGGCATGATGTTCGGCTATGCAACCAACGAGACGCCGGAGTTGATGCCGACGCCGATCTCGCTGGCCCACAAGCTGGTGCAGAAGCTGAGCGAGGTACGCAAATCGGGCCTGATGTCTTATCTGCGTCCCGACGGCAAGAGCCAGGTGACGGTGGAGTATGACTCGAACAACAAGCCGGTGCGCGTGGATGCGGTCGTCATCTCGACGCAGCATGCGGAGAACGTCGGCAACGACGAACTGCGCGCCGACGTCCTGAAGCATGTGATTCAGGCTGTGATTCCCGCCGCGCTGCTGGACCAGGACACGAAGTACCACATCAATCCGACGGGCCGGTTCGTAGTCGGTGGACCGATGGGCGATACCGGCTTGACCGGTCGCAAGATCATCGTCGACACCTACGGCGGCATGGGCCGTCATGGCGGCGGAGCTTTCAGCGGCAAGGATGCCACCAAGGTTGACCGTTCCGCGGCGTACATGGCTCGCTACGTGGCGAAGAACATTGTCGCCGCTGGCCTCGCCGATCGCTGCGAAGTTCAGCTTGCCTACGCGATTGGCGTTGCTGAACCGGTGAGCGTGCTGGTCGAGACGTTTGGCACGGGCAAGGTTGACGAGGCCAAGCTCGAGGCGCTGGTGCGCAAAAACTTCTCGCTGACGCCGAAGGCCATCATCGAGACCTTGAACCTGCGGCGCCCAATCTACAAGGCGACCGCTGCTTACGGGCACTTCGGACGCCAGGGCGAGGGCTTTAGCTGGGAGGCAACCGACAAGGCTGCCGCGCTCAAAGAGCAGGCCGCGCAGTTAGCTGCCAAGTAAGCCTTTTACGTGGACTGAGATAGGGGCGGGCCTTAGGGCCTGCCTCTTGTTTTTGCTGCTGCGAGTTTGCGTGAACGAAACGGAGTGTAGCCCGTGCCGCGATAGAGGAAGATACTGAAATGACGATGGCTAAAGGAAATTCCAGAGCGAGTGCGGTTCCGAGTTTATTTGCCGGCAAACAATGGCAACAGGTGCTGGAGCGAGATGCCAGCGCCGACGGACAGTTTTTCTACGCGGTGAAGTCGACGAAAATCTACTGCAAGCCGAGCTGCCCCAGCCGCAGACCCACGCGCAAGCAGGTGGCCTTCTTCCCTACCCCGGCTGCGGCAGAGGCTGCGGGATATCGGCCCTGCATGCGATGTGAGCCGGAGCGGACGACACCGAAGGACGACCCTCAGGCTGGAGCCATCGTTGCAGTCACCGAGTATCTGAAGGAACATGCGGACGAGCGGACAAAGCTGGCCGATGTGGCCAAGGCTACTGGCGTCGGACGGCTGACGATTCTGCGAGGGTTCAAACGGGTGTTGGGAGTAAGCCCGGGACAGTATGCGAAAGAGCAACGGCTGGCCAAATTTAAGGACAAGGTTCGCCAGCCGAAGACGCGGATTACCGATGCGATCTACGAGGCGGGCTTTGGTTCGAGCAGCAGGCTCTATGAGAAGAGCGAGGCTTCGCTGGGCATGACCCCGCGCGTCATGCGGGCTGGTGGGGCGGGGTTGTTAATTCGCTATTGCACGGCGGCGAGCCCGCTGGGGCGGATGCTGGTAGCGGCTACGGATGTGGGAGTCTGCTCGATTGCGTTTGGCAAGGATGATGCCGAACTTGTGGCCGATCTGCGCGAACGGTTCAACAAAGCGCAACTGGTGCAGGCGAAGGGCAATACGGGTTGGCTGGCTGAAGGGGTTGCGTTTGTTACGAGCCAGATGGGCGAGCATCCGCTGGCGGCTACCTTCCCGCTGGATGTAAGGGCAACGGCGTTTCAACAGCGGGTCTGGAAGGCGTTGCAGCAGATTCCTCGTGGAGAGACGCGCAGCTATGGAAGCATCGCAAAAGAACTTGGCAGGCCGACCGCGGCTCGTGCGGTGGGCATGGCGATTGGGTCGAATCCTGTAGCCGTTGTAGTTCCCTGCCACCGCGCGATACGAAGCGATGGCGGCCTGTCGGGATATCGCTGGGGCACCGAGCGAAAGAAGAAATTGCTGGAGGCGGAGGGAGTAAACCCTTAACACCGATCTGCACCGACAATCACCGATAAAAAATGAGCCTCACCTCGTTTTCTTTTCGAATTCCTGCCTGCTGCTCCAGCCAGATGAGCTTTAAATCGGTGTCATCGGTGCAGATCGGTGTTAGGCCTTTTGGGTCATGGCGCAGTTCAGAATGGTATCCTGAGAGGGTTGGCAAGAACATTTAAGGGTGTCAAGGAGCAATGATGGCGACAGCAGTTGTTGATAAGGCAGGCGTGGCTTCCGAGTACAAAGTAGCTGATCTTTCGCTGGCAGAATTTGGCCGTAAAGAGATTGATATCGCCGAGCAAGAGATGCCAGGCTTGATGTCGATTCGCAACAAATACGCCGCAGCCAAACCGCTGGCGGGCGTCCGCGTGACCGGGTCGCTGCACATGACCATCCAGACGGCAGTGCTGATCGAGACCATGGTTGCTCTCGGCGCGGATGTTCGCTGGGCGAGCTGCAACATCTTCTCGACGCAGGACCATGCAGCGGCAGCGATTGCCGCAGCGGGCGTGCCGGTGTTTGCGTGGAAGGGCGAGAGCCTCGAAGAGTACTGGTGGTGTACCGATCAGGCGCTGCGCCACAAGGGCGGTCTTGGGCCGCAGATCGTCATCGACGACGGCGGCGATGTGACCCTGCTGATCCACAAGGGCGTGGAGTTGGAGAAGGGCGATGGCTGGGTCAACACTCCTTCCGGAAATCAGGAAGAGGGCGTCATCAAGGACCTGCTGAAGAAGATTCATGGCGAGGACGCGACCTACTTCCAGAAGCTGGCGAAAGAGTGGCGCGGCGTTGCCGAAGAGACGACGACCGGCGTTCACCGTCTGTACAAGATGATGGAGCAGGGCAAGCTGCTGGTGCCTGCTATCAACGTGAACGACTCGGTGACGAAGTCGAAGTTCGACAATCTCTACGGCTGCCGCGAGTCGCTGGTCGACGGCATCAAGCGTGCTACCGACGTGATGGTTGCGGGCAAGACGGCTGTGATCTGCGGATACGGCGATGTGGGCAAAGGCTCTGCTGCTTCGCTGCGCGGGCTTGGCGCACGCGTGATTGTGACCGAGATCGATCCGATCAATGCGCTGCAGGCGGCGATGGAAGGATATGAAGTCACGACGCTTGAAGAGACGCTGGGACGCGGCGATATCTATGTCACCTGCACCGGCAATCTCGACATCATCACTTTCGAACATATGCAGCAGATGAAGGACCAGGCCATCGTCTGCAACATCGGCCACTTCGACAACGAGATTCAGATGGACCAGCTGAACAACGCCAAGGGCGTGAGCAAGCTGAACATCAAGCCTCAGGTCGACAAGTACACCTTCCCCAGCGGCAACAGCATCTTTGTGCTGGCCGAGGGACGCTTGGTGAACCTGGGCTGTGCGACCGGCCATCCGAGCTTCGTGATGAGCAACAGCTTCTCGAACCAGACGCTGGCTGCGCTCGATCTCTGGAAGAACAAGGACACCTACAAGCCGGGTGTTTACATTCTGCCGAAGAAGCTGGACGAAGAAGTGGCACGGCTGCATCTGGAGAAGATTGGCGTGAAGCTGACTACTCTTTCACCGAAACAGGCTGAATATCTTGGGGTCTCCCCGGATGGGCCTTACAAGGCGGAGCAGTACCGGTATTGAGAGACAGCAAGAATTAGCAAGACACGGCCGCAGAAATCACTCTGCGGCCTTTGTCTTGCCCTTGAGACGATTAGCTTGCGCTGGGCGGATCGTAGTCGTCGGCGGTGATGACTTGCAGATGATAGCCACTGACTTGCCGCTGATCGATGAGAATAACGGTGCGAGCCGAGCCGTCAGCATAGGAGACCTGGGTACCCGCGTAGGTGGCTGCCGCGGTGCCGGAGGGGATAGTTCCAGTGGGCAGCATGAGGATGGTATAAGTGCCGGTGGTAACCCTCAGATATCCCGTATTCGTACCCACGGAGACATTGGTCACGATGGGCTTGGCATCGGCGAGAGTTTGGCCGGGGAGCACAAGATAGATATCGACTGCGCCTGCGCGTGGTGCCTCGCCTATAAAACGGAGCGCAATCTGGCCGGAGGGTGTGGGCTGGTTCTGATCTTTAAGCGTGAGTTGTTGAGGGTCGGTATTGCCGATAACTACGGTGTATTGCGTCGACGGAAGAAAGGTCTCCCTGGCGGCAGAGACGACCTGCGCGGTTCCAGTGGAATTGGCGGCGATGTTGTAGGTGCCGGGGGTTACAGGCACGTACGAGGTGATGGTCCCGAAGCCGAGGCTATAGGCGAGGGCTTCATGGCTCTGATAGATGTCGAGGCTGGGAGCGTCGGGGGAGACGTCGATGATGCGAACCTGCGACCTGGACGAATTGCCCATAAGACCCTGGCAACCGGTTAAGGCGATCAGAGCGGCTAGGGCCAAGGCTGCGGATTGGTAGGGTTTGAGGTGCATTCGCCGTTAGTTCGGGGAGAACCCCTTAATATTAGGGCATTTTGAGGGGAGTTGGCTCGTTGATTTTGGGAGACGGATTAGGCGGTAGCTATATCGCTCCTAATGGATGAGTGCCTTCAATGCGTAGTGTGTACGGCTGGGTCGACTCGGTGGATGGGGGCATAGTGACGATTAATGCCTCCGGGGTCTGCTTGAACCTGAGCGGCATTGATGTGGGACCGAGGAGGGTGACTCGCTCCACCTTTGCCGCAGATATGGAGAGAGAACGAATTTTGGCGTCGGAGGTAGGGTATTTGAGGCCGAAGGCGTAGAGGTCGCCGTTGTTGGTGGTGAAGCGAAACTCGGCTTCGGTGATGGGGATGTTCGGACGGCGGCCCATGCGCGGGCCAGCGTTTGCCGTGGAGCCACCTTTCCAGTCGCCGGGAGCTTCTGACGGAACGCTGGGACCTTCGCCATAGTGTGTCCATGCATGGCTGCCGTAGATGCCTTCGCCGTTCGATTTGAGCCATTCGCCCACGGCCAGCAGGGCTTTCTGCTGAGGCGCGGGGATGCTGCCGTCGCCCATGGGAGAGATGTTGAGCAGAAGGTTGCCGCCCAGGCAGCACATCTCGATGAGTTCATTAATGATGCTGTCGGCAGAGCGGTAGGTCATGCCGGTGGTATAGCCCCAGGTGCTGCCGATCGAATCGTCACACTGCCAGCCAGCGGAGGGATAGATCCAACGCGGAGCGCGTTGCTGCTTCTCGAAGTCCTGAACCGAGCCGAAGAGGTAAGCCACGTCCTTGGTGGCGATGGTGGACGGCTTGTCGCGTTGGGCAGCGCGGTTGTAGTAGTAGGCCGCAGCGCGGAGCTTCACATCGTCGTAGTCGCGCGGGTTGACGCCGTTGTCGAAGTAGATCATCTGCGGCTGATATTTATCGACGAGCTCCTGCACGCGGGCGAGCCAGTCCTCTTGAAAGGCCTTGCTGGCGTTGCCGTCGTTCATATTGCCGGGGATGGGTGGGCCATAGAAGCCTGCGTATCTGGGGTCGAACTCGTCGTTGGGAACACCGGGGGCAGGATAGGCGAAGGTGTGGTGTTCCATGCGATGGCTGGAGCAGCCGAAGATGAGGTTTTGTTTGCGGACGGCGGCGGCCAACTCGTCGATGAGATCGCGTTTGGGGCCCATCTTTCCAGCACACCAGGGGGTGATGTCGGAGTTCCACATGGCGAAGCCGTCGTGATGCTCAGCCACAGGGATGACGTACTTTGCCCCGGCCTGTTGGAAGAGTTGGGCCCAGTCGTTGGGCTCGTACTTCTTGACGGTGAAGAGAGGGATGAAGTCTTTGTAGCCGAACTTGTCTGGTGAGCCATAGTGCTCGGTGTGCCACTTGGAGTCAGTGGTGTACATGTGCTTGATGTACCACTCGTTGCCGTGAGCGGGAATGGAATAGAGGCCCCAGTGAATGAAGATGCCGAACTTGGCCTGATTGAACCAGGAGGGAACATGGTAGTTGTCGCGGAGCGACTCCCATGTGGGCTGGAAGGGGCCGGAGATCATGGGCTTTGCCTTGGCGTAGGCATCGGGCGCGCCTGCGGGGGCTCCGGCTTGAGCGAAGAGTTCGCGAGGAAGAAGAGTAGCGGCGGCAGCCAGTGAAGATTGAGCAAGAAAGGAGCGGCGGTTGAACGGCATGGAGAAGCGTAGCCTATTTTTAGAAACTATTTCAAGGAAGAATTATCTTCGGAGTGACAGCAGAACAGTCGGCGACTTAGAGACGAAAAAAGCTGACTGCTCTTCGTCAGCAGTCAGCCTTGAAATTCCTGCGCTTGGAATATCTATTTTTGGGGCTTGCTGGCGATGATCTGGTCTTTGATCTTGTTGTAGGTAGCCGAGGGCAGGATTCCGCGAGTTACCAGTTGATTCTTCGCGGTGTAGGGACGGCCATCAATGATTCGTTTTGCATAGGCGTCCCCGATGCCGGGAAAAGCCTTGAGCTGGTCGGGCGATGCCGTGTTGATGTCGAGCTTGTCTGCGGTGGCGGCGGCTGGCTTGGCGGTTGCCACTGGCTTCGCGGAGGCGGCGAAAGGGGCCGCCGTGGCCATGACCGGCGCGGACAACAGTAATGCCAGAGCCAGCGTAAAGGGGGAGCGTATGAATTTAAACATGAGAACAAAGCCTCCTGAAATGAGTACTTGCGATGCAAGAGTAGATGAGGCCGTGCAGTTGGTCAAAGGAAAATGCCTTTTTATTTGTACCCTCAAGCCGCTGTAAAGACAAAGTTAGCGCTATCTGAAAGACTAGTAGGGAAATTCGGGGGATCGATGAAGACTTTGACCGCTTTCGTTTTTGGAGGTGCGTTGCTGGCGCTGAGACTGATGAGCCCTGGTGTCGCGCGGGCTCAAGGCAAGGACACGAAAACTACGGCAACGCCAATCAAACATGTCGTCGTGATCTTTGGCGAAAACATCTCGTTTGACCATTACTTCGGAACGTATCCCCAGGCGCTGAATCCGCCGAACGAACCTCCGTTTCACGCGAAGGCAGAGACGCCTACAGTGAATGGATTGACGAAGACGCTGCTGGAGCATAACCCCAACTTCATCAACACCACGGTAAACGGCAAGGATGCGACCGGGCCGTTCCGTCTGTCGCGCGCGCAGGCAGCGACGGCAGATGAGAACCATGACTATACCGCCGAGCAGCGCGCCTTCCATGCCGGGCTGCTGGATTCGTTTCCGCGGTATACGGGCATCCTGGGGTCGCCGAAGTCGAGGATGCGGCTGGGGAGCGAAAAGGTCGAGGGTGCTAAAGAATATGCGTTTCAGACCAAGGGCCTGGTGATGGGCTACTTCGACGGCAATACTGTGACCGCGATGTGGAACTACGCGCAGCGCTATGCGCTGAATGACAACTCGTACGGCTCGACGTTTGGGCCTTCGACGCTGGGCGCGATTGAGTTGATCTCGGGCCAGACCAATGGCGTGACTGATAAGGCAAATGCTGGCAACACTGTGATCGAAGGCGGCGACGGTACCTTTACGGAGATCGGCGACGGCGACCCAATCGGGGATGTATGTTCGGTTCCCTCCGGCGCGATGCTGCACTTTACTGGCAACAACATCGGCACCATGTTGACGAAGAGCAGCGTGACATGGGGATGGTTTGAAGGCGGCTTCGATCTGACGAAGAAGAATTCGAATGGGACAACTGGCTGCCGCCGCAGCACCTACTCCAAGGTGGTGAGGACTACGGACCTCGATTACAGCCCGCACCATGAGCCGTTTCAGTACTACAAGGAGACGGCAAATTTACAGCATCTACGCCCAACTTCGGTGCAGATGATCGGGCATGACGGAGATGCAGCGAACCATCAATACGACACGGATGATTTCTTCGATGCGGTGAAGGCCGGGAACTTTCCGGCGGTGAGCTTTCTGAAGGCACCGGCTTATCAGGATGGACACGCAGGCTACTCCGACCCGCTGGATGAACAGGCCTTCGATGTGAAGGTCATCAACTTTCTTCAGCAGCAGCCGGATTGGAAGAACACGGTAGTGATTCTAGCGTATGACGATTCCGATGGCTGGTATGACCATCAGATGGGGCCGATTGTGAATCAGTCGACGACGCGTGCGGATGCGCTGACCGGGCCGGGACAATGCGGCGATGGCTCGACGGCCCTGCCGGGCCCGCAGACGGTTCATGCGCAGGGACGGTGCGGCTATGGGCCACGGCTACCGCTGCTGGCGATCTCGCCCTATGCGAAGCAGAACTATGTCGACCACACCTTGACGGACCAGACTTCAGTGCTCCGGTTTATCGAGGACAACTGGCTGGAAGGTGAGCGCGTGGGCGACGGCTCGTTCGACTCGATTGCAGGGCCGATAACGGGCATGTTCGACTTTGAACATCCTGATGCGCGCCGGTATCTTCTAGATGATTCGACTGGAGTTGTGGTGAAGCAGTGACGATAACGCGCAGGAAGTTTTTGGGGCATGCCGGGGTATTTGCAACCGGCCTGCTTTTGACAGAGACCGGCTCAGCAATGGCTCATATGGATGCGGCGATGAGCGACGCCGTGCTGGGACCGGGTGAGTTAACGCCGTATGTCGATGCGCTTCCGCTTTTACCAGTCGCGAAGAGCACGAGCACGCGAGCCAATCGGGAACGCAGGAACGAGCAGATTCCTTATTACAAAATCGCCATGCGCGAGATGCATGTGAAGGTGCATCGCGATCTACCCCCGACGCGGGTATGGGGCTTCAATGACAGCTCGCCGGGACCGGTCTTCGAGACTCGAAGTGGCGAAGCAGTGCTGGTGGAGTGGGCGAATGAGCTTCCGCTGAAGCACTTTTTGCCGATCGACTACACGCTGCATGGTGCGGAAAAGAGCGTGCCCGAAGTACGCAGCGTCGTCCATCTGCATGGCGGAAGAACGCCACCCGATAGCGACGGCTACCCCGAAGATTGGTTCGTACCAGGAAAATCCGCCATAAATTTTTATCCGAACCAACAGGACGCGACTGCGCTTTTCTATCACGATCATGCGATGGGAATTAATCGCCTGAATGTCTATGCAGGCTTGCAGGGGATGTTCCTGATTCGCGATGCGGTGGAAGATGCGCTGAACCTGCCCAGCGGCAAGTATGAGGTGCCGTTGGTGATCTACGACCGCTTCCTGCGCAAGGATGGGCAACTGGAGTATCCGGTGTCGCCTATACCCGGCAAGCCGTGGGTGCCGGAGGTATTTGGCAACGTGGTGCTGGTGAACGGCAAGGCAACGCCATATCTCGAAGTGGAGCCACGCAAGTATCGCCTGCGAATTTTGAATGGATCGAATGCCAGGTTTTATCGACTGGCGTTTGACGACGACCATGAGTTTCACATGATCGGGTCCGATCAGGGCCTGCTGGAAAGTCCTGTGGCTTTGCAGCGGTTGCAGCTTGCACCTGCGGAGCGAGCCGATGTGATTGTCGACTTCAGCAAGTATGCGGGCAAGCGGATGCAACTTGCGAGTGACTCCATGCCCGTGATGCAGTTTCGCATAGCCGCTACGGGTGCGACTGATACCAGCGTGCTGCCAATAAAGTTACGAACGATCGAGAGAATTAAAGAGACAACGGCAGTAAAGACGCGGCTGCTGACGCTCGATGAGCATCTGAATCTGGCAGACCAGTCGATGGATATGATGCTGAACAATACTCCGTGGCATGCGCCAATTACGGAGAGCCCAGTGATCGACACGACGGAGATCTGGGAGTTCGTGAATCTGACCGAAGACACGCACCCTATCCACATTCACCTGGTGCGATTCCAGATTCTCGACCGGCAGAGGATCGATACCAATGCGTTCTTCGATAACAGGTCGGTGAAGTTTATCGGAGATGTCGAACCGGCGACCGGGATCGAGGCCGGATGGAAGGACACGATGCGGGCCGATGCGGGGACGCTGACGCGAATCATCGTGCCGTTCAAGGGCTACACGGGCCGGTACGTCTGGCATTGCCATCTGCTGGAGCATGAGGACAACGAGATGATGCGGCCTTATGAAATTCTGGCTGCGAAGCCGCAAAAACAGGCGAATGATTGACAAGCGATGGCATCGCAGCTACCTTTAAAAGCAATGAGCGTTCGTCTGCAGCATCACGGCCATCACCATCATCATGCGCAAAGCGTGTTGGCGGCTGTGTCCGGTGTGGCGAAGTAACGAACGCATACTAAGGATTGGAAAGGCCCGCTAACGCGCATATCGCGAGCGGGCCTTTTTGCTGCCCGGTAAGCGAGTTGGATGGCCTAAGAGAGAAATTCAGGAGATGACGATGGAAGCGGTAAAGATCGATTTTGCGAAGATGGATGGCCTGGTTCCGGGCATCGTGCAGGATGCGAAGACGGGCGAGATGCTGATGCTCGGCTTTTTGAACGAAGTGAGCTATGCGAAGACGCTGGAGACGGGTTTTGTGACCTTCTGGAGCAGGACGCGGAGCAGGCTTTGGATGAAGGGCGAGACCAGCGGCAACCGGCTGAAGGTGATCTCAGCAGCAACGGATTGCGACAACGATGCGTTGCTGTTCAAGGTCGAGGTCGAGGGCGATGGGCTGGTGTGCCACGAGGGCACGGTAAGCTGCTTTACCAAAAATATTGAAACGGAGAAGGCGTAATGTCTGGTGCGAAGAAGCTGAAGCTGGGAATTCCGAAGGGCAGTTTGCAGGATGCGACGATTGCGCTGTTTGAGCGGGCTGGGTGGAGAATCTTCGCCAATGGGCGAAGCTACTTCCCTTCCATCGATGATGTCGAGATTGAATGCATGCTGGTGCGTGCGCAGGAGATGGCACGCTACGTCGAGCACGGTGCGCTAGATGCCGGACTGACCGGCAACGACTGGGTTCTCGAGAATGAGACCGACGTGGAATACGTCACCAGCCTGACCTACAGCAAGCAGAGCCGGCAGAAGGTAAAGTGGGTGCTCGCGGTTCCTGAGGACTCGCCATTCCAGAAGCCTGAAGATCTGGCGGGGAAAATTATTGCCACCGAACTGGTTGAGTTTACGAAGCGCTACTTTGCCAGCAAGAACATTCCCGTGAAGGTGGAGTTTAGCTGGGGCGCGACTGAAGTGAAGCCTCCCACGCTGGCCGATGCGATTGTCGAAGTGACGGAGACGGGTAGCTCGCTGCGGGCAAATCGTCTACGCATTATCGAGACGCTGATGGAGAGCGAGACGCAGCTCATCGCCAACAAGGATGCGTACAAGGACGACTGGAAGCGCGAGAAGATCGGCAACATCTCGCTGATGCTGAATGCTGCGATTGCTGCACAGGGCCGCGTAGGGTTGATGCTCAATGCTCGGAAGGATTCGCTGAAGGCGGTGATTGATGTGCTGCCAGCGTTGAATTCGCCGACAATCTCGCAGCTGAGCGATGAGGGATGGATTGCGCTGAATACGATTCTGGATGAGGCCGATGTTCGGGATGTCATTCCGAAGCTGAAGGCTGCTGGCGCAACCGGGATTGTGGAATATCCATTGAGCAAGGTTGTTCTGTAACGATGGCTTTTCTCGCCCGGCTCTTCATGGGCCGGGCGTTGATATTCGGAGTGATGAATGAAGCTGGTACGAACATTTGGGCGGAGTAAAGCGACTGCGGCTGCTCTTGTTGAGACATTGGAGCAGCGCGGTGCCTCGAATACGGCAAAGGTTGAGCCGGTAGTGCGGCGGATTCTTGCGGACGTTCGCAAAGGCGGCGATGTTGCACTGCGAAAATATGCAGCCAAGTTTGATGGCTTAGCGAAAAGCCAGCCATTGCTGGTCTCTCGTGAGGAGATGCAGGCGGCATGGGAAGAGACTGCTCCGGCGCTTCAGGCAGCGATGATGGTGGCGCGTGGCAATATCCTCGCATTTGCAGAAGCGCAACGACCAAAGGAATGGACCATTGCTCCTGCTGACGGCGTAAAGACCGGACAGATTGTTCGCCCGCTGGGGAGCGTGGGTTGCTATGTGCCAGGAGGGCGGTATCCGCTGCCTTCGACGCTGTTGATGACGGTGACTCCAGCACAGGTCGCAGGAGTGGATCGCATCGTCGTGTGTTCTCCCAAGCCCGCACGGGAGACAATGGCGGCGGCTTGGCTTGCCGGAGTAACAGAGTTCTATCGCGTAGGGGGAGCACAGGCGATTGCCGCAATGGCCTTTGGCACCGATACAGTTGGACGCGTCGATAAGATTGTAGGACCTGGAAATTTATTTGTAACTGCGGCGAAGACAATTGTTTCGACCGAGCGTGGAATCGATATGCCTGCCGGACCAACGGAGATTGTAGTTGCCAGCGAGACCGGCGATGCCGCAGGAATTGCCGCCGATCTGGTAGCTCAGGCTGAACATGATCCCGAGGCTCTGCCTATCCTGATTACAAGCAATGAAACTTTGGCGAAAAACGTTGCCGCTGAAGTGAAGCTGCAAGCCGTAAAAAATAAAATTGCGAAACAGTCGCTGGCAGCGCACGGGTGCATATTTGTAACTTCAACGGTTGCAGAGGCGCAAGAGCTGACGAACCGTCTGGCTCCCGAGCATCTTACTGTTGATGCCACCGCAGATTTGAAGTGGGTTCGCAATGCCGGGAGTGTCTTCGTGGGGGCCTACACTCCGCAGTCCATGGGCGATTACGTCTCGGGGCCAAACCATGTGCTGCCGACCGGGCGCGTGGGCCGTGTGCGCGGCGGCTTGAGTGTGATGGACTTCGTGAAGGTGATCACGGTGCAGGAGTACACCCGCAAAGGCCTACGAAAGATCGGGCCACATGCGATTGTGCTGGCTGAGGCCGAAGGATTGGTTGGCCACGCGGAGAGTGTTCGAGTGAGGATGCGATGAGTGTTGCTACCGAAGTAAAGCCACGCAGGGTTGTGCTGGAGATGCCGGAGTATCATCCTCCGCTGGCGGGACGCGAGGCGCTACGGTTGGACTTCAACGAGAACACGTTCGCGCCTTCGCCGAAGGTAATCGAGCGTCTCCGTCAGGTGACTGCGGAGGGTTTGACGAAGTATCCTGAGCGTGAACCCGGCGAGCGAATTGCTGCAAAGCACTTTGGATTGAAGCCCGAGGAAATATTGCTGACCAATGGCGTCGATGAGGCGATCCATCTGGTCTGCTGTGCGTTTCTCGAAGAAGGCGACGAAGCAGTGATCTGCACACCAGGCTTCTTTATGTACGACGTCAGCGTCATGATGATGACCCCGAACCTGTGCAAGGTACAGGCGGATGAGACGCTGCAGTTTCCCTTTGAAAAATTTGTCGCTGCGATTACAGGACGGACGAAGCTGATTATTGTGTCTTCGCCCAATAATCCTACGGGTGCCGTGGTGAGCCGCGAACATCTGCTGGCGATTGCGAAAGCCGCTCCGCAGGCTGTGTTGATGGTGGATGAGGCGTACTACCACTTTCATGGCGAGACCACGATAGGCGACCTATCCGCTGTGCCGAACCTGCTTGTGGCGCGAACATTTTCGAAGGCCTACGGGCTGGCAAATCTTCGTATCGGAATACTGGCAGGCAATGCCGCGCTGATGAAGTACGTACGCAAGGTCAGCTCACCTTACAACGTGAACGGCGTGGCGCTCGATTGCCTGACGGTAGCGCTGGCCGACGAGGACTACCTTGCATGGTATGTCGAGCAGGTGCGCGTGGGACGCGATCGCATGATGCGTGGGTTGGATGAGTTAGGCGTTCCCTACTTCCCCAGCCACGCGAACTTTGTGCTGATGAAGATTGGGCCGAAGCATAAGGAGTTGGTGGCCGCGATGCGCGCACATGGAGTGCTGCTGCGAGACCGCTCAGCCGATCCCGGATGCAACGGCTTTGTGCGCATCACCATTGGCATCGAGGAGCATGTACGGCTTGGACTGGCGGCACTGCGGTCGTCACTCGAAGAGATTGAATGGAAGCCTGCTGCTGAAGGAACAACGCGACAGAGCACCGAAGGCGAAAGGGAGTTTGAGTAATGGCTAAGAGTTTGAGCAAGGTTCGGACAGGGACGATAAAGCGCGATACGACCGAGACGCAGATTGCGCTAAAGCTGGTCGTCGACGGACAAGGCGTCTATAAGGTCTCGACCGGGATACGGTTCTTCGATCACATGCTGGAGCTGTTTACGCGGCATGGCGGCTTTGATCTGACACTGAAGTGCACGGGCGATCTGGATGTCGATCAACACCACACCGTCGAAGACGTCGGCATTGCACTCGGCGAGGCATTCAACAAGGCTCTCGGCGATAAGAAGGGCATCATGCGCGCCGGATACTTTGTGATGGCGATGGACGAGACGCTCGCAGTTGCTGCTGTGGACCTGAGCGGGCGCGTAGCCTACGTCGTCGATGACAAGGTGAAGGTGCGGCTGGTGGGGGATTTCCAGAGTGAGCTGTTGGCGGATTTCTTCGATGGATTCGCTCGCGGAGCCAAGGCGAACGTGCATGTGAAGACAATGTATGGCCGCTCGAACCATCACAAAATTGAAGCGATTTTCAAAGCATTCGCACGAGCGCTGCGTGGAGCCTGCTCGCGCGATGAACGGATGCGGGAAATGCTGCCGAGTACGAAGGGATTGCTGTGATTGCTGTCATTGATTACAAAGCGGGAAATCTTACCAGCGTGGTGAAGGCGCTGAAGTATCTTGGCGCTGAGACGCAGGTGACACAGGACCCGGAGGTGGTGCGTTCGGCATCGAAGGTAGTATTGCCGGGCGTGGGACACTTTCAAGCTACACAGTTGCTGGCCGATCTCGGATTGACTGAGGCGGTGCGCGAGAGCGTGAAGACGGGCGCATGGTTTCTTGGAGTGTGCGTCGGGTTGCAATGGCTGTTTGAAGGCTCGACCGAAGCTGCGGATGTAGTCGGTCTGGGACACTTCGCGGGCATGTGTGAACGCTTCCCTGCCTCGTTTGAAGGCGCAGAATTGAAGTCGCCGCATGTGGGCTGGAATTCACTCGAAGGCGTGCGCCAGGATTCAAAGTTGCTGCGCGGCGTGCAGAACGGCGGCTTTGTTTACTACACGCACTCCTGGCGTGCCCCGGTGGTAAATGCAACTGCTGCGGTTACAGAGTACGGCGGAACATTCACGGGGGTTGTTGAGCAGGAGAACGTCATGGGTGTGCAGTTTCATCCGGAGAAGTCGAGCGCAGTGGGCTTACAGGTTTTGAAGAACTTTGTGGAGTTATAACCATGCCATTTGTCTATGAATTGAAGATCGCCGCCGAAGAGCCTTCCTACACCTTTGTGCAGCAGTTGGTGTCAGTGGGATCGCTGGTTGGTACAGGGCAGGCTGTATGTACCGTGACCGATGGAGCGATGGAGTTCCATGTTCCTGCACCGATGCAAGGACTGCTGGTGGAGTGGTTCGTGGAGTACGGAGCTGTGATTGAGAACATGGATTCGCTCGCTCGTATCGTCTGCGAAGGTAGTGAGGTTGCGGTTCCAGCCGCTGTACCCGCGAGGTTGGGATAGATGCTGACGAAACGAATTATTGCCTGTCTCGATGTCCGCGGCGGCCGCGTGGTGAAAGGCGTCCAGTTTGTGGACATCATCGACGCCGGCGACCCGGCGGAGCTGGCACATCGTCATGCGGCGGCGGGGGCCGACGAGATTGTGCTGCTCGACATTACGGCGACGCATGAAGGGCGTGGAACGCTGCTGGATACGGTAAAGCGCACAGCGGCGACCCTGTTCGTTCCGTTTACTGTGGGCGGCGGAATTCGCAGCGCAGAAGATGCAGCTTCGGTCTTTAATGCAGGTGCGGACAAGGTGAGCATCAATTCCTCGGCCATAGCGCGGCCGGAGTTGATCGGCGAGATCGGCGGCAGCTTTGGAGCGCAAGCTGTGATTGTGGCCATCGATGCCAGACGCGGCGCTGCGGGCGTGGAAGACGCGGAAGTTTATGTGAGCGGCGGCCGCAAACCTACCGGGCGAAGAGTCGTGGATTGGGCTCGCGAGGCCGAGGAGCGCGGCGCTGGAGAGATTCTGCTGACCAGCATGGACACCGACGGAATGCGCAACGGCTTCGATTGCGAGTTGACCGCCAGGGTAAGCGAAGCCGTGCAGATTCCGGTGATTGCTTCGGGCGGTGCGGGATCGGCTGCTCACTTTGCCGATGTGTTTGGCAGAGGCAAAGCTGACGCTGCTTTGGCCGCCAGCATCTTTCATTTTGGGGTTACGGATTCACGCGAGTTGAAGGCAGAGTTGCGGCAGGCTGGGGTTTCGGTGCGGCTGCCCTGCTAAAGATTTAACACCGATTTGCACCGATGACACCGATTTAGAACAGGCAACGGCAAGTGCAACCGCAGGTTCTTCGACTCGCGCTTCGCGTTCGCTCAGGATGACAGTTTTGATAAGGAGATGAAAATCATATGTTGATACCTTCGATTGATTTAATGGGTGGACGGATTGTGCAGTTGGTGCAAGGCGAAAAGCTGAAGCTGGCCTTCGATGATTTTGATTACTGGATTGAGCGGTTCTCGAAGTATCCCGTGGTGCAGTTGATTGACCTCGATGCGGCGATGCGGCAGGGAGACAATCGCGCGCTGATCGAGATGATCTGCAAGCGGCTTCCCTGCCAGGTGGGCGGCGGCCTGAAGACGGCAGCAGACGGGCAAGCTCTGCTCGATGCTGGAGCTAAGCGCGTGATCTATGGGTCAAGTTTGTTTGGAGCTGCGGGAGTCAACAAAGAGTTTGCCGCTGGCTTGAAGAAAGAACTGGGCGAAGATGCGCTCGTATTCAGCGTGGACACCAAGGGCGGCAAGGTGGCCGTCAAGGGATGGAAGGACTCAGTCGACCTGACTCCTGAAGAGGCGGTGACGTGGCTGGAGGATTATTGCGCTGCGTTCCTCTACACACACGTCGATACCGAGGGAATGATGACCGGCTTCCCGATGGACGTGGCGGCGGTGCTGCGAGCCACGACGGGACGCCAGCTTATTGTTGCCGGTGGCATCAAGGAGCGGGCCGAAGTAGACGCTCTGGATGCGATGGGCGTGGATGCTGTAGCCGGCATGGCGGTGTACTCGGGAGCGATGGAAGCATAGACTTTTCGGGTGGCACAATATTAAGGAGTTCGTGAATGCAGGGAATGACGAGGCGAAAATTTATGCAGAGTTCGGCAGCAGCTACCTTGGCGGCAAGTGCTTCACTGGCCAGCGCAGGCATGGGCAAAAAAGAAGAGTTATTGCTGGTCGGAACACAGACGACGGGCGCCAGCAAAGGTATCTACGCCTATTCGTTCGACGAGGCGACGGGAGAGTTGAAGCAGACCGGGCTCGCCGCGACGATTGAAAACCCGACGTTCATGGCGCTCGCTCCCGGCGGCAAACGGTTATTTTCCGTCAGCGAGGCGAGCGACTTTGCCGGAACCAACGGCGGCGGCATTACGGGCTTCAATCTCGATCGCAAGACCGGACATCTCACCGAGATCAATGCGGAGCCGACAGGCGGCCCCGGAACCTGCCACATCGCCGTGGACCACACTGGTCACTGCGCCTTTGTCGCGAACTACAACGGCGGCAGCGCGGCCAGCTTTCAGGTAAGCGACGATGGACATCTGAGCAAAGCCGTCAGCTTCTTTCAATACGAGGGACATGGCCCCAACAAGGAGCGGCAGGAGAAGCCTCATGCGCATCGCGTGACGCTATCGCCGGACAACAGGTTTCTGCTGATCAACGATCTTGGCCTCGACGAGATCCACATCTACAAGCTGGATGCAAAGACGGCGAAGCTGACGGCGAATGATCCTCCGGCATGGAAGTCGGCTCCGGGCGCAGGTCCTCGTGCCCTTCGCTTCCACCCCAATGGCAAGTGGGCCTACTGCGTCACCGAGATGACGTCGACCGTGGTTGTCTTCCACTGGAACGCGGAGGCAGGAACGCTGGAGGCGATTCAGACAGTCGAGCTGAATCCCGAGGGATTCAAAGGCAAGACCGGTGGGTGCGAGATTATCTTCGACCGCAAGGGCCACTTCGCCTATGTGGCGAACCGTATCAACGACTTTATGGCTTCGTTTACCATCGCGGAGGCAGATGGCAAGGTGACCTTAATAGAGCGGACCTCCTGTGGCGGAAAGATTCCACGGCATATTGCACTCAGCCCCAACGACCGCTGGCTGCTGGTGGCGAATCAGGAATCGAACAACATCTCGGTGTTCGCACGCGACGCCAAGACCGGCAAGCTGGCCAACTCAGGAAAGAGTTTTGAGCTGGCCGCGCCTCAGTGCCTCGTTTTTGCATAGAGCAATCAACGGACGGGTTGCGAATCGGCTCCGGCTAGAGCTTTCGACTGTGCAGACAGCGGAACCTCCAGATCGCCGATCGGTTCGCCCCGTCGGATTTTCCTAAGCTGGCGCTCCAAACGTGCATAGGGATCGTCTTTATCTCCCTCGTCATCCAGCTCTTCATCCTCCGATAGTTTTTCCTGAAGGACATATCGCACCTTAGGCTGCACAAACGCTTGCAAGGCGTGGAGAGCATTTCCAGCCGACGCTACGGTCGGATAGAAGCCTAAATCAGGCTTCCCTCGATGCTTTCTGTATTTCCACCGTATCCGTTGGAAGAAAAATACGCAGGCTACAAAGGCGACGAATAATAAAACAAATGCTAAAAAAGCGTCCATAGCGAATCTCTACCTTCTGGCAGGTAAATCTCTGAGAAGACGCCTCGCGCAGAAAGCTTTATGGGCATTCGCGTGAGGTAGACAGAAATCTATGCGAAGGTAGTAGAGGGTGGAGGACGCTGAAAGCGGGATGGTGAAACGGGTGCGCGGTGAAGCGACGGACTATTGTGCTGCGCATCAAGCCAAGAAAACAGCGGCGCGCTCAGCACTTCGCCAAGGAATACCGGGACCATAATGAAACAAAGCGCTACCGCCTGCTGATGCGCTCCATGAGGGAGCAGCAGCAGCAGAAGGGCTATCAGGACAGCTACAACAGCATAGATCCTGAATAAACGCGATCTGGAAACAGAAGGCATTGCTGGATGCCAGTATACGGCGTTAGTCGTCGTTGCTCATCGAATCAGCAAGAGCGTAGTAACCTTTGCGCGCCTGCACCTTCTGCCCCTTCTGGCAGGAGATGTTGAGCGTGCGAAAGGTACCGTCGACCTTGAGATTCGTAGGCGTGTAGCTGGCAAGATATTGCGTGCGCAGCTCGTCCTGAATCTGGTCGAAGGCGTCTTCGAGTTTTTTGCCGTTATTGCCGACGTTGATGACGCGGCCGCCTGTCTCTTTTGACAAACGCTCCATGTCCGCAGCGCCAGTGTCCGCCAGGTTGATGCCAAAACCTCCGCCATAGAAGCTACGGTCTGCGATGAGGATGACATAAACGATAGTGTTCGACTTCTGGGCAGCCTCGATGGAAGACTTCAGGGTCTCCTGGCTGCCCTGGTCGCCGCCGTCGGTCAGAATGATGAGCACCTTGCGGCCAGCCTCCTGCCGCAGCTTGTCGTGGGCAGCAAGGTAGACCGCGTCGTAGAGCAGGGTGCCGCGTGGAGTGCCATTGCCGGTCACAGAGCCGGTTCCGGCCCCGGTGTTGATGGTGGCCTTGTTAATGGCGCGCTTCAGCTCACGCGGGTCGTTCGTGTAATCGGAGAGAAGATCGACGTTGATGTCAAAGGAGATGAGGAAGGCCTCGTCCTTGGGCGTCAAAACGTCCTTGAGGAACTCCGCGCCGGACTGCTGCTCCAGCGGAAGAACATTCTGCTGGCTGCCGCTGGTGTCGAGCAGGATGCCGATGGTGAGCGGCAGCTTCTTCTCCTGGGTAAAGTTCTTGATCGTCTGGGGAACCTTGTCCTCCGCGATCTCGCAGTCGTTCTTGTGCAGGTTGGTGATAAAGCCGTCCTTATCGCGGACGGAGAAGTAGACGTTGACGAGGTTGACGTTGACCTTCAGAGTCTCGACGGCCTGATCGTCACGGGGCTGGGCGGCGGCGGTGCTGGCCGGGGGTGGGCCGTCCGGGGAGGGAGCCTCCTGCGCATGGAGGGGGAGAGAAAGACCGAGGGACAGAGCGGCGGCAAGCAGGACAAAGGAGCGCATACCTCATTAGACGACGAAGATGGAGCAGAGTCAGCGGAAAAATGCTGCCCCCGGAAGCGGAGGCACAACGTCAGGGGTGGGTGCAACGTCCAATGAAAAGGTTTAGGGAACCACTGATTAGGTTCTCGTTTGTTTAAGGGCACGGCTTCAGCCGTGCCGTAGGTCTAATAAGATCAATAGGGCTTTAGCCCCTGAGGAACGTCTCTGGGAATAAATCAGAGCATCCTTAGATACGGGATGGCGGCGCGGAGGTCGCGCTGGTAGTCTGGTAGTTGGCCGGATATTGTCCGGGCTGAAAGTTATGGGGGTCGTTCTTGGTGAAGTACAGCATATTGGCGGGGGCTGTGGCATGCATGATGCTGGCACAGCAGGCACAGCAGACGGCAGCACAGGACAAGACACAACAGACAGTCGCACTGCAGCAGGCGATTCCCGATGCCCCCAGGCCACAGCAACCCTCGCCGTTCGACGCGGTCGCGCCCGGCAAGGGCGCGTCGGCAGACCTCGATAACTCCACCTCTTCGGACGATAACGCCGGAGCGCCTCCGAGCAGCCTGCCGCAGACGGCGGCGGAGAAGGCAGCCCAGGGGACAGCGCCCGAGGTACCTGCAGCGGGCCAGGGGCCCGAGGCCTTCACCATGCATGTGCAGACCAATTTTGTCGAAGTGCCGTTTACCGTAAAGGACTCGAAGGGCCGCCTGGTGCCGGGACTGACCTGGCGCGATGTGCGCCTCTATGAGAACGGCCTGCGTCAGCAGCCGGCGCTCTTTACGTCAGACGCCTTTCCGCTGTCGGTGGCGCTGGTCATCGATCAGAGCATGACCTATGACAATATGACCAAGGTCAACAACGCGCTCGATGCCCTGCCGGGAGCATTTGCCTCTTATGACGAGGTAGCGGTCTTTACCTACAACAACGGCCCGAGGATGCAGACCGACTTTACCGCTGCCCAGAGCCCCCGTTTGAGCGCAGTGATCGAGCGGTCGAAGTCGACCGGGCGCGAAGGCGCGATGGCCTACACCAGCGGCCCGCTCTCGCAGAACATCAACATCAACGGCGGCGCGCAGAGCTACATCGACCCCAATACCAATTCGACCCACGGCACCAGCCTGAGCAATACGCTGAACGTGCCCAAGGAAGTGCATACCCTGAACGACGCCATTCTGGCGGCGGCAAGCCATCTGGCGAAGACGCGGCCCGGACGGCGGCGCGTGATCTATGTCATCAGCGACGGCAAGGAATATGGCAGCACGGCGAGCTTCAAAGAAGTCGTCAAGTATCTCCAGCGAAACAAGATTGCCGTCTATGGCACGCTGGTGGGGGACTCTTCCCTTCCGGTCGTCGGCTTCCTCGACCGCATTCACCTGCCCCTGACCATGCGCGACAACGTTCTGCAGGCCTATGCCAAGCAGACGGGCGGCAACTTTGAGGCCGAGTTCAGGCAGCATGGCATTGAGGACAGCTTCGCCAAGATCGCCCAGGAAGTACGGACGCAGTACACCATCGGCTACTACACCCACGAGCCCTTTATCGACGGCAAGTACCGCTCAATTGAGGTCAAGGTGATGCGACCGAACCTGACGGTGATTGCGAAGGCGGGGTACTATCCCACGGCGGAGGACATCAAGCCGTCCATCGTTCGAGCAAAGTAGGCTCACCCTGTTGCATCTGAACGCTCTGCTGGCCCTTGCGGCAGCCGTTTTGTGGGGTGGCGGAGACTTCTCCGGCGGCATGGGCGCAAAGAACGCCGGTGGCACCATGGGCGGTGCGCTGCGCGTCATCCTTCTGAGCCATGCAGCCAGCTTTACCGTGCTGATCGCCATTGCCCGATGGCGCGGCGATGTCTTTCCGCACGGCGCGCCGCTGGTCTGGGGCATCGGCGCTGGCATCGCCGGGGGAATCTCGCTGGCCTGCTTCTATGTCGCGCTCTCGCGCGGCGCCATGGGAGCCTCGGCCGCGTTGAGCGGCCTGCTGGCCGCGGCAATTCCGGCGGCGGTCTCGATCGCTTCGGAAGGCTCGCCGGGGCTGCTTCACATCGTGGGATTCCTGGTGGCCGGAGGAGCGATCTGGCTGATCGCCGCTGGACCGAATGCCGAGGCTAAATCCGCCGATATGGGTACGATCTGGCTGGCAGTGGTGGCGGGCATCGGCTTTGGCATCTACTTTGTATCGTTGAAGATGGCCGGGGTTGCCGGGGTGGTCTGGCCGATGGTGACAGCGAGGATCGGCAGCCTGAGCGTCTGCTCCGTGATGCTGCTGGGGCTCTCGCTCAGTTCAAAGACCACGAAGCTTGCCAAAGGCCGCCTGAACCGCACAGCGGTGCGCTGGGCGCTGACGACGGCACTGCTCGATACCTCGGGCAACCTGTTGTTCATCGCCGCCACAAGGGCCGGAAGGCTGGATGTAGCGGCAGTGCTGGCGTCGCTCTACCCTGCTTCGACGATATTGCTGGCGGCCTGGATGCTGAGCGAGCGGCCCACGCGACGGCAGGGGCTGGGAATGGTCGTCGCTGCGGCAGCCGTGGTCATGATTACCCTTTAAGTAAGGCATTTCAGCCCATTTTGCTCTCAATTGGTTTAGCGGTAAACAGTTGAGGAGTAAACTATTATCGGAAAACTATAGCTCAGTCGGGCTGCCTTCGCCTAAATTTGGCACTATATCTTTTACTTTGAATGGTTTACAGGGGGGGGTTGGGGGGAGAGCAGCTTACAGTTTGATATGACTCGGGTCGAAGGTCGGGGCCGGATATTTGAGCTTCAGACCCTGCATGGCGTCGACGATGATCTGCGAGATGGCGACGTTGCGGTACCACTTGTGGTTGGACGGAATGACGAACCACGGAGCATGTTTACGGCTGGTGGCCGAGAGGATGTCGTTGTAGGCCTCTTCGTAACCCGGCCAGAACTGGCGCTCATGGAAGTCCGCTTCGGAGAGCTTCCAGTGCTTGTCCGGCGTGTCGATACGGGACTTGAGACGCTGGGTCTGCTCTTCGTGCGAGATGTGCAGGAAAAATTTGAGGATGACGACGCCATTGTCGGTGAGCAGGTCTTCGAACCCATTAATGTTCTCAAGGCGCCGACGGACGATCTTGCTTGAGATGAGCTTGTGGACTCGCGGCGACAGGACGTCTTCGTAGTGCGAGCGGTTGAAGATGCCGATCATGCCCTTGGGCGGGACAGCGTTATGAGCGCGCCACAGGAAGTCGTGCCGGGCTTCGAGCGGTGTGGGAACCTTGAAGGCGGTGACATCGCAGCCCTGCGGGTTGATGCCGGAGAAGATGTGGCGGATGGTGCCGTCTTTGCCCGCCGTGTCCATGCCCTGCAGGACGATCAGCAGCGCCTTGTGCTGGCTGGCGTAGAAGACCTCCTGCAGCGTATTGAGCTGGTCGCGGTGCTTGACCAGGACCGCAGCAGCAGCCTCCTCCGCCTTGAAGGAGCCGGTGTCCCCGGCAGGAAGACGGGTAATGCGGACCGTCGAATGCGGTTTGACAAGGTAAGGCGATTTCAGCTTCATCAGAAGATGCCTGTCTGGACAGAGCTACAGAGAAAGGACCTGAACGCGCTCCCGCAGCGACGCGGTGCTACTTGACCGACTCTTCAGGCTTCGGCGTAACCGCGTGGGTGGTCTCGGTGGGGGTGGGCTTGTTGTTCATCTCGTCGGTAACACCCTTCATACCGTCTTTAAAGCCGCGAAGTCCTTCGCCCAGCCCTTTGCCCAGCTCCGGCAGCTTCTTGCCGCCGAACAGCACTATAACGATGATCGCGAGGATGGCAAGATGCCAAGGTTGAAATAGATCGCCCATAAGAATTCTCCCTACAAGCCGGACGCGTAACGCCCCAACCGGCTCATATCATTGTCGCACAAACCAAAACTATGGATAGACCGCAATCCCGGTCTCTTTGTAGATACGATACAGCGAATCAGGCAGATGTGCGCCGGACGTTATATCTTGGAAGATGAAGCTAATGCGGGAGAAGGTGTTGGGAAAAAAGATGCAGAGATTGATGTCGGGATTGAAGATGGCCGCGACGTGGAAGAACGGGACACGCACGGCAAGTGGAATGCTGCTGGGAGCGATGTTGGTTGCAGGCACGACGGCGATGGCACAGGCTACAGGCAAGCTGGCTGCTGCTCCTCCGGTAAGCTACGCCAACCGCTACGAGATCTATGGCGGCCTGAACTTTATGAACTTTCAGGCTGGACAGAACCTGCCGACGCGGATGAACCTTGGCGGCGGCGAGCTTCTGGGCACCTACTGGCTGACCAAGCGGGTCGGCCTGGCAGCAGACTACCGCGGTGAGGCAGGAACGACGCCGGTGTTTCCGAGCGCGCCGATTCCGCCGAACCCGAATTACATCAACCGGCCGCTGGTGTACATGAACATGGGCATGCTGGGCGCACAGTTGCGCGGGCCGAAGAACCAGTTCGCCGCGGTCAATCTTCACGGATACTTTGGCGTGGCGCATGGCGTCTTCGACGGCGGCACCGGTGGCGTTCCGCCGCAGGATGTTGGCTTGTACAGCAATCGCACGAAGCCCATCGCGGCGCTGGGGGGCAGCCTCGACATTAACCGCTCCAAGAACTTTGCGATTCGGCTCTCGCCGGATCTGATTCTTGAACACTTCGGGACAGAGACGCGCGAGTTCTTCGCGATCTCGGCAGGCGTCGTCTATCGCTTTGGCAAGAACTGATCCAGAAATACTTTGCAAAATAAAACCGACCGCATGATGCGGTCGGTTTTGTTTTGCCCGTGGAAGTTGTTCTCAAGCTGTCAGAACAACGCGGCCTTGATGTTCAGAAAACAGACAACGGCGAAAGACAGGGGTCTCTCCACTGCGCTGCGCTCCGGTCGAGATGACGTGCTTTTGTGGCTGCCTTTCGGTCGAGAGCGGTTCTCCTCCAAAGTTAGCTTTGCTGATTCGAGCAAAACGCAGATTCCCTTCGGGAATGACAAACAAAAGGAAGCCACGCCTGACCTGAGAGGAATTACCAGGTGTCGCGCTGTTGGAGAAAGTCCGGGGAGACCGGGTTCTCGTACACCGAGTAGTCTCTGGTAACCACCGTAATGCCGCTGGCGGAGACGAAGTAGTTCTTCTTGTCTTCGTTAGCGTCATAGCCGATGACGGTCCCATCGGGAATGTGAACGTCACGGTCGAGAATGGCGTGGCGGATGCGGCAGTGTCGTCCGATGTTGACGTGCGAGAAGACGATGCTGGAGTCGACGTCAGCATAAGAGTTAACGCGAACGTCATGCGAGACAACGCTGTTGCGCACGACCGCTCCGGAGACGATGGAGCCTGAACAGACGATAGAGTTGATGGCCATGCCGGTTCGTCCCGGCTCGCCGAAGACGAACTTGGCCGGAGGATACTGGTAGGGGCGCGTCCGCATGGGCCAGGACTTGTCGTAGAGGTTGAAGGTAGGCGAGACGCCAGCCACATCCATGTTGGCCTCGTAGTATGCCTCGAGGGTACCGACATCGCGCCAATAGAGCGCCTTGGTCTTGTTCTCGTCGACAAAGTTGAACGCCTGTACCTTGAAGCGGCCCAGCAGCTTGGGCAGGATGTCATGGCCGAAGTCATGCTTGGACTCAGGGTCTTCCGCATCTTTGAGCAGCTCGGGGATGAGGACATCGGTATTGAAGATGTAGATGCCCATGGAGACATCGACCATATCCGGGGTGAAGGGCGAACGGATGCTGGTCTCTTTGGGCTTTTCGACAAAGCCGGTGACATCGCCGTTGCGGGCGATCTCGACGACTCCAAAGGCCGAAACCTCATCGGGAGAGATGGGCAGCGTGGCCAGGGTCACATCCGCGCCAGCGTCCTGATGCTGCTTGAGCATGCGGCCATAGTTCATCTTGTAGATGTGGTCGCCGGAGAGAATGATGACGTATTTGGGCTCCTCGGAGCCGATGGAATAGATGTTCTGGTAGACCGCGTCGGCGGTGCCGGTGTACCAGTTCTTGCTGACGCGCTGCATGGGCGGAAGGATCTCGATAAACTCGCCCAGTTCATTGGCCACGACCGTCCCCCAGCCTTCGCGGATGTGGCGATTGAGCGAGAGTGCCTTGTACTGGGTGAGGATATAAACGCGACGCAGATCGGAGTTGATGCAGTTGGAAAGCGTGCTATCGATGATGCGGTACTGCCCGGCGAAGGGAACGGCCGGTTTGGCACGATCGCGGGTCAGGGGGAACAGCCTTTCACCGGCGCCACCGGCAAGCAGAACACCAAGCGTATCTCTCATATTTTTACGACCTCGAAATTTATGAACGATGAACTATACAGTCGGATGCACAAAACCGCGAACAAGCTTCCACGGAAGAGCGAGTCTATCATTCTGAGGATTCAGTATGTTGATTTTTCGAATTTTACCGGGGATAAGGCATCAAAAGAGAAGGGCCGGCGTTGAAAGCCGGGCCGCAAGGAAGGATGAGAGAACTACTCTTCCGTCGCGTCGTCCTCAACAAGGCTGATGCGCAGGGACCTTAAAAAAGTCAGATCGTTCTGGGTGAACGGCTCATCTCCGCTTTCGGCAGGCAATGCAAGGACCTCGTCCGATTCGCCGCTCTCTGCCTCAACCTCGTTGAGACCGATGGTGGCTTCCAGCATGAGGAGAACATCAAAACCCTGCTCGCGAATGTTTTTAACGACACCAGCAATGTCCTCCGACTCCGATACGGACTCGTGGATCGCTTCGCCAAGTTTCTGGATAAGGTTTTTGACCTTCTGGTTCAATGCCACCTCCGGACTGCCCTTTGTATGCACCCAACCACGCATCGGGTATTCCCGGCCTTACGCGACCGGCGGGAACGGCATTGCGGGTACTGCGGCGTACCTTGAATCACTTTTACAGAATACGCCCCTGTGGGACGCGCCGCAATCCTATTGCAGGGGAACCCTTTGAGGTGCTTAATTTTTGAGGTGCTTAAACTGTCGTATGGTGGTCACCCCAGGCTACCTCGAGCCGCTTGGCCAGTTCCTGCACCGGCTTGACCCGCTTGGGGCCCCACACCAGAAAGCCCGCCGACGCTGCACAAAAAGCACCCATCATCCAGAGAAAACTCTTCATCGTATTTTGTCCCCTTTTTGTGCCAACTTTTCGGTTAGATGCGGCAGAGCCGACCGACGTTCTCTCTTGAGGGGCATTTTTTGCGTTGAACTGTCGTACCGTAAGAACGGAGGACACTACCTTTGCCCGATATCTCCAGTACCAGGCATCTTCATATTGGTGCCTTCATCTTCCCGCGCATGGACCAGATCGACTTCACAGGGCCGTTTGAGGTGCTGTCCCAGATTCCAAACTCTACCTTTCATGTGATCGGAAAGACCAGGGAACCCATCCGAGACATCAATGGGCTGATCCTGACGCCGGAAGAGACTCTCTCCGAAGCGCCGCAGCTTGATGTGCTGGTCGTTCCCGGCGGCTATGGCCAGCAAGACCTGATGGATGACGAAGTGGTGCTTTCGTTTCTCCGAAAACAGGCGGCTGGTGCAGAGTATGTCTTCTCCGTTTGTACCGGGGCTTTGGTCTGCGGAGCGGCTGGATTGCTGAGGAACGTCCGCTCCACGACGCATTGGGCTTCGTTCGACCTGCTTCCCTACTTCGGCGCGATTCCTGTGGATGCTCGCGTGGTCGTCGACGGAAGGCACGTCAGCGCTGCCGGGGTGACGGCGGGAATTGATGGCGCGCTTAAGGTCGCTGCCCTGCTGCGCGGCGATTTTGAGGCACAGCGGATCCAACTCATGATCGAGTACGCGCCCGAGCCTGCCTTTCATAGCGGCACGCCGAAGACCGCTCCGCCAGAAGTATTGCAAGCTGCGCGGGAACAGGGGCGGGAGGTCCTGGCGGCTCGGCTGGAGACCGCTATCAGGATTGCCCGGCGGTTGGAGATTGCGATTTGAAGATTCGCGGCAAAGGCTGTTGCAACTGGGCGATGAACCGCTACACTTTCTAGTATGGATTCGGTTCGCTTCGGTCGTGCCCTTGGAGTTGGAGCTCGCGCAGCTGCCAAGACGCTGGTAACAGCTGTCGACGCAGCTACTGCTCCGAATCCTTCTGCCCAGGGAGCGAAACCGGCACCGAGAAGCGCGGCTGCCCCAACTCCTCCACAGGTGCAGCAGCCGGCAAAGGCATCAGGCACGCGGGTTGTGCAGCAGGCTGCACGGTCAGCGGTGCAGGCGCGGCAGACCGGGCAGGGATTGGTTCGCGGCAGCAAGCGCTTTGGAGAGGCGGCCTGGAAGCCCTTCGTCAAACTTTCGGGGGTTCTGGGACTTGAGTTGGCAGGGGTGTTTTTTGGACTTTTCGCCTTCTTTGGCGCCGGGTGGGCGTGGAAGCTGCGCGGGAATTGGCGTGAGACGGCCACCAATCATGATGCTCATGCCCGCTTTCTGGTGTGCGCGATCATGGCGGCCGTGTTCACTTATTTTCTTGTGAGCAGCTTTGTGAAGGCAAACCGTAGGGGCCACGGACGATAGTTCGCAGGCGCAGCGAGTACACTACATCGTCATGCCAGAGTCGCCTAAAACCAGTTCTGGAATTCCTGTCGACCTTGTCTATGGAGCAGAGCGCCTTGAGGGCTTCGATGCTGCCACGGAGTTGGGCGATCCGGGGGCGTTTCCGTACACGCGTGGAATTCAGCCGACGATGTATCGTGCACGGCTGTGGACGATGCGCCAGTATGCCGGGATGGGCGATGCCGAGGAATCGAATCGGCGATATAAATTTCTGCTGGCCAACGGGACTAAGGGGCTGTCGGTCGCCTTCGATCTGCCGACGCAGATTGGATACGACTCCGATTCGCCGCTGGCACTCGGCGAGGTGGGCCGGGTGGGGGTTGCGATCGATTCGATCGAGGACATGCAGCGGCTCTTCGATGGGATTCAGCTCGATACGATTTCAACTTCGATGACGATCAACGCGACCGCGGCGATTCTGCTGGCGCTTTATGTCACAGCGGCACGACGGGCTGGCGCGGATGTGAAGAAGCTGAGTGGGACGGTGCAGAACGACATCCTGAAGGAGTACATCGCGCGCGGCACGTATATCTATCCGGTGTCTCATGCGATGCGGCTGGTGACGGATATCTTTGCTTGGGCAGCGGTCGAGCTTCCCGAGTGGAATACGATCTCTATCTCCGGCTACCACATGCGCGAGGCGGGCTGCACGGCGGTACAGGAGGTGGCGTTCACGCTGGCCAATGGCTTGACCTATGTGCAAGCTGCAATTGACGCAGGGCTGGATGTCGATGCGTTTGCTCCGCGGCTGAGCTTTTTCTTCAACGCGCACAACAATCTGCTGGAAGAGGTGGCGAAGTTCCGCGCGGCGCGGCGGATGTGGGCGCACCTTATGAGCGATCATTTTGGTGCGAAGAATCCGCGAAGCTGGATGCTGCGGTTTCATACCCAAACCGCCGGATCGACACTGACGGCACAGCAGCCGGAGAACAATATTGCGCGCACGACGTTGCAGGCTCTGGCCGCGGTGTTGGGTGGAACGCAATCGCTGCACACGAATGGCTTTGATGAAGCGCTGGCCCTGCCGACCGAGCAGGCTGCGCGCATTGCCCTGCGAACGCAGCAGATACTGGCGCATGAGAGCGGCGTGCCGCAGACAGTCGATCCTCTGGCGGGGTCGTATTACATAGAATCATTGACCAATGAGATTGAACAACTGGCAAAGAAATACTTAGCGACGATTGCCGGATTTGATCGCACAGGCAAGTACGGAATGCTGCGCGCCATTGAGCAGGGCTACGTGCAACGGGAGATCCAAGCTGCGGCATACGCATATCAGCAGGCGGTAGATTCCGGGGACGCGGTTGTTGTAGGGGTAAACAAGTTTTCCTCAGAACCAGAGGTTGCGGTGCCAACCCAGATCATGGATGAGACTTTAGAGGCGCGACAGGTGGAACGCGTGCGGGCGTTGCGGCTGCGGCGGAATGCGGGCGGGCACGCGGCGGCACTGCGTCGGGTGGAAGATGCCGCACGGGATGGCAGCAACCTGATGCCGCAGATTTTGAGTGCGGTCGAGAACGATGCTACCGTCGGCGAACTCGCGGATGTGCTCCGCCTGGTGTTTGGGGAGTACCGTGAGCGCGTCGTAATCTGAGCAAGGCGCGACATCCCCTGCGGATGCTATCGTTGAGAGTGGAAACGGTTGTTTAACCAAGGAACTGAGCACTATGTCTGAGACAGAAACACTTCGCAAAACTGCACTGAATGCCGCGCATCGGGCAGCAAAAGCCAGGATGGTCGATTTCGGCGGGTGGGATATGCCGGTGGAATACTCCGGCCTGATCGCCGAACACATGGCGGTACGGTCTGCGGTCGGGCTGTTCGACGTGTCGCACATGGGCGATATTCAACTGCGAGGGCCGGGATCGCTGGCTGCAGTGCAGCAGCTTTGCATGAATGACGCCTTGAAGCTGGCGGAAGGGCAGGCGCAATACTCGGCGATGCTCTATCCGAATGGGACTTTTGTCGACGACGTGGTCGTGCATAAGCTTTCCGATAATGACTACCTGATCGTCATCAATGCTGGGACGCGCGAGAAGGATGTGCAATGGATTCGGCAGGCGATTGGGCGTATGCCCGGCGTTCACATCAATGACTTCAGCGACTATTACACGCAACTTGCCATACAAGGGCCGCACGCGGCAGAGACGCTGCAGAAGCTGACTTCAACTGATCTGAGCACGATTAAAAATTATTGGTTCACCTGGGGACAGGTGTGCGGTCTGCACAACGTGATGATTGCGCGGACCGGCTATACCGGCGAAGACGGATTTGAGATTTACGTTCCATCGGATGTGCCGACCAGTGAGCATGTCTGGAATGAAGTGCTTGCGGCTGGAGCAGAGTTCGGCATTGTGCCTTGCGGACTCGGGGCGCGGAACACGCTGCGGCTGGAGTCCGCGATGGCGTTGTACGGTCATGAGATCTCGGACTCGATCAATGTGCTGGAAGCAGGACTGGGACGCTATGCAAAGCTCGACAAGCCGGAGTTCGTGGGCCGCGAAGCATTGCTGGAGATTCAAGCTGCCGGTGGGCCCAAGCGCAAGCTGGTTGGATTGGAGATGATCGAACGCGGTATTGGGCGGGATGGCTATCCGATATTTTCTTTGGATGGCGTCAAGATCGGCGAGATCACCAGCGGATCGCCAGCACCTTTCCTGAAGAAAAATATTGCATTGGCTTATGTGCCTGTGGAATTTGCCGCTCTCGACACCGAAGTTGCGGTGGAGATCCGCGGCCAGAAGGTAAAGGCAAAGGTAGTGCCCACGCCCTTCTACAAGCGTCCCAGAAAATAAATCAATTCGAACAGCAAAGCTGATTCCAAGGAGATGTATCGTGCAATTTCTCGTTCTAACTCGACGAAAGATGGATTTGTTCCCTGCTGAAGCGTGGACGCCGGAGCTGCTCGCCAAAGAATCCCAGCGAGTGCGCGAGCTTTACGTAGAGGGCATCGTTCGCAGTATCTGGCGACGGAAGGACATGCCTGGATCTGCGATTTTATTTGAAGCGGCGACCGAGGACGAGGTACGCGCGGCCATGGCTACCCTGCCACTGGCGAAGCTGGGCATGCTGGAGATCGTCGCGCTGACCGAGTTGGAGCCTTATCCGGGATTTGGTCCGCGCTAAAAGACCTGAGTGGTACGCTTTTTCCAACTCCACACCCACTACAATAAAGAGGGAGAAAAACCAAGATATGGCCTATCCTGCGAATTACAAGTACACCAAGGAACACGAGTGGATTGACGTTGACGGCGCAAAAGGCACCGTCGGCATAACGGACTACGCACAAAGCTCGTTGGGCGACATCGTCTTCGTCGACATGCCGAAGGTAGGCGATGCGGTCGAGGCGGGCAAGATCTTCGGCTCGGTGGAATCGGTGAAGGCGGTCTCGGACCTGTACGCTCCGGCATCAGGCACGGTGACAGCAGTCAACGAAGAGTTGGCGAACGCTCCCGAGAAGATCAACGCCGACGCAAACAATACGTGGATGCTGAAACTTGATCTGACCGATGGTTCACAGGCAGATGGCCTCTTGTCTGCGGCAGACTACGAGAAATTCATCAGCGAAGAGACCGGACACTAACGATGCGCTATCTGCCAAAGTCCCCTGCGGACCGCGAGGAGATGCTCGCCGAAATCGGCGTCGCGTCCATCGACGATCTGTTCTCGAGCATCCCTGCGGAGTACCAACTTAAGCGCGATCTTGCGATTCCGCGGCAGCATGGCGAGTCGGAGATTCTGGATCGCTTCCGCGCCTTCTCCGAGAGCAATGCGACTGGCTATGCCAGCTTTCTGGGTGCGGGTGTGTACCGGCATTACCGGCCTGTCATCATCGACTCGCTGGTGCAGCGCGGCGAGTTTTTGACCAGCTACACTCCCTATCAGCCGGAGATCGCGCAAGGCACGCTGCA
This sequence comes from Granulicella sp., assembly GCA_041691255.1. GTDB lineage: Bacteria > Acidobacteriota > Terriglobia > Terriglobales > Acidobacteriaceae > Edaphobacter. The sequence continues at coordinate 102,447 of JBEPUY010000006.1, read as the reverse complement.
AGCCATGTTCGAATTTCAGACCATGATCTGCGAGCTGACCGGCATGGAGATCGCCAACGCTTCGATGTATGACGGATCGACCGGCGCAGCCGAGGCCGTGATGATGGCGGTGCGCGTGACTGGACGCGATGGCGCAGTGGTAGCGCGCACTGTGCATCCTGAATATCGTGAGGTGTTGGCGACCTATGCGCAGCATCAGGAGATTCCGGTTACCGAAGTTGCCTATGCGTCGAATGGCCGCGTCGATCTGGTGGCGCTCGATGCTGCGATTACAAGTGATACAGCTTGTGTGCTGATTCAGTCGCCGAACTTCTTCGGCACGATCGAGGATGTGGCTGCCATCGCCGAGATCGCGCACAAGAAGGGCGCTCTGTTGATTGTGTCGATTGCCGAGGCAGTGTCGCTCGGAATCGTAAAGCCGCCGGTAGAAGCTGACATTGTGTCTCTTGAGGCGCAATCGTTCGGCGTAGCCGTTGGATACGGCGGTCCGTATTGCGGCGTAATCGCATGCAAGGAAAAGTTCCTGCGCCAGATGCCGGGACGCCTGATCGGCGAGACGAAAGACATCAACGGCAAGCGCGGATTTGTGCTGACCTTATCAACGCGAGAGCAGCATATCCGCCGCGAGAAGGCTACCTCAAATATATGTACCAATCAGGCTCTCGTAGCTCTGATGACTACCATCTTCCTGACAGTCTATGGCAAGCAGGGGATGAAGGAATTGGCGGAGCAGAATCTGGCGAAGGCACATTACGCGCAGACGGCTTTAGGTACTGGCGCAAAGGTGTTGTTCGATGGCGCGCCGCGCTTCCATGAGTTTGTACTGGAGCTGCCGGAGAGTTCGGAGGCAACCAACGCTGCATTGCTTGACCAAAAAATTATCGGTGGTCTGCCATTGCAAAAGTGGTACCCCGAGCTTGGGTCGAACGCTTCGCTGTGGTGTGCAACCGAATTGACAACACGGAAACAGATTGACGCAGCGGCGGCAGTGCTCGCAGGCAAGAAGGCTTAACCGTGGACGTATCGACCATCATTGGCGAAGAGCTTGTAGCGGTGGAGTTTGTGGAGGGCTATCTACAGCTCCGTTTTGGCGGGCCTCTGTTTACGCTGTATGCGTGGCCGCATGTTTTGTTTCCAGATTTTTCGCTGGCGTATGGTGAGCCGGAGTATCGCAACGCTCTTTGTGCGCAGATCGGTGAAAAAGTTACGGCAGCATCGCTGGAAGAGAGTGATGCATTGACGATTGAGTTTGAAAACGGCACGGTGTTTGGCCTCTCGTTGCGCGAGGAAGATGTGGATGGGCCGGAGTCGGGCAGCTACTCCGAGACGGGCAACGCAAGCGATGGGCAGGAGTTTTGATTTGAGTGGCCGCTCCGACGGAATGCATACCCCAGAGGCTAAAGCCCTGAGAGTCGTGAGGGCTGAGAGACCCAAGGCTAAAGCCTTGGGGTACCTAGAAGCAACTACCTGGAAGCAGGAAGGTGTGAGGTTCGGATGGCAGATGAAAAATTTGTAGGGACGCCGAAGAAGGCAACGACGCACGTCAATCAGAATGAAGACCTCATCTTTGAGAAGTCTTCGCCAGGTAAAAAGGCCTATCGGCTGGCTGAGTTGGATGTGCCGGCGGTGGATGCTGCTTCCCTGCTGGGCTCGGCGACGCGGACTGATCTGGGCGTGATGCCGGAGCTGAGCGAGATCGAGATCATCCGTCATTTCACGCGGCTTTCGACGTGGAACTATGCGATCGACCTTGGCATGTACCCGCTGGGCAGTTGCACGATGAAGTACAACCCTCGCGTGAACGAAGCGGTAGCGCGGCTGGAAGGAATTGCGGAGGCGCATCCTTATCAACCGGAGTCGCTGTCGCAGGGCTGCCTGGGCATCATGAAGCTGCTGCAGGACTGCCTGGTCGAGATCACCGGCATGGATGCGATTACGCTGCAACCCGCAGCAGGCGCGCATGGCGAGTTTACCGGCATCCTGCTGGTGCGGGCGTATCACGAGAGCAAAGGCAATGCGCGGAAGAAGATCCTGATTCCCGACTCGGCGCATGGAACGAACCCTGCTACGGCTGCGGTTTGCGGATACGAGGTTGCCAACCTGAAGTCGAACGCTCAGGGCATGGTCGATATCGCTGAGCTTGAGCGCATGGTCGATGAAGACACCGCAGCGCTGATGCTGACCAATCCTTCGACCATCGGCGTCTTCGAGAGCGAGATTCACAAGATCGCCGACATCCTCCACGCAAAGGGCGCGCTGCTCTACATGGATGGCGCGAACATGAACGCGCTGGTCGGTAAGACGCGGCCTGGCGACTTCGGCGTCGATGTCATGCATCTCAATCTGCACAAGACTTTCTCTACGCCGCACGGTGGCGGTGGGCCGGGATCGGGGCCGGTGGCCTGTAAGAAAATTCTGGAGCCGTTCCTTCCCACGCCGGTTGTAGTTACCCGTGCGAACGGAACGCTGGGGTTGGAGTATGACCGTCCACAGACTGTGGGACGGGTGCGGATGTTCTACGGCAACTTCGGCATGTTCGTGCGTGCGCTTGCTTACATTCTGGCCAATGGACCGGATGGGCTGCGCCAGACGACCGAGGATGCCGTGCTGAATGCGAACTATATCCGAGCGAAGCTTGATGGTACGTTCGAGCTACCCTACAAGACACCTTCTCTGCATGAAGTCGTCTTCAGCGATAGATTGCAGGCCAAGAATGGCGTGAAGACAGGCGACATGGGAAAACGGCTGATCGACTACGGCTTCCATGCCTACACGGTTTCGTTCCCAATGATCGTCGCAGGCGCGATGATGATCGAGCCGACCGAGAGCGAGTCCCGCGAAGAGCTTGACCTGTTGATCGATGCGCTGAAGCAGATTGCGCGCGAAGCAGAGGAGAATCCCGAGTTGGTACAGACGGCTCCGCATACGACGCGGGTGCAGCGACTCGACGAGACGACGGCTGCGCGCAAGCCGATACTGCGCTGGAAAGGGCCTGTGGCCTCGTCGCCTTTAGTGGCGGACACGGCCGCGAAGGAGTGGTAGATGTCCATCTTCTACGACCGCCAGCAGGAGCTTGAAAGATACGAGTTCATGATGGGCGAGGCGCGAGGACGGCTGGCGGTCACGCTCGATGCCCTGACCGATGCGTTAATTCTGGTGGGACAGCATGGAGTCTACTGCGCGAGCAGCCGGAACCCTGCGGTCCCGGCGCTCGACTTGCAGGCTGTTCTGGCTAATATCAACGGCGCTAAAGAACTGGTCTCTTCGGTAATGGAAAAGCTGCGGTTGGAGAGGGAAGCCGCAGAGTAGAACGAATTTTGCGTAGATGTAGATATAGAGCGGACTTTCAGCCCTTTTCGTCTCTCCCCTTTCAAACCTGGGGCTATGCCCCAGGCTGGTATAACGCGGGCCTTCGGCCCTTTGCTCTCTATCTTCACGGAACTTCACATCTACCCATCACTCTGCGGTGACGTCGACGTACTCGTCTGTCTTGTCCCACTTGACATGCAGTTCGGTGCTGTTTCTTTTGGTGTGCTCGAAAGAGATGGACATCTTCTCCTGTGGTGCAGGCAGGGTGTTGCTCTTCATCGGCGTGCGGCCAAGGTCCTGATTCTCGTTGTAGACGGTGCCCCACTGGCCAGTCTGCTTGTTGACGATAAGCAGCCATTGGTCGGCGCTGGGCAGCGTGTAGATCGTGTAGGTTCCGGCGGAAACATCGAGGGTTCCGATCTTCAAATTCACCTTGGTAATCAGAGTGGTAGCAGGATTGGCCCCGGTGCGCCAGACCTTGCCATAGGGGACGAGGTCTCCCATGATCTTGCGGCCGCGCATCAAGGGCGTGTTGTAGTGGATGACAATCTGCTTCCCGTTGAGAGTGACTTTGGCGATGGCGGCGGGGCTGGCAAGCGGTTTGGAGGAGTCCGGCGCGGGCATATCGTTCATGCGATCCGGCATTTGAGCGGTGAGGCTGGCGGTAGCAAGAAGGGCCGTACAAGCCAGGGTTGCGATCGAGCGGAAGAACATAAATTTATCTCTCTTTCCCGGATTTCCGGATGGTGGTTCGATGTTGTACCGTGGCGGCGAGGCTGTCAACCGTCGCAACGATCATGCTACGCTAGAGGAACGCACCCGTAGCTCAGCTGGATAGAGCGGCAGCCTCCGAAGCTGTAGGTCAGAAGTTCGAATCTTCTCGGGTGCACCACTTTTTTATTGCCATCCCGCTTCCTCTCCCCATAGCCGAATCGTTCGCAGAGTACGGATTGCTCAGTCACGACCGAAGGTCATGCCGTCTCCGGTCGTGACCGTCGCTTGCTCCAGCTCGCGCAGGTCGCGCAGATGAGTTTCGCGGCCAAGAACGAAGATCAACAACATCGACAGGACACAGGGAACGGCCACCGCTCCGGCCGCTATACCCAGGGCCGGAACCAGCGCCAGCGCTCCCAGTCCCTGTGCGATCAGGCCACCGCTTTTGCTGAAGCCTGCAACCCAGCCGGTAGCGCGACCACGCACCCGAAGCGGATAGCTTTCTGCCGAATAGGGCAGGAGCATGGAGATAATTCCGCTGGTGCCAACGATCAGCAGCGCCACCGGGATGACCGGACTGGAAAGCATCCGCAGTCCCCCGACGTCGCGGAGCACGATCGCTATCAGTCCCAGCGTGGTGACTCCGACGGCGAGGATCAACGTACGCTTGGTGCTCCAGATGCTGTAGAGCCATGCCGCCAGGACGATCGTGGGCGCGGCGATAAGCGTAGAGCGCGCAATGAGACTGCTGGCAGCGCCCATGCTGCGGCCTTCGCGCATCAGGCTCCCGGGGAGCCAAAGCAGGACTCCGAAGTTTACGAAGCCCACACAAAGCGCGGTGAGCGTAAGCGCGCAGGTCAGGCCCAGCAGGCTGCGCACTTTGACCGGGGCCATCACGGGAGGAAGGCGCGGGGAGGTGGGCGGCACGGTACGGCTGGTGTCGACGGTGATGCCAAAGCGGGCAAGGGTCTCGCGCGCCTCCTGGAGACGGCCCATACTTTGAAGAAAGCGAGCCGACTCCTGCAGCACCGGACTGACTGCAATGAGAATCAGCGCGATGGGGAGATTGATGAGCCACATGATGCGCCAGCCGAAGTGAGGTTGGAGCAACGCCGACAACTCGCTGGTGGCGAAGTAGCCTCCGATAGAGCCGATACCACCAACCAGCACCAGGCACCACCCGCGATGCCTGGTCGGCATAATTTCGGCAAGCAGAGCGTAGGCCACGGGCAGCATGCCGCCGGCGCCAATCCCCATCAGGAAACACATGAAGATGTTCCACCCAAACGATGGCATGCAGCCACAGATGGATGTCCCCATGAAGATGACGGCTGCGAGCAGAATGGAGGCTCTGCGGCCATAGAGGTCCGCCAGCATGCCCCAAAGGAACGACCCGAGCGTGGTTCCTAGCAGAGCGAAGAAGGGCAGCACAGCCACAGCAGCGAAGGAGAGGCCATACTCGACGCGCATTCCGGGGATGACGAAGCCGAGCGAGGCCGCCTTCATCACGTCGATGATAAGCGCCGTGGCGAGGACGATAATCTGTATCCAGTGGGCGCGGGTTAGTGGCGCGCTCTCCGGGGGTTCGATCTCTTCGCAGTCAATGTTTCCTTTCGTGCGACGCGGCATGAGCCCATAGGCTGCGGCGGCAAACCCGACGACGATCAGACCCATGCCGATGTACATGCCTGTCCCCATAGGCATACCGACCAACCTGAAGTGATTCGTGCGCCCCATCAGAAACATGGGCAGGTGCAGAAGCACGCCGATCGTCACCGCAGCGCAACCGCTCCAGAATGCAAACGCATGGGTCCCGCTCGAAAACAGCGACGCTTCTCGCGTCATGATTTTGCCTCTTTCCAGTCTCTATCGATCGCACGCAAACCGCAAATCCACTCTGAGGATTGAGATAAGGCCGGGCTTACGCTTGATGAGAACTGCCGTCCCATCACAAGCTTATCTGCCTTCGATACGCGACCTCACCAGCATCTCCGAGAGGAGATGAGCCATGCAACCGCCAAATGGTTGAACCATCTCTCCATCGTTTGGTCGACAGGGATCACTGGAGTCCGTCCAAGAATAATTCCGCACCCTATCCCACTCAATGTAAATCAATTTACTTCGAACGGGCTGTACACGAACTCGTCTGTTGCAACCGGGTCGTCAACTCGCGGGAGCCCGGGTTGTACTTGAGCGCTGTCTCAATCGTAGAGCGGGCTGCTGTTCCGTTGCCGAGCATACATTCGACGGCTGCCAGGTTCATGGCAAGTCCGAGCGAGTCCTGATTGCGATTGAAGACCGGCTCTAACAGCGCAAGCGCGCCTTGCAGGTCTCCTGTCTTGGCCTCAAGCACAGCGAGATTTGATGCCGAAGTCTGGTCGGTGGAGCTTAATTTCAACACATTGCGAAACAAGGTGCCAGCAAGCTCTGAGTCACCGCCTGTTCCTGCGAGAATGCCCAGCGAGCGCAGCACCTGCACATCATCAGGGTTCGCCTGGTGGGCTGCGGTCAACAGCGTGTAGGCCCGTTCTCGATCGTTCCCGTGCCCTTCCATTGCAGCGGCGTAGTAAGCCAGCGCCAAATCGCGCGGCGTAGAGGATGGAGAGAAGATAGGCACCAGGTCATCGCTCCGAGCCGGGGCAGCATCCGCTAGATTCATCGTGGGATGCCGGAGAATGCGATGGTCTGTCCAGGCCACGTGAGGGATATTCTCGGCCTTGCTGCGCGGCATGTGGCAGCTTGTGCAATCCGGGTTCTCGGGATGGTGGTCTCTGACGAACGAGGGCTGGTTGTGACAGGCAAGGCACTTGCCTCGATAGAAGGCAACTCGTTCGGCAACGGGAGGGGTGTAATGCGGATCATGGCAGTTGGTGCAGGACATCTTGCTGCCGCTCGCACGCTTGCACATGCTGGTGTTGAACTGCTCCACCTCGCTTACTCCGCGTGCGGTGGCCCCTGCTGTTGCATAGACAAAGTAGGAGAGATAACGCGAGATCGATTCACCAGGCTTAAAGTCAACCGGCGAGCGTCCGTCTTTTTCGACGGAGACATCGCCCTCCAGATGGCAGCTCATGCAGATGGAGTCGCGGCGCTCCGGATCGAGCGTAGCCGGATTGACGACAGCCGCTTTACCTCCCGTGAGCACATGCTCCCTGGTATCCCCGTGGCAGCTTTCGCAGGTAATGCCGCCGGAATGAAACGGCTCCTCGGAGTAGTGGTTCAAGCTGCCAGGGTCGCTGTGCTGCACGCCGCTCATGTGGCAACGCAGACAGGTTGCCTCCATGGGAATCGCAGGGGGCATCTCGCGCAGGCCGCCAAAGCCCGGCTTCATGTCGTAGCCGTTCTCGCTGGTGTAATAAGCTGCCGGCGACTCCAGCAAATACTTATTGAGTGAGTAAAGATACGTGATGCCCAGGTGTCCCGAGCCTAAAAAGTAGTCTAGCCTCATGCGGCCTTTTGCCGGGGGAGTCTGCGGATCGTCATAGTCCAGCCACGCTGCGCCCTCTTCTGCGTGGATGCGATATTTTGTGCCGGAAGAGGCGTTGGTGAAGTCGCCCGGGATCAGGTGATCCATTGCCAACCCACTCGCGTTGGCCATCGGCGTCTTCAGATACTTGTTGAATATCTCCGCATGGCAGTTGGCGCAGACGGCATCAGCCTGCTTTACAGGCACCGCCGCATGCAGGGCCTGGGTTAATATTCCCGTGATAAGAAGGAGCAGCCAGAGCGACCGAGCGGTCCACAGTCGGGCCGAATGCTTTACCGTACTTCCTGCTCGTAACCAGCCTCTCACGCTATCCTCGCGCAGCCCATATCAGCCCTTCCCATACTAACCGCAGGTTGGCTGACGGGTGCACCGAGATGCGGCTAGTGGAGTTGGTCTGGGATGACGGCGTATTGGATCAGCAATTCGAAAGGAACAATCTTGAGAGTATTCTCGTGCGTCGCTTCAAGGACCACGGGACAGGCTGCTCCCGCTTGCTGCACCTGGAGCCAGCGAGCAGCGCAGACGCACCAGCGGTCGCCCGGCTTAAGGCCGCTGAAGCCATAGTGCGGCATCGGCGTAGAGAGGTCGTTGCCCAGCGCTTTGCTGGCAGCCAAAAAGCTCTCGTCGACGACGCAGCAGATGGTGTGCACGCCAAGATCGGCGGGGCCGGTGTTGCAGCAGCCATCGCGGAAGAAGCCCGTCATGGGGTTGCAGCCGCAGACCGCGAGCGGTTGGCCTAAGACATTTTTCCCAACAGATTTGGCAGATTCAGCTTCGAGCATGGGTTTCCTTAGAGACTTTCGAGGACGGACTGGACGCGATCAAGCGCCCAGAGGAGGTCCTGCTCTTCGATGATGAGTGGCGGAGCGAGGCGAATGACATTGTCATGCGTCTCCTTGGCCAGAATGCCTTCGCGCATCAACGCCTCGCAGATGGGGCGTGCGGGGCCGTCGAGTTCAATGGCAGCCCAGAGGCCACGGCCACGAATCTCGCGAATATGCGGACTGGAGATCTCGCGCAGGCGCTTGAACATGATTGCTCCCAAGGTGGCAGAGCGTCCGGCAAGGTCTTCTTCGACAATGACCCGGAGCGAGGCGCGGGCTACAGCGCAAGCCAGCGGATTGCCACCGAAGGTACTGCCGTGGTCACCGGGGTGCAGCAGGCCAAGCACCTCGCGCGAGCTGAGAACAGCGGAGACAGGATAAAAACCTCCGGCCAGCGCCTTGCCGACGATTAGCATATCGGGCTTGATGCCTTCGTGCTCGTAAGCGAAAAGCTTGCCGGTGCGGCCAAGGCCAGACTGAATCTCGTCGGCGATGAGCAGGACGCGATTTTGTTTGCAGATATCCGCAGCCTCTTTAAGGAAACCGTCGGGCGGCATCAGTATGCCAGCCTCGCCCTGAATCGGTTCGACGAGAAACGCGGCGGTATTGGGCGTGATGGCGGCGCGCAGGGCGGCTGCATCGCCAAAGGGAATGATCTTGAAGCCGGGCAGGAAGGGTCCGAACCCGTCGCGGTACTGGTCGTCGGTGGAGAAGCTGACGATGGAGATGGTGCGGCCATGAAAGTTGTTGGCGCAGACAATGATCTCGGCCTGATTTTCTGCAACGCCCTTAACCTTGTAGGCCCACTTGCGAGCGAGCTTGAGAGCGGACTCGACGGCCTCGGTACCGGAGTTCATCGGCAGCGTCATGTCGAAGCCGGTGAGATCGTGAATCTCCTTGTAGAAGAGCGGGAGCTGGTCGTTGCGGAAGGCGCGCGAGGTGAGGGTGACGCGCTGGGCCTGCTCCAGCATGGCGGCGAGGATGCGCGGGTGGCAATGGCCCTGATTGACGGCGGAGTAGGCCGCGAGGAAGTCGAGGTAGCGGCGGCCCTCAACATCGTAGACCCAGACGCCCTGGGCACGCTCGACGACGACATCGAGTGGCTTGTAGTTTTTGGTGCCGTACTGGTCTTCTAACCGGATGTATTCGGCGGTGGGAAGTTTCTGCTGCTCGCTCTGAGTATCGTGCTGTAGGGTGCTGGCTGCCATGACTTTCGCCCTTTTTGTGTCTGGTATCTCTCTATTATTCCACGCGGAGAGCGCATGGCGCTGCAACCGGCCAATTCATCCTCCGACAATTGCCCTATCACCACGTTGGACAGCTATCAAAAAGCTAGACTATATCGCGGCTAAACCTCAGTGGCTGACCAAAATGTCGGGCAACGGCTGGCCTGCGGCGGGCGTCTCCTTGTTCCAATCCTTGCCCACCAACTTGGCCACGGTAGCGGCAATCTGACTTTGGGTAACGGGTTTGCCGCCAGAGACCTCTCCGTTGTGTGGGATACCGGGGCCCATGGCGGCGATGAAGATGTACTTGGAGGCAGGAATCTTCTGGCCATGGCTCTTCCACTCCACCGGCGTATCGCCACGACCGTGGTCGGTGAGCAGGATCAGCGTGGTGTGATCGCGGTAGTCGGGGTCGGCCTGCACGAACTCCCACAGGCGTTGCAGGTACATGTCGACGCGATTAGCAGATTCGAGGTAGCGGCCATAGTTGCCGGCGTGTGCCCAGTCATCGGTCTCGCCGAGCGAGAGGTAGAAGAGCCGTGGGTGTTTCGCCTCGAGATATTCAAGCGAAGTGTAAAACGTAGGCGCGTCGAAGGTCTCGTCGTCCCAGATGCGCGGCGTCTCCCCCTTCAGATGGTTGAGCAGGTCGAGCCGCGGCGTGATGGGAATGGAGGTCAGTGAATCGTAGCCTGCATTGTCGGTAAAGCCGCAGCGCTGGCGGTTGAAGGCATCGGCGATCACGCTCCAAGCCCCAAAGGCGGCCGTCTTGCCAGCGAGCCCGGGCTGCTTATTCAACCACTCGAAGACGGTGACGTTGGGATTGGGTGTAGGGTCGTTGGAGTTGATGCGTGGATCGGCGTGGCCTGTCAGCGTTTCGCTGTATCCGGGATAGGAGAAGTTGAAGCCGTTGGTGACGTGTGCGTCAGAGCCCTTGTCGCGATTGCCGTAGATCTCTCCTTCGGGAACGATATGGCTCCAGAGAAAGGGCATGAGTGCAGCGCGGGCCTGCTGCGGTGTCGAACGCACGTATTGGCGCACCAGAGTGTCGACGGGTCGATCGTCGTTGTTGGCCTTGGTCAGCAGCGAAAGGTCGGCGCCGCGGAAGACCTCCTGCCAGCGCAGGCCATCGGTCATCACCAGAAAGACATGCTCGTTTGCGGGATCGGCTGACTGGGCGGTGGTCTGCGCCCGCAACGGTGTTACTGCTGCGGACGCACCTACGATGGCAAAAAGTACGAAGGTCGTTTTCAGACAAAATTTCATGCCGCCATGCTAGTTCAGCTCTCACCGAAATAGACATGTTTCCAAACTTTAATTCGGACGGCGGTTACTTTGCCGCCATTTGAAGCTGTTGCTGGTATTCCTCGTAGGGGCCCTTGTGGTCGGTGATGCGGAAGTTGTCGGGGCCGCCCTCGAAGTGCCAGATGCGCGTTCCAGCCTCTTCAATCAGATCCTGATCGTGGGTAACGAGGAATACTGTTCCCTCGTACTTTTGAATGGCCTGGTTGAGCGCGTTGATGCTTTCGAGGTCAAGGTGGTTGGTGGGCTCGTCGAGCACAAGGATATTGGGCTTCTGCAGCATGATCTTGCAGAAGAGCAGACGGGCGGCTTCGCCTCCGGAGAGGGCGTCGGTCTTCTTGAGGCCTTCTTCGCCCTTGAAGAGCATTTGGCCCAGGATGCCGCGGATGTCTTCCTTGGTGGCCGAGGGATCGAACTGGTGGAGCCAGTCACTGGCGGTCATGCCTAGCTGGATGGACCCCTTGTGGTCCTGAGCGAAGTAGCCGATGGAGACTTCGTGGCCCCACTTGACTGAGCCGGAGTCGATAGAGACGTCCTTCTCTTCGATGCCGGGGCCGTTGGCCAGCAGCGCCTTGAGGAGGGTGGTCTTTCCTTGGCCATTGCGGCCCATGAGAATGACCTTGTCGCCTCGGGTGACGGCGGCAGAGAAGTTATTGATGACATGCTCGACCTTGCCGTCCTTCTGCTCGTAGGTTTTGTTGACCTTCTCGAACTCGAGCACGTTCTTTCCCGAGGGACGTTCCATCTTGAAGCTGATGAAGGGGCGCGCGATGTTGGAGCGGGCAAGTTCGGATGTTGCGAGGCGTTCGACTTCCTTCTTACGTGAATTTACCTGCGAGCTGCGCGTACCGGCGGAGAAGCGGGCGATGAAGTCGTTGAGCTGGGCAATCTTCTTTTCGCGCTGCTCGTTCTGGCTCTCGATACGGGTGCGTACGCTGGTCTTCTGGAAGACCATGTCGTCGTAGCCGCCGTTGTAGGTGATGATGGTCTCGTAGTCGATATCCGCAATATGGGTGCAGACGTTGTTGAGAAAGTGCCGGTCGTGCGAGATGGTGATGACGGTACCGTTATAGCGAAGGAGAAAGTCCTCGAGCCAATGGATGGATTCGAGGTCGAGATAGTTCGTCGGCTCGTCGAGCAATAGCGCCTGCGGATTGCCGAAGAGTGCCTGTGCGAGCAGCACACGGACCTTCTGGCCACCCTGCAGCTCGGACATGTGGCGCTCGTGAAGCTCGTCAGGAATATCCAGCCCTTGCAGCAGTACGGCAGCGTTGGACTCGGCTTCGTAGCCGTCCTCGTCGCCGACGGTTCCTTCCAGCTCGCCAAGCCGCGAGCCGTCTTCATCGGTCATTTCAGGTTTGGCATAGATCACTTCGCGCTCTTCAAGCGCTGCCCACAGGGCCTTGTTGCCCATGATGACGGTGTCGATGACGCGATAGGCGTCAAAGGCGTACTGGTCCTGCGAGAGAACGCCGATCTTTTTGGGGCGGACGACGTTGCCCTTCTGGGCGTCGATCTCGCCGGTGAGCACCTTCATAAAGGTGGATTTTCCCGCCCCGTTGGGACCGGTGAGGCCGTAGCGGCGGCCCTGGGTGAAAGTAACGGAGACATCCTCGAAGAGCAGCTTCGAGCCATAGCGCATGGTGACATTCGAGACAGAGATCATGGGATTCCTTCTATTTTACAGGGCTTCGCGTTGCGGTGCCGATCAAGAAGACCGTGCACGAGGAACGCATGGCAAACGCCATCGCAAAAATAGGAGCAAGCGTGAAAACGAGCCATCCATAAACCCGATGGGTCGAGGTTGCAGGATGCGCAGGACGGAGCTCTAGTCCTTTTCGACGATAGCTGAGAGTTCGCTGAAGCCGGCGATATTTTCGAACATGACTTTAGCTGGAAGTATTGTCCAGCTACTGACACAAAACGCTGCTCCCCCTCTGCGGCTGGTTGGCAGGCAGAGAGGGAGCGCGGCTAGGTTACGTTATTGGCCGCGGCGAGCTGGCCCGGAGCGACTGCTGCCGGGACGGCTGCTGGAGCGGCTGCTTGCGCCGGGTCCGCGACCGCCGGAGCTGCGTCCGCCAGAGAATCCGCCGCCACCGCTTTTGGCGCGGCCGCGGAAGTTACCGCCGCTTCCCTTCGCTGCCTTGTAGGGGCTGGGGTTCGCGGCCATGGGGGCAACAGGATCGTTGCCGCGCCAGGTGCGAGTTTCGAGCTGCATCAGATTCTGTCCCTGAGCGGTTGTGTCGAGGGGTTGATTGCGCAGTTCCTTCTCAAGGTTCTTATCGGCCTCCCGCCACTCGAACTTTATCTTGAGTTCGCGCTCGAGCTTGCGGGCGTCGTGCTTTTCCTGGGGCATGACGAACGTGGTTGCAACGCCCTTCTTACCGGCGCGGCCAGTACGACCGATGCGGTGAACAAAGTCCTCGGAGGCATTGGGCAGGTCGTAGTTGACGACGTGCGCGATGTCCTGCACATCGATACCGCGCGCCGCCACGTCCGTCGCGACGAGAACACGGTGCTTGCCATTCTGGAAACCCTTGAGAGCTGCCGTACGCTGCGACTGGCTACGATCGCCATGAATCACATCGGCATCGTGGCCCAGCCTTTCGAGCTTCTTCGAGATGCGGTCGGCGCCATGCTTGGTGCGTGAGAAGACGAGGAACGTCCCCTCCTCTTCGCGGAGCATCTGGTCGAGCAGGCCGAGCTTCTGGTCCTGCATGACGGTGTAGACGCGAAGCTCTACGCGATCAGAGGGCTTCGAGGTCTGGCCGATCTCGATGCGAACCGGCTTGTTGACGTAGTCGCGAACGATCTCGCGGATATTGGCGTCGAGCGTGGCGGAGTAGCACATCGTCTGCCGTGTCTTCGGCACCGCGCCGACGATGCGGCGGATGGCGGGCAGAAAGCCCATGTCCAACATGCGGTCCACTTCGTCCAGCACCAGCATCTCAACGGCGTTGATATTGATCTCGCGACGGCGCAGGAAATCTTCGAGCCGTCCTGGGGTGGCAACGACGAGGCGTGGGCCTCGGTCGAGCTGGTCAAGCTGATTGTTCTCCGACAATCCACCGCAAACCAGCACGGCATCGTTCTTCGAGCCGGGAACCAGCTTCCAATAGGCTTCGAGAACCTGCATGGCAAGCTCGCGGGTTGGCAGCAGAATCAGGGCGCGAATGGGACCACGTTTGCCGCGCGTGCTGGGGACCGAGTTTGCGTCCATGCGCTCGATCATCGGGATCAGGAAGCTGAGCGTTTTGCCCGTGCCCGTCGAGGCGGTGGCAAGGATGTCCGAACCTTCGAGCGCTGGCGGAATGGCCTTCGCCTGAACCGGTGTGGGAATGCTAAAACCGGCACTGCTCAGGCGGTTTTTGAGGGAGTCAGAGATGTTGAAGTCGGTGAAGCGAACATCATTGGAGAGAGGGAGGCCGGTCGAGTTCGCGCTTGCGTTAACTTCGGCCTGGGGTGTAACTGTCTGTGGTTCAAGAGTTGCGGTAGTCAAGAATAGTCCTTTAGGGAGTTGGAGAGATCGACGAATAAATGCAGGGGTGCCGAGGCACCATGGATTCTGATTCTCAGCATTGCTCTCGGTTATCGAAGCGCTGCTGCTGCACGGCGAGACCTGTCCTGTGACGGGCCTTCCAGCCAGAGCAACCAGCGCGGCTTCCGATTTTTTAGAAGGAAGATAAGCGGTGGGAAGAGGCGAATCGCAGTCTCTGGCCAAACCCCGAATTCCATGGAGGGTCTTTGCCTGCGATGCCTTGCACTCATATTTCCAGAGCGCTATTTAAGACTAACACAGAATCGCATGAAGAAGGAACTCGCCTCATGTCAATTCCTATGCACGACTCATCTGCCAAGGCCGGACGGAACGGGCGAACCAGATCGATTTCAAGCCGTTCAGGTTCTATCAAATTTCCCCATGCGACCCCGCAAGCCATCCAGTATGCCAAGGCCTGCGCAGTAACATTTATTCCATTTCTGGTCTTCTCCGAGAATCGTTTTAGCGTGCTCCTTGAAGCTATCTCTGTAGAGGCGGAGGCAAAACTTTGGGAATTTTCTCCAATACTTTCGCGTCAACCAAATTCGATTGCGATCCTGATAATAGCGGCGAACCGCACTATAGTTGGCTGTCTGAAAGAGACGGACGCCGCAAAGCCGAAGAACGGTCGGATGACCGGGAGAATGGAGAAGGACCGCATCCTTGCACTCTTCGATCAAGTGTCCGCTGCTACGCAAACGAAGACTGTATTCACTATCGACGCTATCGATAAAAAGCTCCTCCTCAAACAAACCATGTTCACGGAACAAAGAGACGCGCATCAGACTTCCTGAAGTCATTGCAGTTTGAAGGCCGCCGCTCTTTGCCCTGTCCTGCGGAAGAGGGATTCCAGAGCGTTTATCAACATAGCGCGGGACGAGGATCGCCAGACGATCGACGCCTGGGTTGTTCTCAAATCCCTGAAGCATTGCTTCTATAAATCCATCCGTAGTGGCGCTGTCCTGATCGAAGAGGATGGTCCAGTCAAATGAGTTGGCATCAGCCCAGCGGACGCCGGTGTTTAAAGCAGCGCCAATACCGAGGTTTTCGCCATTCTCAATCAGTTCAAATCCGATCTGATGGCGAGCAGATCGAAGCAGATTAATTGAATCTTGTGGAGAACCGTTGTCAACAACGACCAGACCCTGCACCTGCTGTCCAACCTTTGCTAGATTTTTCAAGACATCCGGTTCTGGATGAAATGTGACCACGATGGCGCATACACTATTTGCGATCATTACCAAACACTCGGCTTTCTGCACAATTTTTGATTTTACCATCAGCGTTTGGGCCAGCTAAATGCAGAATCAAAGGCGATCACATTGCTGCAATCTGTATTGCTCCATGTGCGAGAATCTACCAATGCGTGTCGCATTGCCGCAACCGGGAGAGACAATTCTCCGCCGAACCAGGAATGCTTTCGCGAAGAATTCGGCGGCAAACGTCGTCCGCATGGGCATGACGTCGTTGATTGCGATTCTTCTGCCTGCCTACCTGACGAAGCATCTTCCGGTTCAAACCTATGGGGCGTGGGTGCTCATCCTCCAATTGGGTGCTTACGTCGGATATCTTGACTTCGGCGTTCAGACCGCCGTTGCTAAGTACATAGCGGAATACGAGGCAAAAGGCGACTACGACGGGTGTGGACGCTGCGCCAGCGTCGGCCTGGTCATCATGCTGGCCGCCAGCATTCTAGGATTTTTGTTGACGCTGGCCCTCGCGTGGTGGGTCCCAGAACTTTTTCGGAACATGCCCGCAACTCTCTATCGAGACGTGCGCCTTAGCATTTTGTTTGTCGGCACCTCGCTGGCAATCAAACTGGCAACCTCCGTCTTTTCAGCTATCTTTCTTGGTTTGCAACGTTACCAGGTTCCCATGGTGACGGACGTTGTCAGCAAGCTGTTATATGCAGCCGTTCTATGTGCCGCCGTATTTTTACACTGCAGTCTGGTGGTAATGGGAATTGCAGCAGCAGCGGTGAATCTGTTTTCGTCCTTGCTCCAAATAGTCGCGTGGAGAAGGCTCGCAAGTCATATTCGTGTATCTCTCTATGAGATCGACTTCACGATGGTGAAGCGAATGCTGGAATACTGCGCCATATTGACTATCTGGTCCGTATGTATGCTCTTTATCAGCGGAATTGACGTCACAATCGTCGGACACTATGCCTTCAGTGAGGTAGCGTTTTACTCGATCGCGACTTCGCCAACAAATTTCATCCTGATGGTAATCGGGGCAGTTCTGAGCCCACTGCTTCCTGCAACCTCAGCCCTCAGCACGGAGCGGAGCCCTCAACAGATGGGGGCCATTCTGTTGAGGACAACACGGTATGCCACAATTATTCTTCTTCTAAGCGGCCTTCCTGTTCTGGTTGGCGGATACGTCTTGCTTCGTCTCTGGGTTGGCACAACGTACGCCTTCAATAGTGTGCAGTTTCTGCGCGTTCTGCTGCTGGCAAATATCATTCGCAACTTGTGTGCGCCTTACGCCACAATGGTCGTTGCAACCGCAAGACAACGCGTTGCAACTGCGGCTGCGATCACCGAGGGCGGTGTTAACTTTATTGCAAGCATATTGCTGGCTAGACATTACGGAGCGACGGGTGTGGCGATCGGTACTCTACTGGGTGCCGTCGTTGGCGTGTCCATGCATTTTGGAGTCAGTATGCACTACACGGGGAATCTCGCACTGTCGCGCATTGACCTTTTTGTAAAAGGACTTCTTCGCCCAGCGGCAATGGCGATACCTTCGATCTTGCTCCTGCCCTACTGGTGGTTTAGGGGAACTCCAGCAATGAGCATAACTATGTGGTTTTTTTGGGTGATTACGACTTTGCTGTGCACCTGGTATGTAAGCATGAATGCGGAAGACCGGACTTTATTGGTTCGTATAACACGCAACCGGATGAAATTATCTTCGAGTCGTGATTGAGGCATCAAGTAGTTTCTGGCGATTCGTCTGACGAAGCAAGAGGTAGCTGAAATACTGCGGTCAAGCCGGATCCTAGATTTTCCGCTGCTTTTTCTTTTTCCCGCGCCCAGTAACATAACAGCCAGCCGAAAATTCCCCTCATATACTTGATTGGAATTTTGGCCGCTGCAAATGTGCACCAAACATCTTTACTGAGCGCATCGCTCAGTTCATCCTTTGTGGTTACTTCCAATCGAGTCAGGCCATTGGCCTCACATAGCGTCACCAGCGATTTAGCAGGATAAAAAAATAAGTGCCTTGGAGTATCCAAATGTCTCCAGTTTCCTTTGAATATCGAAAAGTCATAACTTTCGATATTAGGGATCGCGATGAGTAATATTCCTCCAGGCGCAAGCCGCCCGGCGGCTTTTTGAATGACCAACCAAGGGTTTGGCAGATGTTCCAGACAATGCCATAAAACAATGACATCGAACTTCCCATGCATCGTGTCCAATATCTCAGCAGGATTTGGTGATTGAATTGCTCGAATACCAACCGTATTGTTAAGAAAATCAACACAATCCTGATCAATCTCGATCGCCGTCACATCGAATCCGGCGTCTTTCGCGTTACAACTAAAGATCCCTATCCAAGGACCAATCTCAAGCAGCTTTCCTCCGCTCTTGTATGCCAAGATTGGCTTCATGCGGTACTTTTCTTGAGCTGCGATCTCTCTAAGTTCGGTCAGACTATCCGGGATTTTCTGATATCCATCTTCATAAAAGGGTCGCAGGTCGTCCGGGATCGAATCCATAAATACCAACTTGCAGCGTTCGCATTGGTCATACCTGAACATATGGCTGGTGGTATGCCTATTGCGATCCGTGGACGAGACAAAAAAACTGGACGCACCGCCACAGTAAGGGCACACGGAAGTCCCTGTACTTTCAGGTTTTAGGCGCTGCTCTTCGAGCATCGATTTTTTGCGAGGGTTCATCAATCAGTATGTCCCACAGAACTGAAGTTGCTTTTCGACAATAGTGTGAACGAGCGCAACCAAACCCCATTTTATACGTAAGCTAACCTGGCCTGTCGCGGTATGGCTTCAACTATCGATCACAGTTGCCACGAGGCAGATGTGGCAAGGCAACCCCAGATAGACGCTCCGAACATTGAATCCGGTACGCTGTAGCAACTCGCGGCTGTTCTTCTTATCGAAGACATGGTGATGGAGACACCGATTGGAAAAATTATTGAGCGCGCGTTCGCGGAACTGCTCTGCCGTTCCTGCCCCAGGGTCCATGCTGAGATCGTGCTTCTCCAGAATTTCCGGCACGTGGGTCAGATCGTCTTCTTCTATATTCCGCTCGAAATCTTCTAGCATGTGATCCACGCTCGTGGGTTCGCGATAATGATCAAAGGTCTTTCTGTAATCCGGCAACGCAAGGATCAGAGCACCGGATCGACAGATAACCCTCTTCCACTCCTTCAACGCCTTCACAGGGTTGGCGAAGTGTTCCAGATTATGGGAAGACAGCACAAAATCGTAGGTATTGTCCTCTACAGAGACCAACGCAGAGCCATCGCAGAAGATGCTCTTTCCAGGATCTCTTTCGGAATCGAAGGTGTAACTATCCTGTTGCTCCGCCCAGACGGTCGACCGCGAAAAATCGCAGTTGTCCAGCCTGCCAACTTTTGGGTAGAGCTCAAGGGGTTGGCGACGCCGAAAGACTTCACTCGGGCCGCCAATCTCCAATCCAACTTTGCCTACCACAAACGGCAGATAAATATGCTGATGGACACGGCTCTGGGCCATGCATCGTAGACGTGAAACAGCACGTTGATACAAATGGGGCATACGCCAACATCTTATCGTGAATGCTGCTTAAACTAGATGTGACAACTCACCATGCCGCGCTTCTCCAGATAGCGCTGGTGGTACTCCTCAGCCTTCCAAAATGTCTTCGAAGGCTCTACCTTGGTCGCAATCGGTTGGCGATAGGTGCCGGAGGCGTTGAGTTCGGCGATTTTCGCTCGTGCCTCGGCTGCCTGCTGCTCGTTGTGAGTGAAGACAACGCTGCGATACTGCGTTCCCCAATCCGGGCCCTGTCGGTTCACCTGGGTCGGATCATGAAGTGCAAAAAATGCGTCGAGAAGTGCCTCATAAGAGAGGCGAGACGGGTCAAACTTAACTTGTACGACTTCCGCGTGGCCGGTGCGGTCGCTACAGACTTCTTGATAGGTTGGATGTTCGAGGTCTCCGCCTTCGTATCCTACTGCTGTGTCAATAACGCCTGTGAGTTCGTTAAAACGGGTCTCTACACCCCAAAAACATCCTGCTCCAAATGTTGCCTTTTCGATTGCCACGAATTGCTCCTTTGCTGATTCATTGGATGCTTGCCGCACGAGTTTGTCATCGCAGCCTCCTGTGAATAGCTCGAGTATTTTGTGCCTTGGCAGATACCTGCGTCAAGTGCGCCGAATGGCACAAACGAGGGATGGCCGCCGCCTGGCAGCGAGCGGACCATGCCCAGTCTTTGCTTCAACTTAGGGAATCTCTCCCCGCGCACCGCAAGCGATTCGTAAAGCTAGCAACAAGCTAACTTAGCTCAAAAACAAAGGAAGAGAAACAGTACCTAAGCCGGTCTTCGTCGAGGCGCTGTGGATTTCCCGGTGAACGTGCGCCGCGGCTTGTTCGCCTTCGGCTTCGCTGGTGTTTTCAGCTGCGCGAACTCCGGCGTCTTCTTCTTCGGGACGACCTTCTGCCCCTTGGCAGCGCGTCCCAGTGCGGTCACCTCACCGGGGGTCAACTCGCGAAACTCACCCGGCGGCACATCGAGCCGAAGCGCCCCATAGCCGATACGGCGAATCTTCTCAACGTGATGCCCAATCTCTTCGAACATCTTGCGAAGCTGCCGGTTGCGCCCCTCAGTAAGTGTCAGCTCATACCAGGGATTATCTCCCCCTCGAACCAGCTCGACCTTTGCGGGAGAGGTAATGATGCGGTCGCGGCGTCCGCTGCGAACTTCGTTCAGGCGGCCGCGGTCGATCATGATGCCGCGGCGGATCTGGTCGAGCCCGCTGGCCGGTGGCTGGCCGCTCACCTTCACCAGATACATCTTCTCCACTCCGGCCGCCGCCTTCGAGAGCGAGTTCGCCAGCTCTCCATCATTGGTCATCAACAGCAGCCCTTCAGAGAGATAGTCCAGCCGTCCCACAGGATAGAGCCGCACATGGTCGCCATGCGGTCCCTTCTGCTTCGTCATCAGTTCCATGACCGTCGGGCGCTTCTCGGGGTCGTCGAGCGTAGTGACATAGCCACGCGGTTTATTGAGCATGTAGTAGCGTTGCTGCTCGCGGCCATGCAACAGCTTTCCATCGACGCGGATATGATCTTTTGAGATGTCGTGGCGGGTGCCGAGTTCCTTGATGACGTTGCCGTTGACCTGGACACGTCCATCGAGGATGATCTGTTCGGCCTTGCGGCGGCTGGCGATACCGGCCTGCGCGAGAATCTTCTGGAGGCGGTCGCCCTGAGGAGTTTCCTCAGGTTTTTTAATAGATTTCGTTGTCATATTCCTGTCTTTCTGACTGCGGTGCTGCTCATCGCGGTCGCGGGCGTTGCTCTTTCGATTGTATCTGTTACCACCGCAGATAAGGGCTAAACGTGAAAGCTGAGGCCGAACTTATTCGCAATCTGGATAATCTTAGGCATATCAGCTGGGGAAAGCCCCTCCATCTGCTCAAAAAATCCCTCAAAGCCTGCTGGAGCGATAAAGACAGCCATTCTGCCAATACTTGTGCCGCTGTTGCGGAAGGTATGGACGGAGCCACGTGGAGAGAAAAAAGATTCACCCTGAGAAACGCTGCGCCACTCACCATGATCGAGGATCTCGAAATTGCCTTCGAGCACGGTAAACGTCTCATCTTCTTTGGTGTGCTTGTGAGGAGGCGGTCCGCCGCCAGGATACGTCGTCTGGATGACAAAGGCGGAAGCGCCGTTGCTCAACTCGCCGTTGGTCATGATCTCAATCTGCTCGCCGAGCACTTTCACGGTTTTGACTGGCTTCATCACGACTCCAAAGCTATCGATAAAAAACTACAAGGGGCCCTATGCAACCATAAGCAGCGAGTGTAGCAAAGGACGCTGCCACCTTAGTTCTCGTCTTCGTGACCTGTCTCTTCCACGGTTTCACCGGTGGCTTCCTGCTCGCCCTGCGACGATGCTGCTGCCTTAGATTGTGGGTCATCAGCATCCTCTTCCAGCTCATCGTCGAGAGGGTTGTCCTGCACGTCGGGACTGCCATCGGCCTGGAGGGCATGAGTATGACGCTCGGCGTCAGCTGCGTGCTCCTTCGTGGCCTGATCGGCCTGCGTCTCTCCCTCCGCCGTTTCAGGTGCGTGGTGTTCCATCGGAATCTCTTCCTGTTCTGCCAGCTCGCCCGCCATCTTCTCAAACTCTTCGATACTGGGCAGCTCGTTGATGTCCTTCAATCCAAAGCGCAACAGGAAGTCGCGCGTGGTCTTATAAAGGATTGGCCGTCCGATGACCTGCTTGCGTCCGGCAGTCGTGACCAGCTTGCGCGCCATCAGGCTGCCCAGCACACCGCCCGAGTCCACACCGCGAATCTCCGAGATCTCGGGTGCCGTTACCGGCTGCTTGTAGGCAACAACTGCCAGTGTCTCCAACGCCTGTAGCGACAGCTTCAGCGGCGGCTTCAGCGATTTAACGAACCCACGGACGGCATCGTGGTACTCCGGCTTAGTGGCCAGCCGATAACCGCTGGCGACCTCGCGAATCTCCAGGCCGCGATCGCCATTGGCGTAGTCGTTGATGAGTTGGTCCAGCATCGACCGGAAGTACTCCCGCAGCCGGCGCTCTTTCTCTTTCGTCTCGCGCGCGTTCTTCTTCTCATCCGGGGTGTTCTCAGCCGGAGCCTCGCTTACCGGCTCCACCGCTTCGGTTGAAGCAGGTTCGTTGGCCGCTGGCTCTGCGGCATCTGGCTCGCTCGCTGGCACCGCATCCTCTTGCTCCGGCTCATCGAGTACCTCGCTGTTAAGGGTCTCGGCATCAGCCGGAGCTTCCTCTAAATCAAGCGATTGCTGGGCGGCCTCAATGTGGTCGAGTTCGGCCTGGGCCTCCTGCCCCAGCAGCCCGACGAGTTGGGCAAGTGTGACTGGCTCTTCCGAGGCATAGATGACGGCTTCGATCTTGGCTTTAAGGCTCATAATTTATCCCCTAAGCATACCAACGCCGCACCCGCTTGCCCGCTATCTCAATATTATGTTTCGTTCAGGAGGCGCAAATGGCCCAATTCGAGGTATTTCGCGGGGACATTACCAAGCTCAGGGTGGACGCCATCGTCAATGCCGCCAACAGCTCCCTGCTCGGCGGGGGCGGCGTCGACGGTGCCATTCACCGCGCCGCAGGCAAAGAGCTTCTTCGTGCCTGCGAAAAGCTGGGCGGCTGTCCCACCGGCTCGGCAAAGGCCACCCCGGGCTTCAACCTCCCCGCAAAATGGGTCTTCCACGCCGTCGGCCGGTCTGGAACGGTGGCACTCATAAAGAGCCCGATCTGTTGGCTGACTGCTACCACCGCTGCATGGAGCTTGCCCGCGAGTACGAGGCGAAGTCCATCGCCTTCCCAGCTATCTCAACCGGAATCTATCACTTCCCCCAGCAACAGGCAGCAGAGATCGCCGTTCGAACCGTACGCGAGCATCTACAGACAAGCAGCCTGGATCGGGTCATCTTCTGCTGCTTTGACGTGCCAACCGCTCTGATCTACGAGAAGATCCTCATTGAAGGTAATTGAAAGTGGCAAAATTTTGCATTTAGGGAAAACTATTGCCCACATTTTCGACCGGTGCCCTACCCAACCCGGAAAAATATACCCTGTTGCCAGTATTTTCGTTTGGCATGCGAAGTGCTTCTTCCCTCAGCATGTTCCTCAAAAAGTTTCTTCTCCTCTCTGCCAGCTTGTCTCTCTTCGCCGGTGTATGCCATGCCGAATCAATGCCGTTCGGAATTGCCAGTGCGTATAACCTGGTTGCCCTGGGTACCGTCGATGCGAACGGCAATACGCTGATCGCAGGAAATATCAGCACCAACGCCGACATCACCGGCCGCGTCGCCGCTGCCAATAAGATCACCGCCGGCACCACCATCGGTAGCAGCCTCAATGCCGACCCATTCGGCTCGGCCGCGACCTACGACTTTGTCTCCGCCAACGGCCTCAACTCCGGCGAGCAATTCAACCTCAACAGCCATGGCAACGCCTACGCCCCCGGCAGCAACGGCAACTTCAACTTCAATGGCGGTGGCCATCGCGTCACCACCGGCTCCTCGGGCATCGACTTCAACGCCCTGCGCACCTCGCTCGACGCAGAAACCCTCACCCTCGCGGCGCTTACCTCCACCGGCAGCGTGCTCGGCACCAACCAGCCCGGCGTCAACCCCTCTTTCTTTGTCCTCAAGGGTACTGACCCCACGCTGAACATCTTCAACATCACTGCCGCCGAGTTCGCCGACACCAACCACCCCATCGACATCCAGGCACCCACCGGTTCCACCATCATCGTCAACGTCGCCGGAACCAACGTCACCCTGGGCACCGGCCTCTACTACAACCAGAACCAGACCTCCGGCGACAGCGCAGCCGATGCCAACATCCTCTTCAACTTCGCTACCGCGCAGACGGTCACGATCGATGGTCAGTTCAGCGCCTCCATCCTGGCTCCGTTCGCGGTCCTCAGTGGAAACAGCCAGATGGGCGGTAACTTCATCGCCGCGCAGATCGGCCATACCGGCGAGGTCCACAACGTTGAATTTACCGGCACGCTTCCCGACGGCCCTAGCGCCGTCACGCCGGAACCCGCTTCGCTGATGCTGATGGGTACGGGGATGCTCGGCTTAGCCGCCGCGCTTCGCCGCAGACTAAGCTAGTAGGAAGCACAGCATAAGAGCCCCGGCCATAGACCGGGGCTCTTTTTTTACTCTTTGCCCTTTACTTCGTGAAGCTACTGAACAGCCAGTAAAGCCCACCTGACAGGATCGCCGCCGCCGGCAGCGTGAAGACCCACGCCAGCGCGATGTCTCGAATCGTCGACATCTGCAATCCGCTCCTGTTCGCCGCCATAGTTCCTGCCACGCCCGAGGACAGCACATGCGTTGTACTGACCGGCAGACCATACCCATCGGCAGCCAGAATTGTGACCATCGCAACCAACTCGGCACTCGCTCCCTGTGCATAGGTAAGGTGCGTCTTGCCGATCTTCTCGCCCACGGTGACGACGATGCGCTTCCAACCCACCATCGTTCCAAGACCCAGCGCCAGCGCCACAGCCACCTTCACCCATGTAGGAATGAACTTCGTCGATATATCCAGAAAGCCCTTGTAGTTATCGAGCACCTTCTGATCGTTGCCGCTGACCTTGGGTCCGTACTTCGGCAATAGCCGCAGCGTCTCGCTGGTCAGATACATCTGGTTTCGCACGTTGGCCTGCATCGCCGCAGGAACCTTGCCCAGAGAGCCATACCCTACCGCCTCGTTGCGAATGTCGCCTACCATCTGCTGCAGTGCCAGCATCGTAGACGGCTGAAACTGGTGCGAGCTGACAAAGTGCTCCAACTCCGCGCCGTTATCGGCAACCACAGCGCCCGGAGTTACATAGTTCTCCACCGTGTTAACTACCTGCTGCGAGACCGCCGCAAACGTCTGCGTCTGCCGCGCCCCCACAGCATGGTTCAGGGCATACGCCGTCGGCACCGTTCCCACCAGGATGAGCATGATGAGACCCATGCCCTTTTGCCCATCGTTGGACCCATGCGCGAAGCTGACGCCGGTGCAGGTAAGTATGAGCAGAGCGCGAATGTAGAGTGGCGGCGGCTCCGTCCCTTTGGGCGCCTCATACAGCCGCGGATCGCGCATCACGAATTTGAAGAGCAGAAACACCAATGCCGCCAGCACAAACCCAACCAGCGGAGAGAACAGCAGCGCCTTGAACACCTTCGTCGCCTGTCCCCAGTCAACGCCGCTGGTTCCACTCGCGCCGTTCATCAGCTGGTTGGCAAAGCCCACTCCCAGAATCGAGCCGATCATGGTGTGCGAACTCGAAGCAGGCAGGCCGCGATACCACGTAGCCAGGTTCCAGATGATTGCCGCCACGAGCAGCGCGAACACCATCGCGAAGCCCGACCCCTTGCTCACCTTCAGAATCAGCTCTACCGGCAGCAATGAAATCACCGCGAAGGCGACCGCCCCCGAACTGGTCAGCACGCCCACAAAGTTCCACAGCCCCGACCACGCCACCGCGAAGTGCGGCTCCAGCGAGTGGGTATAGATCACCGTCGCGACCGCATTCGCCGTATCGTGAAAGCCGTTGACGAACTCGAAGCCCAGCGCAATCAGCAGCGCCAACCCCAGCAGGAAATAAGGGAAGACACTCGCAGTATGGACAACTGAAAGATCGCTGGCCAGCTTGCTGACAATGTAGCCAAGCCCCCCAACTAGCAGCAGCGAAAAGATGATGATGCCAATCTTTCCCGGGGAAGACTTCTTCAGTTTCTCGTCGAGTACGGAACTCGGAGGAAGTACAGCGGGTGTAGCCATAAGCAAGTCACCTTCGGCGCGCGAAATGGGGGAGGTGATGTGAACGATAAGGGAGAAATGCGAACCCTACGTTACCTCTGCGTTAAAGATGAGCGATTATCAGTCCGTTCTATCGGAAGGCTCAGGCTATGATGGACGCGCACAAAAAAGTCGATACCGATCGGAGCAAGCAGCAAAATGTCAGTCGCGCCAAGCGTTGCCAAAGTAGCCATCCTTAAATATCTCGCCATCTGCCTCGCATTCACGACAATGGCTGTGGCTCAATCCACGACCCCCATCCACTTGGTCGGAGTCCGAGCCACGCTCGACAAGACCCTCGACGCTCGAAAGGTGAAAGAGGGTGATGCCGTCACCGCCCGGCCTGAGGCAACGGTCCACATCGCCGACGGTATCGACATCGAGACCAGCAGCCGCCTGATTGGGCGCGTGGACCTCGTCGAAACCTCGACCGGCAAGGACGACTCCTCCATCACCGTAACCTTCGACAAGGCGCAGTTGAAGGATGGCCGGCAGATTCCAATCAAGGCGACGATTCTATGGATAGGCCAGCCTCCCAGCCTCCTCAATCCCACCGAAGTCTCTGCCCCCGCCGACCGATCCACGCCCGGCGTAGGCGTAGGCGCTGGAATGACCGGCACACCGCCCGCCCAGGGATATCAAGGTTCAGAGATCGCCGGACAGCCAAAGCGCCACCACGATGCCCCTGCCGCTGCGCCACCGCCGACCGGAGTCTTTTCGCAGCCGAACGCCATCCCCGGCGTCAGCTTCGCCAGCGACATCCGTAAGCCAGAGTCCGGTTCCTTCAGCGCCACCGGCCATAACGTGCGGATTTCCGGCGGAACAGTCTTCGCCTTTGCCCTCGCAGCTATGCCAACCCCGTAGCCAGCGGCTCCATCGTCCGTGAAGTCCTGCGCCGTAGCTGGACCGCAAATGTAAGCAGCGGTGCGATTTGGCCGCGGATAGACACTTTTATTTACTGAGGAGTAATGATGCCGCCCACCGGCAAACTCGAAGGTAACGAAGACGGCAGCCGCAATGCCCTGGCTATGTCCTCAGCATGCTTCGCGCCGGAACTGCCATTGATAAGAACGACACTGTCTCCCGCCGACAACTCCCCCGTTGCCAGCAGAGCCCGATAGGCTCCCACACCAGCCGCGCCCTCCGATGAAAGCAGAAAGCCCTCTTGCTTACCCCAATCGAGCAGGGCGGCCAAGGCATTGCCACTGTCTACCCCGCGGCCTCCTGAATCCTCGATTACATTCATTCCAAACAAGTTGCTATTTCCGCTTTCCGCATAAAGCCGTGGGCGCCGCCCCTTCACCCACCCCAACTGCTCCATCTCTTCAAACGCCTTCCAGATCGCCACCGCTACGAAGCCAGTTGGGCAAATCAGAGCCACCGGATACTCCCACCCCAACTGCTCCACCAGTTCATATCCCAGCGTCTTCATCCCTTCGAGGCGGAAGGGCTCTTTCAACTCAGAGATATCAAAGTCATCTCCTGCTCGTTCTACCCTCAGGCGGTCAGAGTCTGCTATAAGTCCATTGACGAGGGTGACTTTCGCCCCAAATGCCACACACTCCAAATGGTCCGCAAGCGCTACATCCTGAGGCACAAAAACGTGCGCTCCAATCCTGGCGGCAGCCGCATAGGCTGCCAACGAGGCCGCAGCATTACCTTGTGAGGCAAGGCTAAGTTGCGGAACGGCATAGTGTTTCGCTGCCGCAACCGCCAGCGCCATCCCTCGGTCTTCCATCGAGCCCGTAGGATTTCGCCCCTCATCCTTCACAAAAAGCCCCGAAAACCGCTGACTTGCAAGTAAAGGCGTCTCACTTTCGCCCAGACTGACCGGAGCAAACTCCGGCAATACCCCGGCATAACGCCAGATTCCCACCTCAGCATCACGGGCAGCAGGTCGCTTCGCAGCGCGCTTGAGCTCCTCCATGTCATAGCGAACAAGGAGAAAACCGCCGCAGGTGGAACAAACAATCTGCGCAGAATCAGCAGCTACATGATGATGGCAGCGGAAGCACTCAAGCGAAGAGATGCGAGGCATGGATACGATGGTAATAGATTCCCTATAAGGTGAAGCAATGCAAAATAAAAGCCACCCCATCCGCATGATTGCGGTCGATATGGACGGTACGCTGCTGGGGCCAGATGGCCACGTCAGTCCGCAAAATCTCAAAGCCGTGCTGGAAGCAGAGAAGGCCGGTATCGAGGTCGTCGTGGCTACCGGCCGCCGCCACTGCTACGCTATGCGTCAACTGCGAGGTCTTGGACTGCGAGAGGAAAACGCCGTAATCAGCTCCAACGGGACTGTTACCCGGACCATCGGAGCTAAGCTGCTGGAACGGAACCTGATGCAGCCGCGTACCGCACGCTGGCTGTGCGGCCATATCGACGAATTTCGCAACGCCCTGGTCATTACCTTCGACATGGTCGGCGCAGACGGAGAAGATGCGCGAGGCGCGCTGGTGGTCGAGCATTTAGACGAGTTGCACGGAAGTATCGGCAAATGGATGGCCGCAAATGAGCCATATATCGAACACGTCGTCCCCATCGAGAAGGCGCTCGAAGCCGAAGCTCCCATCCAGATGATGCTGTGCGGCACAATAGAGCGGATGCGACGTGCAGAGTCCCATCTGCTGGAACATCCGGGCGTCTCTGCCGACGGCGTCAATCCGCAGGAGCATACGGATGCGGAGATCACCCTGCACCGGACGGAGTACCCCGAACGCAACCTAAGCATCGTGGACATCTTGCCAGCGGGCTGCAGCAAGGGGTCGGCCTTGCTGCGGCTCGCTGCCAGCCGGGGACTGAAAGCAGAGGAGATACTGGCAATCGGCGACAACTGGAATGACGTCTCCATGCTCGAGGTTGCTGGACAGAAGGTGCTGATGGGCAACGCTCCTGAAGATTTGAAGCAGACAGCTTTGGAGCGAGGATGGCCCGTCGGCAGAAGGCACGACGAAGATGGAGTGGCGCACGCAATCGAAGCGGTTCTGGCCCGAGGTTGACATTCAGTATTTGCCCAGCGCCGAATTGCAGGTGGCCGATGATAGGCTTTTAGGTGATGCGGCTAAATTTGCTTCAACGTGGGTTGATAGTGCTGGCGGTCGTCAGCGTGGTGTGTCCGCTGGCCCATGCGATGGAGCACATCACCCTGCGAAATGGATTTGAGTTGGATTGCGTCCGCCGCGAGGCCATTGGCAATAAGGTTCGGCTCTATCTTGCCGAAGACGTGCCGGCAGTATCGAATGCAGACACGAGCGGCGCCAACTATCTTGAAGTGGCAGCCGACGTCATTGTCCGGGTCGAGAAGGTTGCCGATACGCCCCGATCAATCGCCGCCGCGAAGACTCCGGCGCTTGTGAGCGAAGAGGTCATGTCGACCAAAGAAGAGATCCACGAGATGCTCACCCATTCGGGCGAGGCCCATGATATTGATGCGGACCTTCTGGCCAGCGTGGTGAAGGCCGAGAGTGGCGGACAGGTGCGAGCGGTATCACGGACAGGGGCTCGTGGCCTGATGCAATTAATGCCCGCGACAGCCAGCCAGATGGGCGTTCAGGACTCCTTCCGTCCCGACCAAAACATTGCGGGTGGAACCGCCTATCTGGATGAGTTGCTCACCCGGTATCGGGATAATATTGCGCTGGCACTGGCTGCCTATAATGCTGGACCTGCAGCGGTAGACCGCTACCATGGCATTCCGCCCTACCGGGAGACGAAGGAATATGTTGCGCGTGTCATCCGCGAGTTCAACCGGCGAAAACAGATGGCGCTGGTCGCACAGTCGCGGTAGTTTTTCCGGAAATACTTACTCAATCAGTTAGAGAGAACGCACGATGAAAAAGCGTAGTGCAATAGTGTGGATCGCGGTTGTTGTCGTGCTTGCGGTAATCGTCTTCCTGTTTCGGGACAAAGTGCACTTCGACTGGAAGATGTTCTGGCAGCAGTTGAGGCATGTGGAGTGGATCCACATCTGGGCGGGCATTGCGCTCATCTATGCCACCTACTGGCTGCGTTCGGTGCGATGGGCTGTCTTTCTATCGCCCACAAAAAAAGTTCCCGCTCATGCCCTGCTGGGATCGCAATTTATCGGGTTTACAGCAGTGGCACTCTTTGGCCGTCTGGCTGACCTTACCCGGCCATACCTTGTAGCGAGGCGTGTCGCGCTGCCACTGAGCTCGCAGATCGCGGTGTATACGATCGAGCGCATGTTCGATCTCGGTGCCGCGACGGTGATCTTCTCCAGCGCGCTGGCGTTTACTCCCAAAGACCTTCCACACCACGAAGTCTTCGTGCGCGCAGGTGTGTTGAGTCTCGCCCTGACGCTGGTGATCGCGGTCTTTGCAGGAATCGTACGAGTAGCTGGAGGAGTCGTCGCCGGGTTTGCGCGGGCGACCTTAGGCAGGCTTTCAAAGCCAGTTGGGGAGAGTATCGCTACGAAGATCGTTGGGTTTCGCGATGGATTGAATGCCTTGTCGTCGAAGCGCGACTTTGGCATCGCGGTTCTCCTCTCCCTGGCGATGTGGGGAATGATCGGCTCGGCATATATGCAAACGGCACATGCGTTTGCGCAGACACCCGAATTGGCCGGGCTTACCTTTTCGCGAACGATGCTGCTGATGGCAGCGAGCATCGGCGGGTCGCTGCTGCAACTTCCGATCATCGGATGGTTTACCCAGATTGCCGTGACGGCGGCGGCGATGCATGCGTTTTATGGCGCCCCCATTGAGGCTGCGACAGCATGTGGAGCGCTGCTGCTGCTGGTCACCTTCCTCTGCATCATTCCTACGGGGCTGGTGTACTCGCGGGTGGAGCATGTGAGCCTAAAGAAGCTAGCGACCGAGAGTGAGGCTGCCGGCAATTCACCTGAAACCGTTGCGAAGATAGGCAGCTAGCATTTTGCTCTAACTCCCTGCGTGATCTGCGGCAGCGCTGCAGGGGTGGACTCCACTGCTAGAATCGAATTATTACGATGAAGTGCCCCTACTGTGGTTTTGCCCAGGATCGAGTTGTTGATTCACGAGAGAGTAAAGATGCGGACTCCATCCGCCGCCGCCGCGAGTGTGAAGGCTGCCACAAGCGGTTTACTACCTACGAGCGGATCGACGAAATCCCCTACATGGTCGTGAAGAAGGACGGCCGCCGCGAGAAGTTTGACCGGCAGAAGGTGTTGAGCGGACTTCTTCATGCATGCGAAAAGCGCCCTGTCTCCGCAGTAAAGCTCGAGCAGATTGTGGATGAGACAGAGGCCTACGTGGTCGACTCGCCGGAGCGCGAGCGTTCGACCAGCGAGGTAGGAGAACTAATAATGTCCCGGTTGAAAGACATTGACACGGTTGCCTATATCCGGTTTGCAAGCGTCTATCGAGACTTCAAGGATGTGCGCGAGTTCAAGGCTGAATTGGAAGAGCTGTTGAACGGTAAAGATCTAAAGAAACGGCGATAGCAGAAGGATGTATGGCAAAAACTCATAAGATTACGTTGATTCCGGGCGATGGCATTGGCCCTGAGGTTTCAGGCGCGACGGTAAAGATTGTTGAAGCAGCGGGAGCAGCCACGGGCGTCGCCTTTGAATGGGATCGCTATGCGGCAGGAGCGGAAGCTTTCGAGACGACCGGAGAGTACATCCCGAAGGTGCTCTATGACTCGATCGAAGAAAACCGAGTGGCACTCAAAGGCCCGGTGACGACACCAATCGGCGGTGGCTTTGCTTCGATCAACGTAACCTTGCGCCAGAAATTCGAATTGTTCGCCAATTTCCGGCCAGTCAAGAGCCTGCCCGGACTGAAGACGAACTATCCCGACATCGACCTGATTATCGTGCGCGAAAATATGGAGGACCTGTATGCCGGACTCGAGCATGTAGTGGTCCCGGGTGTGGTGCAGGCGCTGAAGATCATTACCGAGAAAGGCTCGACGCGAATCGCGAAGTTTGCATTCGACTACGCGAGGAAGCATAACCGGAAGAAGGTCCACGCTATCCACAAAGCGAACATCATGAAGCTATCGGATGGCCTGTTCCTGCGCTGCTGTCGGACGGTTGCCGAGGGCTTTCCTGAGGTTACCTACGCAGAACACATCGTGGACAACACCTGCATGCAACTAGTGATGAACCCTTACCAGTACGACATCCTGCTGACGGAAAACCTGTACGGCGATATTCTGAGCGACCTATGCAGCGCGTTTGTAGGCGGCCTCGGCCTGGTGCCCGGTGCGAATCTCGGAACGGAGTGCGCGATCTTTGAAGCAGTGCACGGCTCAGCCCCGGACATTGCCGGAAAAGACATGGCGAACCCCACGGCACTGCTGCAAAGCGCGGTGCTGATGCTGCATCACATCGGCGAAAGCGCGACGGCAATTCGCGTACAGGACGCGCTGGAGCAGGTATATCGGGAAGGCAAGACGCTGACGAAGGATGTCGGCGGAACAAGCGGCACTAAGGCATTTGCGGATGCGGTATTGCAGGCGATGGAGATGCCGCAGACAGCATAGGCATAAAAGAAGCTACTTACAGGAGCGAGGTTGGCATGAAGCAGAGGTTGGGTTGGCTAGCGGCTGGAATAGTGATGGGTGGCATAGTGGTCGGATTCACAGGCTGCAAGCCAAAGACACCGGCTCAAACGAGTCCGGAGAGCGCTCAGACCAATGCAGCGCCTGCCCCTGCTCAACCAGCCGCGCCGCTTGATCCTGCAACGCTGGGGACGGTCAGCGGGACAGTACATTTCGCAGGGAAGGCTCCTGAACGCATCCTCATCGACATGAGCCAGGACCCAGTTTGCTCCATGATGGGCGGCGAAAACTTCGCCGAGCAGTATGTCGTTCATGACGGCAAGCTGGCAAATGTCTACATTTACATCAAAAGTGGCCCTCCGGCAGCGATGTCTGCCTCTGCCACCTCCGTAGCTCCCGTGGTGCTTGATCAGATTGGCTGCAAATACGTTCCCCATGTAATCGCAGTGATGCGAGGAGGATCGGTCGAATTCCGCAACTCGGACGGAACCATGCATAACATCCACACCATCCCAGCAGCGGGAACCAACAAGGAGATTGATATCTCTCAGGGACCGAAGGGCGCACCCGAGGTAAAAAACTTTCCTCAGCCTGAGATCATGATGCCGGTGCGGTGCAATAACCACCCCTGGATGAATGCGTTCATCAATGTCTCAGCTACTCCCTTTTTCGCCGTAACCGACGGCAATGGCCACTTCGAGATCAAGAGCTTACCGGCAGGAACCTACACTCTGGCGGCGGTACACGAGAAGATGGGCGAGCAGACGATGACGGTTACGGTCAAGCCCCACGCAACGGAAGCGGCGAATTTCACCTTTTCCATCAAAAAATAAGAGCCGCCGAGTCAGGCGACTATGCCTTCTCGCAGCCTCATTCTTCCGAAATGCTGATTAATCGCGATGGGCGGCCAAAGTGCGTGTGACGGTAGTGCCCGCGTCGCGTTATTCTTGAAGATATGGAACGGCGCAAGGTCGGAATTCTTGGCGCGACCGGTATGGTCGGGCAGCGATTTATTCAATTATTGAGCAATCATCCGTGGTTTGAGATTGCGTGGCTGGCGGCGAGCGATCGCAGCGCGGGCAAAACGTACGGCGAAGCCTGCCGTTGGAAGCTGGACACCCCGCTGCTAAAACACATTGCC
The DNA here is from genome assembly GCA_041691255.1 of Granulicella sp. Classification (GTDB taxonomy): domain Bacteria; phylum Acidobacteriota; class Terriglobia; order Terriglobales; family Acidobacteriaceae; genus Edaphobacter. Next base: position 68,863 of record JBEPUY010000006.1, on the reverse strand, counting down.
GCGATGACGATGCAGCCCAATGTGCCCGAAGGCACCGTTGGCGAACTGCCTAAGATTATCTTTGCAGCACTCGACGCCGACATTGCGCGAGAGCTGGAGCCGAAGTTTGCCTCCGTGGGCTGCGCCGTCATCTCAAACTCCAGCGCGTTCCGCATGGCTGCGGACGTGCCGTTGGTCATTCCTGAGGTCAATGCAGACCATCTTTCCCTGATCGAAGCCCAGAGCTCGCGCAAAGAAAACGGCGGCAAGGGCGGTTATATCGTGACTAATCCGAACTGCAGCACGATCGGTTTGGTCATGGCCCTGAAGCCGCTGGAAGAGCGGTTCGGAGTTGAGAGTGTTTTCGTAACCACGATGCAGGCGGTGAGCGGCGCGGGATATCCCGGTGTTCCCTCCCTCGACATCATGGGTAATGTGGTGCCGTTCATCAAAAATGAAGAAGAGAAGATGCAGGAAGAGGTCGGCAAGCTGCTTGGCACGCTGAGCGGCAAAAAAGTCGACATGCTGGACGCAAAAGTAAGCGCCCACTGCAACCGCGTGGCGGTCGAGGACGGGCATACCGAGTGCGTCAGCATCAAGCTGCGCAAGAAAGCTACGCGAGAAGAGATTCTGGCGGCGTGGAGCGAGTTTCTGCCGTTGGAAGGACAGCATCTGCCGACGGCACCATCGCAGCCAGTGGAGTACGACCCTGCGGCTGACCGCCCGCAGCCCCGGCTGGACAGGATGCGCGGCAATGGCATGACGACAACCGTGGGCCGCCTGCGCGAGTGCAGCCTGCTGGATTGGAAGTTCGTCGTGCTCTCGCACAATACGATTCGCGGAGCGGCAGGAGCTGCCGTTCTGAACGCCGAGGTTCTGGCGTTGCTGGGCAAGCTGGATAAGTTAAGCGTGGCGGTAGCACCGGCCGTGGCGGTGACAGCTTGAGCACAGTACGCGAACAGTTAGTAGTGATGAAATTTGGCGGAACCTCGGTCGAAGACGCGAAGGCGATCGATCGGACTGCGGCAATCGTTCGTGGACGCCGAGAGCGCGGGCTGGAAGCTGTCGTCGTCGTGTCGGCGATGGCCAAGGTGACCGACCAATTGCTGGCTGCGGCTGCCGCAGCGGGACGCGATGACAAGGCGGGCGCGCTGGCGATCAGCGCAAGGCTGCGGCATCGGCATATTGATACGACGGCTGACTTGCTGGAGGGCGAACGCTTCGTTCAATTGCAGCCGACGATTAACCATGAGTTCGACGCGCTGGACGATCTGCTGCGCGGCATTGCCGCAGTTGGTGAACTTACGGAGCGCACCAATGATCTGGTGGTGAGCTTTGGCGAGCGGCTGTCGAGCCGCATGGTTGCAGCAGCGTTCGAACAGCGTGGCTTACAGGGCGTCCATGTCGATGCCCGCACCTGCATTGTGACCGACGCCAACTATGGCAAGGCCGTACCGCAGGAAGCGGCGATTGAGTCAAAGCTCGCCGAGATGGTTCTGCCTTTGGTTGAAGCTGGTCAGACACCAGTCATGGGTGGATTCATCGGAGCAACTGTAGAAGGAATCACCACCACGCTGGGACGCGGCGGCAGCGACTACACCGCGGCCCTGGTGGGCGGCGGAATGCATGCTGGCGCTATCGAAATCTGGACGGATGTCAACGGCATCATGACCACCGATCCTCGCATCTGCCCGGATGCGCTGCGGGTCAAGACGATCAGCTTTGAAGAAGCTGCGGAACTGGCCTACTTCGGAGCGAAGGTGTTGCATCCTGCCACCATTCTCCCTGCTGTCCAGAAGAGCATCCCTGTGTGGGTGCTTAACTCGCGCAATGCGGAGAACGAAGGCACCAAGATCACGGCGCTGGCTCCGAAGTGCGCCAGCCCCTTCAAGAGCATTGCGGCGAAGAAGCGACTGACCATCATCGATGTCGTCGCCAGCCGCATGCTGATGTCGCATGGCTATCTGAAGGCCGTGTTCGATGTCTTCGACAAGTACAAGTGCGCGATCGATATGGTTTCGACCAGCGAGGTAAGCATCTCGTTGACGGTGGACTCGAATGAGAAGCTGCCGGAGATCTGCGAAGAGCTTGGCAGAATCGCAGACGTAAAGTATGAAGGCCGCAAAGCGCTGGTGTGCCTGGTGGGCGAAGATATTCGTGGCCACAACGGAATTGCAGGGCGGGTCTTCAGCGCGGTCAGCCATGTGAACGTGCGCATGATCTCTCAAGGGGCAAGCGAGATCAACATGAGCTTCATGATCGACGAAGAAGATGTCGAAGAGGCCGTGCGCAGTCTGCACAAGCAATTCTTTGCAGATCCGGACGAGACCGTGTTTGATGTGGCGGCTCGGGTTCCGGTTGCAGTCAAAGCATAGAGAGGAACACATGCGGATATTGGTCCTAGGACAGGGAAAGACAGGCAAGCTGGTGGCTGCAGTTGCAGCGGAACGCGGTCACGGGGTCCACGTACTGGACGCCAAGGAAAATGCGAATGCGTCCGCGCTGACTCCGCCTTTTGTTGCGGGCTTTGACGTTGTCATCGACTTCACCGCACCGGAGGCCGTGGTCCAGAACATGCGAGCCTGTCTGGCGACGGGCGCAAAGATGGTGGTGGGCACAACTGGCTGGTATGACAGACTGCCCGATATGAAAGCCCTTGCTGACCGCAAGCAGGCGGGGCTGTTGTACGGGACGAATTTTTCCATCGGCGTTCAGGTGTTGTTCCAGTTAGCAGCAAAGTTAGGCGAATCGCTGAAGAATGCTGGATACCAGTTTTCTATTGAAGAGACACATCATGTCACCAAGCTGGATTCGCCCAGCGGAACCGCGATTACGCTGGCAACAGCTGTTGAAACGGCATCCGGTTATCAGAAAGTTCCTATCGAATCGAAGCGCGAGGGCGATGCTCCCGGCACTCATATTCTTGTAGCGCAGAGCGATGCAGACAAGCTGACGCTGACCCACGAGTCGTTCTCGCGGCGCGGATTCGCCGAAGGCGCAGTGCGCGCGGCGGAGTGGCTTTCGTCTCGCAAAGGCTGCTACGACTTTCAAAATATTTATACGCAGATTTAGGTCTGCAGCGAACGGGGATTGCCATGAGCACAATGGAAGCAGTAACGGCGAAGTTTGCGGATTTAGCGTTCGACCAGAAGCTGGACCGGCTGGCTGAGGTGGCCGTAAAGGTTGGTCTGGGCTTACGTGCGGGTCAGGAACTCATCATGTCGGCTCCCATGGAAGCTCTGCCGCTGGTGCGACGGATCACCGAACATGCCTACAAAGCTGGCGCGTTGCTGGTGACGACGTTTTATGGCGACGATCCGTCCGTGCTGGCCCGGTTTGCTTATGCTCCGGATGCCAGCTTCGATTACGCGCCGAAGTGGCTGCAGGATGGAATCGCCGAGGGATTCAGGAGCGGAGCTGCGCGGCTAGCCATTGCAGGCGCAAATCCTGCGCTGCTGGCAAAGCAGGACCCGGCGAAGGTGGCACGGGCCAACGTAGCAGCCTCGAAGGCCGGCAAGCCTGCGATGGAGTTGATTACGCGTCACGAGATCAACTGGACGATCGTAGCCTGCGCAACGCCGGAGTGGGCAAAGCTGGTGTTTCCGGATGAGCTCGAGGACATCGCTATGGCCAAGCTGTGGGAGGCGATCTTTGTTGCCTCGCGCATCAATGCGGACGATCCGGTCGTCGAGTGGCGGCAGCACGGAGAACGGCTGAAGAAGCGCGTCGATTTGCTGAATGGAAAGCGGTTCTCTGCCCTTCATTTCAAGGGGCCGGGAACAGATCTCACGGTAGGACTGGCCGACGACCATCTCTGGGCGGGTGGTGGCACGACCGCGGGAAACGGCGTCTATTGCCAACCCAATATTCCTACCGAGGAGTGTTTCACCACGCCGCATATGAATCGGGTCGACGGTACGGTACGGGCATCGAAGCCGCTCTCGCATCAGGGAACGCTGATTGAAAATATTGCGGTGAAATTTGTTGGCGGAAAGATCGTCGAAGCGACGGCAACGGCTGGCGAGGACGTGCTCAACCGGCTGATCAGCACGGACGATGGCGCTCGAAGACTGGGAGAGGTGGCACTGGTGCCTCATTCTTCACCAATCGCCCAGAGCGGTGTGCTCTTCTGGAACACACTGTTCGATGAAAATGCAGCCAGCCACATTGCACTTGGGCAGGCCTATTCGACCTGCCTGATTGGCGGCGAAAAGATGGACGCGGAAGAGTTGGCCAAGCGTGGTGCAAACGCCAGCCTGATCCACGTGGACTGGATGATCGGTTCCGGCGCAATGGATGTGGATGGAATCGCCGCAGATGGAACGACTGAACCGTTGATGCGTAAGGGCGAGTGGGTTTAGCGGTGACATTGGCTGTGAGTGCAAGTAGTCTCGGTACATACTACGCAGGGAGATGCGGTATGACCGAAGATCCGAACGCTTGGTGGGCAGCGCGCAAAGATCTTTCTCTGCGTAATCTGACTCGGTATATTCGGATCGAGAGAACAACAGCAGGACAGAAACGCCGAGTAGTTTGGCTTTCGCTTATTGTGTTGTTCTTTCTGATCGGCTTTATATTTTTCTGGTCCCACCTGACAAGCTAGAACGAATGGCTAGTGAAAGGCGAGCAGATGGGCCGATGCTAAACTTGCAGTTACTATGGAACTGATGGGATGTGGAACGGCGCTGGTCACACCTTTTCGCAAGGATGGCGGCGTAGATGAGCCTGCGCTTCATGCCCTGGTGAACTGGCAGATCGAGAGCGGAATTGATTTTCTGGTTCCCTGCGGCACCACTGGCGAGGCTTCGACGCTGACGGAAGCCGAGTGGCTTCGCGTCGTCGAGTTGGTGGTTGCGGCCACAGCAGGACGGGTTCCGGTGTTTGCCGGATGTACGCATAATGCGACACATGAAGCTGTAGCCAAAGCGCGGAAACTGGCACAGGTACATGGGCTCACAGGAATCTTAACGGCGAATCCCTATTACAACCGTCCGGGGCAAGAGGGCCAGTATCAACACTTCAGAGCGGTTGCCGAAGCGGTAGACCTGCCGGTCCTGCTCTATAACATTCCGGGACGCACGGGCGCTAATCTGGAGCCTGCCACGGTTTTACGGCTGGCAGAGTTGCCTAACGTCATCGGAATCAAGGAATCCAGCGGAAATCTGGCGCAGATCACTGAGCTGCTGACTACGGCTCCGCGAAACTTCAAGGTGTTTGCTGGCGACGACGGGATCGCATTGCCTGTAATTTCCCTGGGCGGAAGCGGCTTGATTTCAGTGGCCTCCAATGCGATTCCGGGGCAGATGTCGCGGATGATTGGCGCTGCCATGGAGAATGACTGGGTAACCGCGCGGCGCATTAATAGGCAATTCTTCCGACTGATGCAGGCCCACTTCTGGGAGCCAAATCCGGCGCCCATCAAGGCGGTGCTTTCAATGCTCGGTCGAGGCGAGGATGTCCTGCGGTTGCCGATGGTTGCGGTTTCGCCCGCTACACGGCGGAAGCTGGAGTGCATGGTCGGAGAGCTTGGTTTGCTGGTGGGTGTTCCGCAAACCCGGGAAGACCTGCGAATGTTTTAATAAGGTTCCTAGAATCAATAACTTTAGAAAAAGGTGACAAGTGAGTCTGGACGGAACGTTGCAGGAACGGATCGAGCATTGGTTTGCGCAGGGTGCGGCTGCGGTGGGGAATAAAGAAGCTGAGGCAGCGTTTCTGGAGCTCCGGAAGGGGCTGGAAGCTGGGGAGTTGCGATCTGCAGAGCCGGATGACTCCGTGCTGGGATGGCGCGTCAATGCCTGGATCAAACGCGGCATCCTGCTCGGTTTCCGCCTGGGATCGATGGTGGAGATGGGATGCGGGGATGGGCTATCGTTCGTCGATAAATGGACCTATCCGGCACGACGATTCGCGGTGGCGGATGGAGTGCGGGTGGTGCCGGGGGGATCTAGCATTCGTTCGGGAGCCTACGTTGCTAAGGGAGTTGCAGTTATCCCTCCTTCCTACATCAACGTGGGTGCCTATGTGGATGAGGGGACGATGGTAGACTCTCATGCGCTGGTGGGGAGCTGCGCGCAGATCGGCAAGATGGTGCATTTGAGCGCCGCGGCACAAATCGGCGGCGTACTGGAGCCGGTAAATGCAAGCCCTGTCATTATTGAAGATGGCGTGCTGGTAGGTGGAAATACCGGAGTCTATGAAGGCACCATCGTGCGGAAGCGTGCGGTCTTAGCCGCCGGAACCGTGCTGACGCGAGGAACCCCGGTCTACGACCTGGTGCGTGGCGAGGTATATAAGGCCACTGCCGAGATGCCGTTGATCATCCCTGAAGGAGCCGTGGTGGTGCCGGGTTCGCGCGTTGTGACCAAGGGGAAGGGGCAGGAGTGGGGGTTGAGTATCTCTGCTCCGGTGATCGTCAAGTATCGTGATGAAAAGACTGAACTCTCCCTGGTTCTGGAAGATATCCTGCGGTAGTCGCCAAGGTCTGAAAAAGCGGGATGCTTTGCTGTTCGTAGCGCATAGAGGATAGATCGATATGGCCGGAAGAGTGATCCTTGGCTTGATCTTCATCGTGGCAGGGATGCTGCACTTTATCATCCCCGACGCTTACCTGCGAATTATGCCTCCCGCTCTTCCAGCCCATCTGCTATTGATCGACATCAGTGGAGTGGCTGAGATGCTGGGCGGCATCGGTCTGCTGGTGCCGTCTACCCGGCGTCTTGCCGCGTGGGGACTGGTAGCATTGCTGATCGCCGTCTGGCCTGCAAACATTTACACTGCGGCTGCCCACCTGCCTCTGCCCGGTCTTGCAGGGCAGAGCTGGCTGCAGTGGTTGAGGGTTCCTCTCCAACTTCCCCTTATCTACTGGGCGTGGATGTATACGCGCGGCTGAATCCTCTTGCTTGTGAAGTTGGCGTGTCCTAGAGGTGCTCTGATTTATTCCCAGAGACGTTCCTCAGGGCTAAAGCCCTGTTGATTTTATTAGACTTACGGCACGGCTGAAGCCGTGCCCTTAAATAAACGAGGACTTAATCAGAGGTTCCCTAGAGGTGCCGGGGACCGTAGTGAAGGTAGAAGACGACTGCTGAGGCTACGAGGCAGTAGATTCCGAAGAGATACCAACGGCCTTGCTCAAGCCAGCTACTGAGCCACTTCAGAGCAACCAGACCGGCGAGGAAGGCGAAGACCATTCCCAGCAGGCTCATCATTATGCTGTTGTGCAGGTCGATGGGCGTGCCGCTGGCCGCTGCCGCGTGCGTTGCCTTCAATAGCCGCAAAACTTCTTTACCGATAGCGGCAGGAGTGAGAATGACGGCGAGAGCAAAGCTGAAGCGCTCGGCCCGGTCTTTGCTGGCTCCCGTCAACATGCCGACAGAGATGGTCGCGCCGGAGCGGGAGAAGCCGCGAAAGGGCAGGCAGAGGCCTTGAATCGCACCGATCCAGCCAGCCTGACGCATGGTGACGCTGTCGCCATAGACCTGCTCGTGTACGCCCATGCGCCGTTTTTCAATCAGGCCAGCGATGAGGATGAGGATGCCGGCTGCAGCGAGCGCGGGCGCGATCAGGTCGAGGCGTCCGAAGAGGGACTCGATCTCACCCTTGGTTGCTCCGGCGAAGGCGGTTTTCTCAATAACCTTGATGATGGGATAACCGATGATGGCGGTCAGGATCGAGGCCCAGATGGCGCGGATGGCGAAGCGCTTGAAGGCGTCGGAGCTGGAGAAGTAGGTCCGCTTCCACTGGCTCCAGAAGTAGACGATGACGGCGAACATGGTGCCGGTGTGCAGCATGACCAATAGCAGCGTCATGGGGGGCGAGGAGGGATCGAGACCCAGCAGCTTCTCCGCGACGACGACGTGGGCGGAGCTGGAGACGGGCAGAAGCTCGGCGAGACCCTGCACGATGGCAAGAATGATCACTTGAAAAATTGGCATAGACCCATCCTAAATGGCGTCTCGACGATACGGCAGCCAGTTGCCTACGAGAGCATCTTCTCAAACACTTTCCAGGTTTTAATACGCTCGAAACCTTCACGCAGATAGAATCGGTGCGCCCCCTCGCGGGAGATGCGGGAAGTAACCCGGATCTTTGCAACGCCTTGTTCCCTGCTCCATGATTCGACCTGGGCACAGAGCCGCTTGCCGATGCCCAGACTACGATGGGCTTCGCTGACGACGAGCCCTGTAATGAGCGCGAAGGATGATGATTGCAACTCGTGCATGAGAGTCACTTCGATCCAGCCAACGATCTCGGTGCTGCCCGAATTCTTCAGGCAGGCGACAAAGGCTGCGCGGCTGCCAGCGTGCGAGGGCATTTGCCCGAGGCGTTGCGAGATCGCTTCACTGGATACCTCATAGCCAAGTTGTGCGCTGAGCTCTGAGATCGCTTGGGCGTCTTCGAGCGCAACGGGACGCAGGATGAGAGAGGGGTTATGGGAAGTAGCATCAGAACGGTCAGTCAAAGAATCGCTCATGCCTCCATGCTTACATAGCTAAGAATTGTCAGGAAGCGCTGTGGCCCGTGCACTGCAAGACGCCCAGATAGGCGCTCCATGGACCAACTGCGTCGCGATATTGGTGGGCCATCACGCGAGAGAATTGATGCAGATGGGTAAAGTCGTGAACGGCCCATGTCGCGAGCAGTTCCGCCAACGTCACAGAACCCAGTGCCGGATGCCTTCCTCGGCGCTCGAGATCGTCAGGCAGCAAATTCAGGGCATCGAGTGAGGCAAGATTCTCCTTACGCAGACGAGCAAATTCGTCGAGCAACTCTTCGAGTGACTTGCCATGGTTCGCTTTCAATTGTGCGAAACGGTCAAAGGGATCGAATGGCCGGGCTTCGCCGCTCTCCAGCGTCCTACGCACTCTGGGCATCCAGTCGGTACTTTCGGCGAAGACCAGATGGCCCACGATATCGTAGGCGCTCCATGTGCCCTCTCCTTCGTTGTGGCGAACCCATATGTCAGGCAAGCCACGCAACAGCGCATCGAGCGCGGTGGGGGTACGGGTGAGGACGGCGATGGTATCAGGCAGGTTGAATGTGTTCTGGTTTGCCATGGCTCCATAGATACATGGATCTGTCTTTGAACTCAAGCTGTCAAAGGCTGTTGCACCAAGCTTCACGGGATGAAGCCATCTTCAATCGCGATCGTCGCCGAAGATAGGGATTTGCTGTTGCACCTTGTAAACGATGGCGGCAGCGCGTGCGGTGTAGTCCGATTGCGGATACTTTTCTTTGAGCTCCTGAGCTAGTGCCGTGGCTCGCTGCCCGGCCTCCTCAGCGCGCTTGCGGTCGTCCTGCACGGTGTACATGGTGACAGCTACGCCCTGGCGGTAGGTTGCGTTATACAGAGCTTCGGCTGCCTTGGGACCGTCGGGATATCGCTGCGCGTATTTCTCGTAGAGGCCCGCCTCCATCTCAGGACACTTAGGCAGACCCTGCCAATCGCCGCAGAGCTTGTTGTCGAGCAAATCGTAAGCGGCGAGGGCAGCATATTTGGTGTCGGGGTACATCTTCATGACCTTCTTCATCTCGCCGTCGTAAATCTGGGGACGAAGATAAGCCTCCTGCTCCTTGGCGCTGGGCAGAGTGCTGATATCCTCCTTCTCCAACTGCCAACGGATATCGGCAGCACGCCATGCCGCTGCCGGGGCGAAGGAAGACTGCGGAAAATAATCGGCGGCGCGCTCGTAAAGTAGGTGCGCTGACTTTGCCGCTCCCTTGGGCGCGTGTGGCTGCGCCGCTTCGTCTTCAAAGTTGGCCGCAGCACCGTAGAGGATGGCGTCGCCGCCGGAGGTCGATGGAGTCACGACCCCTTTGTCGCGAATCCACCCCGAAGCTGGAGTGACGGTGTCGCTGTCATCGCTGAACTCGGGCTTGTTGTCGTCGTTGGTGTCTTCGACGTCGGTGTTGGCGAAGACCTGAATCCACGGGCCGTTGCGCTGAACGATGACGACCTCGTGGCCGGGAGTAACCACGGAGAGCTTTTGCGCGTCGGCGTCAGCGGTGACATACACGTTGGCCTGGTGAAGCACGGTGGCGCGGGCCGCGCGGTCATATCCGGATTGGTCCTTGGGCTTTTGCGCAACAGCAATGCCGGCTGCGACCAGCAGCGCTGCCGATACCGAGATGGCCAATCGTTGCCGAAGAGTTCGCTGAAGAGAGAGAGACCGCATAGACAGTTATTAGACGCTCCATTCGAGATTGGGGAGAGCCAGTAGGCCATGATAGCGGCTGATGAGAGGAAATGCAGTTCAGGCAGTCGCTGATTCGCGGGCTACGTGGACGCGGTCGCGGCCGGCATGTTTGGCGTCGTACAGGGCGCGGTCGGCCAGGCGGACAAGGTCGGTAGCGTCGCGGGCAGGAGCGGGATACATGGCTATGCCGATGGACACCGAAATCTGGCGCAGGGTCTCTCCCTTGGACTGCACACGCAGCTTGCTGATGGCCTGACGGATCAATTCCGCACGCTCAACGGCGGTCTCCTCGTTGGTCTCAGGGAGGATGATAATGAACTCCTCGCCGCCATAGCGGCAGACCACATCTTCGCTGCGGACCGACTGCCGGAAACACTCGGCGACCTCGCGGAGAACAGTGTCGCCCGCCTCGTGGCCAAAAGCGTCGTTGAAGGCCTTGAAATGATCCACGTCAATCATCAGGACAGCCAGAGGACTTGTGCTGCGGAGAGCACGGTGCACTTCACGCTCCAGGGCGATTGCCATGAAGTGGCGATTGAAGAGCCGGGTGAGACCGTCACGGATGGATTGATTTTCAAGCTTGGCCCGCAGATTGAGACCGGCGATGGTCATCGCTGCCAGCTCAACCATCTCGTTGACCTGCAAGATGCGACTGCGTGCCAAGTCCGCGATCTCCTGCGTAGGAAAGGTGAGATAGACAAAGCCGAGGGTCTCGCCCTGCGCGGCCAGGGGGATGCAGACATAATTTTCAGGTGGCACGCCGGTGAAGTGACTGCAGTTGATGGCGGAGTGACCGGGAGAACGCCAGCGCAGATGGCCGGCGCGGAGGCCACAACAGGCATCAGGAGAAAAGCCGTCAGCAAGCGACAATGGATTGTTCCATGTAGCCGCGATCTCCAACATGCTGCGCGAATTGTTGATGATTAGGGTTGCGCCGCTGCTTCCGGGAACGAGCGCCTCTAGATGACGGCAGGTGCAGGCCTGAGCGTCGGCTGCAGTGACGCACAGATGCAGTTCGTCGCGGGTCGCCTTCAGGAGGGCGGCCTCTGCTCCTCGGCGCTCGAGTGCCTCGATGGTGGCTTCGAGGTGATCGTTGGCGACGGACAACTGTTTCTCAAACGAGCGGCGGCGCAAAGCATCGCGAATGAGAAACCCGAAGAGCACGACCAGCACTATCAGCAACAATCCTAGATAACCGGCACCAGCGAGCAGGCTTCGGACACCGCTTTCCTGCGATTCGTTTGAGCGCTGCTGCAACAGGCCGCGCTCTTCCTGCTGGATCACATTAAGAACGTTGCGGCAGGATTGAATCTGCTGATCGGGAACGGTCCTCGATTGCCGAGAAGCCTCCACTGAATGAGTTAATGTGTCGACCGAGGTCCCCAGTTCATCTGCATGACGTTTTTGGGAGGCATTATCCTGCAAGAGATTTTGCAGGGTGGAGACACCGCTCTGGACGGCGGCTGCGGAGGCTTCGGAAGCACGCAGATTGTTTGCGTCCCCGGTCGCCTGGAACAGCTGCATGCTGGAACTGAGCCGGTCGAGACGCTGCGACTCCATCTGGATATTGCTGAGAATCGTTTGAGAGTGATCCAGCCAGTTACGAATCTCGATCAGGTGCCGTGTGTTCGAGTAGACGATCAAGCCGCCGCCTACGGTGAAGATGAACGCACCTATCGCTGACAACACCAGAAGGGGGATCACCTTGCTGGGTTGGAGAGGGGCATGTCGAGAGGAGGAAAGCTCAGCCAATTTTAGGATCCCTGACACGCATCTTCCTTGTGACTGTCACTTAGCGTACCGCAATTTTGTCCGAATACGCTGATACAAAAGTGGTAGTGCACCGGAGAGACTGTACCCTCCATCGCTTTCAATGTCGCTCCAGAGTTTTTCGCAACTCCGGCTCCAGGTTTCCTCCGCTCAGCACAATCGCCACCTTGCGCACGTGGGGGAGCTCGTGAGCATGGTACAAAGCTGCGGCAAGAGCTACCGCGCCACTGGGCTCGGGAACAAGCTTGGTAGCCGTCAGCACTACGCCCATCGCCGAAAGAATCTCGGCTTCGGTGACTGCGATGATTCCATCAACATAGGCCATCACGTGCTCGAAGTTCAGCGCGCCAAGGCTTTGGGTACGGAGACCGTCGCCTATGGTCTGGGTCGTTTTTTCCGCAGGCCACTTAATCAAGCGCTTAGCCTCAAAGCTCTCTTTTGCGTCTGCCGCCAGTTCCGGCTCCGCCCCCCAGACCTGCACGGTGGGCGCGGTCAGCTTTACGGCTGCACCGGTTCCGCTCAACAGGCCGCCTCCACTAACCGGCGTAAGAATCAGGTCGACGCTGGGCAGTTGCTCCAGAATCTCCATCGCGCAGGTTGCCTGTCCGGCGATGATGGCAGCATCGTCGTAGGGCGGAATCACCGCGTAGCCAAATTGTCGGGCAAGCTCTTCGGCCCTGGCCTGTCGCTCCGAAGATGCCGGGCCCACCATGACAATCTCCGCGCCGAGAGCCTTTGTTGCCGCCCTTTTGATCGCCGGGGTATTGTCCGGCATAACGATGACAGCCTTTGCGCCGAGAGCACGCGCCGCATAAGCAACGCCCTGGGCGTGATTGCCGCTGGAGTAGGTGATGACTCCACGCTTGAGCGCCTCAAGCGATAGCTGCGCCACCATGTTGTAGGCCCCGCGCAGCTTGAAGCTGCCGATGGGCTGCTCGCTCTCCGCCTTGATATAGATGTCGAAGTCCGGCTCGGCGAGCTTTGCCATTCTCAGACGGGCCCGCTCCAGCCGGTAGAGTGGCGTTCGGACCGCTACCCCGGCAAGCCGCTGCTGCGCTGCGCGAATCATATCGAGCGTTACCAGATTACTCATCAGTCTTCCTTCAACCTCAAAAGATTCGGCCCAGCCCGAAGTACCACTTATAGTGCCCGCTGCCACCGATACTGCCGCCGCCGTAGACCGGGCCAATCAGCGTCTTCAACACCACGATGGCGGTCCCATCATTGGGCACGGACGGCGTGTCCGAGTTGCCACCGTTAATCTTGCCAACCTCGTAGAAGCCACCTGCATAGATTGCGTCTCCGAAGATGGGATTCAGATGCGACAGTCTAACCAGGTAGCCAGCCTGTCCGAGGAAGTAGTCGTCCCCAAGAAGCTCGCCACGGTCATAGGCGGTCAAGCGCAGAGGGCCGCCAAGCGAAAATCCGGCGAGGCCGAGGTTCGATGCGCCAAAGCTCGTGCCTCCGCTCGCAGTAGCAAAGAGGATGCCGCGCTTACCCGAGGGAATAAAGTGCTCCGTGGTGATATTAAGCTGCGAGAGGCCGTCATTCGAATTCGGGCGCTGGGTGTAGTAGCTGAAATTCGACCGCACCTCCGAACCCTTGGTCGGCAGCATGACCTCATCCTGACCGAGATATTGAAACCGTACTGAGGTGACCAGAGGAGTTAGATTAAATTCCTGACCGATTGGATTTCCGACAGTGCGGCGTTCGCCAAACCACTGGTAGTCCTCGCCCGCGCGCAGCTCCGTCCTTGCGTTGAACTGGTACCCTACGTCCGCGCCCAGCCCGTTTCTCCGCTGCTTGAATTGCGCCAGTTGGTTGCTGCCGGAGTAGTAGCCAGTCTCCGAATGCATGACATAGGCGTGCGGGGCGACGAACCATCGCGTGGCCAGTGTCAGCGGTTTGTAAAGCTCCGCGTCGAAGCCCGCGACCTGCCCCACCATGCCGTCGATGCGCAACTCAGAACGAGGTCCGGCAATATTGAGAAATGTAGCCCTTGCTCCGAACCCGAGCTGAATGTTGTTCGAGTCGTTCGATAAAAGAGTCAGCCCCAGATTCAGAAACGGAGGCGCGTAGTCCTTCGTTCTTGGGCGAATCAGCAATCCCGGCTTGCCCTTCTTATCCACCAGGTTGTAGTTGATGATCGAGAAGGTCCCGGTGCCTTCTAGGTCCGCGATACTCTGCTCAATCGCCGTTGTGTTTACAGGCTTGCCAACAAACTTTTGGAACGATGCGGCAACCTCGGACTGTTCCGCGCCTTTCAGGCCATAGACATCCACGAATTGAGGTACGGGCACATGCGTCCGTCGCCGGGAGTTCCGGTTTGCGAGATAGGCCTTCCAGTCGGCGTCGTCGAGAGCATATTTTTCGAGCGCCGCAGCCTGGGCTTGTGCGGCCTTCTCGCCAAAGGGAATAATGTCCGCGCTTTTATCAAAGTCAGTTGCACCGAACTTGCTGACGTCTGCCTTCAGCAGGACGGTAGCGTTCTTCATGCTGTCCCGTTCGTTCTCGGCCACCATGATCGACACGTTTCTGCCGGCGACGGCCAGCGGAGAACTCAAGCTCTCGGGTTTGACCGGCCCCGTGTCCAAATACACCGCTATCACAATGTCTGCGCCCATGGCGCGTGCCACGTCAACGGGGAGATTGTCGACGGCTGCGCCATCGGAGTAGATCTCGTTGCCATGCTGTACGGGCGCAAACATGCCGGGGATGGACATGGTCGCGCGCATGGCCTGCGCCAGGGAGCCATCCTCGAAGACGTGCTTCTTACCTGTCGTAAGCTCGGTCGCTACGCAGCGGAACGGAATGGGAAGATCGTCAAAGTTTTTCAGATCGTAGTAAGGCATCAAAGTACGGTCAAAAAGCAACCCAACAGCCGCGCCGGAATTGAGTCCCCTCGGCACGCTGATCCCATGCTTCAGCCCAAACTCCAGCCGATTGGGATAGGCGAGCTTGTCCTCTTTCCTGCGATAGCTCAACGCCTGAAACGCAATCTGACCACTCAGCACGCCGGGCCAGTGGATGCGTCCGACGAAGGCCTTGATCTCATCGGGACTGTTGCCTGCTGCATACAGGCCACCGACAAGACCGCCCATGCTGGTTCCGGCTACATAATCCACCGGAATGTGGTGCGCCTCCAACCACTCGATTGCACCGATATGAGCGAAGCCCAGTGCCCCGCCGCCTTCCAGCACTAATCCAATGGTAGGCCGTTTCGGCGGTATGATCTTCGGCTTCTGGGCCGCCATCATTGGAAGCGTCAAAAGAAGTGTCGAGCTGATAAAAACAGGAAGCAATCTCCGAGAAAAAGTGCTCTTTGCGAAAGAGATCATCTCCAGATAAATCTATCAGCAACCAGCGTTCGACGGAGGGCAAAGGTATCTGCTGCGGTTACACGCTATACCCCGCAAAGAAGTGCGGGCTCCTGTGCACCGAATCGCTGCCGTATGATCCCACTTATACGAAAGGGCCAAGATAGATGTGTTTTTCAGCCACAGCAAACTTCACCGGCAGCGCCGTTCTGGGTGCGATCGGAATCGCTACACTCGCCGAGGTGAAACATCGGCGCGCCCTGATGTTTGCAGCGATGCCCCTTCTGTTTGCCGTGCACCAGTTCATCGAAGGCTTCGTCTGGCTTGGACTGGATAACATTCTGCCCACCTATTTTGCCCACGACGCGGGCGCTGCCTTTGTGCTGTACGCGCAGGGATTGTTGCCGTTTCTGCTGCCTCTGAGCGTGTACCTCATCGAGCCTACGAAGCGGAAACAACGACGCATGTTCTGGTTCGTGCTGCTGGGCGGTGGCCTGATGCTGTACATCCTGTGGGGACTCACGGCATACCCACTGCAGGTCTCCGCACATGCACATAGCATCGTCTACTTCAACCGTGCGACGACGACAACGACCGTTGCCGTTCTCTACGTCATCGCAACCTGCGGTGCGCTACTTCTTTCAGGATTCCGCTATCTCATCGCGCTGGGCATTGCCAACATCATCGGGCTGGTCGTGGTGATGATCGTCATGCGCTACGCGTTCACCTCGATATGGTGCGCCTATGCGGCGGTCATAAGCGTTCTGATCTACTTTCACTTCCGCCGCCGACGCCACATGGCTCCCGTCCTCTACCCGGCAACTTCCTGATCGATTCCACTCTTCTCCCGCAAAAACCTGGCTCTGCATTGTAAAAGTGACATTCTTTTGACACCCTGATGACAAACGCCACTAGGAAAACGCCTACTGTCTCCTCACCAGAGCCGCTTTTTGGCGGACTCAACCATATGGAAAAGGAGAAGAGTAATGGAACAATTCAAATCTTTAATCGAAAAATCTGCGAATCGTCGCTCATTTTTAAAAACCGGAATTGCAGCCGCAGGCGCAGCGACGATGGGGACCGCACTATCCGCTTTTGGTCAGGATCGGGACGACCGCGATGACGGCAACCTCACTAGGGGCGACATCGCAATTCTCCGGTTCTTAAATGCTGTCGAACAGATCGAGGCCGATCTGTGGACGCAATACACCGAACTCGGAGGTGTATTGGACAGCGCCGTCCCGGGCGCAAACGGCGGAAATCCGCTTTACATAGGCGCCCTCGGAATCCTCGATGGCGACATGGCGCAGTACATTACCGACAACACCGACGACGAAAACAGCCACGTCGCCTTCCTGAAGGCGTACCTCGAATCGAAGGGCGCCAGCGCAGTTGATCTCAGCCCCTTCGCGACGATCCCTGGCAGCATGGCAACCGGCTCCAGCGGCAAGCAACGCCTCACCAATCTCATGCAACTCACCGTGGATACCAGCTTCTGGTCCCGCTACCGCAGCATTACCAATCCTGACGTCGACCCAGGCGCGCCTTTTGCCCAGGCCGTCCCCAGCCTGAATGTTGGCCGTCATACCGCAATTCCAAGGACCGATGCCGACACCGCCGGCAGCTCCCTCAGCGATGACAACTCCAAAAGCATCACTCCCCACCTCCAGGCCATTGCCTTCACAGCGGGGTTCCACTTTGCATTTATTGAGCAAGGGGGCACCAGTCTCTACCCGACACTGGCCCAGAAAGTAACAAATCGTGAAGTCTTACGCGTCTTGCTCAGCATCGGTCCCAGCGAGACCATGCACTTCCAAACCTGGCAAGACAAGGCAGGCAATGCACTCCCCTTAACCGACGTTGACAATGGGCCGGGCGGAACTGGCGCAACCGTTACTTTTACAGACCTCCACGGCGCCAAAGGAGAGACAGACCCGGAGTCGCTCAACGGCGACACGTTGCAGGCCAACCTCATCATGCCCGAGCCAGCGCACTTCCTCAGCCGCAAGTTTCCGCCGTGCGCGATCATTCGCCCAATCACCACACGAAACTCAGGAGCCATGGCCGCTGTCCGCGCTCTTACGGATGACGGCCTCTTCATCGGTCAGAAAAACCCTGAGTTCCTACCCCTGCTGCACCGTCTTGCCGAGGAGGCCGACGAAGCTGGCGGCCGGTTTGCCTAAGCAGTTCCAAGATTCAATCGACCGCAGATTACAAGGATTGACACGGATGAGGATAAAAGCCTGATCCGTTTTATCCGCCTAACTCCGCGGTCGCATTGGTCTGGTTCTTGCGGAGGATCAGATCTCCAGAATCACCGGCATGATCAGAGGGCGGCGGCTTGTGCTCTTCTGGATAAACCGTTTAAGGTCATTGCGAATCTTCTCTTTGATGACCCCGTAGTCAGCCTTCTCTTCCGGACTGGAGTTATCGAGCGTGCGCTGCACGATCTGCCGTGCCTCGGGAATCAATCCCTCCTCGGCGACTGCCATACCGCGCATCACGATCTCGGGTGCGTTCTCGAGCAGCCCTGTCCGCTTATTGATGGCAATAATCGGCAACACGATCCCGTCTTCGCTGAGGTGTTTACGGTCGCGGATGACAAGGTCTCCGACAACATCGTTCGAGGCTCCGCCGGAGTCGATGCAGACGCGGCCCACAGTCACTTTGCCGGTCTTGGTGGCGGTGTTCTTGTCCAACTCCAGGACATCGCCGTCCTCCAGCAGAATCGTCTTCTCCACCACACCCATCGAACTGGCGAGTTCCACATGCCGCTTAAGATGGCGATAGTCGCCATGCACGGGGATGAAGAACTTCGGTCGAACGAGGTTAATCATTAGCCGCAGCTCTTCCTGGCTGCCGTGTCCGCTGACGTGGATCAGCCCCGAAGCACCGTCGTCGTAGATGACCTTGGCGTCGCGGCGCTCCAGATGGTCGATGACCCGGTAGATGGATTTCTCATTGCCGGGGATGACGCGCGAGCTCATCAGCACGGTATCGCCTGCATCGATGTGCGCGAACTTATGGTTGTTGACCGCGGCACGGCTCAGCGCGCTCATGGGCTCGCCCTGCGTTCCGCTGATCATGATGCATATCTTGTTGGCTGGATGATCCTTGATGTGGCCGGGATTGATAATCAGCCCCTGCGGCAGATCGAGGTAGCCAAGGTCCTGCGCAATCTCGGTCGAGTTGTCGAGCGAGCGGCCGATGATCGCAACCTTGCGGCCATGCTGGTGCGCCAACTCCATCGCCAGCCGGATACGGTGGATCGAGGACGAGAAGCAACTGAAGAACAGCTTCTTTTTCGCCTGGGAGAAGATCTCATCGAGCCTTGGCCTGACAGCGCGTTCGCTCGGCGTATAGCCAGAACGGTCCACATTCGTCGAGTCCTGTAGCAGCGCCAGAACGCCCTGTTTGCCCAGTTCTGCGAAGGCATGAAGATCGAATGGCTTGTTGTCCGGCGGCGAAAGATCCACCTTGAAGTCGCCGGTGTGCAGAATAACGCCTACAGGCGTGTGAATGGCGAGAGCCACGCAGTCCACCAGCGAGTGGGTCACGCGAATGGGCATGATCGAGAAAGGCCCCAGGGTAAAACGGCGTCCCGGCAGCATCTCGTTCAGGTCAGCGTCGTCCAACAGGCGGTGCTCTTCGAGCTTGCCTTCAACATAGGCAAGTGTGAACTCAGTCCCATAGACGGGAACATTCAATTCGGAGAGTATCCAGGGCAGACCGCCGATGTGGTCTTCGTGCCCGTGGGTCAAAAGAATGGCGCGAACCTTGTCGCGGTTTTCAGTCAGGTAACTGATGTCCGGAACAACAATGTCCACACCCAGCAACTCTTCTTCGGGAAACATCAGACCAGCGTCGATGACAATAATGTCATCCTGCCAGCGGAGTGCCATGCAGTTCATCCCGAACTCGCCCAGGCCCCCCAGCGGAATCATCTTCAATTTATCAAGTGTCATCAACCTCTAATCTTAGCATCGCGGCTAATATCGCTGTTTTGCGCAGCCCGTATCACGAAACACCTCGGCCCCGCATCCAAACGGAATGCGAGGCCGAGGGTGAAGATAACTTGCACCGTTGTTGTCTTATTTCGCTGCAAGCGCGTCGCGATGATTGCGGACATAGTCGTGTGAAGTAAGGATATGAGCCTGCTGCTCGGCCAGAAGCTGGCGAATGGGCAAAGGCAGTTCCTGGCTCAGGGCATCGGCGTAGGCTTTCTTCGCTTCATCTTCGCCGGTCTCCGCAGTCTCCAGCAAGCCATGATCTCCACTGCCCAGCTTTGCTTTCAGGTCGCCCCAGACACGATGCAACGTTCCAACGGTTGTGCCTGTTTCCTTGATATCGTGAACGCCATTTTGATGGAGAGCCTCTTCGAGGTCGCCACGGAAGCTGGCCCGCTTCAGTGACTCAGCAAGGAAGTAGTGCTTTAGCGACTCATCCTTGAGGTGCTCGCCGAGATCGGCGAAGCCCTTCTGGCTGTCCTGAAGGCTATTGATGACTGAGAGCAGAACGCGCTCCATCTCGTGCTGCTTGCCGGAATCGCTTGACATAGTGTCCTCGTGGATCGGTGTGATTGATCGAATCTTGATGAAAAATGGGCTTCGGTTGAGGCAGGGTCCGCCGGCTGAGTGCGATTCTCCTTCACCGGCGGCAAACAGGAGAAATCGCGAAAAACCCGCTCCCCTGCCCACCGTTTGCTAAGGTCCGCCGGGCTGCTGCACCCAGCGGCGAGTATGCAGGAATAGATGCAGAGATGGGCTGTGGGTTTGCATCCAGGTACCCCGAGGGGAAGGTTTTCCAATTTTGTTCGCCACTTTGGGATAATCGGAGATGCTCTGGTGGTTCACGGCCTTGCAGACCGCCCGGTGTGCGAGACGCTGCGCCGGTGCAGGAGAGGTCGCGCGTAACCCTTCATGAAGACACTGAGACTAGTTTCGACTCCGACCCGCAACCGGCGGCTGAACGAGATTATCGGGCTGACCGTTCTGGTCGGCGCTGCGCTGCTTCTGCTTGCGCTGGCGACCTATACGCCCTCCGACCCTTCCTTCGATACCGTGGGCGCTTATACCATCGGACGCCCTGCGCATAACTGGACTGGCATGATCGGCGCTTATGTGGCCGATGCCCTGCTGCAGGCCATTGGCGTCGCGGCATTCTTTCTGCCTCTGGTGCTGGGACGGCTGGGACTGTGCTGGATGTGGTCGCGCCCGGCTGGCTCTCCCTTGGCAAAGAGCATTGGACTGGGACTGTGGGTGATCTTTGGCCCAGCCGCGATTGCGTTGCTGCCCGGACATATACTTTGGCGTCAAACGCTGCATATCGAGGGAGTCAGTGGCCGGCTGCTGGCCGATGGGATGGTGCAATATCTCAATCTGCCGGGCGCATGCATTGTGGTCGCGCTGATGGTGGCGCTATCGCTGTACCTCACCACAACCTTCACCTTCAACACCGCGCGCGAGTGGAGCCTGATTCACTTCTCGTTTGCGCAGTCCCTGTGGGACCGGTGGGCACGCTGGCGCAGTAACCGGAAGAGTGCCAGCATTGCAGCCGCGAAAGAAGCCTACGGCAACAAGCGCGAGCAGGCAGAGCTAAAGGCACAACGCGTCCGCGAACAGGCAGAGCGCAGGAATCATCGCGCTGAAAGCAACACACTGCTGGGCGGTCTGTTCGGCTGGTGGGGGAAGAAGCGCACAGAGCCGCTGTCTGTTGATCCTCAGGAAGAAGCAGTACCCGAACCGACATCGATGTGGCAGGCCATGCCGCGAACGTTGGTGGATGCTCGTCCGGTGACGGCGTTTAGCACGGCTGCTGCCGCGGCTGCCCCGTATGCGGATGTATTGGCAAAGGCTGCGTCTCCGGGACATGCGCTAGACGACGAATCCTCCTTTCAGGACCGTGGTTTTGAAGCAGAGCGGCCCGTTGCTCCCATTCGCGCGATCAAGAGACCAGAAGAGCCAAGGGCCGCTGCATTTGCACCAATTCCGGCTGCTCCGCATGGCGGCGCCGAGGATGACATCTCCTTTGGCAAGCGGGCCGACGCCGACATCAAGACGGTAACGATCGTGCCCAAGAGCGTGCGCGGCTACAAGCTGCCACCCTCTTCCCTACTGCATCGCAGCGAGGAGCAGGCCACCGTGCGCGAAGACGCTCTCCGCGAAGAAGCACGTGTGCTGGTGGAGAAGTCCGCAGAGTTCGGCGTCAACGGGCAGGTCACGCAGATCAATCCGGGCCCAGTGGTCACAACCTTTGAGTTTCGTCCCGAGGCTGGCGTAAAGGTCGCCCGCATTACCGGCCTGGCCGACGACCTGTGTCTGGCCATGGCCGCCGAGTCCATCCTGATTGAGCGCATGGCGGGCAAGAGCACGGTTGGCATTCAGGTTCCCAATCAGGAGCGCGAGACGATCTGGCTGCGTGACGTCGTCGAGTGCGAGAGCTTCGCGCAATCCAAGAGCAAGCTTGTGATCGCATTAGGCAAGGACATCAATGGCCGTATCGTGACGGCTGATCTAGCATCGATGCCGCACGTGCTCATCGCCGGATCGACCGGATCCGGTAAATCCGTAGCGATCAACGCGATGATTATGAGCGTGCTCTTCAAGAACACGCCGGAGCAGGTGAGGATGATCCTCGTCGATCCGAAGCGCGTCGAGCTTGGCATGTATGAAGGCATTCCGCACCTGTTCACGCCCATCATCACCGAGGCAAAGCTGGCCGCAAATGCATTGCGAAACGCCGTGCGCGAGATGGAGCGGCGCTTGAAGCTGCTCGCCGCCAACCATGTTCGCAATATCGACCAGTTCAACAAGCTCTTCGACCATGGCAGCGACTATCTATTTGAAGACGTGAACCAGGAGCCGCTGCCCTACATCATCATCATCATCGACGAGCTGGCCGACCTGATGATGCTCGATCGCTCGAACGTAGAAGAGTCGATTACGCGGCTGGCGCAGATGGCGCGTGCCGTCGGCATTCACCTTATCCTTGCGACGCAGCGGCCTTCGGTCGATGTCATTACCGGCTTGATCAAGGCGAACGTGCCCACCCGCATGAGCTTCCGCCTGGCCACCAAGGTAGACTCGCGGACCATCATCGACTCCAACGGTGCCGAGAGCCTGCTGGGACGTGGTGATATGCTTTACCTGCCGCCGGGAACGAGCCGCGTGCAGCGTGTCCACGCTCCCTTTGTCACAGAAAAAGAGATCTCCGCCGTGACCGCATTCTGGAAGGCGCAGGGCGAGGCTGAGTACGTGCACGGCTTCCTGGAAGGACCGAAAGATGAAACAGGCAAAGACGGCGATGGGGGTGACAGTGAAAACGACGATCCCCTTTACGACGACGCCGTGCGCCTGGTCTTCGAGTTTGGCAAGGCGAGCACTTCCCTGCTGCAACGCCGACTGCGTATCGGTTACGGACGCGCCGCCCACCTGATCGACCTGATGCACAGCGATGGTCTGGTCGGGCCTGCGGATGGGTCGAAGCCAAGAGAGATTTTGAAGTCGCCAGACTGGGTCAGCGAAGTGGACGCAGCGATTCGATAAGAATCAACCGCGCTACCTATGGACTTTTCGAGCTGAGTGTAAGGCGACAACAGCAAGAACGCAGATGACGGCAAGCAGCGCTATCCAGAGAAGATCGGGATAGCGCTCGGTGAGAGGGCGCGTGTCAGGACGCGAACGGTAAGTGGGATTTAGCTCCTCGGGGCCAAGCTGCGTTGAGTTGGCGTGCGCGACAGCAGAGAAAATGCGAGCATAGTCGTATTGCGGCGCGTCCAGTCCGGCGTCTCCATAGAAGAGAATTACGGGTTGCGCTGTTGGCGCGGAAAAACAAAGCTTGCGCTGGCGCATCTTTAGTCGAATGGCGGTAATGGGAAGGGGAGTGTCATCGCCATTGTCGACGGCAACCTCCACCGTTGCAGCCCCCTGCAGGTTAGCGCCAAGAATCGCGGGGACGCTCAGTTGCTGCTGGCGAACCTCGCGTCCGGCCTGAGTGAGATGCACGCGGAGAATCGTCCCATCGATGGTCTCCGCCGCAGATTTCGGCGTACCCGTCGGACGATCGGAGATGTGCACATCGCGGCTGAAATTGCCCTTGAAGCCCGGAGCGAGAATGAAGCTGATCTGCTCAACAGGAATACGCTCCCCCAACGCAAACGAAGCAACGCTCTGGCGTCCATGCTGTGCAATGTCCATAGTCTGAGCAGCAACGGTGTAGACAGACTGCGCCTCGCGGCTGGGCGGAACCGTAGCGCCTTTGACCATTGCTGCTGTCGCGGCGAAACCGTGGGTGCCGGGTGTTGGCGAGACAGCAAGAACAACATGCAGATAGGGGAAACTGGATTCCTGAAGGTGGAGCGTCGTGCTGCGAGAGAGGTGCTGCGAAGTCAGATCAAAGAGCGTAAATTCGCCAAGCTGAGTTGCCTTGGGAGACTTGAGTGTATCGAGTCCAGTGACGGTAGCAGTAGCAAGATAATCCTGCCCCGCAAGATCGAGGTTGACCTCGGTATACGGCCGGTCGGTCATCTCGAGATCGAAGACAATGCTGTGCCCGCGCATGCCGAGGTTCAAAATGCGCGCTGCCGTCGTGTCTGCCTGCACGGGCTCGCTGAGCGTGATGGCGTAAGGCAGCTCCTGCGCACCTTGATAGAGGCGAACATCTTTGAGTGACGGAGCGGCATGAGGAAACATCTGTGCGTCGATCACAGCGCAGGTCTGCCCGGGCCCGGCAGGAAGTGCAATCGTTCGTTGGTAGCGAGAGTACAGCGATGAATCGAGCGGAGCTTTGGGAGCCTGAGCCTGCCAAAAGATCAGTAGCGCTAGAAGAGCTGACTTCATTGCTCACCTCCTTTGCCGTTCGTCTCGCTATCACGCAGAGCTAACCAGTCCTTCTGGTATGCAAAACTAACGGTCATGAGCAGCGCCCCAAGACCGAGGAAGCTGACGACACGGTAGCCCTGGCTGAGGTTGCGCATATCGTAAAGAAAAGTCTTGGCGATGGTGAAGACAATCAGAAACAGGGCCTGCCAGCGAATGAAGGCGGTGCGCTTCCAGAAGCCGACAGCCAGCAGCACGGCCCCGTAAATCATAAGGAAAGCAGAGACCGCGAGTGCCTTTTGCAGCTCGGCGTCGGAGTGGACCACTGTTTGACCCCAAACCGTATCCAGTTCGCGAACACAGGCAATGACTGCAACGAGATTAAGCGCAATGATGGAAGCCCCTGCAATTTGCCGCCAGCACGGACTCCCCTCGTTAGTGTGACGAGCATGAAGAGAGATCCATGCGGAACAGGCCAGAACTTCGATTCCAAAGAGAGCAGTGGCAAAACGGCCATTGAGAAAAGCCGATTCGACTGGCTTGCCGAACCAGACGGGCTGCACCATGAGACCGCAGAATCCCAGAACAAGCGCAGCCACCGCAAGCGCACGAAGAATGCGATGCGCGCTGACCGAAGCCGCATCTGCCGTTGTCGTCTCCAGCCGCGCCGACACCCACAGCAGCGCCACGGCCTCTGCAAACCATCCCACGGTAATCCAGCGGCCACTGGCCTTCAGAGGAATGGCAACCGTCAGAAACACGATGGCCAACGACAGATGAACGGCCGAGGCAATACCTGTCTGAGGCAATCGCAGCAGGCCGAGATACACCACGGCAAAGAGCACCATCAGCCATGGGAGCAAGCTGTGATGACCCGCATTCTGCAAAAGCGAGTAGAGTGCAAGCGAAGCAAAGATGGCGTTGGCGAGCGGAAGAAAGATCTCGGTGATGCGGAATGCGCCTTGCTTGCCTACGCTGGCAAGCTGCTCACCCTCCTTCCAGCCGATGGGAACCGATGCGAACACCATGAAGAACAGAGAAACGAAGAGAGCCGTCGATGCAAGCTGATCTGCGGAGTTGAACGCAATATACCAACCGATAAAGTAGGCAACTGTAGCTGGGAACGTTCCCAACAACAGCCTTGGCCACGGCTTAAGCCGAATCAGAAGCACCATCGCGACATCGATCGCAAGCAAATAGCTAAAAAGAAATATCTCGTGATTGCCCCCGGTCGAAAGCAGCAATGGAGTCGCCATGCCTCCGGCCAAAGCGTAGACCGCAAGAACTTCGCTGTCCTGCGACCAGGCCATGAAGGCATTCCACGCACTGACCAGAACCATCGCGCCCAGCGCTACCGATGCAGGCAAGAGATGATAAAGCTGGAAGGCTGCCCACAAAGATAGGTAGAGCACCCCACTGCCGATTGCTTTGAGCGACCATGAAAATGCTTTGAATCCCTGGCTTCGAAATCGTTCCGACCACACGATCAGTCCGGCACCGGCGATAAGTCCTACAAGAACGCGGCCCAACGGCCCGATCCAGTGATTGTCCATCGCAAGCTTCAGAAACCATGCCGCCCCGAAGAGCAGAGCGACAATCCCGACGCGGCTGAAGAGTTGAGAACCAATGCGATTCTCCAGCGAAGCCCGTCGAGGGGGCGCATCCACCACAGAAGCTGAAATCAACGGCGGTGGCGGAGTCTTGGTCGCTGGCGATTGATCAGACGCTCTTTCACGCAACTGGGCAATCTCGTGCTCCAACGCTTCCACCCGCGCCGACAAAGAAGACAGCTCTCTGAAGAGTTGCGCATCACGCTCCTGCTGCCCGGGTTCGGCCTCTTGTCCCATTGGCAATACTTTACCGTCATTGCGGCAGAGATTGGCACTTGAATCTCTCAATTGATACTCTTTGCGCTGATGAAGAATGAATCTACGCCGCTGCGAGTTCTGGTTGTGGACGACGATGCGTTGAGCCGCGAGGTCCTTGCTCTTCTGCTCGAACACGCGGGGTACGTCGTCAGCACAGCGGATTCCGGCGATACAGCGATACATCAGTTACGCTCGACGCCAACACCACAGCCCCACATTGTGCTAGCCGACATCCAGATGCCCGGCACCACTGGCAGCGCATTAGCCCATGCCCTGCGTGATTGCTGCGGGCACTGTTTGCTGCTGGCGATGAGCGGAAGCCGACCCAGCAATGACATGATTCGCGAGTTCGATGGACTATTGCTCAAGCCCTTCACGATGGAAGAACTGGCCGCAGCCATCACGGCTGCTGGCAGTCATTCTGAAGCTGCGGAGAACGCCATTCATCAAAACCTAACCCCTCTGAATGAAGCTATTTATGAGAAGCTCGGGGCCTCGATGCGGGCAGAACGGCTGCAGCAGCTTTACAGCCTGTGCCTCACAGATACAGAAGAGCGGATCACACACATGCGCCAACTTGCATCTAACCACGATGACGCGTTCTTCCGAAAGGAGGCCCACGCCATCAAGGGTAGTGCCGGGATGGTTGGTGCGATTGAATTGCAGACGTTAGCAGCTAAGCTGGAAGAAGACGAACTGCCCGCTAACCACGTAGCTTCTCTTGATGAATTGATGGTTGCCTGCGAACGTCTGCGTCGTATTCTGATGGCGCGCAAGAACATGTAGGGAAGGAGCACTGCAAAATGAGGAGAAAGACCCTATGAACGACGCAGTGAAAGTCGCTGATAAATCCGCAATCGCAATCACTCCTATCCGTATCGTCGTAGCTGACGATCATCCTGTAGTCCGCATCGGCGTCAAAAACATGCTTGAGGACGAGCCGGGCTTCGAAGTTGTGGGCCAGGCCGAGGACGGCGATGACGCGATCACGCAGACGCTCGAGCTGGAGCCGGACATTCTTCTGCTCGATCTACAGATGCCGCGCCTTCCCGGGCTCGAGGCGATGCGCGCCATCATGAGCAAGTCGCCGCGGGTGAAGATCATCCTGCTGACCAGCACCATCTCCACCCAACAGGTAATCGAAGCTCTGCAGATCGGCGCGCGCGGAATCGTATTGAAAGATGCTGTTGCCAGCGACCTCGCCACATCGTTGCGGGCAGTCCTCTCAGGCGACTACTGGATCGGGGGCGAGCGTGTTGCCAACCTGCTGACTGCCTTGAACGAATTGATGAATAAGGCAGCCACCGTGCCCGAGCGGAAGACCTATGGACTCACTCCGCGAGAGCTCGAGGTGACGACCTGCATCGTAGAAGGCTGCAGCAACAAGGACGTCGCCAAACAGTTTGCGATCAGCGAGGAGACGGTAAAACGTCACCTGTCGAATATCTTCGACAAAACCGGTGTCTCGACCCGGCTGGAGTTGGCGTTGTTTGCGATCGCGCACAAGCTGGTCATTCTTACTCCCTTACTCCCTGAGCTTCGATGAAGCTCTGCGAACCTTCAGTAAGATTGACGACATGGATGTCATGAGCGATGGTGCAGTTGCAGACAAAGTTGATTTGCTGGTCGTCGGTGCTGGCCCTACAGGATTAGCCTGTGCCATCGAGGCGCAGCGAGCGGGTTTCTCCACGGTGCTGGTGGATAAGGGGTGCCTCTGCAACTCCCTCTTCCACTATCCGGCGCACATGACGTTTTTTACGACCCCAGAGCTGCTGGAGATTGGCGACATGCCCTTTTCCAGCCCGAACCAGAAGCCCAACCGCAACGAAGCGTTGGAGTACTATCGCAAAGTCGCGGAGCACTACCGCCTGGACGTCCGCCAGTACGAGACGGTAGAGCGGGTCGAAGGCAGCGACGGTGATTTCACCGTTCACACCACAGACCGTTTTGGCCGCACGCTGACGCATCGCGCGCGCAAACTCGCCATCTCCACCGGATACTACGACCTGCCCAATTATCTTGGTATTCCCGGCGAAGAATTGCATAAGGTCCGTCATTATTATCACGAGCCGCATCCTTTTTATGGGCTCGACGTACTCGTCATCGGCGGCAAGAACTCGGCCGCCATCGCGGCACTTGATCTTTGGCGGCATGGCGCCAAAGTAACGCTCGTCCATCGCGGTGCGGAGATGCACCGCCACGTAAAGTATTGGATCCTCCCCGACATCAACAACCGCGTCAAGAACGGAGAGATCAAAGCGTACTTCAGCAGCACGGTGGCCAACATCTCCGAAGACAATGTGACGCTCGAGACGCCGGAAGGCACGGTAACGCTGCCGAACCACTTCGTCTTTGCGCTCACCGGCTACCATCCCGACTTTGACTTCATCGAACGACTGGGGGTGCGTCTCGATGAGGCGAATGACCGTTGCCCGGTGTGCGATCCAGCGACGCTCGGGAGCAATGTCCCGGGAATCTATCTTGCCGGGGTCATTGTCGCTGGCGAACGCACCAATGAAATCTTTATCGAGAATGGGCGTTTCCACGGAAAACTTATCGCCGAAAATCTCCGCGCAAAGCGGGCCGACACTTCGGCATGAGCGGCTCCGCCAATGTTTCGGGGTGAATGTTCACGCTCAAATTCCGTCAAAATAATGCTTGGCGGCGTAAAATGGATAGTATGTCGCGAGGATGGGAGAGTAAATCCGTGGAAGAACAACAATCTCAGGCCGCTGCTCCACCACCTGATCCCGCAAAGGTCAGTGCCGAAACCGCCGAGCGGAAACGCCAGCGGCAGGCGCTGGAGCTACAACGGGAGCGCGTTCTGTCGGAACGGACCTCAAGTCCGCACCGGCGATCGGCACTCGAACTCGCCCTGGCCGATATCGAGGAGAAGCTCTCCGAACTCGGCTGGACGATTCACATGTAGTGGCGCTAGCCGTGACGATGTAAGACCGTTGAGTTTGCCTGGTCGATGCTCGTCATCAGAATATTGTGAATGTTAACGTGTGCCGGACGGCTGGCGGCCCAGACGATGGCGTCTGCCACATCTTCAGGCTGAAGCGGTGTGATGTTCTCATACACCTTGCTCGCTTTCTCTTCGTCTCCGCGAAATCGAACCGAACTGAACGCCGTCTCGACCATGCCCGGGTCCACAGAGGTCACGCGCACCGGCGTTCCCATCAGATCGATCTTCAGACCCTGGCTGATAGCCTTTTCCGCAGCCTTGGTCGCGCAGTAGACCGCTCCGTTCGCGTAGGTGATGTATCCCGCTGTCGAGCCAAGGTTAATGACGTGTCCCCGTCCACGCAAGACCATACCCGGCACCACAGCGCGGGTGACATAGAGCAACCCCTTGATGTTGGTGTCGATCATCTCTTCCCAGTTTTGTGGGTCATCTTCATACAGCTTGGTCAGACCGCGGCTTAGTCCAGCGTTATTGACCAGCACGTCTATCTCTCGCCACTCCGCTGCAATCTCCCCGAGAGCCTTTTCGACGCCAGCGTGCTTCTGAACGTCGAGCGCAAAGACGTGCACCGCCTGCGCCCCAGCTTCAACAAGTATTTGCTTGAACTCTTCCAGCCGTTCCAAACGCCGCGCGCAAAGCAGAAGCCTGGCGCCCTCGTGGGCAAAGGCCAATGCGGTTGCTCTGCCGATTCCCGAGCTTGCACCTGTAACGAGGACGATCTTTCCCTGTAAGGATTTCATAGCTTTCTTATAGCAAAAAGCGAGGTGCCGCGTAGAGCGGCACCTCGCTTTTACTAGTTGACCGGCTGCCTATTGCGGGTTCGCAGTTCCGGTGTCATTGGGATTGGTTGCAGGTGCGGGCTGGGGAGCGGCGTCGGGACTGGTCTCCTTGATACCAATGGCATCACCAGAGACGACAAGCTGCACGCGACGGTTCTGTGAGCGTCCCTTGGCAGTGCTGTTGTCCGCGACGGGATTGCTCTTGCCATATCCGGTAGACGTGATGTTGTCCGGCTGGACGCCCTGGCCAATGAGGAATGCCTTGACGGCATCGGCACGATTTTCAGAGAGTTTCTGGTTCATCATGTCGCTTCCTACACTGTCCGTATAGCCTTCCACCTGAAGCTTAAGGCCCGGATATGCCTGCAGAATTCCAGCCACTTTGGCGAGGCTGATCTGGGTTGTCGGCTTCAGGGTGTACTTGCCGGTGTCGAAGAGCACGTCAGACATATTGACGATCAGGCCGCGAGCAGTCTCGCTGGTGGCCAGCACACTGTTCAATTGGTTCCGTAGACGCTCACGAACAGCATTTGCGTTCTCAGCACTCTTGTTGGCCTCCGCCGCACGGGCACGGGCCTCTGCGGCCTCTGCATCCGCCTTTGCCTTTGCCGCCTGAGCCCGCTCTGCCTCAAGCTGCGCCTGTTGGGCCTGCATCTGCGACTGCTGAGCCTGCAGCTGTGACTGTTGCGCCGCCAACTGCGATTGCTGCGCCGCTCGTTGCGCATTCAATTGGCGTTCTTCATCCTTCTTGCGCAGGGTTACCAGTCGCGCATCCTCGGAACGCTGCACCGCCTGGCGGGCAAAGGTGATCTCCATCTTGCGGTCGCCTTTTTTATTGCTTTGAATGTCGGCGGCATTCTGAAGATCCTGCTTCGCTTCATCCAGAATGTCGTTGGCATACTTGTCCGCTCCGTTGGCCTGGGCAATGCGAACGGCGTTGTATGCCTGATACAGCTCCAGCGGAGCTTTCTCATCCCGAGTAATGGGATTCTCATTGCTCTTCGAGCCATCGGTCGGTGCATAGAAGCCGCGGGGCAGAAGTGCATAGTGCGCGTTCACCTTTTCGAGAACACCATTGGTCTTGTTCTCGATGACGTCGTTTTGCAGAACGACTACATCACTTGGCTCGGTGACTGCGAAATAAGGCTCAGCGGTAACAATCATCCCAAAAGACTGGAGCGGGGTGGTGACGTGGATATTGTTTTTGTTTCCTGCCGGAAGCACCTCGCCGAGGTTGGTCGCGCGGCCATCGGGTGTAATCGCCCAAAGGACATAGGTCAGATAGCCGGGGCCGAAGCCGTTGGCGGGAGTAAGGCCCTGAAAGTTGGCGTCAATGGTGATGCGACCGCGCTCGCTCTGAACCTTGGCCTCGCCTTTGGCTTTGGGAAGGAGTGAGGTTCCGCGGAATGCGATCTTTGTGCTGGCACTGCGATGCAGATAATTCACCGCGTCCAGATCGCGGTGCACAACCTTTACCTGATAGAAGTAGGTCCCGTTCTTTTTGGTAATGGTCGTCGTGTCCTGCGTCGGGCTGGTGGTTTCGGTCGTGGTTGTCGTCCTGGTCGTCTGAGCAAAGGCAGTAGGCATGACCGACAACGTGACGCCTGCAAATAAAAACGCGGACAACGCCCGCGTGGAAAAGCTTTCGATCGTACGGTTCATGATCTCTCCTGGCGTTCCGGAATGCGCCCCCGAAAACTTCAGGGCAGGCATTCTCCTGTGCTTTTCGATGCCCGGTAGTGGGCAAAGGTAGTCCTATAAACGCAGAACTGCCCCATTTTCTTCGATCTAGCAGAAAATGGGGCAGTTGGAAAAGCTAAGCCGAGTGTTGCTGCTGGGCACCAGAGCGATGCACAAAGTGATACGGCGGCCACGGGCCGGAGAGTTGCATCCGGCACTCTTTCAGCTGCAGGGTGGCCGAGGAGTATTTGTTCTGATAACGCTCCACCGTCTTGTTATCGATAAGATGGGCGATATCCAAAAGCATCTTGCCCGAGTCCATACGCTTGCAGGTAATCTCTTCGGCGATGGGAAGGAACATGCGATGCATCTGGACGGAGAGTGCACGGGCCTTGGACTGGCGTTCCCGCTGGCGGCTGGCGCTCTCGCGCAGGCTCGTCAGATACAGTTGGCCGACGGTCATGTCACGGGCAGAGTTGCCGGGGCAGGTGTCGTCGACGAGGACCTTGAGATGCATCTCGGCCTTGCCGCGAAGACGCTCGACATTGGCCTGGAAGTGACGTTGATTGGAGCGGACGGAGCGGCGAAGCGCGTCGTCATCCTGAAAGGTGGTGCCAAAACGAAAGGGCAGGACGGTTGAGAGTTTGAAGCAGTCCGCGATGACGCGGGCATGGTCTTTAGCAGCTTGCTGGTCGAGCCGTTCATGGTCTTCGTTACTGTGCTCAGAGACGATGACAGCCAAATCACTGGCGGGAAACAAGAATGCCTGATTACCGAATAGGCCTGAAACTCCGGTAAGGGGCATTGGACGACGGTGCCGGCAAAGTTCCGGGAACGACTGCCGTTCTGCGATGCAATAGGCGTACCATGCCATATCGTTTACCTTCCTTTTGTGCGCTGAGGGGTCTAACTGCCCCATCAGGAAGTTGGGTTATGGAACTCATACTGATTCGAAAGTTTGATTGAATTCTCTGCATTCCGAACGATTTCGATTCAGGCAAGATGCGCGATTAGCGGCCTCGACTGAATGCGAAACGGATAGTATGCCTATTGGAAGACGATTGGCAAGAATTTCCTAATCTTTTGGCTAACCTATTGATTACACATAAGCAAATGGCGCGAAAATTTACCGCATTTTGTGAACTTTCTTCGCACAGCGTCTTTTTTGTATCCATTCGGATCGACGTCTCCGAAACAGGATGGTCCAGCTAAGCTTCATAAATTCAATAATTTAGCCGAATACACCCAGGTCAGATCGTCATCTTTCACTGGGTTATTGCCAAAACCACTCTTTCTAAAAGGGTTGATCCAGACCCTCTCTTTGGCTTCTGAAGTGATACGGGACAAAAAAATTGCTGAGACGCAGGGGTCTGGCTAGATCCCAAGACCATCATCCAGACATCCAGACATTTTCAGCTTGAGTGCCGATTTGAGTCGTCAGATTTGGGCGAGTTCTGGTCGCGCCACAAGGGTGGGTCCTGCACCGTCCTGGGCTTCGGCAAGCTATCTTCCGGGCTGGGAGATGCCTACCATACGCAACATCTTTCCAATAACACGAACAACCGGATTCATTCGGCTCTCCCTTGGGCTTGAGGCTACGCTATTTTAAAGACATGAGCACACTCAATAATTTCACCTTCAGCGTCCAACGAATCTGGAGTTTAGCCATCCTCTGCCTGGTGACAGGCATCATGGCCCACAGCGTCACCGCAGTGGCGCAGAGTGCGGCAGCGACTCCTAAGTCCGACGTGATTGTATTTACAAATGGCGACCAGTTGACCGGAACCATCGAACGCGGCGTGGGCGACAGCATCATGTTCAAAAGCGATACCGCTGGCGAGATCACGGTTCCACTGAGCAAGATCAAAGAACTGCGCTCTCATGGCAGCTTTGTCGTCATCCGGAAAGATGAGAAACCCGCCAAGATTACCCGGCATCCAGGGGTCATCACCTACAACGACGGCGCTGTGACCGTCGAAACCCAGGGAGGTACTCCCGAGACCGTGCTGACAAAGAATCTGGCGTTCATCATTGACCAGACGACATACAATAAGGATGTGGCTCACAATCCGAGCTTTCTGCATGGATGGAACGGATCTATCTCCGGTGGAGCGACGCTGATCCGCTCGACCCAGACGGGAACCAGCCTTAATGCAGGCATCGCGCTGATTCGGGTGATCCCGACCGTAGCTTACCTGCCGCCGAAGACTCGTACCACCTTCAACCTGCTGGAGAGCTACGGCAAGTTGACCCAGCCGGTAATTCCTCCGACAGGAGCCCCCCCTTCTGAGGCCAAGACGAGCATCTTCCATGCCGACGCGGAGCACGATATCTACTTCAATCCCCGCTTCTACGCTTTGGGCGAGCTTTCGTTCGACCACAACTTCGCGCAAGGTCTGAATCTGCAACAGGTCTATGGCGGTGGTTTTGGCTGGACTGTTCTCCAGAGTCCGGTACAGCAGCTCGATCTGAAAGCGGACGTTCACTACGAGATGCAGAAGTTCATCCAACCCGATCAGCCACTACCGCCAGCCGCGCAGTTGCCTTCCGTCCCCAACCAGAACCTGATCGGTTCTACCTTTGGCGAGGCCTATCACCGCAATCTGCCCGGCAAGATCGTCTTCACCGAGAGCGCCAGCGTTCTGCCAGCGTTCAACAACCCAGACGCTTATTCGGCAGTCGCGGCGGCTGGGCTGTCACTTCCTGCTTACAAGCGGATCAGCCTGGGCCTCAATGCCTCGGACAACTACCTCAACCTGCCGGCGGCCGGATACAAGAAGAACAGCTTCCAGTTCATCACGTCTGTCGTTTACAACCTGAAGTAAGCACGAGCGGTCCCGGCTAATCCGGCTGGGACCGCCATTTTCCCGCCTTTCCTACTTCGTCAAGATCTGAGTCACCGGCAGAGGCAGCTCGGTGTTTGCGTTCTTCAGCAGCAGGCTGACCTGCCACATCTGCGTATCGGTAAGGACGTGGCTAAAAGCTGGCATCCCGGTGAGACGAATGCCATTGGCGACCTTCCAGTAGGTCTCACCCGCCGTATCGTCACTGACACCAACCACGCCGGACTTTCCATGTGCCTTCCAGAGCTGGGGCGCACCCGGATACATATACCGGGCGTAGAGAACGTCGTGGCCAGGAACACCATGGCAACTGGCGCACTGCGCGCGATACACGGTAGCGCCTGACTCGAATACGTCCTCGCTGATGCCGAAGGGCGGCGTTTTGACCTCGCGGTCGATGCGGGCGTTCATCGGCAACCGGACGATCTGCTTCTCGTACGGAAAGGGTGCGTCGGCTACGGCGACGGGAAGCGGCCCGAAGTGCAGGTAGAGAAACAGGCCAGCCGCAACTGCGGCAACGCCGATCAGAAAACCCAGAAAAATCTTGCCAAAGCCGCCGCTGCCACTTTTTTTTGCCATCGGAATGTGCTCCTTTGCCGGTAGCCGCCCCGGAAACGGCGGCGGATGTTCTAATAAGGGATGGCCGCGGCCAGTCTGACAGCCGTGCGCTCCAGGTTCCAACAATAGCAAAGCGCAGCTTGTGCGGGAGTAACAGTTGATGTTCGGTTTGAAGTTGAAGGAAAAGTGTGTAGCGGTTATGTTGCTGGCAGGATTGATGGCCAGCGGAGCAGGCACCATGCAGGCGCAGTCGATGCGGCGGACGCGGCGGGAGTCGAACGCTAACCGCCAGGCAAGAATCGCGCGAATCGTCAAGGACACCTACAGCCACAAGTGGGAGGTTGGCGGCGGCGGCGGTTACCTGCGTTATCGCTCAGGCGAGGGCCTGCAGCGCAACAACGAGGTCGCTTTCTGGCTGAGCGGGACACGCTACTTCAACCCCAAGCTCGGCATCGAGGCTGACGTTCGTGGCGCATTCGGCAACGCGAAGATCAACACCAACGAGTTTCTCAAGTTCAATCCGCAGATCTCCCAGTACGCCTTCATGGCTGGCCCCTCCTACCGCTTCTATGCCAAAGAGAAGATGGCAGCCAGCGTCTTTGCCGTAGGTGGCGCCGGAGTCGGCAAGTTTGACACCGGCTCGAAGGGCATTCCTTCATCCCTGTTAGGAACCTGGCCCTCTGAAACCCGGGCTGCGTTCTCCGTCGGACTCAATCTCGACTACAACCTCTATCCCAACCTCGCGTTCAGAATTACACCGACCTACCTGGGGACGACCTTTGGCGGAACCGTACAGAACAACGCCGGCTTCAACCTTGGGGTTGTCTATCGCTTCGGGCGAAATTAAGAACAAGCGACTGAATCGGCATCAACGACGGAACCACGGTAGTCAGGACTTTCTGGCGTGTGGTTCCGTCATGCTTTTGGGGTCGAGAATCTCTGCGATCTGCTCCTCAGTCAGCAGCTTTTGTTCGCGAGCGAGCGCAACGATACTCTGGCCGCTGGCGACGGACTCCTTTACCAGCGCCGCAGCCCTGGCATATCCGATATAGGGATTCAAAGCCGTGGCCAGCGCAATGGTGCTCGAAG
Source organism: Granulicella sp. (assembly GCA_041691255.1). Taxonomy (GTDB): domain Bacteria; phylum Acidobacteriota; class Terriglobia; order Terriglobales; family Acidobacteriaceae; genus Edaphobacter. The sequence continues at coordinate 33,003 of JBEPUY010000006.1, read as the reverse complement.
CATAGTGATCACAGCGGTCGCGGTTCGCCGTGATCCCACGGATGCAGTGGTGGTCCAACTGGCGCAGCGTATTCGTCAGAATCGTGATGGACTGCAGCGTATTATGCGCCATCGTCGGCATCATCACATTCAGTTCAAGCTGCCCTGCCTGCACCGCAAGCGCGGTGGCAGCATCGTTGCCCACCACCTGAAATGCAACCATCGCAGTCAACTCCGCTAGTACCGGGTTGACCTTGCCCGGCATGATGCTCGAGCCGGGCTGCAGGCTGGGCAGATGAATCTCGTTGAAACCTGTATTCGGCCCGCTCGATAAAAGACGCAGATCATTGGAGATGCGAATGAGTTCCAGCGCAAGCGTGCGCAGCGCCGCGGAGACGTCGGCCATCACAGCGTTCGATTGCATGGCGTAGCGAAGATCTTTGGCGGGAATAAGTTCGAGACCAGAGATGCGGCTCAGATTTTCAATAGCCCGCTGGCGGTAATCGGGATGGGTATTGAGCCCAGTGCCAACAGCAGAGCCGCCCAGCCCCAGTTCGCGGAGAGATTCGGCGGTGCGAGCTATGTGCTGATGACACTTCCGGATGGCAACGGCATAGGCCGCGAATTCCTGCCCCAAAGTAATAGGCACGGCATCCTGCATATGGGTGCGCCCAGCCTTCAGAATGTCTTTAAACTCACTGGCCTTAGCGTCGAAACTGGCAGCCAGATCGTTGAGTACAGCGTAGAGATCTTCGAGCGCCAACAAGGCCGAGAGGCGCATGGCTGTGGGAATAACATCGTTGGTGGACTGCCCATAGTTAACGTGGTCGTTGGGATGGATTTTTTTGTAACTGCCAAGCGGCTCGCCCAAAATCTGCCCGGCGCGATTAGCGATAACTTCATTGGCATTCATATGCAGGCTGACTCCTGCCCCTGCCTGAAAGACGTCGACGACAAAGTGGTCGTGGTGCTGGCCTTCGACGACCTCCTGCGCAGCCTGCTGGATAGCGCTTCCCTGTTCTTGCGTAATGAGGTCGAGAGATTGATTAGCCTCAGCCGCTGCGTGCTTGATCATCGCCAGCGCGCGGATGAGGAATGGGCTGGCCTTGAGGCCGCTGATGGGGAAGTTCGCGATGGCGCGGGTGGTCTGGGCTCCGTAGAGGACAGAGGCAGGGACTTCGATGGGGCCTAGCGAGTCGGTTTCTGTGCGGGTGTCTGGCATGGGAGCGCCTCAGGTAGATGAGATGCAGTTTTCAATCGAGCTTCTGGCCGGTAATGAATGCTCGGACCGCACAAAAGATCGCCCATAAACCTAGCGAAGCGGTAAGCAACATAGAGAAGTAAAGGCCAGCCTGAAAGAATCGGCGACTCGGTTGACCCTTGTTCGTAATCCAATCCACAATTGGGCCGATGCTGTAGCAGAGGTTTGCCAAGATAACATAGATAGGCGGCATCAGGATGAGGCCAAGAGGCTCTTCAAAATCCACACCTGGTTTGACGGCGTACCCTCCCACAACGACAACAAGAAACATGGATACGATGCCGATTGAAAAAAGAATGAAGTTATAGCGGATGCGGCGAGCTTCCCACCACTTCACCAAATCCCAGCTAGAAGTACCAGCAGCATCGCCATAGAACATTAGATGCCAGTGAGGCCAGCGGCCCGGCGATGACGAACTCCTCATGCGACAACGATAATCGCAACTCGCTAAAATGAATATGAAAAGGATATTGAATGGCGACGATCAAGCAGGACGACCTAATCCAGAGCGTGGCAGACGCTCTGCAGTACATCAGCTACTACCATCCGGTGGACTACATCACCAACCTGGCGCGGGCCTATGAGATGGAAGAGAGCCACGCAGCCAAAGATGCAATCGCACAGATCCTTATCAACTCACGCATGTGCGCCGAAGGCCATCGCCCCATCTGCCAGGACACCGGCATCGTCACCATCTTCTTAAAGGTAGGCATGAAAGTCGTCTGGCAAGGACCAGACGGCGGCTCAGCCACGCTCGACCTGCAACAGATGTGCGACGCCGGTGTGCGCAAGGCCTATCTCGACCCCGATAACAAATTGCGCGGTAGCATCCTCGCCGACCCGGCATTCACGCGCAAGAACACGAAGGACAACACACCGTCGGTCGTCGAGGTCTCGCTGGTCAAGGGCGGCGAGGTGGACGTCATCGTCGCGGCCAAGGGCGGCGGCTCCGAGGCGAAGTCGAAGTTTGTCATGTTGAATCCTTCGGACTCAATCGTGGATTGGGTGCTGAAGACGGTGCCGACCATGGGCGCGGGATGGTGCCCTCCGGGAATGCTCGGCATCGGCATCGGCGGCACCGCGGAGAAGGCGATGCTGCTGGCGAAACAGTCTCTGATGGACCCCATCGACATGCAGGAGCTCAAGGCGCGCGGACCGAAGAACAAGATCGAAGAGCTGCGCATCGAGCTCTACGACAAGGTCAACCGGCTCGGCATTGGAGCGCAGGGGTTAGGCGGCCTGACGACGGTACTCGACATCAAGATTCTTGACTACCCGACGCACGCGGCCAACCTTCCCGTAGCCATGATCCCCAACTGCGCCGCGACGCGCCACGCGCACTTTCATCTCGATGGCAGCGGCGCGGTCATGCTCGAGCCGCCATCGCTCGATGCATGGCCCAAGCTGACCTACGATGTCAGCACCGCCCGCCGCGTGGACCTAAACACCGTCACCCGCGACGAGGTAAAGACCTGGAAACCGGGCGAAGTCGTCCTTCTGAACGGCAAGCTATTGACCGGACGCGACGCCGCGCACAAGCGTATGACCGACATGCTGAACCACGGTGAGAAGCTCCCCGTCGACTTCACCAACCGCTTCATCTACTACGTCGGCCCGGTCGATGCTGTCCGCGAAGAGGCCGTTGGCCCAGCCGGTCCTACGACCGCCACGCGCATGGACAAGTTCACCCGCCAGATGCTGGAGTCCACTGGCCTTCTGGGCATGGTCGGCAAGGCCGAGCGCGGCCCGGCGGCAATCGAGGCCATTCGCGATAACGAAGCGGTCTACCTCATGGCAGTAGGCGGCGCGGCATACCTCGTCTCCAAGGCCATCAAGAGTTCGCGCGTGCTGGCCTTCGAAGACCTCGGCATGGAGGCGATCTACGAGTTTGACGTAAAAGACATGCCCGTCACCGTGGCCGTCGATGCCAAAGGAACCAGCGTCCACCAGACTGGCCCAGCGGAGTGGTCGCAGAGGATCGCCGAAGGAATTGGCGGAGTATCGATCTTGGGACAGTGAATACGCCGGGGACAGTGAACGATGCTACCTGATGTCCCCGAAGTGGACATCTTCAGGGCGCGAAGGTTGATCGAGAAACTGAAAGGTAGTCGCAGGGCCGAGATTGGCCGGGGGCACCCAGGAGCGAAGGACCCAGACGACCTTCTTTTCGGGAGTGACCTCGATGGCCTGCAGCGAGTTGGGAGTTGGGACGGCGTTCCACTGGTTGACCCAGTTGTTGATGACGGTGTTGCCGTCAGGCAAGCGCCATGCCTGCTGTAGGCTGTCGAACTTATATCCGGGTGCGTCCTTAGCGGGCGAGAAGGACCATACCGTGTCTCCGCGGCGAGTGACCTCGCGGACGCCTACGCTGTCCGTGATGAGAACGTTGCCGTTATCGAGCGGAGCGACACTCCACAGTCCTTTTGCCGGGAACGACCAGAGTTCGTTGCCATTGGAGTCGTACTCGACAACCTTGCTGAGGTCCATGTGAGCAACGAGCAGGGTACCGGCCGGGGTAAGGCGCGCGTGGCGGAACTGACCGTGAACGCTGACGGGAGTCCTGGTCTTGAGGGTGAGCTCTTTTTCGATGGCTCCGGTGCGGATGTTGACGACGCGAAGAAGCGCGGGCGAACCGTTCTGAATGTAGAGAACGCGGTCGTTGCCAATGGGAACGGCAGTGTGGACCTCATGCCCGGCAGGCACGTTATAGTTCCAGACAATCTTTTTGTCCGGGTCGATCTCGGTGATGGCAAATTGGTGAGCAAAGAGGATGTTTCCATTGGAAAGCCGAACCGCATCGCTGATCTCGCCTTTCCCGGCGGGATCGTCGTAGGACCAGACAATCTTGCCTTGTCGGACGATGAAGATCTGCCTGTCCTTCGCCTCGCCGGCATAAAGAAAATCGTGGCGTGCGAGATCATTGCCGGAGAGGGGAGCGGGCGATTGTGCCGGGAGGACCGTGCTGAAGGCAAGACAGAGGGTAAGCAGCGCGTATCGATGCATGAACACAAACTTTCCTGATTGGCTGGGAACACTTCGGAGCAACGATACCTGACCGGCAAAGACAGGGTCAACGAAGAGGCGCTCGTCGGGAGAACTGGCGGCTGGAGATCAACCGATGCGGGAGGGGTGTTCCGCCGGAGGGGAGGGTTTCTTGCGGTTGAGCACAAAACTATGACGCTTGCGTCGCGTGTCGCTGGCATGGTCGATCTTCTTCCAGAAGCCGACAAAATAATCGACCGCCGAGATAATCGAGACAATCGCCATCCAATAGATCGCCGTCACCGCGAGGAAGCGGACGCCGATGACGAAGCCGCCCCCCAGGCTCGGAAACCACAGCCAGTAGTCCCAGCGATGCGCCAGAATAGCGGCGACGACGGAGACAATCTGAATGACGGTCTTGAGCTTGCCGATCTCACTTGCCTGAATGGTAAAGCCCTCGGCCGCGGCGATAGAGCGCAGCCCGGACACGAGGAACTCGCGGCCAATCACAAGCACGGCAATCCACGGCGGAACAACCTGCGGGTTATAAGCGACCAGGATGATGAAGGCGGCGCTGACCATCAGCTTGTCGGCCAGCGGATCGAGCAATATTCCCATTGTCGTGATCTGTTGGCGGCGCCGCGCGAGGTAGCCGTCCAGGCCGTCAGTAATGCTGGCCAGGATAAAGACGAGGGAGGCGATGAGTTCCTGCTCACCGCCACGCAGACCCACGGCTCCATGACCACCCTGCCAGGGAAACGCAGGCGAGAGGATCCAGATCAAAAGCGGCACGCAGGCAACGCGGCTCATCGTGATGGAGTTGGGCAGATTCATGCGCAGACAGTCGAAAACAGCATGGGACAATGTACCGCCCAATGATAGTAATTCTCCCACATCGGCGATAGCAGCAGCGTAAATGCCATGCAGACCTCTCACTTGGAGACGGCTCTCAGGAGGAAATTGTTGCCCCTTTTACTAATTCTTCCTTTAATCCCAGATCACCTGACAATAAATCTCCTGCATTCAATGCGCGCTCTCGTTTTCGGCTTGAAACGCCGATAAAGAGACCGTCCGCCATGACGGCTCAAAAGAGTGTTCTCAATGTCGATTCAAAGCTTCGCCCTGAAGACGGCCACCCTTATCGCGTTGATATCCGTGCCTCTCCCAGCGCCGACCCAATCGCTTTCGACCAATCAGGCCACCAAAGATGCAGGCAAGGTTGTCCTCACATCCCAGACAGCAGCCGTCGCAACCACCGTCGTACTGACGATCTCTACGGCGTCCACCATCTCCTACGGCGAGGACGTCGGCGGCTACGCGCTGGTCAACTCCAGCGATGGCACCGCATTATCGGGAACGGTGACGTTCTATGACGGAGCAACCAACATCTGTACGATCCCCGTAACGCAGACAACAAGCTGCCCTGCCAGCGCCGGAACCGGATTCGTAGCCGGAACGCACCTGCTGATGGCCTCATACTCCGGAGACTCCACCCATCAGAGCTCCACATCGAATGGCGTGCCCATACTGGTCGTGCCCGACGTAACTACCCTGAGCCTGACCAGCTCCGCGAATCCCGCAGGCTATGGAAGCAATGTGATGTTTAATGTGACAGCGAGAGGCGATCACGCAATTCCCTCCGGGCAGATCCAGTTTTTCGACAGAACCAGCCTCATTGCCACCGCCACGTTGAACCCATCTGGCACAGTGTCGGTAACGGAATCCGCATTGGCACTGGGGACACACCCAATAACGGCTAGGTATGCGGCAACCCAAAACTTCGGAGCCGCAGCCAGCGCCATACTCAATCAGGTGGTTCAAACCTCAGCGGGAATGGCGACGTTGACGATGCTGGCTTCCAACCTAAACCCTGCAGACACGGGACAGAGCATAACCTTTACCGCCGATGTAGTGACGGTTGGGCAATCGCTTGTGCCCACTGGAGCGGTGACATTTCTGGACGGAAGCACCGTTCTGGGAACGGCATCCTTGAACAACTCAGGGTTGGCTACCCTGAGCACCTCTTCACTCGAATCCGGCAGCCACTCAATCTCCGCCAGCTACGCGGGCTCTGCGGCAACCGCTGCAAGTTCGTCCGCACCACTGACAGAGACCGTGAACGCCTCATCGACAACCAGCCCCGCTCCATTTACGGTGGCCATAGCAGGCACTCCCACCGTCATCACCGGACAAAACGTAAATCTGCTGCTGACCGTAGCTCCCCGGGCTGGCTCCCAGCAACCGGTGCAGCTCTCATGCGCGGGCTTGCCATCGGAGTCTGCCTGCACCTTTGGCACAGCCACGCTCCCCGCGAATGGCGGCACCACCAGCCTGCAGATCAGCACCATGGCGCCGCATAGCTGCCAATCGGATATACCCTACTCGCTAAACGCCGGAATCCCCCTCACCGGACCAGCGCTTGCAGGCCTGATGCTGTTGTTCATCCCACGCCGTCGGCGCAAATCCATGAAGAACCTGCTGATAGTCGTCGTCGCAGCCTGCGGCGTTGCATCGCTGATGGGCTGCGGAAATTGCAGTGACCTGGGAACGCGTCCCGGCGATTATGCCGTCCAGGTCATCGCGGCCTCAACAGGAGCCATCACCAGCAAAGTCATCACAAAAATCACGCTGCATGTAACTGTTCCATAACACCTACGCATACATGCCGCGTTGCTTGGTCGTATAAGCCACCCGATCAATGGCCAGCATGTAAGCGGCAATGCGATTGTTGACGTTGTGGGCCTTCGCATACGCAAGCACATCCTGAAAGCTGTCGGTCATAATGCGGTCGAGCCGCTGGTTCACCTCGGTCTCAGTCCAGAAGTAGCCCATCCGGTCCTGCACCCACTCGAAGTAGCTGGTCGTAACTCCACCGGCGTTAGCAAGAATGTCGGGGATCACGAAGATGCGCTTATCGGCTAGGATGTCGTCCGCAAGCGTCGTGGTCGGCCCATTAGCTCCTTCGCAGAGAATGCGGCAACGCAGCTTGTCTGTATTGCGACTGGTGATGACGTTCTCTGTCGCCGCTGGAATAAGAATCTCGCAGGCATAGGTCAACAGTTCGTCCTTGTCCGCCGCCTCCGCCTCGGCAAAGCCGTTGATCGTGCCCGCTTGTTGGCGATGCTCGATCAGTGCGGCAATATCGATTCCATTCGCGTTATAAAGTCCGCCATCATATTCAGCGATGCCAATGATCTTGTAGCCCTTCCCCGCAAGAATGGCCGCCGCATTGGAGCCGACGTTGCCAAATCCCTGCACGATCACCCGGCAGCCCTCGACCGACATGCCAAGATGCTTCAACGCCTCATCGCATACGACAGAGATGCCACGCCCCGTAGCCTCCTTTCGCCCTCGAGAGCCGCCAATGTTGACTGGCTTGCCCGTCACCACAGCAGTGCAGGTCTGCCGCGTGTGCATCGAGTATGTGTCCATAATCCACGCCATCGTCTGCTCGTTAGTGCCCATGTCGGGCGCAGGAACATCCTTCTCCGGCCCAATGAACTCTATCAATTCGGCAGTGTAGCGCCGGGTCATCCGCTCCAGTTCTCCCTGCGACATCTTTCTGGGATCGCAGATAATACCGCCCTTGGCCCCACCAAACGGAATATTAACGACCGCGCACTTCCAGGTCATCCAACTGGCCAGCGCTCTCACCTCGTCGAGCGAAACGTTAGGCGCATAGCGCACGCCACCCTTTCCGGGACCGCGCGCAATCGAGTGCTGGACGCGATAGCCGGTGAAGACCTCAATCGATCCGTCATCCATACCCACCGGAATGTAAACCGTGATCTCGCGCACCGGCAAGCGCAGGACCTTCATGATCCCTGCATCAAGATTGAGTTTTTTCGCGGCAATATCGAATCGAGCGGCCTGCGCCTCCCACGGGTTGGTCTCTTGTTCGAAAGAATGCGTCTGCATGGCCCTGATCCTCTTCTCTGTTGGCAATCTCAGCGTTGCTCCAGCCAAACCCCGAGGGAGTATAGGCTCGACCGCCGAAGTTACGCAATCCAACGGATAGTTAGACGCAAGCCGAAGGTAAACAAGAAAATCGACCGCGGAATGACACGGATTGACACGGATAAAAGCCTGTCTAAAAACTCAACTAACGTCATCTCGACCGGAGCCGCGCGGCCGCATCGTACGGCGGAGTGGAGAGACCCCTGTATTTGTCCTTGTTCCTGCCGTGGTCTGTTCTTTCTTATCGAAATACATAGCCTGCCACGGCAGTTTCTAAGAGTCTCCCGGCAAAGCATACCCGCATCTCGCCTTTATCCGCGTCAATTCGCGGTCGTCCCCGCAGTTATGATGGAAGCAGCCATGCCTATCGCCGACACCAATTCCCTGCCCTCTGCCAGCGACTTTCTGAAGCTGAGTCGCAAGCACTCGCTCGTCCCCGTCTACCGCACCGTGACGGCAGACCTCGAGACGCCGGTGTCGGCCTTTCTGCGCATCGCAGCCGAAGAGCCGGAGGCGTTTCTGCTGGAGTCGGTCGAAGGCGGCAAGCACGTTGGCCGCTATACCTTCATCGGCATCCAGCCCTACAAAAAGATCGTTTCGCGCGGCCAACAAATTACCGTGCACGAAGGCCGCCGCCAACGCACCTTTACCGGCGACATCTTTCAGGAGTTGAAGAACGCACTCAGCGGCCATACCCCGGCAAAGCTCCCCGGGCTTCCGCCATTCACCGCAGGCGCAGTAGGCTTCTTCGCCTACGACGTCGTGCGCCAGATCGAAAAGCTACCCTCGCTCGCCAAGGATGACCTCGGCGTTCCCGACGCCTGCCTGATGTTCTTCGACCAGGTGCTGGCCTTCGATCATGTCAAGAAAGAGATTCACCTGATAGCGACCGTTGACCTCACACGCGAGACCCGCGATGGCGCATACCAGCGCGCAGTGCGCCGCCTGAACCGGATGGAGCGAAGCCTGGCAAACGCGCTCACCGCAAAGCGAAAGAAGAAGAACACCGGAAAGCTGGTACTGACCCCGCAAACCTCGAAGGCAGCATTCATCAAGTCCGTCAAAAAGACCAAGGACTACATCGCCTCAGGCGACGTCTTCCAGTGCGTCCTGTCCCAGCGTTTCGACTGCGTCCCCGGTGTGGATGCCTTCGAGGTCTACCGTGCGCTCCGCATCGTGAACCCATCACCCTACATGTACTTCCTGCGCTTCGGCATGGATGCCAAACCCGGCAAGAAGCCAACCGCAGCGCACATCGTAGGCTCCTCCCCCGAGCTGCTGGTGCGCGTGCACGGCCGCGAGGTAGAGTACCGCCCCATCGCCGGAACCCGTCCCCGCAGCGCCGACGAGGCCGAGGACGCCGCCTTCGAAGCCGACCTCCGCTCCGACACCAAAGAAGTCGCCGAACACATCATGCTGGTCGACCTCGGCCGCAACGACGTGGGTCGCGTCAGCGAGTTCGGCTCCGTCAAGGTAAAAGACCTGATGTACGTAGAGAAGTACAGCCACGTCATGCACCTCGTCAGCACGCTCGAAGGAAAGCTGAAAGCCGAACTGGAACCCATCGACGCCTTCCGCTCTTGCTTCCCCGCCGGAACCCTCAGCGGAGCCCCGAAGATCCGCGCCATGGAGATCATCGAGGAGCTGGAGCCGACGCGTCGCGGCGTCTACGGCGGCAGCATCCTCTACGCCGACTTCAACGGCAACCTCGACTCCTGCATCGCCATCCGCACCCTCTTCATGAACGGAGAGCAGGGACACATTCAAGCCGGAGCAGGCCTCGTAGCCGACTCCGTCCCCGAGAAAGAGTATGAAGAGTGCCGCAACAAAGCACAGGCCGTCGTCCGCGCGATCGAGCGCGCCCGAAAGAGTTAGCGTCCCATCTCAAAAATGAGCCACGCAAACGAAATGAGCCGCACAAACCTGTCATCCTAAGCAGACCCTAGCGAAGTTTCTAGCCCCATAAACCTGTCATCCTGAGCCGAGCGCAGCGAAGTCGAAGGACCTGCGGTTTGTTTCAGTTGGCAAACGCTCTCGCCAGCTCACAACAACCTGCATCCAACTCGATAAAAACACGTCATCTCGACCGGAGCGAAGCACAGTGGAGAGACCCCTGTATTTCGCTCTTGCACTTGCCGTTGCCTGTTCTTAATCGGTGGCATCGGTGCAAATCGGCGCTAAGCCTCTAGACAGAGGCTTATAGACAACAGATAAGAACTCACCACCTAGTCCTCTTCCCTTTCGTGATGCAGCGCCCACCAGACGCCACCAATAATCTGCGCTGCTCCGATGGCACGCGTCAGATTCGGATTGTCGTGAAGTTTATGCATCATGTTTCGCCAAACCTTTGGACCATGCTCCCAGGCCAAAGCATCATGACGAGGACAAACGACAGCCATGACGCCATCTCCAATCAGGGCCATGGCAGTGAAGTGTTTCCAGCGTTTCGAGGTCAGAAGCATTCGCGTCACCTCTGCCGTTAGATGTTGCATCGCAACCGCTTGTTGTCCGGCATGTGAAACCACGAAGGGAAGGTAAACTCATCTTCGTGCCTTCACCGTACACTTTAAAGCAGCGCATCGCCCTCGCCATCATCCCCCGCCTGGCGAGCGCCGTCATCTGCTGTCTCGGCGTCACCCTCCGCTACGAAGACGTCTGCGACCCCGGCACCCTCCCCGGCTACGACACTCCGCCTCCCGCCGTCTACGCCTTCTGGCACCGCTGCCTGCTCGCCTCCGCATGGCGATTCCGCAACCACGGCGTCACCATCCTCATCAGCCGCAGCTTCGACGGCGAGCTCATCGCCCGCACCGTCGAGCGTCTCGGCTTCGTCGCCATCCGCGGCTCCAGCTCGCGCGACGGAGCCGCCGGCCTACGCAACCTGCAACGCGCTTACGTCGCCGGACACTACTGCGCCATCACCGCCGACGGCCCCCGCGGCCCCGCACAGGTCGCCAAACCCGGCGTCGTCCAACTGGCAAAGCTCATCGACACCACCGTCGGCGCCTTCTACGTTCACCCCCACAGCGCATGGCAGGCCAACTCCTGGGACCGCTTCCTCATCCCCAAGCCCTTCTCTCGCGTCACCGTAGCCTGGACCGCACAAGTTCCCGCCGAACAAGCCGCCGTCCAGACCGCCCTAGACCACTCCGTCGAACTGGCCCGATCCAAAACGGGTGCCCCATCTTCGGCGCGGCCTCATCGCGCCTAAGGTGGGTCATCGTGCGAAGCGCGATCCTCTTCCCAAATCTCGACCCAACTAAAATAAAGCCAGTGCGCGTAACCGACTTCCATTTCGACCTCCCCGAAGAGCTCATCGCCCAATCCCCGCCCCCGGTGCGCGGCACCAGCCGCATGCTCCGCCTCGACCGCCGCAGCGGCGAACACAGCGACGACTTCTTCCGCAACCTCCCCGAAATCCTCCGCCCCGGCGATCTGCTCATCCTCAACGACAGCCGCGTCATCCCCGCTCGCCTCTACGCAACCCGCGCCGGGCTCCATACCCAGCAAAACTCGCCTCACCCCAGCGGCAAGATCGAAGTCCTGCTCACCCAGCACCTCGGCGGCGAAGACTGGTCAGCCCTCGTCCGCCCCAGCCGCAAGGTCCAACCCGGCGAGCACCTCCACTTCCACGCCCCCAACGAAACCGAGCCTCTCCTCACCGCCGAAATCCTCACCGCCGGAGAGTTCGGCGAGCGCACCCTGCGCTTCGCTCCCACGCCAGACTTTCAATCCATCCTCGAAAAGATCGGCCACATGCCGCTGCCACCATACATCCATCGCAGCGACACCTCAGAAGACCGCGACCGCTACCAGACGGTGTTTTCTCACGAACCCGGCTCTGCCGCCGCCCCCACCGCCGGTCTCCACTTCACGCCCGAAATCCTCACGCAGCTCAAACAAAACGGCATCCAGATCGAAACCATCACCCTCCACGTAGGCCTCGGCACCTTCCAGCCCGTCCGCGCCGAAGACCTCGCCGACATCCATCTTCACGCCGAGCACTACACCCTTCCCGCCGCCACAGCCACAGCCATCAACGCCGCGTTGTCCGAAGGCCGCCGCATCATCGCCGCCGGAACCACCACCACCCGCACGCTCGAGCACTGCGCCACGCTCGCCAGCACCGACGCCTTCGAGCCACACACTGGCCTGCGCCTTCACCCCCACTCCGGCTCCACCGAAATTTTCATCAGCCCCGGCCATAAATTCCGTGTCGTCAGCGGCCTTCTCACCAACTTCCACCTGCCGCAATCCACGCTGCTGATGCTGGTAAGCGCCTTCGCCGGAAGAGAGGCCGTCCTAGCCGCCTACGCCCACGCCGTCCGCGAGCGCTACCGCTTCTTCTCCTACGGCGACTGCATGCTGCTCCTCTAAAAATCTAGTGACATGGGGGTAGAGACGTGGCCTGGACTATCTTTCCCGCTATTCCCGGTGAGACATCTTTATCCTCAACTGGACTGGCTTTCTTGGCCTCCTCGTGAGCCGTTTCGCAGGTCACTTGTTCTAGCCGTCCCTTCTCAAATTCAACTACAAGAACACCGCTTGATTCCGATTCGGCACGGATAAAATAACGCTTGCCTTCCTCTAGCACAAGAGGAAACCGGGAGTTTTCAGCGGGATGCTTGCCTTTATAACTGGCAGAGAAGACATGTTGGCCCGGGGAGAATCGAAGCGTTATGAAATGATGACGTCGAATCAGAGCGATACGCTGCTGTCCGTCAAAGATCACGCCATTGAAAATTCCATGTTTTGCACCTGGGAGTCCACTGATAAGAGACGAACCTTCCGAATAAAACGTGACCAGAGGATCTTGTGCTGCCGCTACTGACCGGGCCGATAAGATAACAAGCAGAAGTAAGGAAAGCGCAATTGTTCTACATGGCCAAAGCTCAACCAAGGAATTACCTCCAATTGAGAATAAGCAAGATTCTAAGGGAACATAGTTTGCGATGTACCACAATTCAGCAATTTGATGAGCCAATCATGTCTCACCCGGCGACATACAATCGAAGAGTTATGGCCGACCAACCTAAGCCCCCCATCTACCTCCTCGACAGCATGGCCTTCATCTTCCGCGCCTACCACGCCATGCAGCGCCAGCGCCCCATGTCCACGCGCACCGGCATCCCCACTGCGGCGACGTATGTCTTCGTCAACATGATCAACAAGCTGCGCAAGGACTTCCAGCCCCACTACCTCGCCGCCGTCTACGACCTGTCCGGCCCCGTCTTCCGCGACGAGCGCGCCAAGGAGATGAAGGGCGTCAAGAAGTTCAACATCAAGACCCAGCAGTTCGAGGTCATCGACTACGCAGGCTACAAGGCCAACCGCGCCGAGATGCCGCAGGACCTCGCCCAACAGCTTCCCTTCATCCGCCGCGCCCTCGAAGCCTTCCGCATCCCCATCCTCAGCTACGAGGGCTTCGAGGCCGACGACGTCATCGGCACCCTCTCCTGCAAGCTCTCAGACCTCGGCCACAAGGTCTTCGTCGTCTCCTCCGACAAGGACATGATGCAGCTCGTCAACAACGACGTCTCCATCCTCAACCCCACCAAAGACAATCTCATCCTCGACCCCGCCGGAGTCGAAAACATCCTCGGCGTCCCACCCGACCGTGTCATCGACGTCATGGCCCTCCGCGGTGATGCCATCGACAATATCCCCGGCGCACCCGGCATCGGCGACAAAGGTTCCGTCGAACTCATCCAGCAGTTCGGCACCGTCGAGGCCGCACTCGACCGCGCCGAAGAGGTCAAAAAGAAAACGTATCGCGAATCGTTACAAAATAATCGCGACAACATTCTTCTCTCCAAAGAACTGGTCACCATCCACACCGGCGTCCCCATCGAATTCAGCATCGAGGACATGCTCACCCAGCCCATCGACAACGCCGCCAGCCGCGAGCTCTTCTCCGAACTCGAATTCACCACGCTGCTCAAAGAGCTGGCCCCGGCCGTCGACAACACACTCATCACTTACATCACCAAGCCAACGCAGGAGCAGATCGCAGCCCTCCTCGCCGAAGCCCGCACCATCGACAAAGCCACCGGCAAACCCCACGGCCTCGCGCTCTCCATCTTCGAAGACGCCCGCGCCATCGCCGAAGAGACCGCCGCCGAGTCGAGCGAAGAATCAAGCGAAGCCGAACCACCCCCAGCCGAAAACCTCTCCCTCTTCGGCGAACCATCCACAAAACCGGGTGTCCCAGGTCCCGATTTTGGGACCTGGGTTTCCACCACCACAACCTCCACAGACCCAGCCTGCAAACTAGGCCTCGCGGTCGACTCCCACACCGCCATCGAAGTCCCCCTCGACGCTCCCGGCATCAAGGAAGCCCTCCTCGACGCCACCCTCCCCAAAGATATCCACGACCTCAAAGCCATCCACCGCGCCCTCGAGCCTCACAACATCACGCTCGCCGCAGTCCGCAGCGATGTCATGCTGCTCAGCTACCTCGTCAACCCGACTCACGGATCGCATACTCTCCCAGACGTCACCGCCCGCTTCACCAACCGCGCCCTCGCACAAGTCACCAAAGGCGTCGTCTCCAAAGACCTCCTGCCCGAAGCCGCCAACGCAGTCCAGCGCCTCGCTCCAATTCTCCGCGCAGAGATTGAAACCTCAAAAGTTACAAATGTCTACAACACCATCGACCTCCCTCTCGTCGACGTTCTTCTACGCATGGAGCAGGCCGGAGTCCGCATCGACCCCACCGTCCTCAACGACATGTCCAACCGCCTCGCCATCGAGATCGACAACCTAGCCGAGCGCATCTACTCCGAGGCCGGAACAGCCATGGGCAGCGACTCCCCCCACCGCTTCAACATCAACTCGCCTAAGCAGCTAGGCGACGTCCTCTTCAACAAGATGAATCTCCCCAAGCCGATGAAGTACGGCAAGGGCAAGGTCGTCTCCACCGCACAGGACGTCCTCGAAGAACTAGCCGAAGCCCACACCACCCCATCCCTCGTCCTCGAGTACCGCCAGCTAGCCAAGCTAAAAAACACCTACCTCGATCAACTCCCCAACCTCGCCGACCGCGAAGGCCGCATCCACACCACCTTCAACCAGGTAGGCACAGCAACCGGACGCCTCTCGTCCACGAACCCCAACCTGCAAAACATCCCCGTCCGCACCGCTGTAGGCCGCGAGATCCGCGCCGCCTTCATTGCCGCCACAGGCAACGTGCTCATGTCGGCAGACTACTCGCAGATCGAACTGCGCCTCATGGCCCACTTCTCGCAAGACCCGCTCCTGCTCGATGCCTACCGCACCGGCAAGGACATCCACACCCTCACCGCCGCCGAGGTCTTCGGCGTAGACGCCGCGACCATGGACAAGAAGACCCGCAACCGCGCCAAGGCCGTCAACTTCGGCATCGTCTATGGCATCAGCCCCTTCGGCCTGGCCGCCCAGCTCGGCATCGACCAGAAGACCGCGAAGCAGTACATCGAAACCTACTTCGAGCGCTACGCCGGTGTCCGCCGCTTCATCGACGAGACGCTCGAGACAGTCCGCCGCGATCAGGCCGTCCGCACCCACTTCGGACGCGTCCGCCCCATACCCGACATTCAGTCCCGCAACCCCAACATGCGTGGTTTCGCCGAGCGCACCGCAGTCAACACACCGCTGCAAGGCACCGCAGCCGACCTCATCAAGCTGGCCATGCTGCGCATCGATCAGGCTCTCCGCGACCGCAAGCTCAAATCGCTGATGACCCTCCAGGTCCACGACGAACTCCTCTTCGACGTAGTCCCCGAGGAGGCCGACGAACTACAAAAGCTGGTCAAGCAAGAGATGGAGCACGTAGCCGAATTCTCAGTCCCCATCATCGCCGAGGTAGGCATCGGCCAGAACTGGCGCGATATCAAATAGCTACATCGGCAATGCAAAGAGTCACCCTCTTGCATTGCCCAACCAAATTTTCTTTATCTTTTAGATGAAAGTGTTTTAGGATCGACTTCTTACTCAATGAGGGCGTCTTGAATCTCATCACTTCCATGCTAAAAGGCGTGCATCTAGCAGCATTAGTGCTGTATGTGGTCGTCGGGATAAACGCCATCGGCAGCGCTCAGGAGCCGACGCCTTCCGTAAGCTTCGAGGTTATCTCTGTCAAACCGAGCAACCCAGATTGCAAGCTGTTGATGATCGGACCGTCGCCGGATGGCTTCCACTTGCATTGTCTAAGCCTGAGAGATTTTATAACGTATGCATACGACCTGAACCTCTTCGATGATGAGCGGGTGGTCGGCATTCCGGCGTGGGGCAGAACGGAACACTTTGATCTTGACGCTCCGATACAAGAGGCCGATCTCGCGAGGTTTAGAGTGCTCCCTCCATCGGAGAAGGCGCGGCTTTTGCGCACAGCTCTTGCGGAACGATTTGCCCTTAAAACACACGAGGAGCAACGTGAGATGAAAGTCTACGCTCTGGTTCAGGGCAAGGCCCGTCTAAAGCTGAAGGCTACAGACTCCGGCGCTGCCGAAAAACCGATTCTGCAGCAGGTTGGCCGAGATCACCTAGAAGCTAGCCACTGCACTATGGAACAGTTCGCGAGCTTCCTCTCACCACTGTACGGTCGCCCGGTAGTCGACCGTACAGGTCTAAGTGGAAAATATGACTTCTCAATTAACTTTCAGCCAGAGACCGACAACGAATCTGAGTCGGAGAGTAATGGAGCGCCCTCAATCTTTACTGCTGTGCAGGAGCAGCTAGGATTGAGGCTGGCCCCAGACAAGTCGGCACAGCGAATTGTCGTCATTGATGTGGTAAACCAACCTACCGCGAACTGAATGGATTCCACAATCACGACCTAACTTCTCCTGAAGTTAGGTCATCGAAGAGGCCGACGAACTACAAGCGCTAGTCAAACAAGAGATGGAGCACGTAGCCGAATTCACTGTCCCCATCATCGCTGAGG
Organism: Granulicella sp.; assembly: GCA_041691255.1. Taxonomy (GTDB): domain Bacteria; phylum Acidobacteriota; class Terriglobia; order Terriglobales; family Acidobacteriaceae; genus Edaphobacter. The sequence goes on along the minus strand of JBEPUY010000006.1, from coordinate 15,901 downwards.
TAGGCATCGGCCAGAACTGGCGCGACATCAAGTAAGGTCCTCGATAAAAATATCGGCACCAGGCAAAATTTCACGGGCGTCTCCGCGCAAGCCAGAGTAAGATGCTTGCCTATCAGACACCGTGAGGAACAATCTTGGGCAACTGGAACAACTTCTCAAATACCCTGACCGGATACGGCTATTCCGTACAGATGCCGCCGGGCTTTATGTCCACCCCGCCCGACCCTATGAGCGGCGGATGCTTCGCATGGCCTCTGGGGTCCACCCCGCCGCCGAACAGTCCGGCACTGGTCTGGCTTCTGCCCATCATGCCCGCCTATCTGCCCGGATTGATACAGCACTACTACAACTTCGACAACCCGATGATCGCTAACTTCAACGCGCAGAGCCTCGGCCTGATGAGCGTGACCCGCATCGCTCCCCTGCGTCAGACCACGATGAACGGCGCCTCGGCTCTGATACGCGAGTTCGATGCCATGTCCATCGATGGACAGCCCATTCGGATGAGCGCCCTGCTGTTGCAGGGACCATACTCTGCACTGCAATGCATCGCCGGCGTCAATCTCTACAGCTGGGTAGCATTCGCCGGCCCTACCCTTCAGTTCGTCGCCAACGTTCAGATGAACGGAACCTATGCCACCCCCGGCGAAGTGCGCACGATCATCGATAAAAACCATCTGAACAATGTAGAAATGCAGGTGGTCAACGCCGACCAATCTCAAGTAACGCCCATCATGAACCTCCCGACCTCGGTAGGAGGAGCTCAGGTCTTTGAGATACACGTGCAGGCTGGGGGCACCATCTCGTTCGGCGACGTTAAAGGAACCAACGTCCAGATCGGTGACCACAACAGTCAGCCGCACTAGGGTCCGCGCACAGAAGAGAGCTGCAAAAAAGGAGATCTCAGTCATGTCGAATATCACAATGGGTAGCGTATCCGGAACCAACCTTCAGGTTGGCGATAACAACACGCAGAACGTCACCATCAATCAAGCTGACCGCGACCTGATTCTCGGCCTGCTCGACTCGCTGCACCAACAGATTCAGCAAGCCCCCATCCCCGAAGAGACCAAACAGGCGATCACGCAGCAAGTGCTCCCCAGCATGCAGGAGGCAGCCAAGCAACCTGACCCCAAGCCCGGACTCACACAGGGCCTCGAACATCTCAACGCAAACCTGCAGAAGGCCAACACCGCTGCCAGCTCCGTCTCTGAAATCGTAGGGACGGTCTCCAAAATCGCAGGCATCATCGGCATCGGCGTTAAGGTGGCAGCACCATTCCTGGCTGGCTTCTTGTAGAAGTCTTCTCACCGGCGCATAGCCTGACTTATCCGTGATCGTTTACACTGGCCCACTCATCGCAAACGGTGAAGAAGATCTGCATTCCAATCTCACAGCATTCGGATAGGTCAATGAACAAGAGAGAATTCCTCAAAGCCTCAGGCGCTATCATTACCGGAACCATGCTGTCCCGCGTCGCCCCAGCCGAACCAACCACCAGCGCAGCCGCCCACCGCACCAACTGGTCCGGCAACCTCACCTATCACACCGACCATCTGCTTCAGCCTAAGACCGTCGAAGAGGTCCAGCAGGCAGTCAAGAGCTGCACCAAGCTCCGAGCCCTTGGCGCGCGCCACTCCTTCAACACCATCGCCGACAGCAACTTCAACCAAATCTCTGTCAAAGCTCTCGATCACATGTCGATGGATGCCAAGGCACGCACCGTCACCGTCGGCGGCGGCGTCACCTACGGCGGACTCTCGCCATGGCTGGACGCGCAAGGCTTCGCCGTCCACAATCTCGCCTCGCTCCCCCACGTCTCCGTCGCCGGAGCCTGCGCCACCGCCACTCACGGCTCGGGCAACAAAAACGGCAACCTCTCCACCGCCGTCGCCGCCGTGGAGGTCGTCACCGCCGACGGCAACCTCGTGCGCATCTCGCGCGAGACCGACGGCGATCAGCTACTCGGTGCAGCAGTCGCACTCGGCGGCCTCGGCGTCATCACCAGTACAACGCTCAACGTGATCCCGCGCTTCGATATGGCGCAGGTCGTCTACGAAAATCTCTCCTTCGACCAGCTCGAGCACAATCTCGAAGCCATCTTCGGCAGTGGCTACAGCGTCAGCCTCTTCACCGACTGGCAAAAAAATCGCGCCACCCAGGTCTGGATCAAGAGCCGCCTCGCCCCCGGCGGCAAGGCCGACATGCCCGCCGAGTTCTACGGCGCAACCCTCGCCAAACAAAAGCTTCACCCCATCACCGGAGCCTCCGCCATCAACTGCACCGAGCAGCAAGGCATCCCCGGCCCCTGGTACGAGCGCATGCCGCACTTCCGCATGAACTTCACCCCCAGCAGCGGCAACGAGCTGCAAACGGAGTACTTCGTCCCCCGCGAAAAAGGCTACGCCGCCATCCGCGCCGTCGAAGAGCTACGCGACCACATCACGCCCCATCTCTTCGTCACCGAGTTCCGCACCATCGCCGCCGACAATCTCTGGATGAGCACCTGCCACGACCGCGACTCCATGACCATCCATTTCACCTGGAAGCCCGACTGGCCCTCGGTCAAAAAAGTTCTTCCGCTCATCGAAGCCAAGCTCGCCCCCTTCGGCGTCCGCCCCCACTGGGCCAAGATGTTCACCATGCAGCCCTCCGACATCCAGAAGTGCTACCCCAAGCTGCCCGACTATCAGGCCATGCTCAAGCACTACGACCCCAACGGAAAATTCCGCAACGACTTCCTCAACACCAACATCTTCGGAGCCTGAAGTTACGGAATGCAGTGCGCGATCGAGCCAGCAAGTCATCTTGAACAAAGTTGCGAAGAGCTACGTAGTTACAGAAGCACGAAATTTACGGATGACTCCAATCGAAGATGACCATCAACAATTACAGACATCACCTGCGCGGACTGCATGGCAGTAGAAGACTCCTGCTGCTTGCTCTTGCCATATCCTTCGCGGCGCTGTGTGGATATAGCCACGCACAAGCACCGCAGAATGCCCCTGCAGCACAGGCCGACACCACCACCTCAAAACTGCCCGTCTATGACGTCGTCTCCATCAAGCAGAACAAAACAGGCGATGGCTCGTTCGGCTGGGGAGGCACCGCGGACAGCTACACCGGAACCAATCTTTCCATAAAAAGCCTCCTGCAAGCCGCCTACGACATCAAGCCAGATCTAATCTCGGGAGTGTCAGGACCGATCGACTCTGCGCGGTTCGATGTAATCGCAAAAATCGTCGATCCTGATCCCGCAGTCATGAAGAAGCTCACCAACAAACAGCGCCAGGCGATGCTGTTGCCCTTCCTCATCGAACGCTTCCAGTTGAAGGCGCACACCGAGATCAAAATGCTTTCTGTCTACGAATTAAACGTCATTCAAGGCGGCCCGAAACTCAAGCAGTCTTCCGATAGCAGCAAGCAAGGCTGGGGCATTAATCAGAGGGGTGTACTTAAAGCAAACTACTTATCCATCACGACTCTGGCAAGCCTTCTGACAGACATTGTGCACCGCACCGTCATCGACAAAACCGGCCTCACCGGAAACTATGATCTCGTCTTGAAGTGGTCCCAGGATGTTGGCCCCGACGCCACAACCGACACCGGCCCATCCATCTTCACCGCCCTACCGGAGCAGCTCGGACTAAAACTCAAGACGGCAAAAGGCCCGGTTGAGACACTCGTGGTCGATCATATTGCGATGCCCTCAGAAAACTAAATCTGCAAGCATCCACCCCAGAGTCAAGAAATTTATGGACGGGCCAATCGAAGATGACGATCAATGATTGCAAGCTTCACCCAAGCATGCTGCACAAACGTAGAAACCTCCTTCTGCTTGCTTTTGCCATATCTATCGCGACACTGTGTGCATGTGGCCATGCACAAGCTCCACAGAATGCAGCTACAGCACAGACCGACACCACCGCTGCAAAGCTGCCAGTCTATGACATCGTCTCCATCAAGCAGAACAAATCCGGCAACGGGAACTACTACTTCAGAACCGGCGACGATAGCTTCACTGCTACCAATGTTCCCTTGAAATTCCTGGTTGAAATGGCCTATGACATCGACCAAGAGCTGCTCCCGGGCGTAAGTGGGCCGATCGACTCAGTGCGGTTCGATGTGATTGCCAAGATGATAGAACCCGATTCCGATGTAATCAAAAAGCTAAGCAACCGGCAGCGCCAATCGATGCTACTGCCCTTTCTTGAAGAGCGCTTTCAGTTGAAGGCACATACGGAAACCAAAATTCTCCCGGTCTTTGAAATGGCCTTGACCAAAGATGGACCCAGGTTCAAGCAGTCTCCGGCGCCCAGTAAACCGAACCCAACGTGGAGCAGTGGCAACGGCAGGTTTACCGCGCACGATCTCTCGATGACCTATCTGGCAAGCGTCCTGACAGATGTCGTGCAACGCACCGTCATCGACAAAACCGGCCTTACCGGCAAATACGAGATCTCTTTGAAGTGGTCACAAGATGACGGCACCGACCCGCCAGCCGATTCCGGCCCATCCATCTTCACGGCCTTGCAGGAGCAACTCGGACTAAAACTCAAGCCAGCAAAAGGCCCGGTAGAAACGCTCGTCGTCGATCATGTCGCCATGCCCTCAGAAAACTGATACCCCTGAACCACTCCCCCTCCGGCTATCCCAAACAAGCGCTAAGGAATTTCTGATTAAGCCGTCGTTTTGTTTAAGGGCACGGCTTCAGCCGTGCCGTAAGTCTCATAAAACGAATGGGGCTTTAGCCCCTGAGGGACGTCCCTGTCAGTCGACCAGAGCAGTACTAAACCGTTTCTGTGGTAAGTTGGCAGCGGAGAAATATCGATGCCCTCGCTGCACCTGAACCGCACCCTCGCGTCTCTTGCTACCCTTATGCTCTTTTCTCTTCCCGCCATGGCCGCAAACCCGCTTCAGGTCAGCACCGACAAAGGCAAAGTCGAAGGCGCATTCACCGCCGACCATCAGGTCATCGCCTTCAAGGGCATCCCCTACGCCGCGCCTCCCGTCGGCGATCTGCGCTGGCAACCGCCCATGCCCGCCGCTCAATGGAAGGGCGTCCGCTCCGCCGCAAACTTCGGCTCCCACTGCGTCCAGTCCGGCAGCTACCCCGACATGGTCTTCCACGACCCCGGCCCCAGCGAGGACTGCCTCACCCTCAACGTCTGGACCCCCGCCAACGCCAAGCCCGACAGCAAACTCCCGGTCATGGTCTGGATCTACGGCGGCGGCTTTGTCACCGGCGGCACCTCCGAGAACCGTCAGGACGGCCAGTTCCTCGCCCACCGCAACACCATCATCGTCTCCATGAACTACCGCCTCGGCATCTTCGGCTTCTTCGTCCATCCCGAGCTCACCGCCGAATCGCCCCACCATGCCTCCGGCAACTACGGCCTCATGGACCAGGCCGCCGCCCTCGAATGGGTCAAGCGCAACGTCGCCTCCTTTGGCGGAGACCCCTCCAACATCACCATCTTCGGCGAGTCCGCTGGCTCCTTCGCCGTCAGCACCCTCATGGCCTCTCCGCAGACCAAAGGCCTCATCTCCAAGGCCATCGGCGAGAGCGGTGGAGCCTTGTACAGCGCAGGTCTCAGCTACCCTCCCCGCGCAACCCTCGAGCAGCGCGACGTCGAGTTTGCCCAGACCGCCTTCGGAACCTCGAAGCTGGCCGACCTGCGCAAGCTCTCCGCCGACGAACTGGTCAAAGCTGCCATGGCCAAAACCACACCGCCGCCCCCGCGCTTCGGCCCCGACGTCGACGGCTACTTCCTGCCTGAATCCGTCCCCGACATCTACGCCGCCGGCCAGCAGGCCCACGTTCCCCTCCTCGCCGGATGGAACGCCGACGAGGTTCGCGCCGCCGTCCTCTTCGCCAAGCCAGCCGTCACCGCCGAAAGCTTCACCGCCCAGGCCGACAAGGAGTTCGGCGATCGCGCCAAGGACTTCCTCGCCGTCTACCCCGCCACCACCGACGCCGAGGCCCTTGCCTCCGCAGGAGACTTCGTTAGCGACCGCTTCATCGCCTTCTCCACCTGGCGCTGGATCGAGGCGCAGATCCAGACCGGCAACGCTCCCGTCTACCGCTACTTCTTCACCCTCGGCAACCCCGGCGATCAGAACCACACCGCAGCCATGGGAGCCTTCCACTCCGACGACATCGAGTACGTCTTCGGCACCCTCGACTCCCGCCCCGGAGCCGTCTGGCGTCCCGAAGACCGCAAGCTCTCCGACCAGATCGGCCAGTACTGGACCAACTTCGCCCGCACCGGCGACCCCAACGGCACCGGCCTGCCCAACTGGCCCACCAGCACCCCCGCCGATCAGTATCAGGTCATGCATCTCGACGCCAATCCCGAGGCCAAACCCGACACCCTGCGCCCCCGCTATCTCTTCCTCGACTCAGTCTGGGGCAAACCAAAACCGTAACTAAATCCCGTATCGACCAAATCAGTTATCAAAACACGCGACCTCGCAAAAAAACACGTCATCTCGACCGAAGCGAAGCGCAGTGGAGAGACCCCTGTATTTCGCTTTTGTTTCTGTCTTCGACGTTGCAATCTCGCAGCAACAAACACCTGAAACGTAACCACTTTGCCCTGGACATCACCCCTTGGCCGCCAAAAGCGGCCAAGATTATCACTCAACCCCTCGCCACCTCTTTCTCCCACTGATAGACTTAAAGTTCTGCGTCGACCATTCACGCAACCAGTACTCTCAAAGCGGCACGACCGTCGCGAGCAATCAAAGGAAGACTCAACCCAGTGGATCAGCAGACCAAGCAAGCGCTCAAGCACGACCAGTTCATCGACACCACCCATCAGGGCATCGAGTGGGCCAGCGAAAACCGCAACACGGTCATCGTCGCCGGTTCTATCCTGATCGCGCTGCTCATCATCGTGGTTGGCAGCTTCGTCATCTACACCAACCGCAGCAACGCCGCCTCGGTAGCCTACGGCGCCGCCATGCAGGAGTACCAGACCCCGCTCGCCGAGCCCGGCCAGCAGGTCCCTGCCGGCATCAAGACCTACGCCTCCGTCTCGGAGCGCGCCAAGGCTGCCAATCAACTTTTCATGGCCGCTGCCGATAAGTACAACATGGAGCCCGACGGAAAGACGGCCCGCTACTTTGGCGGCCTCACCTATATCGAATCCGGCAACAACTCTGCCGCCGAAGCCACGCTGAAGCAGGTAGCCAGCGGATGGAACAGCGAGCTGGCTTCGCTCGCCAAGCTCTCGCTCGCCAACCTCTACCGCCAGACCGGGCAGGATGCGCAGGCCGTCACTCTCTACAACGAGTTGACCGCCAAGCCCACCACCTCGGTTCCCGCCGGCCTCGCCCAGCTCCAGTTGGCTGAAATGTACGAGTCCCAGGGTAAGCCCGAGGACGCCAAGAAGATCTACGCCAAGCTCAAGGACAAGGACGGCAAGAGCGCCGTCGGCATGCTGGCCGCGCAGAAGCTAAACCCTTCAGCCGAACCCGCCGCACTTCAGCGGTAACTCTCCTCTAAACTCGCGCCACCCAGCAGAGGCCGACCTGGCCTCTGCTTATCCTCCACAAAAAATATTCGTATATTCATGGACAATTGCGCCTTTTGCGGCCTAAGGTGGAGCAAGAACCATGCATCAGGAAGCAAATCAAAGGGAGATCACCATGCAACGAATTCTCGTCGTTGACGATGATCGTCTGGTCGCCGATACCCTTGCCCTCATCTTCGTCAAGAGCGGCTTCGAAGCCAGAACTGCTTACTCGGCAGATCAGGCCCTCGAGTCTGCCCGCGTCTTTCATCCCAACCTTCTTCTCTGTGATGTCACCATGCCCGGAAGAGATGGCCTGGCTCTGGTCTGCGATGTCACCCGCGAACTTCCCGCGTGCCGCATCATCATGCTGACGGGCTTCTACTCCAATCTCAAAAGCGTGCGCGAGCAATCCACCCTGCTCGGCCGCCCCGTAGGCATCCTCACCAAACCCTGTCAGCCCGCTGACCTGCTGCGCGAAGCCACCTCCATGCTCGCCGCCGCAAGCTAGTCAGTCGGATTCTGATTCCCTTCCATGTCTGACCTCGGCCGCATCCTGATCTTCCTTGGACTCCTCCTCGTCGTAGCGGGGCTGGTGGTTCTCGGCCTCAACCGCCTCAATATCCCGCTGGGCCGCCTCCCTGGCGACTTCAACTGGCGCGGCCGCGGCTGGTCGGTCTCCTTCCCCATCGTCACCTGCCTCCTGCTCAGCGTCCTCCTCAGCCTTATCCTCTGGGCCATAAACCACCTCCGCCGCTGAGAGGCTGTCCAGAAACATGCCCAGGCTCAAAACCACCCTTTCGACCGAAGCAGCTAAAAGCACTTCATCTCAACCGCAGCGGCAACAAAAACAAGTCATCTCGACCGGAGCGGCAGCAAAAACACGTCATCTCGACCGGAGCGCAGCGGAGTGGAGAGATCCCTGTATTTCGCCTTTGCATTTTTGCCGTTGCCTGTTTCCAATCAGTAAACATCAGCGTTAGCCTTCAGCTTTAGAAAGACTCTAAGAGCTCTCCTCCTGAGAGGAGTTTGGCGCGCTTTTGCGCCAACCGCAGTCAAAGGACTTATGGTTGGCCCTGGCTTCAATCACCCCCACCCGCGATGCTAGACTCGCCCAATGGGCGAAAAAGAAGAGAAGCCGCCAACCTTGGCAAGCCTGCGAGCAGGCAGGGGAAAGCCGCGCTCCGCCAAGCGCACCCCCGTACAGGCCAACCTCCTCTTCTACTCCGAACCAGACAAACCAGAAGCCCCGAAACCCTCGCTGAAATTACCCGCCATAGCCGCACAAAGCGGCGAACCAACCCCCAACCTCCCAACCCAACGCCGCATCTGGACCGTCCGCGATCTCGTCATCGACATCCGCCAGCAGGTCGAAGGCGGTTATCCCGACCTCTGGATCGAGGGCGAGATCTCCAACTACCGCGCCGCTCCCTCCGGCCACGTCTACTTCACGCTCAAGGACGGCGAAGCCCAGCTCCCAGTTGTCCTCTTCCGCCGCCAGGCCACCCTCCTCCGCTTCAAGGCTGCCGACGGCCTTGCCGTGCTCGTTCGTGGCCGCATCTCCATCTACGAGAGCCGGGGGCAGCTCCAGCTCATCGCCGAAACCCTCGAGCCCCGCGGAGCCGGAGCCCTCCAGCTCGCCTTCGAGCAGCTCAAAGCCCGCCTCCTCGCCGAAGGACTCTTCGACGCCGACCGCAAACGACAGCTCCCAGCCTTCCCAAAATGCGTAGGCATCATCACCTCCCCCACCGGAGCCGTCATCCGCGACATCGTCAACGTCGCACGCCGCCGCCACGCCCGCCTCAACCTGCTCGTCTACCCAGCCACCATGCAAGGCACGGCGTGCTGCAGCACGGTAGCCGCCGGAATCCGCTACTTCAACGAAAACCCCTCGCTGGTCGACGTCATCATCCTCGCTCGCGGCGGCGGCTCCATTGAAGATTTTTCCGGCTTCAACGACGAGTCCCTCGCCCGCGCCATCGCCGCGTCGGAGATCCCCATCGTCTCAGCCATCGGCCACGAGACCGACTTCACCATCGCCGACTTCGTAGCCGACCTCCGCGCCCCCACTCCGTCCGCCGCCGCCGAGCTCGTCACCGCCGCACAGCACCGCATCGAAGAGCGCGTCGATGCTCTAGCGGCTCGCGTCCACCGAGCCGGACGCTTCCATCTCGTCTCCGCCCGCCAGCGCTACGCTCGGCTCTCGTCCGAATCCGTCCTCAACCGTCTCCGCGACACTATCAGCCGCCGCGACCAGCGCATTGACGAGCTAAGCCTTCGCCTCGACGCCGCAGCCTCCCGCCGTCTCCGCATCAACACCCAGCGCTTGGGCACACTCACCGACCGCCTCCGCCGCCAGAACATCTCCATCCGCATCGCCGCCACCCAGCGCCGCCTGCAGGCAACCACCGAACGCCTGCTTCGCACCGCAACCAGAACCGTCTCTGCCAATCAAACCCGCCTCGATCGCTCGACGACACGCCTCGAAGCCCTGTCACCACTAGCCGTCCTCTCCCGTGGCTACGCACTCGTCTATGCTGAAAACGGCATCTTATTAAGATCGGCTGCAGACACCTCCCCAGGAGAAACCATCCGCGCCCACCTAGCCGAAGGCACAATCACCGCAAAAGTATCAGACAGTAAGTAAGCAGCGAACAGCATGAAAAACAACGGAGATTAGTAACTCATGAAGAAGCTCTTTGGAACCGACGGCATCCGTGGCGTTGCCGGTCAGCCACCCCTCGACGGCCCCACCGTCCACGCCATCGGCCTCGCTCTCGCGCATACACTGAAAGCCACGACGCCATCCCCCCGCGTCCTGCTCGGCATGGACACCCGCGAGTCCAGCGACTCCATCGCAGCCATCCTCACCGCCGGACTCACCGCCGGAGGAGCCACCGTCGAAAGCGCGGGCGTCATCACCACGCCTGCCATCGCCTTCCTCACCCACACCCATCGCTTCGCCACCGGCATCGTCATCTCGGCCTCGCACAATCCCTGGCAGGACAACGGCATCAAGCTCTTCGGCCCCGACGGCTTCAAGCTCCCCGATACCACCGAACTCGCCATCGAAGACGAGATCTTCCGCCACCTCGCAGCGGCCTCCGAACCCTCCAGCGCACTCTCGCAAGCACCCCCGGTCAACGAAGCCGACCGCGCCGAATACATCCGCTTCCTGCTCGCCGCCGTCCCCGACCTCTCGCTCGACGGCAAGCGCATCGTCGTCGACTGCGCCAACGGAGCAGCCTCTTCCGTCGCCCCCCAACTCTTTGCCAGCCTCAAGGGCGAAGTCGTCATCACCCACGCCAGCCCCGACGGCTTCAACATCAACGAGTTCTGCGGCGCCCTCCACCCCGACGTCGTAGCCGCCGAAGTCGTCACTCAAAAAGCCTCCATGGGCATCACCTTCGACGGCGACGCCGACCGCGCCCTCTTCGCCGACGAGAACGGCCGCGTCGTCAACGGCGATGCCGTGCTTCTGCTCGCCGCCCGCGACCTCCAGCTCCGTGGCCTGCTCACCAACGACACCGTCGTCGCCACCACCATGTCCAACATGGGCCTCGAAGCCGCGCTCAAGCGCAGCGGCATCGCCATGCTACGCGCCAACGTCGGCGACAAGTACGTCCTCGAGCAGATGCTCTCCACCGGAGCCGCGCTCGGCGGCGAACAGTCCGGCCACATCATCTTCAATGGCCGCAGCACCACCGGCGACGGCCTGCTCACCGCCCTGCTTGTGCTCGACACCGTCCACCGCAGCGGCAAAACCCTCAGCGAGCTGGTCGCCGACCTCAAGGTCTTCCCCCAGGTCATCGTCAACGTCAAGGTCCGAGAGAAGAAGCCGTTGGAGAGCATCGCCCCCGTAGCCGCAGCCATCCGCGCCGCCGAGCACGAGCTCGCCGACTCCGGTCGCGTCGTCATCCGCTACAGCGGCACCGAAGCCCTCTGCCGGGTCATGATCGAAGCCGAATCCGAGCCGCTCATGCGCCACCACGCCAACACCATCGCCGACGCCATCCGCGCCGAACTAGGCGTCTGAAGCCGTACCTGGATGCCTCATGTTCCTGATCTTGAGAGATGAGGCATCCACTTTGCCCAGAACTCAATCCCTCCACCCAAGCACGTCATCTCGACCGAAGCCGCGCGGTCTTATCGCGCGGCGCAGCGGAGAGACCCCTGTATTTCGTTGTTGCACTTTCCTCAGTCCCGCCATAGCCGAATCCAATCAATGCGGCTTTAGCCGCCGAGGAAATCTTTCCCAGCCCCAAGTCCCTGTACGCAGTCAGCGCGCAGGTTTCTCGAAGCCAGGAAGAATGCGCGACGTGACTTCCAGCTTGTGATAGTTGCGATAGGTCGCCTGGAACGACCAGACCATCGGGTGGAAGCTTCCGGAACCGCTGGTGGCACTCAAGCTGATTATGGAGGGCATCCAGAAGGTCTCGCCGCCGAGCAGGACAGGCACATAGTCGACAGTGATAACCCGCTGGCCGACAACGGGCGATGTATAGGAGTTCCCGGGGATGATGGTGTGATGTGGAGTGGCGAGTTCCAGGTGCGTGATCTGCATGGATGCAGGATCGATAAAGACGCGGCCCTTGCTGTTCTCGTTGAGAAGACAGTGGGTGGAGTTCTGAGGGGTGAGGACAGTGGCAAAGCGGACAATATAGGGCTCCCCCGAGCGCTTCTTGTTGATCCGCTGTAAGGTGTAGTTCGTGCAGGCTGCCTGTTTGAGGGAGACGACGGCGAGGCCGCCCTCAAACGCTCCGCTCAGCATGGTGGGACCGTCCATCTTCTGCGAAGTCGCTGGCTTGCCGTTGATACTCTTTATCTGGCGTGACTCTACAAGGGTCGTCGTATGGTCGGCGCTGGGAGTGCGCTTGAGCCGGAAGACGGAGTCTGTAACCGTGTCCTTGTTATCGCGCTGTCCAGGTTCTATCCGTGAGATGACATGCTCATCGCAGAAGAAGCTCGGGACACTGGTGTCGTAGTGGTTCAGATTAGCTTCCAGCCGCTGCAGAATCTCATCGAGCGAGGGCGTCTTCGCCCGCTGCGCACACAGCGCGGACGAAAACCCAAGAAAGACAACAAGCGAAATGGCCGTGGAAGATGCTCTGGAGGATATGGCGAATCGCATCGTTTGGTGCACACCATCATATGCAATTAACCTGTCGCCATGTTCGTTATGCCTCGGTCGCTAAATTTATTTAGCACGTTTTTGGGCCAGAAATTCGATGTCAAGCCCAAAAATAGCTTAAATCACTGAAACCAAAGGCGATATCAATTGCAAAAGAGTTTTGTGCAATTCTCTAAAATAGACCTAGTAGATCAAAAAGCAAGAAAGCCTCAGCAAACGCTGGGGCTTTCTCCTTTTAAATCAATATTTTATCCGTAACTATCCTGGCCCAATACTTTAGCGGACATACTTTCGCTAAACCATTGCAAATAATTGACTTGCGCCCCAAAGTACCCCCCCGGGGGGGTACCCCTCAGAAGGAGCAAAGTATGCTGACGCCTCTATGCCGTCATGTCCGGGCTGCCGGAACCCACTGTGGCTCTCCGTCCTTGTCCGGCAAGCCGTGGTGCTACTTCCACAACCGCCTCTATCATCACCATCGCAGATTCCGTCTTGCCGAAGCCAGGCGCGGCTCCCTCATGCCCGCTCAGCACCTCGAACCGCTGGCGCTCAAAGACTCCGAATCGATCCAGCTCGCGCTCTCGATGGTCCTCAACGCGCTCGCCAACAATACCCTCGATACCGAGCGTGCCGCCGCGCTCCTCTACGACCTCAAACTCGCCTCCCTCAACGCTGCCCGTCTCCAGCAAACCGAGCACGGAGCTGAGAAATAAAGGGGCCGAGGGATGGGCAAATCCGGCGTCGCCTTGCCCATCCCCCCACCGTGAACTAATCTAGAGTCAGCTATGTATGAAGACTTTAAAGTAACCGACCGCTGGACCGGAGAAGAGCTCCGCTGCCTCTGGAAAGGCACCGTCGTCGCCATCGCCACGCGCCACGCCGACGCCACCGATATCCGCTTCTCCGTCAACGGCAAGCCAGTCTGGATCGCCATGCCTAACGTCGCCTGGGTCGAGCAGAAGCGCCGCAACGGCCATGTCATCACCGACTACCTCGCCGCTCAGACCGCTGGCCGCTACCTCAAGCACGCCATCGAGTCCGGCTACGATAACGGTCGCGAGATGTACACCATGACCGTCGAAGAAGTGCTCACCCACGCCGACGCCGTCGTCCGCGAAGTTGGCCGCACCGACAACCTGCCCAGCCTTCCCGTCATCAACGAGGACATCCAGCCGGAACTGGAACTCGGCCGCCTCCCGGCTGACAATCAAGGTCCCGTTCAGAATCCGCCCGACCACATGGTCCTCTAGCAGCGATGGTCTGCCACTACCTCGTCAAAGGCCGCGTGCAGGGCGTCGGCTTTCGCTGGTTCGTCCAGCGCGAGGCCGCTGAGATCGCTCTCAAGGGTTGGGTTCGCAACACCGACGAAGGCCACGTCGAGATCGTCGCAGCTGGCGACCCCGAAGATTTAGCCGAACTAAAAGATGCGCTCCGCAAAGGTTCACGCGGCAGCCGCGTCGATGCAGTGATCGAACACGAGCTGACCGAGAGCGAAGGCACAAACCTCGGAGAGTTCAACATTGAAGGAGCCTGGTAAAAACGATGTCTAACAACTGCGAACCACTCAAGTCGCTCGTCCGCACCGTTCCCGACTTTCCCAAGCCCGGAATCCTCTTCTACGACATCACCACGCTGCTCAAGGACAAGGCAGGCTTTGCCCAGCTCATCGACGCCTTCGCCGCCTATTACATCGGCAAAGAGATCGATCTGGTCCTCGGCATCGAGGCTCGCGGCTTCATCTTCGGCCCCGCGCTCGCCTATCGCCTCAACGCAGGCTTCGTTCCCGTGCGCAAGCCCAACAAGCTGCCCGCAAAGGCCGCCCGCGTGACCTACGACCTCGAGTACGGCACCGACTCGCTCGAAATCCACCTCGACGCCATCCAGCCCGGCCAGCGCGTCATCATCGTCGACGACCTGCTCGCCACCGGCGGCACCATGCAGGCAACGGTGCAACTGGTTCGCCAGCTCGGAGGCGAGATCGCAGGCTTAGGCTTCGCGGTAGAACTCGACTTCCTCAAGGGCCGCGAAAAGTTTCAGGAGTACGACGTCCTCAGCCTCTTGCACTACGACGAATAATTCGGCGATTTCTGGTTTGAAAGAACGAATGGTGTAACTCCGCAAACTGTTTGCGCAAAATGATCTGTTCTGCAACACCGGAGCGCTGAATGACTTTCCCGATTGGCAGGTATTTGGTTGCGGGAGCGTTGCTGGTCTCTTTCGGAAGATTACGCGCGGAAAATCACGCTGCAATCTCTGCGCGATTGCAAAGTGCGGATAATGCAAACACATTGGACGACGCTACGCTACAGCCATGGCATCTGAAGGTGAGCTTTCAACTCTTTGATGCCAAGGGCAAGCCGACGGAACAAGGAACTCTGGAAGAGTGGTGGGCAGGCCAGGACAAGGATAAGCGCATCTTCACCAGCCCGTCATACACGGCCAGAGAGATTCAAACCAAAGATGGCCTTTATAGAACTACCGGAGTTGGTGCAGTGCCTGAAATGTTGGATATAGTGCGCCAACAGGTTGTGCATCCTATGCCGAGCAAAAATGATGAGGCCGACACGAAGCCCGAACTGCGCCAGCAGAGTTTCGGAAAGGTCCCACTCGACTGCATCATGCTGAGTCTGCCGATTAAAAACGGAGCATCTGCACCTCTCGGTCTTTTTCCGACCTACTGTCTCGACCACGATAAAGATACCCTGCGAGCGAGTTTTAACTTCGGTTCGTTGGTGATTATGCGCAACAGTCTTGGTGTATTTCAATCGCGTAATGTCGCAATCGCTATTACGGCGATGAGGAACAATGTAACCGTCCTGAATTCCCATGTTGAAAAGCTAGAGGGCACGGCTCCGACAGACGCCGACTTTTTGCCCGGAACCGGACTGAAAAAAATACAAAATACCGTTCATATTAGTTCCGAAGAGGCGCGAGGGGCCTTATTGAACGATGTGGAACCACAGTACCCCGCAGGTGCAAGTGCGCGACATGCAACTGGCACTGTTGGGATGCGTGCCTTAATAGGCAGCGATGGGCACATTTACAAGTTGAGATTAATCTCGGTTCCAGATCCAGAATTGGCCATCGCTGCACTGGCAGCTGTCCGTCAATGGACATTTAAGCCGCACCTTCTGAATGGCGAGCCTGTGGCAATCGATGCCAAGATTGAAATGAACTTCTCGATGAGTAATTAACTTCCTGCATCTGATGCAATGAAATCTATTGGAGAAAAACAATGAAGTCTCACGGATAC
>JBEPUY010000005.1:0-161378 GCA_041691255.1 Granulicella sp. | reverse complement strand
GAATCGGAGAAACTGCAATGGAAGTCATTCTGAAGGAAGACGTAAACAAGCTCGGACACCGTGGCGATGTGGTCAAAGTCGCCGACGGCTACGGGCGCAACTACCTGCTGCCGGGCAAGCTCGCCATCGAAGCGACAACTGCCAACAAGGCAGTCATCGAACAGATGAAGGGTTCGGCTATTCGCAAGTCCGCCAAGGAGAAGACCGAGGCGGAGGGACTCTCGAATCAGCTCAACGAAGTCGAACTGGTATTCGAGCGCAAGGTCGGCGAGCACGAGCACCTCTTTGGCTCGGTCACCTCGGGCGACATCGCGCAGCAGCTCGAAGAGAAGGGCTTCAAGATCGATCGTCGCAAGATCTCGCTCGAAGAGCCGCTCAAGACCATCGGCGAGTACCACGTGCCGGTCAAGCTGCACCGCGAAGTGACCAGCCACATCAAGGTCACGGTCAAGGGCGATCAGCCGGAAGCCGAAGCAGTCGCCGTAGCCGCCGAGTAGTTCGCTTTATTGCTTTGAAAAGGCGCATATGCCTTCGTGGATTGATCCACGAAGGCATATGCGCCTTTGTTTTGTGCCCCTATTCACGTCATCCCGGCTGTAGTTCTGTAGATACACTGAACTTCGCCATCTCAAGCGGGACCCACGCCCAAAACTCACGTCATCTCGACCGGAGCGAAGCGGAGTGGAGAGACCCCTGTATTTTGCTTTTCTTCAGAATCAAGCGAAGGCGGCGCGGGAGAAGCGCACGTCGGATATTTACTCGTACTTCAGGGTCTGTACCGGGTCGAGCTTGGCTGCGCGGTTTGCGGGCAGCGTTCCAAACAGGATGCCGACCAGCATCGATGTTCCCAGCGCAATCACCGCAGACCATAGGCTGATAGGAATCTTGTAGGGCGTCAGCAGGCTGACCGAAAGCGGCAGCGCCAGTCCCAGCACGGTGCCGATGAGTCCTCCTGCCAGCGACAGGAACACCGCCTCGGTAAGAAACTGCATTCGGATCTCGAGGCTGGTGGCGCCCAGCGCCTTGCGAATGCCAATCTCTTTGATACGCGCCTGCACATTCGCCAGCATGCTGTTCATGATGCCGACGCCGCTGACGATCAGCGTGATGCCCGCGGCCAGCGACAGCACCACGGTGAGCATATCCGCGATCTTCGCCATGATGCTCAGAAATCCCGTCATGACGAATGGAAAGTAGGAGGAGG
This sequence comes from Granulicella sp., assembly GCA_041691255.1. Lineage (GTDB taxonomy): Bacteria > Acidobacteriota > Terriglobia > Terriglobales > Acidobacteriaceae > Edaphobacter. The sequence goes on along the minus strand of JBEPUY010000005.1, from coordinate 160,174 downwards.
ACGACCGATGGCGGCTCTTGATAATCGCCAGGATCTGCTTGGACGCGGGAACGACGTCTGCCGGGTCCCGCATGGTGAAAAAAATCTCCTTCACCTTGTCGCTGCCGGTAAAGTAGCGAGCCACAGGATAGGGCACAAGCAGCGTCTGCTCGCTGATCTCCGACAGGCCAAAGGTCGCAACGCTCTCTTTAAACACGCCGATGATGATGAAGGGAATTCCCTCGACCGTAATGTTGTGGCCAACCGCTCCCGAGCTGCTGCCGAACAGCGCCTTGGCGAAGGGCGCCACGATGACCGCGACCTTGGTGCGAGAGACCGTGTCCTGATCGTCGAAGAACCGCCCGGCAACGACCTCCAGGTTTCTCACCTGCTTGTACTGCGGCGAAACTCCCAGCAGCATCGCGTCCTTGGTGACGCCGCCGCCGATGCCGACGTTGTAATGCACCTCAAGCATGGGCGACGAGGCGACGATGTCCGGGACCTGTTCGAGGACGGCGTTCATGTCCTCGTAGGTCATCAGGTCGGGCGTGGTGGTGTTGTTGGGGCCGGCGATGGTTCCGCCGACATACTGCATCTCGACCTTGTTGGGGCCGATGCTGGTCAGCTCGTTCAGAGCGTATTCCTTGCCGGTCTTGCCGATCGTGACCACCAGAATGATCGACGCCGCGCCGATCACCATGCCCAGCATCGTCAACAAAAAGCGGATCTTATTGGCACGAAAGCTGTCCACCGCGAGCCGCACCACTTCGCTGAAGACCATGGTCGAACGCGCGCTTGCCAGCGTGCGCTCGAACGAACCCGATTTGGTGGAAGTGGTGATCGCCATCAGTCTGGTGATTTGACTCTTTTAAGCAGTGATTCGACTTCTTTTTAAGTATCGCAGTGGTGCACCCTTTCCTGCTAACTTTCGCGTCCCGGGGTAGCTCAGGCAACATCGTTGGCCAGGGTGCCGATGGGGTCGATCACGATGCGAATCTGGTCGCCGCTGGCAAGGGTGAAGGAGTCCGGTGGAACCACGCCCGTCCCGGTCATCAAAAAGCATCCGTTGGGGAAGCTGTTGTCGCGGTAGAGGAAGCTGACCAAGGATTTAGGATCGCGCTTCATCTCCGAGAGCGCGGTGCTGCCCGAGAAAGCCGTCTCGCTGTTACGAACAATCTGAATCGAGATGCGAGTCGCCGCCGGCAGTGGCTCGGGGCTGACCAGGATGCAGGGGCCAAGGGCGCAGCTTCCGTCATAGACCTTGGCCTGGGGAAGATACAGCGGGTTCTCCCCCTCGATATCGCGTGAGCTCATATCGTTGCCGATGGTGTAGCCGAGAATCGTTCCCTTGGGGCTTATCAGGAGCGTGAGTTCCGGTTCAGGCACCGACCACGTAGCGTCGCTGCGAATCTTGACGTGATGATTCGGCGCGACCACGCGAGGGCCTGTGGCTTTGAAGAACAGCTCAGGCCGAGTCGCAGAGTAGACGCGGTCGTAGAAGTCGCCGCCGCCTGAGTCCTTCGACTCTTCGATGCGTGCGCTGCGGCTGCGGAAGTAAGTCACACCGGCGGCCCACACCTCCTGGCTTTCAATCGGAGCCAACAGAGTGCCATAGGCAAACGCCGTGGTGCGCTCGCCGCGCTCGACCACAGAGCGGCAGAAGTCGTACAGGTCTTCGCGGGTGATCAACGCATCCCACGAGGTATCTTCGATGCGGTAGTAGAGGTTTTCGTTGAGAAGGTAGGGGCCGTTTTCGGTGCGATAGAGTCTCACGTATCTGACCTTTCTGGTTTGGATGTCGATGAAGCGAGCCGGGCGAGGATACTGTCGGTATCGTAGACGCACCCGCCCCATACTCCGCCGCTGGCCTGCACCAGCGCGGCCCACAGGCGCGTGTCGTCTGGAAGCGCCGGATGCGGTGCGAGATCGGGCCGTGGCGAACGTGCAGCGAGGCGCTTGCTGCCCTCTTCTGCGGAGAAGGTTTCGTCCTTCTCGCCGATCAGGTTCACGGTTCCGGCGAGCGCGTTGCGATCAACGACAATTTCGATGGTGTCTCCGTCATGAATGCGGCCGATAGGTCCACCGGCAAGCGCCTCAGGCGAGACATGCCCGATGCAGGCCCCGGTCGAGACTCCGCTGAAGCGTGCATCGGTTAACACGGCAACATGTTTGCAATGAGGAAGAGACTTGAGCGCGGCAGTGATCTGGTAGATCTCCTGCATGCCTGCGCCGAGCGGCCCGCCGCAGATCAGCACCATGACATCGCCTTCGAGCACGGCCCCGGCCTTGATCGCCTCAATGGCAGAGGTCTCGCTGATAAACACCCGCGCCGGTCCGCGATGACGGTACACTCCCGCCTCGTCGATCAGCGTAGGGTCGATGGCGGTGCTCTTGATGACGCTGCCGTCAGGCGCAAGATTGCCCGACGGAAAGCAGACGGTCGAGGTCAATCCGCGCTGGTGTGCGACGTCGGGCGACATGATGACGTCGTCGGCGTCAATGCCATCCTGCGCCAGCAACTGCTCTTTGAGTTCCCGGCGGCGCGGGCTGTCCTGCCACCAGTTCAGACATTCATCGAGAGTAGTTCCAGCGACGGTCTTAACGCTGGTATCGAGCAGCCCGGCGCGGCGCAGATGCAGCATCACCTCCGGCACGCCCCCGGCGAGAAAGACCTGGACCGTGGCGAAGTGTTGCGGCCCGTTGGGCAGCGCATCGACCAGCCGCGGCGTATGGCGATTGACCTCGGTCCAGTCGGCGGCGGTTGGCCGCGCCAGCCCCGCCGCATGGGCAATCGCCGGAAGATGCAATAACAGATTCGTCGAGCCGCCAAAGGCAGCGTGCAGCACCATGGCGTTTCGTATCGAAGCCTGCGTCAGCACATCCGAGGTTCCCATCGCGGTCTGCGTCATCCGCAAAATCGCGCGAGCAGACCGCTGCGCCGCATCGAGCCAGATGGCCTGCCCCGATGGTGCAAGCGCGGTGTGCGGCAGCGAGAGCCCGAGTGCTTCGCCGACCACCTGCGCCGTTGCGGCCGTTCCCAGAAACTGGCAGCCGCCACCCGGCGACGCGCAGGCGCGGCAGCCAATATCGGCGGCATACTCCAGCGTAATCTGCTTCTGCGCGAAGCGTGCGCCGATAGTCTGCACCTTGCCCGCATCTTCGCCGTCGTCAGGCAGCAGCGTGACCCCTCCGGGGATAAGAATGCTCGGAGTCTTCCCCGAGGAAGCCAGCGCCATCATCATCGCAGGCAGTCCCTTATCGCAGGTGGCCACGCCGAGCACGCCTTTACGAGTCGGCAGCGAGCGCATTAGGCGGCGCAGCACAATAGCGGCATCGTTGCGATACGGCAGCGAGTCGAGCATGCCTGCTGTGCCTTGCGTGCGGCCGTCGCAGGGATCGGTGCAAGTCCCGGCGAAGGGGATGCAGTGTTGCGCGCGCAGCTCGCGTGCAGCCTCCGAGACCAGCAGGCCGACCTCCCAGTGCCCGGTGTGGAAGCCCAGCGCAATGGGCGTACCATCGGCGGCGCGAACCCCGCCATGCGTGCTGAGAATAAGGAATTCCGGGTCGAGCAGCCGCTGCGGCTCCCATCCCATGCCCGCGTCCTGGCTCAGGCCAAAGAGATTGCCGGAGGGCTGCGTGAGCAGCATCTCGGGGGTGATGGGCAAGGTCCCTTGGGGGCCTGGAGCGTGCGTCTTCACAGCGCTGTGATCGAAGCCGGGGCTCTCAAAGATGGACGTAATGGGGATCGGTGGGATGGCTCTACTCCGCGTTGGCTTGCTCTGTCTATGGTATGCGTGGGGAGGCGGTCTTTGCTTCAAGACTACCTTCATTCGGCTGGCCTGTCGTCTGCGATGCGGGCTTGCCGAAGCCGAGGATCATGATAAATCCCGAGACGATCAGGGAGACGGCCATCAGAAGAAAGCCTGCGCGCGAGCTGCCGGTGCGGGCCTGCAACAGGCCGACGATCCACGAGCCGAAGAACCCTCCCAGCGCTCCAAAGCTGTTCACCAGCGCCATCGTTTCCCCGCAGACGTTGCTGGGAACGATCTCCGGAATGATGGCAAAGAAGGGGCCGTATGGAGCAAACATCGCGCCACCCGCCAGAATCAGGAAGCCGTAGGCCAGCCAGAAGCTGTGCGCCGCAAACAGGAACGAGCCCAGCAGGGCGGCTCCCGAGAGAATATGAAACGGCCACACCAGCGATTGGCGGCGCATGCTCTTGTCCGAAAGATAAGCCACCAGCAGCATCGCCAGCACCGCCAGCAGATATGGAACTGCACTCAGCAGCCCGGTGATGCCGATGCCCAGCGAGCTGCCCTGGCGAATGATGGTGGGCAGCCAGAGCACAAAGCCATAGACGCCAAGGCTCCAGCAAAAATATTGTGCCGAGAGCAGAAGAACGTCCCGCCGAATGAGAACGCTGACGAGGCTGCCTACCTTCGGCAACACGGCCTGCTCGGCAGCAAGCTGCTGGCTCAGATACGCGCTTGCCTCCGCGCTCATCCACGACGCCTTCTCCGGTCGGTCGCGCACAATCAGCAGCCAGGCAAAGGCCCACACGATCGAAGGAGCGCCTTCGAGGATGAACGTCATCTGCCATCCAAACGAGCGGATGAGGAAGCCGGTGATGGCCGACATCCACAGGATCGTCCCGGGATTGCCGAGGATCAGGATGGCGTTAGCGCGCGAGCGTTCCTGCCGTGTAAACCAGTTGGTCAGCAGAAGCAGCATCGCCGGAAAGATCAGGCTCTCCGCCACGCCGAGCAGCATGCGGTCGACGGCCAGCAGCCAGAAGCTGTGGATGACTCCGGTCAGCGCTGCCAGCACACCCCATGCAATCAGTGCGAAAAAGATCAGCTTGCTGGTGTTCCTGCGCCGCGCATAGGCGATCCCCGGCACCTGGAAGAAGAAGTATCCCAGAAAGAAGAGCGAGCCCAGTAGCGCGGTCTGCGAATCGGTGATGTGCAGCGTCGAGGCCAGCCCGGCCGCCGCGCCGAAGCCATAGTTGGCGCGGTCGAGGTAGGCGAGGCTGTAGGTCACAAAGACCGCGGGCAGAAGAATCAGCCAGCGTTTGCGCAGGCTGGCGGCCACTTCTCCGGTAGAGGTCTGGTTCACAGAGGATTGCTCCCAATTCTTCAGAAAAATTCAGCGATTTTGATCCATTGCCGATACTGCGCAACTGCGTCGCGCGGCTGCAAACATCGAAGTGCTTCTGCATGACATACTATCGTCCCGGCAACTCTGCTGGCGCGCCGCACGGCAGGCGCTCCCATGCAAAGACATTCACCATCCCTCGGCATGATTTGATTGACTCGTCCAGAGAGTGCTCCTATAGTGGGTTTCATAGAACAGTCTCACGTGCCGGCCCCCTGTCTTTCCTCCCCTCATTTCACGCTGAGACATCACGAGAAATTTTGAGAAAAAAATGAGGAGTCAGCCATGAAATTTCTTCACTGTCTGGTTTTAATCGCATTGATCCTTGGGTGCACGGGTCTGGCTAAAGCCGATCCTGTGGACTTTCATATCAGGGTGCTTGACCCCGATCCGCCCGCAGATCCCCCATCGTATCCGCTCTTTCTTATCTCTGGAACGTCCTTCGGCGTCTCCTTCACTCCCTGTATCGCTGGCGAGTTGAAGCCCCTGGGCGCGACCGCAGACGGATGCTTTGCAGGTCGCAATGTATCCGGGCTGGACTGGAACGGTCTCGACATGTCCTTTCCCGATGGAGGGGTGCTGGCCGGACAGCCTGCAAGTTGTGCGCCTGCGCTCTCCTTCAATATCTTCAGCGCCACGGATTGCCCGGTGAATCCTGCAAACGGATCGTACGACCTGGGCTTCTCCGACGGAATCATCCATAACGGCGACTACTTCTTCATCACCGAAGACGGCGTCGTTCCTCCTGAGAATTTCCCCCATGGTTTAGTTACCGCCAGTACGGCGATGACGCCGGAACCGGCTTCGATGGTGCTGCTCTCCACCGGTGTGCTGCTCTTCGGTTGCCTGCTCTACGGCGAGCGGTCACGCGCGCTGCGGGCATCGCTGCTCGGCTGAACTGTCTACGTGCTCGTTTTCAGGATGACTGCCTATGCCTCGCTTTTGGCTATGCCTCTTGTTGGTGCTGTCATCGGGCGGCCAACTCGTCGCGGCACAGAAGCCCCCGGCAGCGATGCAGGTCACGCTGGGCAACGCAGCGGTAGAGCTCTCCGGCCCGTGGAAGTTTCACACCGGCGACAACATGGCCTGGGCCCAGCCGAACTTTGACGACTCCGGCTGGACCGAGATGGATCTGACCCCGCCCCCCGGCACGGCGGACGCGACGTTAGGCAGCAGCGGATATCTTCCCGGCTGGACCGACCGCGGCTTCGCGGGCTACTCCGGCTACGCCTGGTATCGGCTGACTATTAATGTTGAGGGAGCCAACGATCCGCTCGCGCTGAAGATGCCTGACAACGCCGACGACGCCTACCAGGTCTACGTCGACGGCAGGCAGATCGGCACGTTCGGCAAGTTCACGTCCCATGGAGTCACGGCCTACAGCACCCTGCCACGGGCCTTTCGTCTGCCGCCCGATCTTCGCAGCGGCCGCATCACCATCGCGATTCGCATGTGGATGGATAGCGCCACTCCCTTCAACAGCCCCGATGCGGGCGGTCTGCACGAGCCTCCGGTGCTGGGACATGCCTCGGCGATTGCGGCGCAGATCCGCCTCGGCTGGGACGAGGTCGCCCACGGCGTAGGCAGCGGCTTCCTCGAGATGTTGATCCTGCTGCTGGCCCTGATCGTGGCTCTCAGTCTCTTCTGGCTCGACCGCAAAGAGCTGGCCTATCTCTGGCTGGCGCTGGTCACGCTCATCACCCTGGCCGTGAACGCCATCGTCCTCCTCGTTAATTTCACGGCATGGATCGGCCAGTCGCCCAGCGTCATTCTGATCGACGATATCTTCACGCCGGTACGCATCGGCCTGTGGGTTCTGTTCTGGGGCTACTGGTTCCGTGTGGCCCACATCGGCAGGCTGCACCGCGAGGTCTGGGGACTGGTGCTGCTGCTGGCCATGGGAACAGCCCTGCTGCGTCCTCCGCTCTACGGACAGATGATTCCTGTCGATGCGGCAACCTATCTGGTGCCTTTCCTTCTGGTGGTCAAACTGGCGCTGGCGGCGCTGCTGTTCTGGGTCGCCTATCAGGGCATCCGCTTGCACAAGGCGGAGGGATGGCTGGCGCTCCCCGCAGTGCTGCTCGCAGCCATCTCGCAGTATCAGCATGAGCTGCGCCTGATCCACGTGCCCACCGAGTTCTCGCTCTTCGGCTTTCAGATCTCGCTCGGCACCGTCTCCACCATGCTGTCGTTGCTGCTGGTCACGGTGCTGCTCTCGCGGCGCTTTCTACACTCGCAGCGCAGGCAGGAGCAATGGCGGCTCGAGATCAAGCAGGCCCAGCATGTGCAGCAGGTACTCATCCCCGAGAAGTCGCCCACCATCCCCGGCCTCAGCATCGAGAGCGAATACCGCCCCGCACGCGAGGTCGGCGGAGACTTCTTCCAGATCATCCCCGGCAACGCCGACGGCAGCGTGCTGATCGTCGTCGGAGACGTGACCGGCAAAGGGCTACAGGCCGGGATGCTGGTGGCCTTGATCGTCGGCGCGATCCGTTCCGTCGTACAGCACGACTCCGATCCGTTGTCCATCCTGAACGCGCTCAACTCAGAGCTATGCGAGCGCGAGCATGCCAGCGCGACCTGCCTGATGCTGTGCATCGCCGCCGACGGCATGGTGAAGCTGGCCAACGCCGGGCATCTGCCTCCCTATCTCAACGGCCGCGAGATGGCCATGGAAGGATCGCTTCCGCTCGGCGTCGTGGACGGCAACGAATTTCCCGTCATGTACTTTCAATTGAAGATGGACGATACGCTGATGCTCATGTCCGATGGAATCGCCGAGGCGCAGAACGAACACGGTCTGCTGTTCGGGTTCGACCGCATCGATCAGATGTTGAGCTGCCCCATCACCGCCGCCGCGCTGGCGACAGCAGCCCAGAACTTCGGGCAGGAGGACGACATCCTTGTGCTTCGCATCGAACGCAGCAGCGAGCCCAGGACGATCTTGCATGTAGAACCGGCGATGGCCGAGACGTAGTCCTTATAGCTACTTCCTCTCAGGCGTGGCTTCCTCTTGTTTGTCATTCCCGAAGGGAATCTGCGTTTTACTCGAATCACCAAAGCTACCTCTGGAGGAGAACCGCTCTAATCCTGTTGTTGCCGCCACCGCTGCCGCCACAAACGCACGTCATCTCGACCGCCACAAAACTCACGTCATCTCGACCGGAGCGCAGCGCAGTGGAGAGACCCCTGTATTTGTTTTTTCGTCGGACCAGCGAAATCAGATCACGCGCGACAACCCATCAAGCCGTAAACGCAGCGCAAGCGGTCTGTTCATCAGCATGAAGGCTCGTGTATTTGGTAATACCCACCATAGTGAAGACCTTTTGAAAATGCGGCGTCAGCCCAAAGGTTTTAATCGTCTGACCATGCTTGCTGGCCGCGATCATCAGTTGAATCACAAGAGCGATGCCGCTGGAGTTGAGATACTCCACCTTCGAAAAATCAAGCAGAATGCGCTGCGCGTCCACCGGCAGCGCCTGGTAGGTTCCGAGCACCGCGGTTTGCGAAGCACTCGTGATATCGCCCGCAAAGCGAAGCACCGTGATGGCAGCGCCGCCGTCCCCGCATTGCACCTCGTCCAGTTTGACCTGCGTACTTTTTTCCTGCATGGCTTACTTCCTTTCGAGCGGTTCGCTTGCGGGATGAAGACGGATGACCATGCGCGCATAGCTTCCCGTCGGCGGAGAGCTGACCCACTCGGCCTCGTCGACCAGTGCTTGAATCAAAAACATCCCCATGCCGCGCGCCTTCTCTTCTTCATGCATCTTCCTGTCGATATCAGGGGCGGTTCCATGGCCCTGCGTTCCTGCGCCGGTATCGACCACCTTCACCTCGAGCGAGTCGTCGCTCATCGACAGGATGATGCCGACGCTGAGCGATTCATCGAACTTGTTGCCATGCTCCATGGCATTGATGCATGCCTCGGCCACGGCGGTCTTAAGGTCCTCAACGCGCTCGTCGCTAAAGCCCATCATGCGGGCCGTGCTCGCGGCGGTGTTCATGGCAATTTTTTCGTAGCCGAGCCGTGACGGAATGTGTAGTTCGATGGTGCCCGGAATGTTCTCTGTCATTGGCGATCTCCGCTACGAAGTTCTCGACAGTACAAGTGCGGTCATATCATCGGTCTGCTCCTGCCCCTCGGAGAACTGCTCCAGGGTGCTCCACAGCGACGCCAGCGTGGCCTCCGGGGTTTGTTCCTCGCAATCGGAGAAGGCCTGAAGAAGACGCTCTTCGCCAAACTCTTCTTCGCCGCGAAACACCTCGGTCAATCCGTCTGTGTAGACTAGCAGCCTCGCCGAGCTTCCAAGCACATATTTTTCGGCGCTGTAGGTCGAGAAGGGAAGCATCCCAATCGGCGTTCCCGACGCAGCAATCTTATGCAGGCTGCGTTCCCCCGTCATCAAAAACGCAGGATTGTGGCCCGCATTGACCACCTCAATCGTATCGCTGCCGGGGCTGAGCCAAAGCAAAAATGCGGTCACATAACGCCGCCGCGACTCCGCGCCTTCGTTGTAGTGCAGCAGGTTCATGCGCGTCGCAATCTCTACCAGCGACAGGTCCGTGTGCAGCATCGCACGAAACGCCGAACGAAACGACATGCCCACCAGCGCCGACGTGAGCCCCTTGCCCGCAACATCTCCAAGCACAATCGCAATGTCGCCCGTAGGCATGGCGACGATATCGAGATAGTCGCCGCCGACCTCGTAACAGGTCAGCGAGCGCGCTGCCAGCGCATAGCCGGGAACCTGCGGCATCTGCTGCGGAAGCAGGCTCTGCTGCACCAGCCGCGCCGATTCGAGATCGCTCTCGATGCGCTGCCACTCGACGGTGCGCTCATGGAAGCGGGCATTTTCGATAGCGACCGAAGCCTGCACCGAAAGCGCCTCCAAAAAATCAACCTCGTCCATATCCAGCGTGCGCTCCGCAGGCAGCAGAACCACAAGGTCGGCGAAGCGGTTCTTCTGTTTATCGCAAAGCGGAAACCGCAGCCACGAATCACCAGCCATCACGGAGATCACTTCATCCGCGCTAAGCATTGCCTTCACTTCAGCCGGAACATCGCCGTAGGTCTGCTCAAACGCAGTGAAGAACGCTCCCGCCAATTCCAACTCGCGAACCACGATCTGGAGCACGATTCGCAGCACCTCGTCCAACTCGATGGTCGAGTGGATCTGTCGGCTCGCCTCCAGCAACGCCTGCAGGCGAACCACCTGCTGCTGGGCCAAAAGTGTCTCAGTGAACTCCATTGGACATACCCATCACGACGGGGCCCGTTATCGGGATGAGTATATGCGAAAGCCGCAACAGGAGAAGAGGGATTTTACATCCGCAGCTCACCGCCCCAATCGCACGTCATCTCGACCTGGAAGCCGCTGCACAAAACCACGTCATCTCGACCCGGAAGCTGCTGCACAAAGGCACGTCATCTCGACCTGGAAGCCGCTGCACAATCGCACGTCATCTCGACCGAAGGCGGCGCTTTTGCCGCCGCAGTGGAGAGACCCCTGTATTTCGCCGTTGTTCTTGCCGTTGCCGTTAAACCCCAAAACCGCAAACGCACTCCAGCCAATTCCACCCACTATAAAAACTTAACCCCGCTAAGCTCCTCGCAAACACCCCACAGGCGAGCCGCAGCCGCTCCATCCTTCACCTGCGGCGCAATCTTGGCAGGCCCGATCTCATCGCCGCACATCTCCTGAAATCCCTGCGGGCCATAGTAGCCCCCGCCCGTCACAGCCGAAGAGGTCGCCGCATACAACGTAGGCAGCGCACCCTCCGCTTCCGTATTAAGAAACGCGCCGATCAGATGCCCTATCACTTTACGGGCAGCATTCTCCACGGCGGAGCGCTCCCCCGTCTGGAAGAGGTTAGTGTTGGCCACGCCGGGATGCGCCGCGACGCTCAGAATCGTTGAGCCGACGGCGCGTAGGCGACGCTCCATCTCCAACGCGAGCATCAGGTTTGCCAGCTTCGATTGCTGGTACGTCTTCATCGGAGCGTAGCCCTGCCGGTACTGCAGATCGTCGAAGTTCAGCCGTCCGCGTTTGTGCGCAATCGACGCAATCGTAACGATGCGCGGCGCTTCAGAAGATTGCGTGGCCGCCTGCTGCAGCGCAGGCAGCAGCAGCCCGGTCAGGGCAAAGTGGCCCAGAACATTGGTGCCGAACTGCAACTCAAATCCATCGACAGTCTCCCGGCGTTTCGGCGGCGCCATCACCCCGGCGTTATTAATAAGGACATCAATGGGCCGGCCACCCTCAAGCTGGCGCGCAGCAAAGTCGCGGACCGAGGCCAGCGAAGCCAGATCGAGGATCGCCAGCTCTGTCCCTGTCCCCGGAGCTTCGGTCGTCAGTCGCGTCAGCGCAGCTTCGCCCTTGCGACGGTCGCGGCAGGCCATCACGACGTGCGCTCCCTTGCGCGCCAGCGTGAGCGCCGCATAATAGCCGATGCCACTATTCGCGCCGGTGATGAGGATGCGTTTGCCCGCTTGCGAGGGAATGTCTGCCAAGGTCCAGGTCTTGCTCATGCAATGTTGGATGTCTGTTGCCGGTTTCGGACACAAAGTTAATGCGTTCCGCTTGCGCGAGTTCCTGTTTCGTCATCAAAGGAGACAGGCTCCCAAGGTTTCTGTTATCGATCACTTCGCGACATTGCCGGTGCTGTTGTTTACTTTGCTCGTCTTTGCCGGGTCCATCGGAGCCGGTCTGCTGGGTGCGCTCACCGGCCTCGGCGGCGGCGTTGTGCTGGTGCCTCTGCTGACTGTGGTCTTCCACGTCGATATTCGCTACGCCATCGGAGCATCGCTGATCTCGGTCATCGCCACCTCTTCGGGAGCCGCAGCCGCTTATGTACGCGAGGGCTTCTCGAGCGTTCGCATCGGCATGTTCCTCGAAATAGCCACCACCATCGGAGCCGTCTTCGGAGCATTTCTCGCCACGCGCATGCCGACCCGTGCTCTAGCGATCATCTTTGGAGTCGTCCTGCTCTACTCGGCATGGCTGTCGTGGCGGCAGAGCCGTTGCCATGGCGAGGAGACCGGCGAAAGCAGCCCATGGTCAGATCGTCTCCGTCTCTCCGGCTCCTATCCCGACGGCGCGGGCGGCCAGCACAGCTACAAAGTAGACCGCATCTCCGCTGGCTTTGCCACCATGTTCGGCGCAGGCACCCTCTCCGGCCTGCTCGGCATCGGCTCCGGTGCGGTCAAGGTGCTGGCCATGGATCAGGTAATGCGCATCCCGTTCAAGGTCTCCACCACGACCAGCAATTTTATGATCGGAGTCACGGCGGCAGCCAGCGCAGGAATCTACCTGCATCGCGGCTACGTCGATCCGGGGCTGGCCTTTCCGGTGATGCTCGGCGTGCTCGCCGGATCGTTGCTGGGTGCGCGCCTGCTGGTGCGTGCGCGGGTCTCGGTGCTGCGCAGCATCTTTACCGTAGTCATTCTGGCGCTCGGGGTAGAGATGATCCTCAACGGCGCATTGGGGAAGATGTAATGCAATCGCAAAGGCCAAAATTCAAATTCGACGACCAGAAGATGGAGACCATCATGGGCCGCCTGCTCCAGGTCGGGGTGCTGCTGGCATCGGTGGTGGTTCTGGCGGGCGGAGCTTTCTACCTCCACGCGCATCTGGGAACGACGGTAGACTACCGCACCTTCGCCGGCGAACCCTTCGGCCTCCGCACTCCCAAAGGCCTGTGGCACTTGTTGATGCAGGGCAACCCCGCCGCCATCATTCAGGCGGGACTCATCCTGCTGATCGCTACGCCCGTCGCTCGCGTCGTGTTTGCTGTCATCGGCTTTACGCTCGAGCGCGACCGTTTGTATGTCGCGGTAAGCCTGACCGTCCTCGCCGTCCTGATGGCAAGCCTCATCTACTCTTCCTGAGAACGATTGTTTGTCATTCCCGAAGGGAATCTGCGTTTTGCCCGCATCACCAAAACTACATCTGGGAGGAGAACCTCTCTCATCGATCAGATCGGTGTAAATCGGTGTTAAGCCTTATCAAGCAGGCGGGGCAACGAGAGCAGCTTCAATGCTGGCATTCACCTCAGCCTGTGCGAACTCGGCGGCCACGCGAATCCCGTTCATCACCGCCTTCTCGTTCGAAGAGCCGTGCCCCACGATGCAGACCCCACGAACTCCCAGCAACGGCGCTCCACCATACTCCGAGTAGTCAAGCCGCTTCTTGAACTCCGCGAACGCCTTGCGCGAGAGCAGCGCACCCACCTGCGACGTAACAGTCGATTTGAGCGACTCACGCAGCGAAGCAGTGACCAGTTTGGCGATGCCTTCGCTGGTCTTAAGCGCCACGTTGCCGACGAAGCCGTCGCACACGGTCACGTCGCTGTGCCCGTTGTAGAGATCGCGGCCCTCGACGTTGCCGATGAAGTTAATGCCGGTCTGTGCGCGAAGCAGAGGCAGCGTATCGCGAGTCAGCGAGTTGCCCTTGGAATCCTCTTCGCCAATCGAGAGCAGACCCACGCGAGGCGTATGAATCTTAAGCACGTTCTGCGCATACATGTAGCCCATCACCGCGAACTGGACCAGGTTGTCTGGGTCGCAGTCCACGTTGGCGCCCACGTCGAGCAGCAGCGAAGGTGTACCCTGCGTCGTAGGCAGGATCGCGACCAGCGCCGGACGATGAACGCCCGAAAGCATTCCCAGCACCATCTTGGCCGTCGCCATCGCGGCCCCGGTATTGCCCGCCGTAAAGAAGCCCGCAGCCCGGCCCTCGCGCACCATCTTCAGGCCAACCCGCATGGAGGAGTCGCGCTTGGTCCGCACCGCCTGCGCCGCCTTGTCGTCCATCGTGATCCACTCGGAGGCGGGAACGATAAAGACCGGAAGGTGCTGGCCGCGCAGGTGCTGGCGAAGGACAGGGCGGATGATGTGTTCTGGTCCCGCGAGGTGCACGCGAACGTCGTACTGACGTGCAGCGAGGATGGCCCCGCGAATCTCGGATTCGGGGGCCTTGTCAGAACCCATTGCGTCTACAACGATATCGATCGGCATCAGCAGTGGACTTGGAGCTCAGGAAATGTAGGAAATACTAGCTTGCTGCCTTGACCGCGATAACCTCGCGGCCCTTGTACATGCCGCACTTGCGGCAGACACGGTGGGGCAGCTTGCGCTCGTGGCAGTTGGGGCATTCGGAGACGCCGGTCGGGGTGAGGAAGTCGTGGCTGCGGCGCTTGGCAGTCCGTTGCTTGGAATGGCGCCGTTTTGGATTAGGCATTGCAGTGTCCCTTTCAATGGCCGCGCCAGTCAGGCGAAACTTCAAAATCACGCGCTGACGACGAAGCAAAACTTTTTTCAGTGCTTAAGCTCGAGCTTGGACGCCAGATCCGCAAGTGCATTCCACTGCGGATTGGCCGGAGCCGCATCGCAGGAACAGGTTGCAAGATTCAGGTTCTGGCCACAGCGCGGGCAAAGCCCTTTGCAATCTTCTTTGCAGAGGGTACGGCCGGGCAGGGAGAGTAACACCTGCTCACGCACCACATCTTCAAGCGAAAGACCGCCTTTTTCATAATAACCGATTTCCGTCTCGTCGGGGGTAATTGAGTGCTCCCCGGCCACTGCATCGGCATCTTCCGGGCGGAAGAGCAGGTCGAACTCCCCGCTCAGCGGCAGCGCGACCGGCTCCACGCAGCGGGCGCACAGAATCTCGAAGTCGCCTTGATACGTCGCGCGCAGCCGGATATCGCTGACCTGCGAGCCTTCGTCGCGATGCTCGACCAGCAGGTCGGCAGTCCCTTGAATCGGCAGCGGGCCGGTCTGGCGCAGCTCTGCGCTGTATTCAATCGCGCCGGGCTGGATGGTCTCGTCTATTTCAAGTGGTTCATCGACTAGTTGGAGCGGGGTTATGAGCACGTCTTTAAGGGTAGCAGGTTGGGGGCCGAGATCAAACCGGGTTCGAAGCCCCGACCGCGACCGGCTGCTTCTCGTAGACCGAGGTAGTGTCGAAATCTCCCTGGTCCACCGAAATGTGCATCATCCGGGTCAGGGTCTTTCCGTCGGCAGAGAGGGTAAAGGTCGACTTCAAACTTCCCGCGCTGCCCTGGTAAATAATCTTCTGGGTCAGCACCAGCGCCGCTCCCTGCCACTCGCCCTTGGTACTGACGTACTGGAGGGTGGCGGTATCGGCAAAGATCCCCTTGGGCGTTGGAGTCTCGGTACCGTCAGCAGTAAAGGGAAGGGTATAGACCTCCTTGCCGCGCTCATTATCTGAAGTCGTGGCAAGGCTGTAGGTCGAACCGTTGTGGCTGAAGACAATCGTCTCGTCCTGGGGCGGAGGAATCTGGTCGTAGTCGCTCTTGGCCAGGTCCAGCGTCCACGTCCCGCTCAGATCGGGTTTTACCACCGGGGCCTGAACGGCAGGAGCAGCCGCCGCGGGTGCCGGTGCGGGCGTTGGCGTTGCAGCCGGGGTTTGGGCGGAGACGAGAGAGCCGCAGAGGACAAGCATAGCGGCGAGGCACGGAATCTTTGTCATTGGCATCTTTCCTGTTGCTGCAGCGTTGGGGTTCATCGCGAAGGCCAGAGAATCTTAGAATCTGTCCAAATCTCTAAAACAACACTATCCAAACTTAAAATTATCCAAACTCAAAACCACGTCATCTCGACCGAACCAAAGCCGTCTCTACGAACCGGCAAAACCTTACGTCATCTCGACCGGAGCGAAGCGAAGTGGAGAGACCCCTGTATTTGCCTTTGCTCCTGCCACAGTCTCTTTGGACAGGTTCTAAGCCGGACTATGGGGCGGCGTTTCAGTTCTGGCGAAGGCTTTGAGCAGACCTTCGAGGAAGGCGAAGAAGACGTCGACAGCATAGCCCACCAGGAACGCGAGCGCCAGTGGCGGAATCGAGGCCTCTGGCGTAACCGTAAAGTTGTTGAACAGCCCAACGACCGCTCCTCCAATGGCGGCGATCAGGAACCGCGCCGAGTTGGCAGGCGACGGAATAAACGTGTGGTTGCTCATCTGGCTCTCGAAGTTGCGCAGCAGATAGGCGCACGTCCCCAGCAGAGCGTAGAGCACAGGAAGAATGCAGGTGTTCAGCGCTCCATAAAAGATGGAGGAATTATTAAGCAGGCTCTGCGCAAAGTAGCGGACCGACTGGTAGGTAGCGGTGGCGCTGTCGCGGGCCACATAGTAGTTGGGCAGCCGCGGGTCCAGCTCATAGACGGCACGTTGGCCGGGACTGCTGTGCTCGGTCAGCGAGGGAGGCGTCACCCGGGGCAGAACCAGCCAGTTCAGTTCACGGGCGCGTGCGTCGATCAGCCGAATGGTCGAGGCATAGTCCTGTAGTTCGCCGATAATCTCCGAGTCGCTGACCCCGGCCGGAAGCGTGACTGCCACCGTTCCTGCCTGCGCGGTCGGCGGCGCAACGCCCAACTGGGCGCGCAGCCTCACTGCAAGTTCATTGGCCGAAGCGATATCGGTACGCAACGAGTTGGACAGCGCCGAAGAGGTAAAGCTGGCAATCGAAGCGGGAACGATGACGCAGGCCAGAACGATGGCCCAGCGAAGGTAGTAGCGAACGGTGGCGCCGGTGTCCTGGGTCCACGCCTTCAGGCTGTCCGCCGTGACCGGTTTCAGCAGCGCCGCCAGCTTGGTCAGGGCTGCGAGCAGGCCAGCGATGACGGGCTCCGTCCAGTTCTCGGGAGTGGTGCTGCGAGCCAGCAAAACCGAGGCGCGCGTCGTGTCATCGACCTCGACCCCGGTCTCGGCGGCGTATTTCAGCAGCCGCTCGGCGTCGGTGAGCGCGTCCTTGAAAGAAGCAGGAGAAGCGGTGGGGGACGGCGCGTGTTCATTCCATCGAAACATGAGGGGTTCTCCGCACTTGGCGCTGATTTGCAGGGGGCCCGGATGCGCAATCATACGCCGGAGCGTCAGTTGCGGGAAGCAGATTTTTGCAATATAAGAGCTTCAATGAGGCTGAGTCCGCAGCTCCCCCACACCATCCGTCCTTTTTTGCTGACCGCCCTGTTGTTCTCGTGCCTTCAGGCCTTCCTATCCTCGCCGCTTCCTTTATTTGTTTCCTCTCCGGTGTAGATTCCTTTGTTTGTCATTCCCGAAGGGAATCTGCGTTCTGCTCGAATCACCAAAACTACACATGGAGGAGAACCTCTCTCATTGAGCCGCCGCCCTCTCAACCTGACCCACCAACCAGCACGTCATCTCGACCTGACCCACCAATCCAGCACGCCCTCTCGACCTGACCCACCAATCCAGCACGTCGCCTCCCCGAACCCGCAAAACCGCACGTCATCTCGACCGAAGCGAAGCGCAGTGGAGAGACCCCTGTATTTGCCTTCCCTCGGATCGCCAACACCCTCCGCCGTCGGTCGCGATGACGCACTTTTCGCCATCAATCAGGCCAGCTATCAGCCACGATGAAACAGGTGAATCCCCGCCACTCCATCCGCCCCCATCCGCAGGCACTCCGAAGCATTCTCGTAAGTCACGCCCCCCAGCGCATAGACCGGAGTAGAACCCGCAGCCACGCAAGCCGCACGCAACCCCTCAAGGCCTACCCCCGCATTAACCATCTCGCCGCCCACCGTCTTATGAAAAACCGGGGCAAAAAGGATCAGGTCTGCCTCATTTCGAGCCACTTCGACCTCATCGAGCGTGTGGCAGGAGACAGAGACGACCGGCCGTGGCAGGTTAGCGGTGGAGTAAACCTCCCGCACCTGCGCCGGGGTCAACCCACCGGGTGCCGAGGTCAAATGAACCCCGTGAGCGCGGGCGGCCACGGCAATATCAAGCCGCGAGTTAATCAGCAACCGCGTAGCAGAATCGCCGAGCACCGCTAAAATCTGCCGCGACAAGTCAACCAGCGTTGCCGCAGGAAGGTCTTTTTCACGCAACTGGATGTAATCCACCCCCTCGGCAGCCCAGCGGGCAGTTTGACGGACCAGCTCCGAAAGCCGGTATTCGCCCGTCTCCCCATCAGGCAGCAAAAGCGAGCGGTCGGTGATCGCGTAGCGGCGCACGCTGTAAGTGTATGGGATCGGGAGGCTTTCGATGTTGCACCGCCATAGGGCAGGCGTAGGATAGTGTTGCTGTGATAGGTTAGGAAATGGCGCGTTTTTTGAAAAAAATTGGCCTTGAATTGTGCGATTACAGGCCGCTAACCGGACGATGGATTACACCGCAGCGTGAATTTTAATCATCGCTGAGTAAGCTGGGGTAAGGAAATTGTCGATGAGTCATTGCATATGAGTAGTGTTTACGATCTGATCGTGATTGGTTCCGGCCCTGCCGGGCAGAGGGCGGCCATCTATGCGTCCAAGCTTGGCAAAAAGGTCGCCCTGGTAGAGATGCGCGAGATGGTAGGAGGGGCCTGCATCAACACCGGCACCATCCCGTCCAAGACCATGCGCGAGGCCGTGCTTCACCTCTCCGGCTACAACTACAAGTCCATCTATGGCATGAACTACCGGGTCAAGGAACGCATCACCATGGCGGACCTTGCCTTCCGCGTTCAGCACGTCATCAAGACCGAAGTGGACGTCACCGAGGCGCAGCTCTCGCGCAACAACATCGAGATGCTCGTCGGCATCGCCAGTTTTGAGGACGCGACCCACATCAAGGTCACCAATTCGCGCGGCTCGAGTATCTACGAGACCAAAAACGTTCTCATTGCCACCGGAACCAAGCCAGCCTGTTCCGCCCGTGTGCCCATCAACGGCCACAGCATCATCAACAGCGACCTTGTCCTCGAGATGGTCAACCTGCCCAAGACCCTGATCGTGGTCGGCGGCGGCGTCATCGGGGTGGAGTACACCTGCATGTTCGCCGCGCTCGGCGTGCGCGTTACTTTGATCGAACGCCGTCCACGGCTGCTCGAGTTCGCCGATCAGGAGATCGTCGAAGCGCTGAGCTACCACCTGCGCGACTCCCGCGTAACCATGCGCCTCAACGAAGAGGTGGAGTCGGTCGAAGAGATGCCCGACGGCACCGTCGTCGCCAACCTCGAGAGCAAGAAAAAAGTTCAGGGCGATGCGCTGCTCTACGCCGTTGGCCGACAGGGCAACGTGGACGAGCTGAACCTGGCAGCGGTCGGCGTGGAGTCGGATTCGCGCGGCAGAATTCCCGTAGACAAAGACTTCAGGACGAAGGTCCCGACCATCTTTGCCGGGGGCGATGTCATCGGCTTTCCATCGCTGGCCTCGGTCTCGATGGAGCAGGGTCGCATCGCGGCGGCGCGGGCCTTCGGCGACGAAGAGGTGCTCTCAAATCCCGGCCTCTATCCCTACGGCATCTACACCATTCCCGAGATCAGCTTCATCGGTAAGACCGAAGAGCAGTTGACCGAAGAGGACGTTCCCTACGAGGTCGGCGTCGCCTACTATCGCGAGATCGCCCGTGGCCAGATTCGCGGCGATACCACCGGGCGGTTGAAGCTGATCTTCCATCGCATCGACCATTCCATTTTGGGAGTACACATCATCGGCGAGGGTGCCAGCGAGCTGCTGCACATCGGCCAGGCGGTGATGGCGCTGGGCGGAAAGCTGGAGTATTTCGTGGATACGGTCTTCAACTATCCAACTCTTGCTGAATGTTATAAAGTTGCAGCTTTCAACGGGTTGAATCGCGTTAGCAAGTTTGAGTAAGCGCGGCGCAGCGCCTGCGGCAGGCGAAATAAGCAAGGTGGAAGAAGCATGGCAAGGTTTGTTGGCGTAAAGGTATCGAAGCAGATGTCGACCGGGCTGGTAGTCGATCACAAACTGGTGGGAGAGCTGCACCGGTTTCCCGAGCAGGAAGACGACAGCTATGCGCTGGTCGAGATGCCGACCGAAGGTCTGGTCAGGACCCTCTGCGAGCAGGTCATGCTTGCCGTGGGTGACACCAAAGACATCTCTGCCGTAGGCGTCGCTCTACCCGGCCTTATCAAGAACGGTGTGGTCGAAGAGTCCCCTAACCTGCCCCAGTTGAAGGGCGCGCGCATCGAAGAGCTGCTGCGCACCCAGTTGCGAACCCACGACCTCAACGTCCCGGTAACGGCCGTCAACGACGCCGATGCCATGGCCGCCGGTCTGGCCTCGGCGCACGGCAAGCTCGACAGCACCATCCGCGTCTGGTCGCTGGGCGTCGGCATCGGCTACGGACGCTATCCCTTTATGCCGGGAGTATGGGAGGGCGGCCATACCGTCGTCACCCTCGACGAGAAAGAGCACTTCTGCGGCTGCGGCGGACGAGGCCACATGGAAGGCATCATGGGCCACCGCGCGATGCGCCTCCGCTTCCTCGATATGGAGCCGGAAGAGGTCTTCGAAGCAGCAAAGAACGGCGATCCGCGCTGCCTGGAGTTCAAACGCACCTGGCACAAGGCGCTGGCTGCGGCGACGGCTACGTCGATCCACATGTCCGGGCCGGGACGAGTCTTTTTGACCGGCTTCAACGTGCGCTTCCTCGACATGGCAATGCTGCGCGACTACACCCAGCAGATGGTCAAGATGAGCCCGCTGCAGGGCTACTCCTACGAGATCGTGGAAGACAAACCCGGCACGCGAGTAATCGGCGCAGCGATCTCAGCAGAGCAGGCCCTCGAGCGCTAACGGCTTCAGATTTAGGGAAATCTGATTGATCCGCCATTCTAGAGCAGATTCCTTAATGGTGTAGAGCGGGTTTATCGCTTTAGAGCGCCAACGGCGCGGCTCATACCTGCCCAGGGCGAAGCCCTGGGTATCCGTGCCCCGAAAGATGAGGGCTGAAGGCCCGATCTATAACCCTCTACATCATCGGGGAATTTGCTATAAGCCGCCGCTTTGAGTTGCGGCTCTGATCCGTCGTTCTGAGTCGCCGTTTTGAGTCGTCGTTTTGAGCAGCCATTTTAAGCTGTCGTCTTGATCCGTCGCCTTGCTTAAGGGCACGGCTTCAGCCGTGCCGTAAGTCTATGAAATAAAAGGGGCTTTAGCCCTTGAGGTACCAGAATTTCGATGTAACCGGTAAATACTCCCCTGGCAGGTTACGCTTCCAGGCATGTAACCAGTAACTCGATCTCTTACCGGTTACTTTTGGCAAATCGGACAAAAATGGGTCCCGCGCCCGGCAAGCGTAATCCGCTCGATAGAAGTCCCGCAGACAGCACAAGGCTGCCCCGTCCGCATATAAACCCGATGCTCCAACTGAAAGAATCCAGCAACCCCCTCCGCATCCACATAGTCCGAAACCGACGATCCCCCCAGCTTAATCGCGTGTTTAAGAACGTCAATTAAAGCCGTACGAAGACGCCCCAACTCAGCGTGAGTAAGCCGTCCAGCCTGTCGGCGCGGGCGGATTCCCGCGCGAAAGAGGCTCTCATCGGCGTAGATATTGCCCACTCCATGCAGCAGCGACTGGTTCAGCAGCGCAGCTTTAATGGGGGTTTTGCGATGGCGAAAGAGCGCGATAAAGTCCTCAAGCGAGATGGTGAGTGGCTCCTTACCCGGTCCTTCGTAATTTTTTTCAGCAATAGACAAACGCCCAAAACGGCGCGGATCGACGAAGCGCACCTCGCGTCCGCCGCTCAAAGCAAGGATGGCATGCGTATGCGCCGGAACCGGGACCGCTGGGTCGGAGACGAGTAGCCGCCCGGTCATGCCGAGATGGATGAGGAACTGCGCGGGTTTGCGGTTGCGGGAGACGTCCATGACGATGGTCTTGCCGACGCGGTGGACGCGCTCGATGCGGCTGTTGGTAAGGGTCTCGGCGATCTGGTCGGGCGACGATTTGAAGGTCTGCGGCTTGTTGCTGGTCCAGACGGAGCGGATGGTCTGACCGTGGGTGCGGTCGTGGACTCCATTGGCTACGGTCTCTACTTCGGGAAGCTCAGGCATGACTTTTGCAGTATAGGGTGTACCGGGGGGAAGGAAGGCTTAACACCGATTTGCACCGATCGCACCGATTAAAAACGGGCAACCGCTAGATCTTAAAAACAGGCAGCGGCAAAAGCAAAGGTGGATTCAGGGCCCAAGGGCAACGGGTTTAGATCTCTGCCTCTGCAAAACGAATCAGCCGACTTGCACAAGCAGCAGCTTCTGAACCAAGGGACGTTCCTCGTTATTCCCAAATAAAAAAGGGCCGCCCCCGCAGGGACGGCCCTTTGTACTTCTTACGACCGAGCTTACTCGCGCTCAGACCGCTTCCAGTTGATCAGATCGCCCAGCGTGGTGCTGCTGCTCGACGACGAGGAGGACGAAGACGAGCCCGACCCACCCTTCGGCGACTTCTCACGCTCCTTGTAGCTCTCCACCTCGGCGCGGCTGGCTTCTTCGCCAACTGCCCGAATGCTGAGGCCGACCTTCTTCTCTTCCTGGTTCATCTTGACGATCTTGAACTCGTGCTCCGAGTCCACATCCATCGCCACCGGCTGGTGGTTCGCATCGACTGCCTCGGAGACGTGGCACAAGCCCTCGACCCCTTCCGCAATCTCAACGAAGGCTCCAAACTGCGCCGTGCGCAGAATCTTGCCCTTGATGACGTCGCCAACGCGGTGCTGGGCGAAGAACGTATCCCAAACATCCGGCTGCAACTGCTTGACGCCCAGCGACAGGCGGCGGTTCTCAGGCTCAACACCCAGAACGATCGCCTTGACCTTCTCACCCTTCTTCAGGACCTCCGAAGGATGCTTGATGCGCTTGGTCCAGCTCAGGTTCGAGACGTGTACCAGGCCATCGATGCCATCTTCGATCTCGATGAACGCGCCGAAGTCGGTCAGGTTGCGAACACGGCCCTCAATGATGGCGCCGGTCGGATACTTGTCTTCCAACTGCTCCCAGGGATTGTCCTGCAACTGCTTCATGCCCAGCGAGATGCGGCGGTCGTTCGGGTTCACGCTCAGGATGATCGTGTCGACTTCGTCACCCGGCTTGACCAGCTTGGACGGATGCTTCATCCGCTTCGACCAGGTCATCTCCGAGACGTGTACCAGTCCCTCGATGCCCTGTTCCAGTTCGACAAACGCGCCGTAGTCCGTCACCGAAAGCACCCGGCCGCGAACCTGCGCCCCAATCGGGTAGCGCTCGATCGCATCCAGCCACGGGTCAGGCGTCAACTGCTTGAAGCCCAGCGAAACTCGCTGCTTATCCTTGTCGAACTTCAGCACCTTCACCTGAATCTCGTCGCCGACGTTCACCAGGTCGCGCGGATGCGTCAACCGGCCCCAGCTCATGTCGGTGATGTGCAGCAGGCCGTCGAGGCCGCCCATATCCACGAACGCGCCGTAGTCGGTCAGGTTCTTGACGGTTCCGGTCAGAACGCTGCCCTCTTCGAGGGTCGCCAGAGTGACCGATTTCTTGGCATTCTGGTCTTCTTCCAGCAGTTCCTTGCGGCTGATGACAACATTGCCGCGCTTCTTGTTCAGCTTGATGACGCGAACTTCGATCTCGGTGCCGATGTAGCCGTCCAGATTGCGAACGGGACGAACCTCGACCTGCGAGCCCGGCAGAAATGCCTTGATGCCGATATCGACGGTCAGACCGCCCTTGACGCGGCTCAGAACCATACCTTTTACCGGTGTCTTGTCGTTGGCAGCCTGCTCCAGCTTGTCCCAGACCTTATGGCGCAGCGCCTTTTCGTAGCTGACCAGGTAGCCGCCTTCGGCCTCTTCGCGCTCAACCACAACCTCAACCGCATCGCCAACCTCAAACTTCGATACGCCATTGATGTCCAGCACCTGCGCCAGAGGGATAAGACCTTCCGACTTGAGCCCGATATCGACAACAACATGCTTGTCCGTCACCTTGAGGACGGTGCCGGTTACGATCACCTCTTCCGCGGTCAAATTCTGGGCAGCGGCGGATTCAGCAGCCTGTTCGCGGTCGAAGTTCGCCAGCGCAGCCGCAAAATCGGCTGCATCGTAGTTCAGATCGTCATCGGATTCATTGGCTGCTGTGGCTGTAACCGTTGCAACGTGGCCAGATTCGGCGCTTTCGTCGGATGCGGCGGCAGCGCTGGTTGGTGCGGCGTGCTCAACAGATTCACTCGACGCGGCCGGAAATGCTTCCTGGGCAGTCTCGTGCTGTTGGGTTGGGGTGGATTCAGAAGACAGATCGGCGTGAGCCGCTGTCGCTTCGGGCGCTAGGGTTTCCAGTTCGGTGGTCAGGGGTTTGCTCTCGGTGTGTTCAGGATTATGGTCGTCTACCATGGTGGATGCGGACTCCGGGATCCAAGGATTCATTCATCTCAAGCGGCGCTTGCTTCGGGAACAATCAGCAGTCCGGAGAGGACGCTGGTTGCTTCTCTATCCCCGTTACAGCTTCGGCAGGTAGGAATGAGCTACATCTAGCAGAGGAGCGGCTGCACTTGGGTCCCACACGCAGTGGCTCACCTAAAAGCATAGAACTTTGAGTGCCATACGTCAACCAACAAACCCCTTATCGCTGCCGGATTCTCTGATCTTTCACCTTGTACTCGCTTCTATGGACCCCGTGGCGCTACAACTGCATCACCCTCTAGAGCTGTTTCCCTATCGCTCGCCACCGGATAGTTTATAGAAGTGCCGTTTTTCTTGGGGAAAAACAGCGTCCAGATTGTTGCCTTGGTGTACCCCCATAGGGAAACAGCTCTAATCTGACAATCTCGCTAAGACCAAGGGTTGGTAAAAACCACTTTCAGACGGCATAAGCCAATGAACCACTTCAAACCCAGCGCCCCTTAAGACATCTGAAAGCTCCTCCCGGAGTAGGCATCGATACTCCGAAACAAAATGATGCGTCTTCCATCCTTGGCCTAATTTGGATGTGATGTACAGGTGCACGACATAGCTGGCCTCATCGATCCAGTCCCATACCTGATGGACAATACGCCGATTCTCATGTGCGCCATAGAACGCCGGTTCTTGAATTGTTGGCTTTTGGAGGATGAGCTTGTCGTAGTCACGGATGCTTGCGATAAATAACCCCTTTGGCTTGAGCTTCGAAGCTATTGCACGCACTGCCTGCTCAAGTTGAGCGGCGTCTAAATGCGGCAATGCGTTGTCCATGGCCACTGCGACATCAAATTCGCTCTCGGCGATCTCTCGAAGCGATGTCATGTCTGAAACATAAAAAGAAATGTTCAGAGAGCGGCATTGAGCCTCGTGTTCTGCTCTTTTGATTTCAGCTTGGCTTAAATCCGAGGCGACAACGTAATGGCCCATCGTCGCAAACCCAATCGCCTGAGTTCCAATCCCGCAGGCGCAATCCAAAATTTTCAAAGGATAGATGGAGGTTTGAGATGCCAAAAGCGGGCCTAAAATCTTGGCCTGCCGTTCGATGGAGCTGTCCCAATTCTCGAAGATAAGGTGATATTGATCCGCGAGTTCTTCGTAAAAGCTCAGAACTTTCTCGGTCATACTTGCCCCATTATTTTCTGAAAGGTCAGTAAAACTACCCGCAAAGTCTACAAGGCTTGTATCGCTTGGATTACATGTTTCTTGAAAGAAAGTTCTCTGGCACTACGAGGCAGTCAATAATCTTTGCCCTAACCTTATACTCGC
Organism: Granulicella sp.; assembly: GCA_041691255.1. GTDB lineage: Bacteria > Acidobacteriota > Terriglobia > Terriglobales > Acidobacteriaceae > Edaphobacter. The sequence continues at coordinate 134,575 of JBEPUY010000005.1, read as the reverse complement.
CCTATGGACCGTCTCTGGACCCCCTGGCGCTATAACTACATCACCCGCGCCGACGAGCAGTCCCGCACCGGCGTCCCTCCCGCGCTCTCCGCCTGGCCCGCCGCCGAGGACAAGCACTGCGTCTTTTGCAACATGATCGCCGCCACCGACTACGCCATCGCCCACGGCATCCCCCAGGAAGCCGCCGAGCAGGCCGCCCACATCCTCCATCGCGGCCCTAACTGCTTTGTCTGCCTCAACGCCTACCCCTACGCCACCGGCCACGTCCTGATCCTGCCCTATCTGCATGTTGACTCGCTCGCCGATCTTCCGCTCGAGCCCGCGCAAGAGATGATCCTGCTCGCCCAGCAGATCGAGCGCTGCCTTCGCCAGGTCTACCGCCCCGACGGCCTCAACCTCGGCATGAATCTCGGTGAATCCGCCGGAGCCGGCGTCGCCAACCACATCCATCTCCACGCTCTTCCACGCTGGAGCGGAGATACGAATTTCATGACCGTCACCGCCGAGACCCGCGTCCTTCCTGAGACGCTCGACGTAACCTGGGGAAAACTTCGCAAGGCTCTGCATTTAAGTACAACTTCAGTACCAAAGTAGTCATCTTACCTTCTATACGACGGCGAAAACCTTCGCCATTCGAGGGTACCAATGTCCATTCTCACCACCTCCCCTGCCTCGTTGAGGTCGGACTCTGCGATGACCAACCAGCATCGCGGAAGTTTCACTCCTCAATCGCGTCCATATCTCATCAACGGCCAAAAGCGTAAGTCCGTAGTCTCGACCCAGCAATGCCTGTCGCTCTTCCCCCACGAGTCGGAAGATGCGCGGCTCACCGGATGCACCCGTTCCCTTTATCGCCGCCTGCTGGCGCTCAATCTGCCCGGTTCTCTCAGGCGTATTCAGGCACACGCTGAAATAACTCTGCTCATCGATTCGAAGATAGCTTGAACGACAAGCCCTGAAGCATCAAGGCCCTGCCAATATTGGCAGGGCCTTTCTTCTGCTACGGGCCGAAAAAACTCAAAACTGCGTCATCTCGACGGCCTCAAAGGCTACGTCATCTCGACCGGACCCTGAGCGAAGTCGAAGGGTTAGTGTAGAGACCCCTGTATTTCGCTTTTGCCTTTGTTCTTGCTGTCACTTCACGGCTGCGCAGCAACCGGCGGAGCCGCCCCGTCCGCAGTCTCCCCATCGGCGTGGTGCCGATGATGATGCTCCCGCGTCGCTTCAAAGCTGGTAATTCTCCACTGCCCCGTTGGAAGATGTCGATAAATTCTGGTGTAGCGATAGGTTCCCTGCATCGAAATCCCATCATTGGTTCCCTCGACCAGCGCGCGCGAGGTCACAATGGCAACCGCCCCCACCAGCTTCACCTTACGGTCGCTCAGCTCGATCTTGGTCAGAACCATCCGGCGATCTGCCACCCGGCGCAGTTGCTGCCCCTTGGTATCTACCTCGCCGGTCATCGAGATTCCCACGTAATCATCGGAGAGCATCTTGCCCATGGTCGCGGTATCTCCCGCAAGCTGCGCCACCCGCCACTGTTCTTCCAGAGCCTCCACCTGCTCCTTCGCGTTCAGTTTCTTGTCATGCGATGCCGGGCCGGCAAACGCGTACCGTCCCGCCACCCCCACGGACATGACTGCAAGCGCAGCCAGAGCCGTTATCAGACCACGACGAATTGGTTGACCACGTAACTTCATAATGCGTACCGGATGGTAGACCGCTACACGACAAGAGTCAAAATAACTTTCGTCACATCCGCAGAGTGCCTAAATCCCTGCGATTTTTAAAGAGCGTCGTGTTAAAAACCCAAAGTACACGTCATCTCGACCGAAGCCGCAGACCGTAGTGGAGAGACTCCCATATTCGCCGTTGCTCTGCTGTTGCCTGTTCCTGATCGGTTCCATCGGTGCAAATCGGTGTCAAGCCTTCAGGATTTAAACAGCCTCTTACCATTCACACGCTTCCGAAAAGCTATCCGGCAGCAGCCGGGGCTCCACGTAGTTAGACTCCTGCAAAGCTCCGGGAGGTTTCTCCGCGACGATCTTTAGTGTTGACCGGCAGCCGCAGCCTGCTTGTCCTTCAACTGCTTCAGTTCGTCGAGCGCATGCAGCGAGTCCTGCCTCCGCCCCAGCTTCTGGTACACCCGCGACAACTCGTAGTAGCCGCTCTGCTTGATGAAGTCCGACGGATCACTCTGCATCGACTTCGCCAGCCACTTCACCGACTCTTCGTTCTTGCCCACCTTCGACAGGGCCAGCCCAAGGTAAAAGTAGCTCGGCGCCGGGCTTGAATGCGCCTCGATCGCCTGCCGCAGCAACGCAATCCCCGCCTCCGGGTCGCCCCGCTCCACATCGATCTTGCCCAGGTTATAGAGAGCGATCCCATTGTGCGGATCGAGCTTCGCCTCCTGCTGATAGGCCTTCATCGCATCGTCGAAGCGGCTCAGTTTCTGATACTCATCTCCCAGCGATTCATACAGATCGGCGTTGTCAGGTTGCTTTGCCACCGCCTTCTGAAACTCCTCCACTGCCTTCTCCGGCTGCCGCAACGCCGAGTAGCTCTCGCCCAGCGCCTTATGCACTCGCCATGAATCCGGGTCCAACTGGTACAGCGCCTGATACGACTCCTGCGCGATCAGGCTGTGCGCCCGCGCTCGCAGATAAAGCAGGTTCGCGTCTTTGGGAGCAAGCTCCACCGCCTGATCCAGCGGCCCCGCCGCCTTGTCCGGATTCCCCGCGCCCAGCTCCACGATGCCCAGCCACGTCAGCGCCTCTACATTCTGGGGCTGAAGCCGAAGCTCCTCCCGCAGGTTCGCCGCCGCATCGTCAACCTCGCGCATCTGGTACTTCGCGATGCCCAGAAACATGTGCGCGCCCTGCAGATCAGGATTCAGAGCAACCGCCTTTGCCAGCGACACCTCCGCCGCGTCCGGCTTGCCCTCGCGCAACTGCACCAGCCCCAGATCAAGAAAGCCCTCGGCAAACTGCGGTGCCGCCACCGTCGCCTGCGAAAAATACCGCTCCGCTTCAGCGATCTTGCCCTGCTGCATGGCGCCCGCCCCCTGCTGCATCAACTGCATGGCCTGGGGGTTGCCTTGCTCCTGAGCTTGTGCCGAAGGAGAAAGCAACAGGAACGGCGCGACGAGCAGACCGCAAAGAGGGCTACGGAATCGAGAAAGAGAGGTCATAGAAGATTTCAACGAGCCTGATTATAGAGTGCGCCGTCGCCGGCTCGGCCAGCGGCATAGGGAGACAAAAATGCTCCCCCGCAGGGGAGCATCCGTCACGCTTGCAAATATTGTGTTTGTCCAGCGACTTAGCAGACGGCGGTCAGGTTCTCCACCTGCCGCTCCCGCATCCTCTGGTAAAGGCCGCCAATCGCATACTGGTGAAAGTGCGGCGTGGCGCGGTGGTGTTCGAGCGCCGCTTCATCCGCATACTGTTCATAGATCAGCACCGTGCCCAGATCGCCCTCAAGAAAATGGGCGACATAGCTCACGCATCCCGGCTCCTGCCGCGAGGCCAGCGTCAGATGCCGCAGCATTTCGGTAATCTCCGCGTGCTCCTCGGTTGCAAACGTCAACCGTACTGTAAAGCTCAACATACCTGGCTCCTAGGACTTCAGTGCTTCGTCAAATCCTGCAATCGTCATCGTCTGGTCGCGGTCCGGCCCGGTCGAAACCATACCGATCTTCGCCCCCGACTCCTTCTCGATGAAGTGCAGATAATCCTGCGCCAGTTTCGGCAGCTTGTCGAACTCGGTAACTCCCTCGGTCGAAGCCTTCCAGCCCTTCAGCGTCGTGTAGACCGGCTCAATCGCCTCAAAACCACGCATGTCCGCCGGAATCACGTCCGTCATCTTGCCGTCAATCTTGTAGCCTGTGCACACCGGAATCTCGTCGCACTCGTCCATTACGTCCATCTTGGTGACGACCAGCCACTCCGTGCCATTAATCATGTTGCTGTACCGCAGCAGCGGCAGGTCCAGCCAGCCGCAGCGCCGCGGACGACCCGTCACCGCGCCATATTCCTGTCCGCGAGCACGCAGCAAGTCGGCAGAGCTGTCATGAATCTCCGTCGGGAACGGCCCCTCGCCCACGCGCGTCACATAAGCCTTGGTCACGCCGATCACGGTGCCGATCAGCGTCGGGCCAACACCCGTGCCCGTCACCGCGCCGCCCGAAGTAGCCGACGACGAAGTAACAAACGGATACGTTCCGTGGTCGATATCGAGCAGCGCTCCCTGCGCTCCCTCGAACATCACCTTTTCGCCATTCTTAATCGCATTGTTGAGCATCACCGCCGTGTCGGTCACAAACGGAGCCACCTGCTCAGCCAGCCGCGAATACTCCTCGTACATGCCCTTGGGGTCCAGCGGCTCGGTGCCAAACAGCGCATGCGCGATGGTGTTCTTCTCGTCGCAGGCGTTCTTGATGTGCGTCCGCAGCAGCGCCGAGTTCAGCAGATCGACCACCCGCAGCCCGTTGCGATGAACCTTATCCTCATACGCCGGGCCGATGCCGCGCCGCGTCGTCCCAATCTTCGTCCGCCCCGGAGCCGTCTCGGCCGCCAGTTCGATCATGCGGTGGTAGGGCAGAATCACCTGCGCCCGGTTGGAGACAAAGAGCTGGCCGTCCACCTTCAGACCGGCGTCCTTCAGCTTCTTCACCTCGTTCAGAAACGCCATTGGGTCGAAGACGACGCCGTTGCCGATCACGCCCTTGCACTCGGGCCGCAGCACGCCGCAGGGGATCAGTTGCAGCACAAACTTCTTGCCCTTGATGATGACCGTATGCCCGGCATTATGGCCGCCCGCATACCGCGCCACCACGGAAAACTTCTCCGAAAGCACATCGACGATCTTGCCTTTGCCTTCATCGCCCCACTGGGCACCCAAAATAACCGCTGATTTGCGTTGACTCACGAGGAATGTGTTCTCCAAAGGATTTGGTTTGGCCGGAAAGAAGCGCCTCGCACCAGCAAGCTCGCTTCCTATCCATCATATCGTGTCCCGGGCGAAGCCATCCTTCGTCCACGGAAATCGGCAATGAATCAACTTCTGACTTACTCATGATCCAGGAGTGATCGGAATCGCTTCCGAGAAGCCGACTTCAGGGGATTTATCCGTGCACGTGGAAATGATCGGCGCGTGTGTTCCCTTGACCACACATATCGGAGTGTTACTAAACTCGCTTCGTTAGCGATTCGGAAGATCGGGATCGCGTGGGTTTCAACGGCATCCCTGATTTGATTCCCGCCGTTAGCCTACTGATGCAATGAGAATCCATACGGCAAAGCTGCCTCAAGATCGATTTGTTCTCCGGTGATGGGGTGGTGGAATTTCAGAAATTGGGCGTGCAGAAAATATCCTCCATCGCCTGGGAGGCCGGGGAGATTTTCAAGAGGCTGGCCGGTTAGGCCGTACAGAGGATCGCCTACCAGCGGATGGCCGATGGATGCCAGATGGATTCTGATTTGATGAGGGCGGCCCGAATGCAGGCTTACCTCAAAGGTGGTGGTGCCTGCAGTTGTTGTGGTGCTCGCAGTGCGTGTGATCACCTTTGCTGATGACTTTGACGGCTTGCTGCCTGGGTTGCTCCCGGGGTTGGCGGCCCACACGGAACCGAGGAGCGGGTGCGGTACAAGGCCGATGGGGGTGAGAATTTCGTAGGCGTCATGCTGTGCAACGCCTTGAGCCAGCGCTCGGTAGATTTTCTGAATTCTGGATGTGTTCCAGTTTGCAGATAGTTGAGAGGCCGCCTGCGGTGTTTTGGCGAAGAGGACGATGCCGGTAGTGGCTCGGCCCAACCGGTGGACAGGGTTTGCGTTGGGGGTTTGCTTTTGCACCAAGCGCAGGAGGGTGTTTTCCATGAAGCCGCCGCCGGGGAGGGTGGGCAGCCCGCTGGGTTTGTTGACGGCCAACAGATGGGGGTCTTCAAACAGGACTTCGAAGTGCTGAGGGGCGTCTGGTTCGATCCAGGGTGGACGGTTCCAGACGAGGGTTTGGCCTGAAGTGAGCAATTCGCTCCCGGTGGCGTTGACGCCGTTGACGGTGACTTCGCGGTTGTTCAGGTTTTGTTGCCAGGCTTGTGGGGTTGAGTGGGGGTAAAGGCTTGACAGGTGGGAGAGCAGGGTTCGGCCATGATCTTTGCTGCTGATGATGGTGGTGTAGGCATAGCCCCGGTTGAGCATGTGGTTTGAGTGTAAGCGATGGCATCTGCGGCAGGAGTTGCTGGGTTTCGCGCGTGACTGTATAGAGGCAGCAAGAGCTTTCCATGCGTCCAGTGTGGGCAGCCAGATTCCGCGCGGACCACGGGATGCCTTTGGATCAGTACCGAGAAACGCACTTCTCTTTACTTGACTTCCGGGTGAGTCGTCGGCAATCCGAAAACTAACCCGTTACCGAAAATAGGCACAGATAGCTGAATCAGCCCGCCACGAGCAGCCGATATCATCCCTCCTTCAACTTCACCGTCTCCTCGTGGTGCACCTCAATCGTTCGCCGAAAGTAATCCATCATCGCAGCCAACTCCTGCTGGGTGTAGTTCTTCGCGACCTCGCTCATGGGCCGCCCCTGCGAAGCGAAGATGGGGTCTATCTTCGCTTCGCAGAAAGAAAAGACTGGCCCAGATCGCACAACCCAGCACCGAATGGCATAGACTGGCACGTCTTCCGGATCGCCCATCCCTATGCCCTCAACGCGCTCGCTCTACGGCTTCGCGATCTTCCTCTCGGCCTTCCTGCTCTTTCTGGTCGAGCCCATGTCGGCAAAGCAGCTCCTCCCCGCGCTCGGAGGCTCCTCGGCGGTCTGGCTCACCTGCCTGGTCTTCTTCCAGCTCACGCTTCTGCTCGGCTACCTCTACGCGCACTGGCTCACCCGCCGTCCTTTTCATCGCGGCCAGCGGCTGCTTTACTTCGCGCTGCTGATCCTCGCCATCGCTCTGCTGGCCGCGCAAAAACTCATCCACCCCGACCTCAGTCAAGGCTCCGAACACCCCGTCGCCACCATCTTCCTCGCGCTCACGCTGACCATCGGACTCCCCTTCCTTCTGCTCGGTTCCACCAGCCCGCTGCTGCAGATCTGGCTCTTCCGCAAGCAGGGAGGCCACGTCCCCTACCGCCTCTTCGCCCTCTCGAACGTCGGCTCGCTGCTTGCCCTCATCGCCTATCCCACGCTGGTCGAACCCCACCTCACCCTCAAGCTGCAACGCTCCCTCTGGGCCATCGGATTCATGGTCTACGCGGTCCTCTGCGCCATCCTCTCCAGACAAGTACCAGCAATAGCGCAAGCCACGCCGCAAGAATCTCCCGACACCATCACTCCCCCAACATCCTCCGCAACCAGATGGCTCTGGTTCCTCCTCCCCATGGCCGCCGCCATGCAACTGAGCGCCGTCACCAGCCACATCACCAGCAACATCGCGGCCATCCCGCTGCTCTGGATCCTCCCGCTCGCCGTCTACCTCATCACCTTCATCCTCGCCTTCGAGTTCCCCCGCTTCTATCGCCGCAGCATCGTCGTCCGGCTCATGGTGGTCATGCTGGCCAGCCTCGGCTACGCCATCTCCAAGATGGACAGCAGCATCCCCATCGGCCTCGCCATCCTCTTCTTCCTCTTCGAGTGCTTCATCGCCTGCCTGTTCTGCCACGCCGAAGCCTACGCCCTTCGTCCCCGCCGCCCGTCGGAGACCACGCTCTTCTATCTCCTCGTAGCCGCTGGCGGAGTCACCGGAACCTTCTTCATCGGCATCGCCAGTCCACTGATCTTCGCAGCCAACTACGACCTCTCGATCACCTTCCTCGTCACCGCCGTGCTTGCCCTCGTCGTCACCTGGCCCGACGGCTGGGGACAGCGCCTGCTCTGGGCGACCGGCAGCGTCCTTGTGCTCTTCCTCAACTTCGCCCTGCACGCCGCCTACAGGCAACAGACCCTGCTCGAGACCCGCAACTTCTACGGCAGCCTGCGCGTCAAGGAGTCCGTCACCCGCGAAGGCCAGCCCCTGCGCTCGCTGCTCAACGGCACCATCCAGCACGGCAACCAGATCTTCAGCCCCGGCCTCACCCGCACCCCCACCACCTACTACGCCCGGGACTCCGGCATCGGCCTCGCCCTCGCCAACTGCTGCGCCAGCCGCCCGCGCAACATCGGCGTCGTCGGTCTGGGAACGGGAACCATCGCGGCCTACGGCAACGCTGGCGACCGCATCCGCTTCTACGAGATCAACCCCCACGTCGAGCCCATCGCCCGCAACCTCTTCACCTACATGCGCGACTCACCCGCCACTATTACTGTCATCGAAGGCGACGCCCGCGCCTCGCTCGCCCACGAAGCGCCCCAGCACTTCGACGTGCTTGTGCTCGACGCCTTCTCGGGCGACGCCATCCCCCTGCATCTGCTCACCACCGAAGCGCTTCTGCTCTACCAGAAACACCTCGAGCCCAATGGCATCCTGGCCTTCCACGTCTCCAACCAGTACCTCAACCTCGCCCCCGAGGTCGCGGAGCTGGCCGCCTCCATCCACATGCAGGCGATGAGCTTCGACACCGCTTCCGTGGACACGCGCGGCGAGTTCCGCTCCACCTGGGTGCTCGTCACCGCCAGCCCAACCTTCTTCACCCAGCCGGAGGTCGCCCTCATCGCCGCGCCCATCACCGCCGTCCCCGGCCTCCGCACCTGGACCGACGACTACTCCAGCCTGCTGCCCATCTTCCAGCCCACCGGCCACTAGCTCAAGTAAGCGACGGTCGTGATGACGTGTGGTTGTGTGTTCCTCAACGGGGGACGCGGCTTTGTGTCCTGCTCGACCGGGCAGACCGTCGCGATTTGGGAAACTGCGGCTTTTGTGGGGGTATCGGGGGGAGTACCGCCGTTCTTTTCACACGCGCTGGGCGGCTTGCTCTCTTAAACTTTAGAGAGATGATGGGCCTGAGGATACGGAAGCAGCGGTGGATGTGTGGGGGTTGCGTGGCGGTGCTTTGCTGCTGCGCGATGGTGCAGGGGGTTTCGGCCAAAACTAGCAAGACCAGAAGGGCCGCGCATCGGCGGGTAGAACTAACGCCGTGGCAGCAGGCGATGCAGGGGCGGGAGAAGCTGGAGTCGATTCCGGCAGGAGCGCGGACCAAAGCCGAGTATACCGAGGCGATGGATGAGTTTCGCGCCATCTATCACCAGTCGCCGGGAGACACCTACGCCGCCGCAGCGGTGAACGCCGTCGCGGAGTTGCTGGTCGAGCAGGGGCGCGGATCGCATGAGGCGAAGGCGCTGAAGGATGCGGTGGGGCAGTATGAGTTTCTGCGGAAGCAATATCCGGGCAGCTCGCTGCGGGTGGGAGCGCTGCTGGCCGAGGCGCAGATCTACGAGAACGATCTGCATGACTCGGATGGAGCGCGGACGCAGTATGCGCTGCTGGTGAAGGATTATCCCAAGAGCGAACAGGCGGAAGAGGCCCGGGCAGGTCTGGCTTCGTTGAAGGGCAGGGATCAGGGGACTGGGACGACTACGGCAGGGATCAGGAAGCAGCAACAAGGGGCGAGGGAGCAGAAGGGTGTCGAGCAGGCTGCGGTGAGCGACAGAGGAGCGGATACGGCTTCGTTTGCCCCGATGCCGGTGACGAAGCGGAAGACGGTTGTGCAGAGTGTGGTGGATACTCCGGCTCCGGCTGCAACTCCAGTGAAAGAGACGGCTGCAATGACGGTGGCCGGCGAAGAGGCGGGACCGGCGCATGTGGCGCAGGCCTCAAAGCGGCGGCATGGGCTGGCGCAGGTGACGGGGATTCGGCACTGGTCGACGCCGACCTATACCCGGGTGGCCATCGATCTGGGTGACGATGTGACCTATGAGGCGGCGAGGGTGCCGCATCCTGACCGGATCTACTTTGATCTGCATGGTACGCGACTGGCTCCGGAGCTGGTGGGGAAGAGCTTTACTGTGACCGATGATGGTTTTTTGAAGCGGGTGCGGGCGGCGCAGTTTACCAACGACATGACGCGCGTGGTTCTGGATGTGAATGATGTGACGGAGTACTCGGCTTTTTTGCTGCCGAATCCTTATCGCCTGATCATCGACATTCATGGAGGAAGCAGGGAGCAGGGGACGCAGACTGCGGTGGCGGCGAACTCTGCGCCTCCGCAGACTGCGGTGGTGATGAAGGCAACGACCGCAAGGCCAGTGCCGAATACGGTGGAGGCGAAGTCGAACAGCCTGGTGGAGGTGGCTTCGCTGAGCGATCAGCCGGGCAGGGTGGAGGCGACGCGCAGGCCGACTTCGCAGCCGATCTCGGCGGTGGTGAAGGAGACGGGGACAGCGGACAGGGGCGAGAGTTCAGCAAAAGACGATGCGAGTCTGAATACTGCTGCCAGCTCCGTGCGGAGGACGAAGAAGAGCCGGGCTGAGGTTGTGGGCGCGGTTCCGGCGCGCGCGGCGGTGCCGACGGCGGACGGAGAGACCTCGCTGGTAAGGGCGCTGGGGTTGAAGATTGGGCGCATCGTGATCGACGCGGGACATGGTGGGCATGACTCGGGCACGCTGGGCTATGGCGGTATTGAAGAGAAGGATGTCGTGCTGGATGTGGCGCTGCGTCTGGGCAAGCTGCTGCATGAACGGCTGGGCGCGGAGATCATCTATACGCGGTCGGATGACACGTTCATACCGCTGGAGACGCGGACGGCGATTGCGAACAAGGCACAGGCGGACTTATTTCTGTCGATCCATGCGAACTCTTCGCGGGATGAGAGCGCACGCGGCGTGGAGACTTATTACCTGAACTTCACGACGCAGTTGGATGCGCTGGAAGTGGCGGCGCGAGAGAACGCGGTCTCCGACCAGTCGATCCATCAGTTGAGCGATCTGGTGAAGAAGATCGCGCTGAAGGACAAGATTGCGGAGTCGCGGGAGTTCGCGACCGACGTGCAGGAGAGTTTGTATGGCGGGCTGGAAAAGGGCAATCCGGGGCTGAAGGACCGTGGCGTGAAGAAAGCTCCGTTTGTGGTGCTGATCGGGGCAAATATGCCTTCGATTCTGGCTGAGATCTCGTTTGTGACCAATCCGAATGACGCACGGGAGCTGGAAGAGCCGGCATATCGTGAGCGGGTGGCGGAGAGCCTTTATCGCGGCGTGGCGCGGTACGAGGCTGGCCTGAGTGGCGTAAAGCTGCCGGTGGAGCGGGCCAGTACGAAGTAGGGTTGAGGCCTGATTGGCGTCGGCTGCCGGATTTGGCAAAAGGCAAATACAGGGATCTCTCCGCTACGGCGGCAAAAGCGCCGCCTCCGGTCGAGATGACGTGCTTCGTGGTGGCGCCGAAGTGGAAAATCAGGCGCTGACCTATTAACGATAGCCGGCGCTCAGTGAACTGGCTTGAAGTCGAAGTAGGCGAGATTCATGTTGCCGCCCTTGAGGATGTGAACGGTGAGAACGCTCTTTCCTGCCGGGAGCTTGAGCTTCGTGATTGCGGGCGCGAGGTTCCAGTGGTGCCACTGCCGCCATGCAATCGGATCGGCGGCGTTGAAGGTGGACGTGATGTTGAGGGGGCCGCTGGCTGGTTTGCCGTTGACGTCGACTGAGATGGCTCCGCCACGGTTCGAGGTATAGAAAAGATCGGCGCTGTAGAGGCCCGCGTGGGCTACCTGCACGGTGATGTTGAACCACTCTCCGGGCTCAGTCCAGCCGACGTAGAGTTGACTTTCGGCGGGTTGAACGAGGTCGTAGGGGCTGTTGTCGATGACCTCGGGCTGATGCCGGAGGTTGTGGAACTTGGTGTAGGAGGTGTCGACGCCCTCGTGCATGCGGAACTGGTTCAGATAGGTTCCGTTGGCAGGGTTGAGGGTTCCGCTGCCCAGATTTTTGGCTTCGGTGTCGTGATAGGCGATGCCTTCGCCGCCGCGGTCGTAGAAGGCGCACTCGACTTGTCCCGGAATGCTCTGCGCTCCTTTTTGATAATGGTCATCCTGATATGGAGTTCCCTTATCGCTCTTCTGATAGCCTGCGCCGAATGCGGAAAGGGAGCAGGCCATGAAGAGGACGATCAGGGCTGAGAGGCTGATGCGGGATTCGAGCGTGCTTACTTGCAAGATGGATTGCCTCCGGAACGTTGGATGAGATGTGCTTAGACAAACGTTTGTTGCTGTAGGGTTGGCAGTGAAATTCTGCAGTGGATTAGGGCGTCGCCAATTATATGAAGATTCCCGAAGAACTCAAGTGAGTGCGTATCGGCGGCCTGGCGGAGTATCTGTTTAGAGACTGAAGGCTTAACACCGATTTGCGCCGATGCCACCGATCTGGAACAGGCAACGACAAGGACAACGGCGAAATACAGGGTCTCTCCACTGCGCAACGGACGATGAAGCTGTCCGCTGCTCCGGTCGAGATGATGTGGTTAAGGAGTTCTCTGGATTCTATAAATTTATCGCTATTCTGCGTTGAAGGCTTGCGATGGCTGCTTCGCTTACGTGTTGGCGGTGGTGTAGTCTGACCGATAGCAGGGGCAGATGTTTCATGGTTAATATAGTTAAGTTCAAGCTTCGAGGGGTGGCGCATCGCGTCGTTTTGTTGTGCCTGATGGGAGTGGCGTCCGCCGCTTTCGGGCAAAGCATAAAGACGATGCTGGTTGAGCCGCCTACTCCTCTGCTGCCGGCGAAGTTTGGTCCCTGGCAGCCGGATCAGACTTCGAACTCGTGTTCCGACGACTGTCCTCCGCTTGTGGGAGTTGCGGGTGCCGTTCTGAAAGAAGATGGCGTGAGCCGGGCCAGCCATGCGATCTACCATCGAGGGAATAGCGCGGCGACGATGACGCTGGACGCCTATCAGTTTGGCGATGCGACGGGAGCGGCGAGCGCCTTTACCTTTTTGCGCAAGCCGGAGTCGCACATGATTCTGGCGAAAGACAGCAAGATTGGCTCGGAGATGGCGGCTTCGGGAGGAGATTACATCTTTCGTAGCGGGACCACCGTGGTGGTGGCGGATGCGAGCAAGGCGGGAGTTGCGGTGGTGAACGACCTGCGCCTGCTGGAGTCGACGCTGCCGAAGATCGGCGGCCCGAGGGGGCAGGATCCTCTGCTGCCTACGCTGCTGCCGCGCAAGGACATCGAGATCGAGTCGGTGCGATACGCGCTGGGGCCGGTGGACTACCAGGCGATGGGTGGTGTGCTGCCGCCCGGCATCGTCGGCTTTGATAAGAGCGCCGAAGCGGTGATGGCGAAGTATAAGGACCGAGGCGTGTTGACGCTGCTGCTCTATCCGACGCCGCAGATTGCAGGGAACCATGGGCGCGCCATTGTGGAGGAGATGAACCACGAGGGGACGGCAGCGGGGACGGTGAAGCTGCGGCGGGAGGGTCCGCTGGTGGCGATGACCACGGGTACGTGGAGCCCGGAGGATGCGCAGAAGGTGGTCGAGGGAATTCATCTGCGCCAGGTTCTGACGATGGAGAAGACGCCTCCACCGGAGTTCCACGCAGAGGTTCGCAAGACGGTGAGCCTGCTGACCAGTATTGCGATCCTGTCGGGCCTGCTGGCGCTGGCGGCGGTCATTCTGGGGTTGGTGCTGGGGTTCGGACGGGCGGCGATCCGGGTGATGCAGGGCAAGCCTGCGGCGATGGAGCCGGAGTTTCTGCGGATTGACCTGAGCGGTCGGTCGGAGAAGATCCACCTCGATGGGGAGCTTCCGCCGTCCGGAGGGTGAGCGTGCCTGCACCGGGGATGGTGCAGCGCGGAGGCTAAGCGGCTGATTTGAGGGTGGTTTGGAAATTGGCTAGACCATATTAGGCGAATATAAAGCGAATCTGCTATGCTGTGTTGTATGGGAAGTAACCCCCGTAACTAATTACTAAATAACGACTTATGCTTGTGATCTTTAAGCCTTGACACCTGATTTTGGCAAACTTAGTATTTCGCCAGAAAGTTCTGATGGCTTTGCCTCCGTTGGAACTATTCTCCCTAAAGAAGAGGCCACCCTGTTGCCGGGTGGCCTTTTCGCTTTTTGCGATGCATTACCGATGGGGGATACGGGTGGGATGCGACGAGTTTTTGTTGGGGGAGGCGATGGTGAGAAATCTTTTTAAAAGCTGAAAGCTTAACACCGATTTCCATCGATCGCACCGATTGGTGACAGCAGGGGCGAAGGCGAAATACAGGGGTCTCTCCACTCCGCTTCGCTTCGGTCGAGATGACGTTGCGTTGTGGCGCCAGGGTGGAGGACCTGGGTGGGGCTTTGGTCGAGATGATGCGGCTATGAAATCTGACGTGGCTATTGAATTTGACTTGGTTTCGGATTTGTAGAGAGGCCACTGAGAGAGAAGAACTTTCTGGGTTGTGCGTTGTGATGTTGGCTGGTTGCTTTGTGCTAGTTTGGCAGAATGGCTCGGAGGCTGGACCAGATGATTTTGCGATGGAGAGGCGTGCAGGCTGGGGTTGCAGCGATCTGTGTGGGAGCTTCTATATTGATAGGAGTATGCGCGCAGGCGCAGGATACGCGCCAGGTGACAGAGCCGAAGATTCCGGACTCGTGCGTGCAACTGCCGGCGCAGTTGCGAGCGATGAACAACCTGCTCAGCCCCGCCGATGAGGGCAAGCTGGACACGGAGCGGATTCAAAATGCTTTGGATACGTGCAAGCCGGGCATGGCGGTGGAGCTGAAGCCGTCGAGTGGGAACAATGCATTTTTGAGCGGGCCGCTGGAGATGCGTACAGGCGTAACGCTGCTGGTGGATGAGGGCGTGACGTTGTTCGGTTCGAGTGATGCCAGGTTGTACGAGATGAAGGGCGAAGGGGTAACTCCCGGACTGTGCGGGACGATTGCGCCGGGAACGCCTGCGGTTTTTCCAGCTCCGCAGCGGCAGCTCAAGGTGCGCGGAGGGTGTCGGCCTTTTATCAGCGTGAATGCAAAAGACGTTGGGATTATGGGCAACGGCGTGATCGATGGAAGGGGATACGCGAAGATTCTGGGCAAGGACTATAGCTGGTGGGAGATGGCTCGGCGGGCGGAGCCGAAGAACCAGCGCTACTTTAACCCGCGGATGATTGTGGCCAGTCATGCGGATGGCTTGATCCTCTACCGGATCACGCTGCACAACTCGACCAACTACCATGTGAGCGTGAACGACACGGATGGATTTACGGCGTGGGACGTGCATCTGCAGACTCCAACGACTAAGGGAATGGATGCGCGGAATACGGATGGGATCGATCCGGGGAGCTCGACGAATATTACGATTGCGCATAGCTGGATCGACAACGGCGACGACAATATTGCGATCAAGACCGGGGTCACGCACATGAGCGTGCTGAACAACCACTTTTATGACGGCCATGGGATGTCGATTGGCAGCGAGACGTATAGCGGGGACAGCGATCTGCTGGTGGATGGGCTGACGGAGGATCATACGACCAGCGGGATCCGCGTCAAGAGCAATGTGACCCGGGGTGGGCTGGTGCATGATCTGGTCTATCAGAACATTTGTATGAAGGATGTGGCTAATCCTATTGCGATTAGCCCCTATTACACGAACCAGACGACTGAGGGATTTGTCGATCCGAAGTATGTGGGCGACCGAATTCCGGACTACAAGGCGATTACGATTCGCAATGTAGTGGATACCACGCCGGGCGATGTGCTGCTGGCGGGATTAGACGATGCTCACACTACTGAGGTTAAGCTGGACGGCGTGCGGGTGGAGGGAATTACACCGGCCCAGGTGCATGGACGGTTCGCCACGGTGACTCTCGGAGCAGGAGGGACGAACCTTGATTTCAGCGGAACGACGATCAAGGTGGTGCCTTTCAAGGGAATTGCAGGGAGCGGGGCAGGGTTCGGCTGCGAGGGCAAGTTTGTGCCGATGCAATAGAAGCTGAAGCTTGATTTGGCGGTACAGGGCATGTGCCGCTAGAATGGATGAGGCAGGCCGATGTAGCTCAGTTGGTAGAGCAACTGATTCGTAATCAGTAGGTCAGCGGTTCAACTCCGCTCATCGGCTCCATTCCCTTTCTAATCAACACATGCTTCGGGTAGAAGAGCTAACTTCATAACCTCCGGTAACAACTGGGCGGCTACATTGCGCAGCGGTTCTCGGAAGTCGCTGACTTCTGTGTGACAGTAGGTGTCCAGAGTGACCTTTACATCTGAGTGCCCGAGTATGTCTGAGACTATCTTCGCGGATACCTTTCCTCGCAGCAGTCCGGTCGTGAGCGTGTGACGGAAATCATGCCAGCCGCGTAGAGGGATACCAAGTTCCTTGGCGATTGGACGGATGTATCGCTTCAGCGCATTCGCTGGGTTGATTGGTGTCCCTTCCCTGGAGCGGAATCCCCATCCATCGTTTCCAAGCGTTTGCATTCTCAACAACAGCGATTTTGGGATTGGCAGATGCCGGTCAGACCCTTTGGTCTTAGTCGAATCGATATCTCCCTCGTAAACGCACCGGCAGAGATACAGTACATCGTCGTCGAAGTCGCCCACTTGATCCCAATTGCTTCGCCTCTACGCAGCCATAAGGCACAATTTCCGGAGGCGATTTACGCATAAGGCTAAATTTTCTTCAACCTCACTCAGTGAGTGCATTGGCGATTTATCACTCATCTTTCTTCATCGAAATACTTGCTGCCTCGTGTTGGACGGAGATCTTCTCCAAATCGCCAAAACCGTCCAAACATTTTTGATGCGACTCGAAGATCGCATTCGAGATAGACTCATTCCGATGGAATTTATGAGACATACCAGATTAATCGCAACGACTTGTATCTCGACTGGCGCTGCTCTGCTGCTTGCATTCGGTATCGCAGGCTTACGAGCGCAGGGACCAGGCGGTGGCCAAACAGCTCAGGCGCTCTTTGCTGCCCTCGATACCCATAAGGATGGAACGCTGACACGGCCCGAGCTGGAGTCTGGTTTCAACTCCTGGTTTACAGCCTGGGACAACACAAATAGCGGAACTCTCACCCAGTCTCAGATTGTGGCCGGGATCAGCAAGTTGCTGCCAGCGCCGCCCGCTGTGAAGCCCGGGCAAGCCAACACTTTCAATCCGGCCGGTAATTCAACGCCGATCCCAGTATCGCAAGCTGCTGTGGACGCCATGATGGCAGCCTTACCGACCTCTCCTGGCGCCAAGCCGATGCACGCGCGCAGGGTGCTGGTGCTGGCCCATACGGGCGCGGGAGGATTTGTGCATGCCTCCATCCCGCTGGCTGCGAAGGCGGTGGAAGCACTGGGGAACCAGGGCGGTTTATGGACCACAACCGTCACTTACAACGCGGCGGATATCAACACCGAGAATCTCAAGAAATACGACGCCATTTTCCTGGACAGCACCACTGCGTGTTTTCTTGACGATCCCAATCCTGCCGTGACGGCCGCGCGGCGAGCGGCATTCCTGCACTTCGTGAGAGGTGGAAAGGGCATTGCCGGAATACACGCGGCGACCGACTCGTATCACACTGATTGCCTGGCAAGTGAGGCAGCGATCAAGAACGGCGGTCCCGGACGGAACCTGGGAGCGTTGGTTTTAGCATCCCGGCTCGTCACAGCAGCCGACAAGGATAACAACGAAACCGTCAACCCGCAGGAGTGGACCGCACTTGCCGATGACTGGTTCCAGAAGTTGGATACCGGCAATACGGGGAAGATCACCCGCGCCGATTTCGTGGCGCATTTCAATTCCTTGTTGCCCCCGCCGGACATGCGTCGTCTCCATCTAGAATCGAAGCCTGTACAGCAATGGCCGGAATTCAACAAGCTGATTGGCGGCTACTTCAAATTTCACTGGCCCGATCCGCAATTGATTACTGTCAAGATCGATGACCCGAACAGCCCTTTGACGGCCATGTTCCATGGCAAGGAGTTCGAGATCCATGACGAGACATATACATTCGAGCAGGAATCGTTCTCGCGGAAAAACGTGCATGTACTGACGAGTATTGACTACGGCAAGATGAGCGCTGCAGATAAAGCAAAGGAAGTGAATCCGCGAACCGATGCCGATTATGCCTTGAGTTATATTCGTCGCGAGGGCAACGGGCGAGTGTTCTACGAAGGGCACGGCCACAGTGATCGCGTGTATGCCATGACCCCCATGCTGGAACACATTCGAGCAGGGATTCAATACGCGCTTGGCGACCTGAAAGCAGACGACAGCCCCTCAGTGAAATAAGCAGTCGGCTGAAAACAACCAGGCGTAGAGTGCACTGCACTCTACGCCTGAGATACGTCTAGAGCTATTATTTGCGGAAACTTCGCCAAATCTCGATTGACGAGAACAGGGAAAAACGCGTTTCCATATCTGGTGGAACTCAAAATGATAATTGGCGATTTGGCATGAATCGAGACCGAGCGGAAGTCAGCGGTTCAACTCTGCTCATCGGCTCCATTCCCTTCATTTTCCTTCGATCCATTCCTTGTAGGTGCTCTCCTGTGTCGCCAGAGGAGAATGCGTGGCTTCGTTCGAGATAGCGCAAGTTGTGAGCTTCAAACATGGTTCGAAACCTGCTAGGCCAACGAAGCTGTGAGTGCCTCGAGTCTGAGGTCCCGTTTGTTCAGCGGAGCGATGCCTTTTGCAGGGTAATCTTTGAGGTACCTCTTTTCTGCGGCATGAGATTAGTTTAAACGCTGGAAGCCCTTCGCTTTCATAAGCATGGAAAAATTTGGAAGATCCTGCCTTGAGGAGGAATGTTCGATGCGGTTGAAGTCAATCTGCAACCTTTGATTGACATCGCGTGAATTTCTAAATTACTATTCGATCGTTGCTATTTTTTGTAACCGATTACACACCGATTAGACCATTAGCCATAGGGATTTTTGGTTCAAAGGCGTTGATGGTGTGAAACGTTTTTATAATCTGATGAAATGTTTCACTGGTCTTTGTTTTATTACAGGGTTCCAGCGTAGAAACGCAGATTGGTTTTGGCAACAACTTTTGGAGGCATTATGAACAAAATCTTTCAATTTAAACGCGCACTTCTTGCAGGTGCTGTCGCTGTGGCGATGGTCCTTCTCGGTGCAAATCCTGGTATGGCGCAGACGAACGAAGGCCAGCTCTCGGGAAATGTTCTGGATAGCACTGGCGCCCAAATCGCGAATGCGCAGATTACCGCGAAGAACGAAGCGACCGGGTCAACCTACAGCATTAAGTCAACCAGCAGCGGAAGCTATCGCTTCCCATCCATCACCCTCGGCCAGTACACGGTGTCCACGACCGCGTCTGGATTTAGTCCGTCGGTCAATACTGGCGTAGTGGTTCGAGTAGGCAGCGTTACGGCGCTCGACATTCACCTTACCGTTGGAGCGGCCACCGACACCATTACGGTTGCGGCGAATGCGTCCACGGTCGAAACGCAGTCTTCTGATGTGGGTGGCACGGTTTCGACGAGGCAGATCATCGATCTGCCGCTGGCGCTTGGTGGAGTAGGCGCGATGCGCTCTCCTGAAGCGTTCGTCTTCCTGATTCCCGGCACGGCTGGCCCTGGCACCGGTAACAGCGCCAACGGCATCTTCATCTCTAAGATCGGCGGCGGGCAGAACTTCGGCAATGAGGTCTTGCTGGACGGCGCATCGCAGACCCGCTCGGAAAACGGCTCCTCGTTCGATGAAGAAGCTCCTTCGGTAGAGGCGATCTCAGAGTTCAAGGTAACGACGAACACTCCCACGGCGGAGTTTGGCCGCACCTCGGGCGGTATCGAGAACTTCGTTACCAAGAGCGGAACCAACAGCTATCACGGCAGCGCGTTCGACATCTTCCGCAATGAAGACCTCAATGCGAATAGCTGGTTCAACAATGGCTACAAGGCGTTTTACAAGAGTCAGGGCAATCCGGTTGAAGCTACCTACAATCGCGGAAACGATAAGCAGGACGACTACGGCGGAAGCATGGGCGGACCGATCGTCATTCCCCATCTTTATAACGGGCATGACAAGAGCTTCTTCTTCTTCTCGTGGGAGCAGTACCGGCACACGCTTGGCGGACCGTTCACCAGCACGGTTCCCACGGTGGCAGAGCGCGGCGGCGACTTCAGCGATCAGCTTGGCTCAGAGAAGCTGGACAACAGCGGCAATCCGATCCTCAATCCGTGTGATGGCAGCCCCATGTACAACGGTGAGATCTTCGATCCGAAGACCACGCAAACCGTTAACAATGTTCCGTGCCGCTTGCCGTTCAAGAGCGCCAGCGGTCAGCTTAATATCATTCCGCAGGGACGTATCGATCCCGTTTCCCAGAATATCCTGGCGTACTATCCGACGCCGAACTCACCCGGCATCGCAAACAATTACACGCTCAACAGTTCGTCTCCTTTGACGAACACCACTTATACTCTCCGGGTCGACCACTCGATCGGATCGAACGACAAGTTCTTCGGCTCGTACAGTTCGCGCGAGAACACTCGCAATAGCCCGCAGAACTTTCAGTTGCCTGCTCCGGTTACACCCAACGTTCAGACGCAGGACTTCATCACTCACTTTGGCCGCGGCGGTTGGGACCATATCTTCACGGCGAACCTGCTCAACCATTTGAATATCGGTTATAACCGCTCCAACTCGATCAACGGCGCGATTGAAAATCAGCCGGCGTACTCGAAGATCGATTACGGCAAACAGCTTGGTATTCCTAACGTCTTTCGTGGCTTTCCTCGCATAAATATTGACGGGTATGTTCCGTTGAGCCGCAACCAGAACGACGATAATATCGACAACGGCCTTCGCTTCAATGATTCGGTGAGCTGGCAGAAGGGCCGCAACAGCTTCAAGTTCGGTGTCGACTACCGCTATCAACAGTACTCGAACATTGCGCATGACTCGGAGAACGGCAACTTCAACTTCAACGCCAACCAGACGAAGGCGGCCAAGCTGAGCCCCTACCAGGATGGAACCGGCCTGGGCGGCGCGAGCTTCCTGCTAGGTCTGTTTGACAATTCGAACGCAACCATCGTGACGCATCAGCCGCGCTGGCTGTCAAGCTACTCTGCTGCCTTTGTCCAGGACGACTTCAAGGCGTCGAACGACCTGGTCCTGAACATCGGCCTCCGCTACAGCATCGACCAGCCGCGCAAAGAGGCGACCAACAGAACCTCGAACTTCAGCCCGACGGCGATCGATCCGCATAGCGGCATGCCGGGCGCGCTGGTGTTCGGAACGAACTGCGGCGGCTGCAATACGCGCTGGGCTGATACCTGGTACAAGGACATTGCTCCCCGCATCGGCTTCGCGTACTCGCCCACCAGATGGAACGGCAAACTCGCGGTTCGTGGTGGTTTTGCAACCCTGTATGCGCCGTTGCAATACAGCGACTTCGGCGGGTCGGAGATTGCAGGATACGCGCTTCCGCTTCCGCAGAACAGCGATGGCTTTACCGATTCCTACCGTATCGACAACGGGGTCCCGCCATACACGATTGCACCGAACCTCGATCCTGGCCTGTTCAGCAACGGAAACTCGGCATCTCCGGAATTCTTCAGCAACTATATTAAGCCGTCGTACGGGCGCCCAGCGCAGGTCAACCAGTGGAACCTCCAGGTTCAGCAGGAGCTTGCGAAGGACCTGATTATGACGATCGGCTACATCGGATCGTCGGCTTCGCATCTGAAGTCGGGCATCGAGAATGTGAACAACATCTCGCCCTCGGCATTTGGTCTTGGCGATATCCTCAACCGCAGCTTTGCGACCAGCGCGCCGGGCCAGGGAACCAAGGTTCCGTATGCAACCTTCAACACGGCGGCAAACTACTTCCAGGCGATTCGGCCGTTCCCGCAGTATGACTTTATTGCGACGGACTGCTGCTTGCAGAATGTAGGTCACTCCTCGTACGACGCTCTGATTGCGACCCTGGAGCGACGCTTCTCGCACGGTCTGAGCCTGCAGGCTTCCTACACCTGGTCGAAGTCGATCACCAACGCCGATTCCGCTTTGCCGGGAACGAACGCTGGCGTCAACCAAGAGCAGAATCCTTCCGATCCGAAGAGCACCAAGGCGCTGTCGATTCAGGACATCCCACACACGTTTGTCGTCAGCTACATCTATGAGTTGCCGTTCGGGAAGGGACAACACTTTTTGGCTTCGACCAACGGATTTGTACGTGCGGCGATCAGCGGATTTGAGATCGGAGCGGTGCAGCGCTATATGTCAGGCCAGCCAACTTCATTCGGTTGCGCTGATGGCATTCCCGGCTATCAGAACTGCATCGCCTTCTCTCGGGTCACGGGTTCAAGCCTTGCCAGCCCGGCACGCAAGGGGCATATTGATCCGTTCCGCAAACTGCGGGCCGGGTATCCCAACGTTGGCTCTGATCCGAAGGTCGATAGTGAATTCAACGGACTGACAGACACTGGGAACGTTGCCTATTCACAGTTTCAGAATGCGCCGGCTATCTATAGCCAGAACCAGAGCAACAACCGCCGCGCGCGAGCCGCCCAGGTTGGAACATGCCCGACGTGCGACAACGGTAACTTTGAATTCGGCGATATCCCACGTGTTACTGCCGAGCTTCGAAACTACAAGTACCTCAACGAAGACTTCAGCTTCCTGAAGAAGACACCGATCACCGAAGGCACGTTGTTGATCCTGAAGGTAGAACTTCTCAATGCCTTCAACCGGCATACCTTCAGCACGCCGGATACACAGCCTTATTCTTACACGTTCGGTGTACCGACAAACACGATCAACGGCCCACGCCAGATGCAGCTTACGGCGCGGTTTCAGTTCTAACTTGCTTGTCCTCATGTGATAATTCCGGCGGAGGGCTTCTAAAAGCCCTCCGTCTTTTTTTATGAAATCCTTCTCCCCATTTCGTTTCGTTGTGCTGCTGCTTGTTGGTATGGGCGCAGGCTATTTCGGCTTGCCGTCTTTTGCCGCGGCACAGCAGGCGAACAACACGTTATCCCCATCCAATCAGGCGGACGCGCTCGTGGCCCAGGCACTCCACAGCCTTCAACAAGGGGATCAAAGCACCGCCCAGCAGCTTCTGCTACAGGCCATCGCGGCCAGTCCTACTAATGCCGCTGCCAATGATGCACTCGGCAAATTGTATTTTGCGGAACACCGCTATCCAGAAGCAATGGAACGATTCGAAGCTGTGCTGGCGACAAATTTAAGCGATTCCGATGCCCGTCGCGGCGAGCTTTTGGCAGCCGTAGCGCTTGCGTTGCAGGTTCGCGTTGAGAATCCTGAGGCTGCGCTCGCATGTCTACAACATGCGCGTGAAAATCTTCCGGATGATCTTACTTTGCTGACGGACCTAGGCATTCAGGCCCAGGCGATGAAGAGGTTGACGCTTGCCAATGAATCTTTGAGCGCAGCGCTCAAGATCAAGCCCGACGATCTCACCGCACTTTATGCCCTGGCGCGTGTGGAGACCGATCAGATGCATTCGGAGTCGGCTGAGAAACACTTCCGCGCTTATCTGGCGGCGCGTCCGAAGGATGCGACGGCGCACTATGGCCTCGGCCATCTGCTGCAAATGCAATTGAAGACAGCAGAGGCAAAGAGGGAGTTCGAGCGCTCGATCGAGTTGCAGCCAGTGCAGACGGAGTCTTACTACGAGCTTGGCCAGATCGCGCTGGATGCGCAGCACGATGCGGAGGCGGAGCGGCTGTTTCGCAAGACGCTGGTGCGCGACCCGAATCACGGAGGTGCGCTTACCGGGATGGGCATCGTTTCTTATCGTGCGAAAAACTACGCCGAAGCAGAAAGGTATCTCGCAAAAGCGATTGTCAGCGCGCCCGATTATCAGCCGGCGCACTACTACTACAGCCTGGCGCTCGCGCATGTCGGGAAGAAGGCAGAGGCGGAGCAACAGTTGAAGATCGCGGCGAGCCTGCAACAGAAACCTGGTATGCCTATGGCAGCCAGCAACCCGTAACGAGCCATTTGGCGCAGTTTTTATGCGTTGCAGTCCAACGATATTTTCAAAACGCGTTCGTTCTCCACACGGCGCAAGCAGTATGCAAGTACTTACTTTTCGCAAGGAGATTCTCCGTGAGCCGTATGGCAGCTTCCATCAAATCCTTTCTGCAGGTTGCCTCTATCGCCGCGCTTACGTGCATGGCTGCACACCCACTCTCTGCTCAGATTACGAATGTTGCCGCTCTCTCCAACGCGCCCATTGAGGTGCATATCCTGCGTACGGAGACGCCTGAAGCAATTCCTACTTCAGTCTTCGGTAGCTTTCTAGAGCCTATCGGCAAGTCGACTTACGGCGGCCTGTGGGCCGATGCGCTCGAGAATCCAAGCTTCGAAGATGGCCTGTGGAGCGTTGGAAATATCGCGAACATGCTGCATGCACGGCCTGAGCTGCGGCGAGCATCGCAACTGGGGATTCCGCTGCCGTGGGAGCCGCTTGACCAGGCGCAGGGAAATCGCTATCTGCCGGTTTGGGGCGATGCGGCGAACTCCACTCGTTCGCTGCTCATTATGTCGTTGCCGGGCAAGGAGGTTGGCGTTCGCCAGATGGTCTACCTGCCGGTGCATCGCGAACTGACTTATACCGGCAGCGTGTGGTTGAAGCACATCGAAGGGCCGGCCGAGGTTATGGTCTCTCTTCGAGTGCATGACCAGAAGGACAGCATTCTCGCCACGAAGAGCCTTAACGCAGCCGCAACAACCTGGACGAAGTACACCTTTCAACTCGTGCTGAAGCCGGGGCAGGTTGCTCCGCTGGCTCCGGTGGATTTCGTCATCGCGCTGAAGAACGATGCGCGCGTCGAAGTGGATGAGGCATCGCTGATGCCAGCGGACAACATCGACGGCATGGACCCGGATGTTATCGCAATGGCGCGTGATCTGCACTCGCCTCTGATTCGCTTTGGCGGCAACTTTACCTCAGCCTACGATTGGAGAGACGGCATCGGCCCGCGAGATAAGCGCGTCAGCAAGCTGAATGTCTCGTGGGGCATCCCCGAGTACAACACCTTTGGCACCGACGAGTTTCTTGAGTTCTGCAAGCTGATTCATGCTGAGCCGCAGATCGCGTTGAACCTTGGCACAGGAACCCCGCAGGACGCTGCGGCGTGGGTTAAGTATGTCGATCAGCACTGGGGTAATCACAAAGGCGGGCTGCTGTGGGAGCTGGGCAATGAGTTGTGGGGAGACTTTCAGGTAGGCTACCCGAGCCTGGAGCGTGTCGCCCAGAAGACGCTCGCTACCAGCCAGGCTATACGCAAGGTCGATCCAACGTCGCGCCTCATCGCCACCGGCGCGGATGAAGATCACTTCCATGATTGGAACGCCGCGCAGTTATCGAATCCTGTGGGAACGTTCAATTTTCTCTCGACTCACTTTGTGGTCGACGACAGCGTGCAGATGCCTGACTCCACGGCGCAGTTCCGTACCATGGCGAGCCTTGCGCTGCCCATCGGTCTTGAGAAACAGATGCACGCCATTCACGATCAGATCCAGGAGAGCGCTCATCGCGATCGCGTGAACACGGCCTTCACGGAGTGGCTCATGATCTCCGACTCGCACACCGGGCTGCACTTCACCAACATGGGCGGAGCGCTCTTCGCCGGTGGTTTTCTAAACATGATTATCCGCAACTCGAACATCGTTCCTATCTCGGACATGACCGGCATCATGGAGTTCGGCGGGATATGGAGCAAGCGAGGGCAGGTTTACGGGGCGCCTGCGTACTGGGTTCTTCGCGAATATGCGAATGCAGAGCCGCGGACGCTGCTCAGGGTGCAATCGAACTCGCCGGTCTACTCCGTCGCTCGTGGCGTAAAACGGCTGACAAACATTGCAGACGTTCCCTATCTCGATGTCGATGCCGCGGAGTCCGCTGGTGGAAAATCGCTTGTGCTCTTCTGCGTGAACCGCCATCTGACGCAACCGCTGACAGCCAACTTCGACTTTGCCAGCCTCGGAGTGAAGGGAAGAGTTGCCAAGGTGACAACCATTGCAGCCGACAATATTCTTGCCGAAAACAATGAGGAGAAGCCTGAAGAGGTGAAGCCGGTGACGCATACGGAAGAGGTGCGTGGAACTTTTACGCACAAGTTTCCCAATGCGAGCGTGACGATTATTGAAATTCCTATGCAATAGCTGATCGCGAGGCCATGCGGGACTAGTCCCTTCCGATATTGGGATTACGGTGTTTTGGCTTTACGAAGTATCCATTTCTTCTTAGGTTGCTTCTAAGTCTCTGATGATCATCATTTGCAGCATAGGCAACTTCACAACCGCAGGGCTCTTTTCGAGGCACTTACCATGCATAAACTGAAAGTTCTTCTTTGTAGCGCAGCTTTCCTTGCGAGTGTAACTTTGCTGGCGCCCCTGGGGTCGGTGCAGACGGCTCATGCTCAGGTCTCCATTGGCATCGGCATAGGAACGCCACCGCCGGTTTGCCCCTACGGCTACTATGACTATGCTCCGTACTCCTGTGCGCCTGGGGGCTTTTACGGGCCGGGCTATTTCTATAACGGCATCTTCATGGGCGTGGGCCCGTGGTATCAGTATGGATATCGCCACGGCTGGGGGAATCATCGCTTTCTCGGTCCTCGCGGCGGAAGATATTACGGCGACGGACGAGGCCATCACTATGCGCGAGGCCATTATGGCAGGCCCGATAATAGAGGCAATCGTGGTTACGGAGGCGGGCCACGAAGAGAATCCCGTGGCGGCGGCGAAGACCACCGTGGTGCTCACGGCAATGGACGCGGCGGGGATCATGGCGGCGGACGTGGCGGTGAGCACGGCGGCGGACGTAGTGGGGATCGCGGCGGCGGGGGGCATCGTTAGCTAACGGTTGCCGAATCCGGCCATACATAGTAAAAGGGCGGCGGGGCGTAAAGCTCCGCCGCTTTGTGTTGGACGGACATCTCAGTCCGAAGGGCCGTTGCCGGCGATCGTGATTTTTTCTTGCAGACAGAACGGAGTATCTCAGAATGAAGCGACGCGATGTATTGAAGGGTCTTTCGATTGTGGCTGGGGGAGCGTTGTGCACGACGCCTGCCTTGTCGGCGTTTGCACTGGATGGAGATAAGCCGGTGGCCGTGCCTCCACTGGCGTTGGCAATTCGCGGGCTGATAAGAAAAGACGGCAAACTGATGCAGCCCATTCAGATCTTCGTACAAAATTCTGGCGGTGGCGCTACGGTTGTAACGACGCTCGATGGCACGGAGATCGACAGGAGAACTTTGGCTTCGGGGCAGCACACCTTCAACGTGCTGATCGATGCGGTGTCTGAGGCTCGCGACGGCTCGGTGACGGTGAAGGTGGGAGACAGCACAAGCTCTGCGGTGGTGAAGCTGCAGCCGGTTCGCAAGGTGCTGGTCTATGTGCTACCGCACTCGCACCACGATCTTGGGTACACCGACCTGCAGGCGAATGTGGAAGAGAAGCAGATGCAGAACATTACGCTGGGGATGGAACTGGCGAAGAAGACGGCGGGGTATCCCGAGGGTTCGCGGTTTGTGTGGAACCTCGAAGTGCTGTGGGGTGCTGATCTGTTTATGAAGCGAAGGCCGCAAGGTGAGAGGGACGCGTTTGTCGAAGCGGTGAAGAAGGGCTGGGTGGCCATCAATGGAATGTATGCGAATGAGTTGACGGGGCTGTGTCGCCCCGAGGAGTTGATGCAACTCTTTCGGTATGGAACCGAGTTGGGGAAGACGTGCGGTGTGCGTGTGGACTCGGCGATGATCAGCGACGTGCCGGGCTATACGTGGGGAACGGTGACAGCGATGTCACAAGCAGGCATACGGTATTTTTCGGTTGCACCGAATTTCTTCGATCGCATTGGAAGCTTGATGGTGGAGTGGCAGGACAAGCCGTTCTGGGCGGTGTCCCCTTCGGGCAAGGAGAAGGTGCTGGTGTGGATTCCGTGGACGGGCTATGCGATGTCGCATGTGATGAAGCTGGGCCCGGACTGGGTTGGCAAGTATCAGGATCGCCTGGATACGGCGGGGTTCAAGTACGACATCTCGTACATTCGTTGGTCGGGGCATGGAGACAACGCGGTGCCTGATCCGGAGTTGAGCGAGTTTATTAAAGGATGGAACGAGGAGTATGAGTGGCCGAAGTTTCACATCTCGTCGACCAGCGAGGCGTTCTCCGCATTCGAGAAGCGGCACGGCAGCGAACTGCCGGAGATGCATGGAGACCTGACGCCGTATTGGGAGGATGGCGCGGGGTCGTCGGCGCTGGAGACGAAGCTGAATCGCGTAGCCGCCGACCGGTTGACGCAGGCAGAGGCGTTGGGAGCGATGTTCTCGCCTGCGGCCCTGAGCACGGCCAAGGTGAATGAGGCGTGGCGGAATATCCTGCTGTACTCCG
This sequence comes from Granulicella sp., assembly GCA_041691255.1. Lineage (GTDB taxonomy): Bacteria > Acidobacteriota > Terriglobia > Terriglobales > Acidobacteriaceae > Edaphobacter. Next base: position 106,339 of record JBEPUY010000005.1, on the reverse strand, counting down.
AACATACGTGGGGAGCGTGGTGCAGCGTGTCGGACTCGGAGAGCGACTTCACGAAGAAGCAGTGGGCGGTGAAGCAGCAGTTCGCGGTGAATGCGGAGAGTATGTCGAAGTCGCTGCTGGATGATGCGCTGAAGTCTGCGGGTGCAGGTGCGGATGCTGCGGCGATTGATGTGCACAATTCAACTTCGTGGCCTCGGAGCGAACTGGTGGAGCTATCGGCTGCGATGTCCGCCGCAGGAGACCATGTGAAGACGGAGCATGGAGCTTCCGTGCCGTCGCAGCGCCTGTCGAGCGGGGAACTGGCGTTTCTGGCGCAGGATGTTCCTGCGTTTGGCAGTGCGAGGTTTCATCTTTCGCGGGGGAAAGCGTTGGCTCCGGCGAAGCATGTGGTGTTCAAGGATGGCGTGCTTGAAAACGGAGTGGTGCGAGTGAAGATCGATGCCGCGACCGGCGATCTGGTGGAGATGTCACTGCACGGCAAGACGGAGAACCTGGTCGATCGCAGCCAGGGGCAGGCAGTGAATGAGTATCTCTTCCTCGAAGGAAGCGATGTGTCGAAGGTGCAGCAGAGCGGGGCGGCTACGATCCATGTCGAAGAGGCGGGGCCGCTGGTGGTTTCGGTGCGCGTGGAGTCGGCTGCACCGGGATGCAACAGCCTGGTGCGCAGGGTTCGGCTTGTTGCCGGGGAGGATCATGTCGAGCTGACTAATATTGTTGACAAGAAGCGTGCGCCTTTAAATCCTCATCCGGGCAAAGGCGGACCGGGCGATGACTTTGCGCAGCGAGAGGGGAAGGAGAGCATGCAGTTCGCGTTTCCTTTTGCTGTTCGCGATGGCGCGATGCGGATGGATATTCCGCTGGGCATGATGCGACCGGAGATCGACCAGCTTCCGGGAGCTTGCAAGAACTGGCTTCCAGTGGGGCGTTGGATCGATGTGTCGAATGCGGAGCATGGCGTGACCTGGGTGACGCTGGATGCACCGCTGGTAGAGGTGGGCGAGATCTCGGCAAACATGCTGGGATCGCAGCGTGACCCGAAGTTGTGGCGTCACCACATCGCGCCGACCCAAAAGTTTTATTCGTGGGCGATGAACAATCACTGGGGTACGAACTATCGCGCCTACCAGGAGGGCGTGGTCGAGTTTCGCTATGCGCTGCGGCCTCATGCGGGCTACGACGCGGCGGCTGCGAGCCAATTTGCGATTGGGCTGTCACAGCCGCTGGTGACGACCGTGGCGAGCGCTGGTGCGGTGAAGCCCGCGTTGCTGCGGGTTGAGCCGCAGGATGTGCTCGCGCTGGTGTTGAAGGCGAGCGACGATGGTGCAGGAACCGTGATCCGATTGTTTGGGGCTTCTGGCGAAGAGCGGCGCGCGAAGTTGACGTGGGCGTCGGCGACAGCTCCACAGCTTTGGATCAGCGACCTGAGCGAGCAGCGGGTGAGCCGCGTGGAGCATGAAGTGACGGTGGCGGGCTGGGACCTTGTGACCCTGCGCGCCGATCATGCTTGATCTTTGCTCCGGCCATCGGACCGAAAGATAATTTGATTCACCAATGCAGGATGGAGGAGTAATGAAGCGACGAGAGTTTTTGAGGTCCGCAGCGTTGACCGCCGCGGCTTCGGCTGCGCTTTCGCCGTGGCAGAGGGTTGCTATGGCGCAGCAGGCGGCGGTACCAGCCGTTCAGGAAGATGTGAAGCGAGTGGTTGCGGTGTTCAAGTGCCATCTCGATATCGGCTTTACTGACACGCAGGCGAACGTGATGCAGAAGTACTTCAAACATTACTATCCGCAGGCGATGGCACTGGCCGCGCAGCGCAGAGAGGCCGGGCAGGACCGCTATGTTTGGACGACGGGGTCGTGGCTGCTCTACGAGTATCTCGAGCAGGCGAGCAGCGACGAACGGCGGAGGATGGAGCAGGCGATTGCGCAGGGTGACGTCGCGTGGCATTCGCTGCCGTTCAGTTGGCAGACGGAGATGCTCGACCGCTCGACGATTGAGGGCTGCCTTGGTCTTTCGACGGCGCTTGACAAGCGCTTTGGGCATAAGACGATTGCAGGCAAGATGACGGACGTCCCGTGCCATTCGCGGGGGATTGTCGCTCCGCTGGCTGCGGGAGGGGTGCGGCTGCTGGATATCGGAGTGAACCCGGCGAGCACGCCGCCCGAGGTTCCCGATGTCTTCCTGTGGAAGGATACGGATGGCTCGTCGATCGCGGTGCTTTATCACAAGCACGATTATGGAAGCGTAGTGCGGGTGCCGGATTCGGACCTGGCGGTGTCGGTTGCGGTGAGGAGCGACAACTCCGGCCCGCACACCATGAAGGAGATCGACGACATGTATGCCGGACTGCGGCGGCAGTTTCCCAATGCAAAGATCGTTGCGGGAAGCTTGAGCGATGTAGCGACGGCGATGGAGAGCACGCGTGCGAAGCTGCCGGTGGTGACCCAGGAGATTGGCGATACGTGGATCTATGGAGCGCCGAGCGATCCGCCGAAGATTGCGCGGTATCGCGAGATGGTGCGGTTGCGCAGCGAGTGGCTGGCGAGCAAGCGGATGAGCGTGGGGGATGCGACGGACCGGCAACTGCTGCGGCGGCTGGTGCTGGCCGTAGAGCATACGTGGGGAACGGACACGAAGCGCTACATCGACCACGATCATTACTCGCCGAAGGAACTGGCGGAGTACATCAAGACGCCCGGCTATCAGACGATGGAGCGGAGCTGGCAGGAGAAGCGCGACGACATCGATGCAGGTGTGGCGAATCTGCCGGAGCAATTGCAGAGCGAGGCGAAGACGCGGCTGGAGACGTTGCGTGTCGTGGCACCGGACCACCCTGGGATGCAGTCGCATGATGCGAAGAAGGGAATTCGTACGGAGCATTTTGAGTTGATGCTCGATCCGGCTACGGGCTCGATTGCGAAGCTGGTGAACCGGAAGACGAATAAGGCCTGGGCATCGGAGAAAAATCCGCTGGCGCTTTTTACTTATCAGACGCTTTCGCAGGCGGACTACACCGCATTTCTGGCAGCGTATGTGCGGAGCAAGCAGTGGTGGGCGCCACAGGACTTCGGCAAGCCGAACATCGAGCGCTTTCATGCGGAGTCGCGTGAGTGGCATCCGGTGCTGAAGCAGATGTGGGTGGAGGAGCACCCGGAGCATCACCAGGTATTGGCAGAGCTTGCCGTGGACGATGCGGCGAGTGAGCAGCGCGGATTGGTGGCGTGGCCGCATTCGATGTATATGGAGCTGGTCTTTCCAAAGGGCGAGGCTGTGATGCAGCTTACGTTTTATGCGATGGGGAAGGCGGCGAACCGCATGCCGGAGTCGATGTGGCTCACGTTTATGCCGGAGACGGTGGGCGATCAGAAGTGGAGCTTCGAGAAGGTGAACCAGGAGGTCTCAGCGCAAGATGTTGTGAGCGGCGGTGGCCGCAGGATGCATGCGGTGACATCGAAGTTTGCCTGCGAAGATGGGAGCGACCGGCTGACGATTACGACGCTCGATGCTCCGGTGGTGGCACTGGGCACGAGATCGCCGCTGAACTTCAGCGAGGAGCTGCCCGATCTGCGGCAGGGCGTGCATGTGAACCTGTTTAACAATGCGTGGGGGACGAACTATCCGCAGTGGGCCGGCGGTGACTGGATGTACCGCTTCACGTTGGTAGGTTGAGCAGTCTTGGCGGCGAGGGGCGCAAAATTACGCCTCGAACCCAATTTGGTACACGATATCCACTGTTATTTGACTGGCTTATGCGAAAGGGGCTTGATTGGTGCGGGTTTGAACGGCATACTGCAACAAGAGTTTTGCTGGACCGGATCTCCGGACGGGGCAACAGAGACATCGACGTGACCCGATATTGCCGTCAAGACGTTTTGCGAATCCTGCACTTGCATGCGCGCCAGTTGGTGGCGTGGGAGCGAGCGGGACTGATTTCCCCCAACGAACATTACGGTTTTGAAGAGTTGGGCAGGCTGCGCACGCTGCGCGATCTGCAGGCGACGACGCGCATCTCGGCCAAGAGCATCCGTGCCTCGGTGGATGCGATGCAGCGCGTGGGCGGGATGCGGAACCCGCTGATGGAGGCGAGCGCGGTGCGGCGTGGCTCGCGGCTGGCGTTCCGGTATGGTGGCGCTCTGGTCGATCCGCTGACGCAGCAGCTTGCCTTCGATTTCGCCACGACGGGCATACGGCAGTTGAGCGTGGTACGAGCCGGAGGGCAGGACCCTGCGCGGCAGGCTGCCGAGGTGCAGGAGATGTTTCTGCGGGCGGTGAAGCTCGAGGAAAATCCGGCGACGATTCCGTCGGCCATCGAAATTTATAAGGCGATTCTGGAGCTGCGGCCGGAACATGCTCCCGCGCTGATTAACCTGGGGACGATTCACTACAACCTGCGCGAGTATGAGTTGGCAGAGAGCCTCTATCGCCGGGCGACGATGGCAGACCCGGACTATGCGCTGGCGTTCTTTGACCTGGGCAACGTGCTGGATGAGATGCAGCAGCTGGACGAGGCGACAGTGGCCTATCAGAAGGCGGTAGCGCTGGTGCCTCACTATGCCGATGCGCATTACAACCTTGCGTTGTCGTACGAGCGGCAAGGGCAGCGGCGACGGGCGCTGCGTCACTGGCTGGCCTATGTACGGCTGGACCCGGCGGGGCCGTGGTCGAGTCATGCGAAGGACCAGGCGCGGAAGATTCTGAACGCGGAGAAGCTCTCCATCGTGAGCCGGGGTGGACGGCTGGTGAAGGTGGCAGGATAGCTCGCATCAACAGTTTGCGATTTGCAGCCAATGCAGTCTTTGGCTGCGCGTAACCTCTTTAATTGAGGTGAGCCGATGGGCGAACAGCAGAGGAACGCCATTCCGTTGACGCAGTTGAGCGAAGACGAGCAGATGTTTCGTACTACCGTACGAAGATTTGCCACAGAGCAGATTGCTCCGCTGGTGCGTGGCATGGACGAAGCGCAGCAGATGGATCCCGGGGTGGTTCGGCAGATGTTTGAGCTGGGCTTGATGGGGATTGCCGTTCCTGAGCAGTACGGTGGAGCGGAGGGCAGTTTCTTCGAGGCGATTCTGGCGGTTGAGGAGATTTCGGCGGTCGATCCGGCGGTGGGGGTGCTGGTCGATGTGCAGAATACGCTTTGCGTGAATGCCCTGGTGCGGTGGGCGACTGAGGAGCAGAAGCAGCGGTGGCTGCCCCGGCTGGCTGCGGACACGGTGGGTGCTTATGCGCTGAGCGAGGCTGCGTCGGGATCAGATGCGTTTGCGCTGCAGACGCGGGCGGTTCGACGTGGTGACGACTATATTCTGAACGGTCAGAAGCTTTGGATTACCAACGCGAAGGAAGCAGGGTTGTTTGTCGTCTTCGCGACGGTCGATCCTTCGGCTGGCTATAAGGGGATTACGGCGTTTGTGGTGGAGAAGGGGACAGCCGGTTTTTCGCTGGGCAAAAAGGAAAACAAGCTGGGGATTCGCGCATCGAGTACATGCGAGCTGGTCTTTCGCGACTGCGTTGTGCCAGCCAATCAGGTGTTGGGCGAGGTCGGCAAAGGCTACAAGATTGCCATTGAGACGCTGAACGAAGGACGAATTGGGATCGGCGCGCAGATGCTGGGGCTGGCTGCTGGGGCGTGGGGCCATGCGGCGAAGTGGGCTAAAGAACGCAAGCAGTTTGGCAAGGCGCTGGTGGAGTTTCAGGCGATGCAGTTTCAACTGGCAGAGATGGCGACGGAGATCGAAGCAGCACGGCTACTGGTCTACAACGCAGCCCGGTTGAAGGACGCGGGTGGTGACTTTTTGAAAGAGGCGGCGATGTGCAAGTACTTCGCCTCGCAGGTGGCGGAGAAGGTGGCGAGTCTTGCGGTGGAGGTCTTCGGTGGCGCCGGATTTGTGAAGGACTATCCGGTGGAAAAGCTCTACCGCGATGCGAAGATCGGCAAGATCTATGAGGGGACCTCATTTATGCAGTTAGCCACAATTGCCAAGCTGGTGCTTTGAAGCAGAAAGCGGGGTATCCCCTGTTTTATGAAGTTCAGGGTGAATGTGACTGGGTGGTCGTTTTACACTAGTGGTCAGGCCTCTTAAATCATGACAAAGACTTCCACTGCCGCATCTCGCGCGCCGCTGCCGTTCCTTGGGCTGGCGTGTGCCGTGGGCGTCTCCACGATGTACTATAACCAACCGCTTTTGCTGGAGATGGGCCATACCTATGGAGCCACCGCCGGGCCCACCGGGTTTGTGGCCGTGGCGACGCAGGTTGGCTACGCATTGGGGCTGCTGTTCTTTGTTCCGCTTGGCGATCTGCTGGAGCGGCGTGCGCTGATGATGCGCATGTTTGCCGCCGTTTCGGTGGCTCTTGTGCTGGTGGCGCTGGCTCCGAGCCTGGGCTGGTTGATTGCAGGGAGTGCCCTGATTGGAGTGTTTGCTTCGGTGACGCATGTGGTGTTGCCGATTGCTCCTGACCTGGTGTCGGACGAGCAGAGAGGGCGGGCGATCGGCATTGTGATGACCGGGCTGCTGCTCGGCATTCTGCTGGCGCGGACCTTTGCCGGCTGGGTGAGCCATATTACCGGCTGGCGTTCCGTGTTTATCGTGGCTGCGATTATCAATGCGGCGTTTGTGCCGCTGCTGTGGCGGAAGATGCCGAAGCTGCCGCCAAAACAGAAGCTGCGGTATGCCGATGCCATGAAGTCGCTGTGGACCTTGTACCGGACCCAGCCCCTGCTGAGGGAGTCGAGCGAGTTGGGCGCGCTGGTGTTTGCCTCGTTCAGTTGCTTCTGGACGACGCTGGCGTTCATGCTCTACAGCCACTATGGTCTGGGTGCGGGAGTTGCCGGAACGTTCGGCGTGGTGGGCGCTGCGGGTGCCATGGTGGCTCCGATTGCGGGGCGCATGTCGGATAAGCATGGCTCGCGGTGGGTGGTGTCGGTGGGCATGTCGCTGCTGGCGGTCTCGTATCTGCTGCTGTGGGGCGAGGAGAGTGCGCGGCTTTCGACGGCGTTGCATATGGTGCTGCTGGTCGTTGGTGTTGTGGTGCTCGATATGGGCGCGCAAATGACGCAGGTGGCAAACCAGACACGGATCTTCGGGCTGGATGCGTCGGCGCGGAGCCGTCTGAACACGGTCTATATGACGGTCTACTTCAGCGGTGCGGCAGTGGGCTCAGCGCTGGCGACGCTGGCATGGGTACATTGGAAGTGGACGGGAGTCAGTGTGCTGGCGCTGGGGCTCATCGGGCTGGCGTTTCTGCGCCATGCGGTGGGAGACAAGAGCGGTGGCCAATATGAGCATCGTCCGCTGACCATCGAGGACGAACTGATGGAGACGTAAGAAACCGGCCTCGTGAAAGGTTGCGGCAACGGGATGGTATCGTCATCGAGAAGTTGACGAGCCGCTGTGCTTCGTCGCGAACCTGCCGAAAAGGACTGGACTTAATGCTGAATCAGAGGCTGAAATTGGTTGGGGCTTTCGTGCTTTTTCTTCTTCCCGTCGCGGGAAGCGCAGTTGCGGAGATTCGTCTTCCGCATCTGTTCAGCGACCATACCGTGTTGCAACGCGAGGCTCCCATTCATGTGTGGGGATGGTCGGAGCCAGCAGAGAAGATCACCGTTCACTTCCACGCGCAGACGCGATCTGCGGAGGCAAATGCCGAGGGGGAGTGGAGCCTGTGGCTGATGCCGGAGCGGGCTGGCGGCCCGTACATACTGACAGCTCAGGGCAGTGCGGGAGGCGCTGCGCTTACGGCCTCGGACGTTCTGGTCGGAGACGTGTGGGTTGCGTCGGGGCAGTCGAACATGGAGTTTCCGCTGAAGGGCTTTGGCGGGAATACGGTGTTGAAGAATGGCAAGGAGGAGATCGCCAACGCCACGGTACCCACGGTGCGGCTGCTTCGGATCGAGCATAAAAGCTCCGATGTGCCGGTCGAAGATGTCGATGGGACGTGGACGCTGTGCACCCCTGAGACAGCGGCCAGCTTTTCGGCGGTCGCGTACTTCTTTGGCCGGAAGATCAGCCAGAAGGAGCACGTTCCGATCGGCCTGATCGATGCAACGTGGGGCGGAACGCCGGTAGCTTCGTGGATCAGCCTGGACGGGATTGGCGCGGATGCATCGCTGATGCCGCTCTTTGCCACGCGTGCGCTCTTTGCGAATGAGCAGAGCAGGGCTGCGAGAGTACAGGCTGCTGAGAAGCGGGAGGATGCCGAGGCGCTTGCTGCGCATCAGCCGCTGCCGAAACATTCCTGGCATCCGGATGAGACCTCGTGGCTGCCGGCAGCGTTGTTCAATGGAATGATTGCGCCGATGACGCCATATTCCATCAAAGGCGTGATCTGGTATCAGGGCGAGACCGACAGCGCACCGGCGACCGCGCCGATCTATGCGAGGTCTTTTTCCACGATGATCGGGGACTGGCGCAATCACTGGCAGGAGGGGAACTTTCCGTTCCTCTTCGTCCAAATCTCAAGCTTTAATTCCCCCAAGGAGGATTGGGGAATGGTGCGCGATCAGCAGCGGCGAACGCTGGCGGTGAGCAATACGGCGATGGCGGTGTCGCTTGACGTGGGTACGCCGGACAATGTGCACCCGCCGGACAAGCAGACGGTTGGGGCTCGATTGGCGGTGGCTGCGCGCGGAATGGTTTACGGCGAGGCTGTGGATTACTCAGGCCCGATGTTCCGCCAGGCCACGCAGGATGGTGCAGGCATGCGGGTTTGGTTCGACCACGCTCAAGGCTTAACGGCCAAGGGTGGCGAGTTAGCTGGGTTTGAGGTTGCAGGGGCGGACAAGCAGTTTGTTCCGGCCACGGCCGTGATTGAAGGGGCGTCGGTCGAGATAAAGAGTGCCACGGTAAAGAATCCAGAATATGTGCGTTACGGGTGGCAAAACGTTACGAACGGGAATCTCTACAACGGCGCAGGGCTTCCGGCCTCTACCTTCACCTCGGAGTAAGCAAACGTAGTTTTGAACGCGGCTAGTGAGGCGGGGGTGGCCTCACTTGTCTTACCTCTTGATAGAGGTTGACTTATCGTGAGTGTGTGCTGGACGCAGAAAGACGAAGGCCCCAGTATTTACTGAGGTTCCCGGAAAATCCCTGGATGTCTTGGAATGTGCTCGGAATAAGAACTGGCGGAGAGTGGGGGATTCGAACCCCCGATAGAGCTTTTGACCCTATAACGGTTTAGCAAACCGCCGCCTTCAGCCACTCGGCCAACTCTCCGACTCTTGTTGCGATTGCGCTTCGGCTTTTGCGATTATAACTTGCTGGCGCAGGCGTGTGTCTTGCACGCGATAAATTTGTGTCCCCTAGAGAAAGAAAGATGGATTTAGACTCAAGCCTTTGTCTGCGAGGGAATCGGGAGAGGCTCCCTTTACTGCCTTCGGAACGGTGGACTGCGGAACCTGTTTCAGTAGATATGAAATATAATTTTTATAAGTAAAATAACGATTTGCATTGTATGAGTGCGGTGACGTATAAAACTCCCTGTCTTTACTGCTCATCTCAACAGGCAGATATTCACTCCCGGAGTCCCAATTTATGACGCTCTTACGAATACGCCTTGCCTGCGCCGCTCTGGCATCCGTCCTCTTCCTTGCCCCGGGTGTCGCTCCGGCACAGCAGAACGGTCTGGCCGTGCATCCCCCGATGGGATGGAATAGTTGGAACCACTTTCACGGCAAGATCGATGACGCAACCATTCGCGCGCAGGCCGAAGCGATGGTCTCAAGCGGTATGCGCGATGCGGGCTATACCTACATCAACATTGACGATACCTGGCAAGGCACGCGCGACGCCCAGGGCATCCTTCATCCGAACAGCAGATTTCCTGATATGAAGGCGCTGGCCGACTACGTTCACAGCAAGGGTCTGAAGCTTGGCATCTATTCGTCGCCGGGGACATTGACCTGTGCGAAGTTCGCGGGCAGCTATGGTCATGAAGTTCAGGATGCGCAAACCTACGCTGCGTGGGGTATCGACTATCTGAAGTATGATCTGTGCGGTCTGCGCGACCAGATGCGCGCTGCTCCGACGCCTGAGGCGGCCAACAAGATTATGGTCGACTCCTACATCAAGATGCGCGACGCGTTGCGCAGCACCGGGCGGCCAATCGTTTACAGCCTTTGCCAATATGGCGTGGACGCCGTCTGGCGGTGGGGCACGAACGTCGGCGGCAATCTCTGGCGCACGACTGGAGACATCAACGATCACTACTCGCGTATGGCGGAGATCGGCTTTGGACAGGCGGGTCTATCGCGCTTTGCCGGGCCCGGCCATTGGAATGATCCCGACATGCTCGAGGTAGGCAACGGAGGTATGACGGCGGAGGAATACCGTACCCACATGGCTCTGTGGGCGATTCTGGCCTCTCCGTTGCTGGCCGGCAACGATCTGAGAACTATGACGCCTGAGACCATTGCGATTCTTACCAATCGCGACGTGATCGCCGTCGATCAGGATTCGGCAGGCAAGCAGGGCGACCGCATAAGTGCTGAAGGTCCCATTGAAATATGGGCCAAGCCGCTGGCGGATGGCTCGAAGGCCGTTGGTGTCTTCAACCGGGCGCCCACACCGCTGACCACGCAGGTTGACTTCAGCAAACTTGGGTTCGGCCATGCCGTCAAGGCGAAGGACCTGTGGTTGTCAAAGGATCTCGGAACCATTCGCGATCCATACACGGTGACGGTGCCTGGCCACGGTGTTCTCTTTTTACGTGTATCGAAGTAAAAACTGATGCGGTCGCCAGAATGTATCCCGGGGACTTCCGGATACATTCTGGCGGCCGCATTCTTACAAAGTAGCAACTGCGCACTATTGTGGGGCTATTTCGATTTAGGAATCGCCACACTGCGCTCGTCCTTAGTACAAAGCGTTTATCCCTTGTAGCCCATCCCGGCAAGCACTCCACGCATGTAGGCGAAGCTCTTGGTGACTCCCGGCATTGGATCGGAACCGAAGATCTCGTACTCCAGGTCGACCTGTCCGGGATAGTTCATTTCAATTAATGCCTTGAAGATCTGCGGTACCGGCATCAACCCATCGCCGACGGCAACCTGACTCTCCTTCACGTCGCTCTTGGCGAGGTCCTTCATGTGCATATCGAACAGTCGCGGTCCGGCCTCGCGGATTGCCGAGACTACATCGGTTCCTGTTCGCATGGTGTGGCCAACATCGATGCAGCAGCCGATGCGCGGGTCCATATCCTTCACGGCAGCGAGCACCGTCAAGGGCGAAGGCCATTCCTTGTCCTCCGGACCGTGATTATGGATCGCCAGGCGGATGTTGTATTCCTTCACGAACTTCTCCACGCGCGGCAGCGTTTGATGGGTCGGAGCGCCGACGATCAACGATATTCCCGCAGCTTTGCAGTAGTCGAACTTCGCGCGAATGTCGTCATCGTCATCCTTGGGGAAGTAGATGGTGCCAGCCGCTGTCAAAATCATTCCGGCGTCTCTGTAGTCTGCTGCCCGCTTGGCTACCTGGTCCGCGGGAGTCATCGGAAGGTGTACGTCCTTCAGGTTCAGGTACGGTGTTTTGAGTTCCTTCATGAAGTCGATCAGGTGGGCCTGATCAAAATTTCTGAAGGTATAACTGGCGATTCCCAACCGTATCGGAGAGGAGGATGCGGGTGTGTTCTCGCCCGCAAAAGCGAAGGCAGGGTTAGAAAAAAAGGACGACGCGCTCAGCATCGCGCCTCCACGCAACAGGTTACGACGGGACATTGAAAGGCTCATGCAGGGCATCCTAACTCTGTCGATGTAAGCTCGTCCAGCCTCATCTCATGCGTAGCTAAATGGTCCAACCGTTTTTCAATTATTTTTTGTTGCTATTTGTTGGTTCCACCTGATAGTGTTTCGTTCGTTCTTCAAACTATAATTTTTTCCCGGGCGCGTATCGCCGGGCTACTTGCCGGAGGTTTTCGTGACTCGTAATAAAGCTCTCAACTGTATCGTCGTCCTTCTACTCTTGAGCTCTTCAATTTTTACCTTTGGCCAGGCCGTAAACGCGAACCTGTTGGGAACCGTCACCGACCAGACCAAAGCGTCGGTTCCCGGCGCCACGGTGACGATCACCGAGGTCAAAAGTGGCGCCAGCAAGACGGCACAGACGAATGGCAGCGGCAACTATGACTTTGAAGCCCTCCAGCCGGGAACTTATGAGATCACAGCGACTCAGACTGGATTCAGACCAACCAAAGTTGAAAATGTAGCTGTCGCTGTAAACACTACGGTTCGTATGGACGTGACTCTTGCTCTTGGCTCTGCGACAGAGAGTGTGACCGTCAGTGCCGCCCCTGATGTCTTGAAGACCGATCGCGCAGACGTTGGGATCGATATTTCCTCAAAGCAGGCAGAAGACCTGCCCCTCGGCACGAATCGCAACTTCCAGGGATTGCTTGCTTTGGTTCCAGGCGCGACGAAACCTCACTTTCAGCATTCGACATTTTTCAATGCTGCCTCTTCGCTTTCGACCGAAGTCAACGGACAGTCGCGCCTTGCCAACAACACTGAGATTGAGGGCGTGGATGACAATGAGCGCTCCGGCCTTCTGCAGGTTCTTATCCCGCCCAGCGAAGCGATCCAAAGCGTAAGCGTCTCCACCGGCAACTATCAGGCAGAATTTGGCCGCGTCGGTGGAGCGGTGACGGATGTCATTCTGAAGTCCGGCACCAACGAATTTCATGGCGCGGCGTATGAATTCAACCGCATCAGCGCGCTGGCTGCCGAAAGCTATTTCCAGACCGGTCCGAATCCGGTAAGCACCTATAACTATTATGGTGGCAATATTGGCGGCCCGATCATTCACAACAAGCTGTTTATCTTCGGCGACTACCTGCACGTCAGCGATCATCAGGGGCAGTTCAATACGGTGACCGTTCCTACCGAAGCCTTCCGCAACGGTGACCTCAGCGCCGGGGCGAACAAGGTCTACGATCCGGCAACCGGGAATCCGGATGGAACCGGTCGCACCCAGTTCGGCTATCAGGGCAGGGCGAACGTGATTGACCCCGCGAGGATCAGCCCTATCGCAAAGAAGATCATGGCTTTGGTCCCGCTGCCCAACGTTCCCGGCGGAGCCTTAACGAGCAACTGGACGGGAGTGACTCACTATACCCGGGATACGAATTCGTTCGATGTAAAAGCGGATCAGAACCTTCGTGGGGAGGATCACCTGTCGTTCCGGTATAGCTGGCAGAAAGCGGACCAGAAGCAACAAGGCGTGTTCGGCCTTGCCGGCGGACCGTCGCGCGATAGCGCACATGGCACCCAGACTGCTTACAACACGGCTGCGAACTATACCCATGTCTTCTCGCCGGTGTTACTTACCGAAGTTCGATTGGGGTTGAATCATTACAAAAATATAGCCAATCAGAATGACTATGGGTCGAAGGCTTCGGAGGCGATTGGGATTCCGGGGGTGAACGTCGATCCTTCCACGAGCGGCCTTACCGGCATTGACATTGCAGGCTACGGCAGTCCTCTCGTCGGCACCGGCGCTTCCTACCCCTGGGTGCGGGGCGAGACCAACATCGACCTCGTCAACAACTGGACCAGGATTCTGGGCAACCACGGCCTCAAGTTCGGAGGCGAGGTGCGGCGGGTTCGCGACGATCTACAGCAGGGACAGGTCTTCGGACAGAGAGGCATCTTTCGATATCGGGATGGCCAGACCGGCTTGAAGGGCGGTCCCAAGACAGGCCAGGCAAACGATTTCGCCAGCTTCCTCCTCGACGTTCCCAACGAAGTGGGCCGGGACGTTGGAGTTCAGGATGCCTCGTGGAGAGAGTCGCAGGTCTTCGCCTACGCGCAGGATACATGGCAGGCCACTTCCAAGCTTACGTTGACTTATGGGCTTCGCTGGGAGCTCTATGTTCCTCCGACACCGCGCCGGCGGGGCGATTACTCGAACTATGATCCCACGACGAACACGCTCGTTATCGCAGGTCTTGGAAAAAATCCGATGAACCTGGGAATGAAGACACGCTACACGTACTTTGCCCCTCGCCTTGGCGTGGCCTATCGTATGAATGACAAAACAGTCGTTCGTGCTGGCTACGGAATGAGCTATGAGTCCTACCCCGACAATCTCAATACGTATGCCACCAACTATCCCCTCAAGCAGAACAACTCGTTCGAGGCTTTGAGTAGCTACACGCAGGCTCTCGAACCGAACGGTACACTTGCCTCCATGTCTGCAGGGTTTCCCCCTCCCCTGCTTGCTCCGATTCCTGCGGACGGCATCATCCATAACGCGCCGCCACAGGCCTATAACGTCGTCAATTTGAATTGGAAGGCACCTTATGTCGAATCCTGGAACGCCGCGGTGCAGCGGGCGCTACCCTCAGGGTTCGTACTGGATGTCGCCTATGTCGGCAATGTAGGTGTTGGCCAGGCGCAAAACTACAATCTCAACGCCGGTTTCGTTGCCGGCGCCGGTGCTAAGGGACAGCCTGAGTTTGTTACCTTTGGCAGAACAGCATCAAGCACTGTCTTCAAGCAAACCGGATCCAACTACAATTCGCTTCAGGTAAAGCTGGAGCATCGCTACACCAACGGGCTCTCTGCTACGACTGCCTACACCTTCCAAAAGGGACTTGGTTTTACAACGGCGAGTGGATCGGGCGTGGGTGGAACTAACTTCTACATCGATTTCTCCCGTAACTATTCGAGGCTCGGCAATGACCGGACACACACCTTTGTACAAAGCCTCATCTATGAATTTCCATTCGGAAAAGGAAAGAAGTGGCTGAATACGGGGATTGCGAGCTGGGTCGCCGGAGGATGGCAGGTGAGCGGTGTGCTTTCGCTCGAAACAGGAGCGCCCTTCTCAGTGACCGCCAGCGCTGCCAGCTTGAATGCTCCAAGCAACACACAGGTAGCAAACATCGATGGTTCCTTCCACAAGCTGAAGGGAATTGGTCCTGGCAAAACCTGGTTTGATACCTCGGTCTTTAGCCAGCCAACGACAGCGGCATACGGAAATACCGGACAAAACGCTTACGTTGGGCCGGGCTTCTTCAACCTCGATGCGTCCGCTTTCCGGAGATTTCCCATCACCGAGCGAGTCAATTTGGAACTTCGCGGAGAAGCATTCAGTCTTACCAACACCCCGCAGTTTGGCACTCCAAGCAGCAGCGTCAGCAATGCGGACTTTGGCCATATTAATGGTTCAAGTGGCGGAGCGGGCGGAAATCGCGTCATGGAGCTGGCAGGCAAGATAACATTTTAGTGTCGTGTCTTTGAATGCACGCTGCACGCTCCATCCGAATCAAACGAAATGGCTCGAAGCCGAGTCAGAAGAAGAGAAGGGAATTCAATATGCAAGGTTTTTCGCGACGCACTTTTCTTGCGGGAGCTGGGCTGACTGCCGCAGCCTGTGCCACTCAACCGGTCTTCGGCATGGTGCCGAAGTCGCCTTTCAAGATCGCGGTAATCAGCGACGAGATTTCGCCGGACTTCGACCATGCCTGTTCGGTCATCTCCAAAGAGTTCGGTCTGCAATGGGTCGAGATTCGCGGCATGTGGGGTAAGGGCCTGCATCAGCTCTCCGACGATCAACTCGCCGACGCGCAAAAGATTCTTGCCAAATACAGCCTTCGCGTGACCGACATGGCCAGCCCTCTCTTCAAGGTCGGTTGGCCGGGTGCGCCGCCGTCGAAGTTCGGTCCGAAACATGATTTCGGTTCTAACGATAATTTTAAGCAGCAAGACGATCTGCTCACCAAATACATCGAGCTTGCCAAGCGTTTCAAGACCGACAAGATCCGCTGCTTCGACTTCTGGCGTCTGGACGATGTAAAGCCCTTTCGCGCTGCCATCAATGACAAACTCAAAGAGACTGCGGAGGTCTGTGGCAAGCACGGCGTTCTCCTTGTACTCGAAAATGAGATGGAATGTAACACCGCAAGCGGGCCTGAGGCGGCGCAAACGCTCGCGGCGGTGCCCTCTCGTCACTTCGGCCTCAACTGGGACCCGGGCAACGCGGTCATGCTCGGCGAACTCGATGCCTTCCCCAAGGGGTGGGACTTGCTCCCCAAAAATCGCATTCTCCATTGCCACGTCAAAAATGCCATCAAGGGGCCAAATGGAAAGATGGCGTGGTCGCCGGTCGACAAGGGGTTCATCGATTGGACTGCGCAGTTCCGCGCACTCAAGAACATGGGCTATCACGGTGCCGTCAGCCTGGAGACTCATTGGCATGGCGCGGCCACGCACGAGGAGTCTACCCGCATTAGTTGGGCGGGGATGAAGAAGGCGCTCGAGAACTCGGGATCTCTCTAGGCTTCTGGTAGCTTCAACTGTGGAACCTGCGCAAAGGGGTCCGGCAATCTCAGCCGGGTCCCTTTGCCTTTACTTCATCTCTGCGGCATTCGATCGCTACGCCCATCATTCCCTTTCATCTAAAAGAGAAATGCCGAATTCCAATGGTATAAAGGCTACACACAAAATTCGGTGTCGAATGAATGTGAAGGAACAGATCGCTGGCTGATGAAGGTAGCCACATCTAGGCGGAAATAAATCCAACTATGCAGCACTTTATCTTTGCCGGCAAACAGACCGCCTCGAATAAGACCCCTCGCCAGATCAATCGGAACCTGCTCTTCAATTTCATTCGCATGCGCCCGTCGGTCTCTCGCGCCGATCTCGCCAGGCTCTCCGGCCTCCAGCGCAGCACCGTCTCTCTCATCGTCGAAGAACTCATTGCGGACCATTGGATCTTGGAGGGCGCTACTGGCCGTCTTCCCCGTGGCCGCCGACCCACGCTCATCAAGCTCAATGACCAGCGCGCCGTCATCGCACTCGACATCCATCCCGCGCAGACCACGGTCGCCGTTGCCGATCTCGGCGGAAAGATCATTGCACAGAACGTCATCGTGCTTCCCCCCGATGCAGGCAAGGCGCTCACGGCCATCGTCTCCGGCATCCGCAAGCTCATCGCCGCGCACAAGGAAAAATCCTTCGACGGCATCGGCATCAGCCTTCCAGGCCGCACCGATCTTCATCTGCAGAAACTCATCTTCGCGCCCAACCTCAACTGGCCTGTGCTCAGCATCAAGTCGCGCATTCAGCGTGCCACCGGCCTACGCGTCGAGATGGATAACGTAGCCAACGCCTGTGCTCTCTCCGAAGTCTGGTTCGGCGATAGCGACGGCATGCACGATCTCGTCGTCGTCAATGTCTCCGAGGGAATCGGCACTGGCATCTTCGCCAACGGCCAGCTTCTTCGCGGCAACAACGGCATGGCCGGGGAGTTTGGCCACGTCCAGATCGATCCCGATGGCCCTCTCTGCGCCTGCGGCAATCGCGGCTGCTGGGAGACCCTTGCCTCCAATCGCGCGGCGCTTCGCTATTACAACGAGCTCTCCCCGTCGGCCCCAGCGGACAGCTTCGATCATGTACTCAAGCTCGCGCAGAGCGGAAACAAAAAGGCCGTCAGCGCGCTTGAAAAGACAGCGCTCTATCTGGGCCGTGGCATCCGCATGATCGCCTCCGCGCTTGCGCCACGGGAGATTGTGGTCGTAGGTGACATCACCGGAGTCTGGCACACCTTCGGTCCTATCGTCGAGACAGAGCTGCGAAAGCACTCCCTCTCGAAGTCTCCTGTCCTGCGGCCGGCCTATGATGGCAATGCCGCCCGGCTCCGCAGCGCCGTCGCTCTGGTATTGAGCGAAGGCGTGGTTTAAGTTTCAGAAAGTCGCTTCACAACTAAATTAACCAAGAGGCCGGCACCATGAAACGACAATTGATTGGGGAACTGATCGCCGAGACGATAGCCGTTTTCATCATCATTGCGTTTGGCGATTCGGTGGCCGCCATGTACTCGCTCTACACGCCCAGCCCCTATCAGGGAGCGTACTGGGGAGTTTGCATCGCATGGGGCCTGGCGGTCACTATCGCGATCTATGCCACGGGATCCGTCTCAGGAACGCATGCGAATCCAGCAGTCACGCTGGCGCTGGCCCTTTACCGAAAATTCGAGTGGGTCAAAGTCATCCCTTATTGCATCGCCCAGGTCGTAGGCGGCATTCTGGGAGCATCGCTGGTCTACGCGCTCTATTCTCCGGTCATCAATCACTTCAACGAGGTCTCGCACCTTACGCGTGCCGCAGGCGGTGCCGCCGGAGTCTTCTTCACCCATCCGGGATTAGCGATTACGCCGATGCACGCCTTCAGCGATCAGATCATCCTTACCGCATTTCTCATCTTCGGTATCTTTGCCATCACCGAAACCTACAACGAGATGGCACCGGGAGCCAACTCCGGCGCGCTCATGATCGGTCTGCTCGTCGCTCTGATCGGCGCATCGATGGGATATCTGGAAGCATGGGCCATCAACCCCGCACGCGACTTCGGGCCGCGGCTCTTCTGCTTCGTGACCGGGTGGGGCAGCTCTGCCTTCCCGTCGCCGGAAAACTACTGGTGGATACCGATCGTAGGCCCGCTGATCGGCGGCGTTGTCGGGGGAGCCGCCTACCAATATCTAGTTCGGCCCTATCTTCCCGCGCACGTCCGCGCCTTGAGCGGAGATTCGAAACATAGCTAGCTATGACGGCGAATCCGCGACTTACTCCTCTCGGTAGATGTACCCGTTCGCCAAATCCACAAACTGTTGCAGGTCTTTGTCACGCCACGCGTCGCTTCGCCCTAGTTCCTTAGCCAGCAGGTTTGCAACTGCAGGAGCGGCTTCAATCGCGGCCCGCGCATCCAGAAAGAGCGCGCGTGTGCGCCGTGCGAGCACATCCTCGACGGTGCGTGCCATTTCATAGCGAACTGCCCAAACCACCTCGCGCAGTTGGTATGGCAGCCTCGGATGCAAGAGTGCTGCTAACGACGGATCGTTGTCTGACAGGCCTTGCAGCAAGGGCAGATCGGCTCCATAGACACGGTCGGACTCTGCCATTCCGCCTGAGTCGTCCGTCCATCCATGCAGCTTGAGGTCCAGGGTTCGCGACGCCATCTTTGCAAACCCGCCGACTTCAGCAGCATGGTTGATCGTGTCTTCGCCCATGCGCCGATAGGTCGTCCACTTTCCACCTGTCACGGTCACCAGACCCGACTTCGAAACCAGAATGGTATGGTCGCGCGACAGCTTCGACGTCTTGCCGCCACCACCCTTGCGTACCAGCGGCCGCAGCCCCGACCACATGCTCTGAATCTCTTCCGCTCGCGGCCTGCGACCAAAGTAGCGGGCAATATGCTCGAGCAGAAACGTTCTCTCTTCTGCCATCGAGCGCGGCTCCACCGAAGCCCTATCGACCGGCACATCCGTCGTGCCCACAATCGTCGATTCATGCCACGGTATAGCGAACAACACTCGCCCGTCCGCCGTCTTGGGAATCATCAGCGCCGTGCTTCCCGGCAAAAAGGAGTGAGGCAAAACAAAATGCGTTCCCTGGCTCACGGCCAGCAGCGACTCCGCTGCCACACCGTCCATGGCGAGAACCTCTTCCGTAAAAACGCCGCTGGCATTCACGACAACCTTCGCCTGCAAATCGAACCGAACATCTTCTTCACAATCGCACGCCTGGATGCCGACGATCTTGCCGTCCCGCTTCAGCATCCCAACCGCTTCGACATAGTTAATGGCTATGCCGCCCAAATCCTGAAACGTCCGCAACAGCGAGATGGCATACCTCGCGTCGTCAAACTGACCATCGTGATAAAGAATGCCGCCGCGCAGCCCTGCATCGGAAATCCCTGGCAACATCTGCACGGTCCTCTCCCGCGAAAGCAGCTTCGAGGCACCCAGCGAAAGCCTGCCCGACATCCGCTCGTACACCTTCAACCCAAAGCCATAGTAGGGAAGTGAGAAGTAATCGAACGCGGGCACTACGAACTGCAAGTTGTGGACAAGGTGCGGCGCGTTCCGCAGCATGTGTCCCCGCTCCCGCAGAGCATCCATCACCAGCGTGATATTGAACTGCTCAAGATACCGCACGCCGCCATGCACCAACTTGGTGCTGCGGCTCGAAGTTCCCTTGGCAAAGTCAAAGCGCTCGA
Organism: Granulicella sp.; assembly: GCA_041691255.1. Classification (GTDB taxonomy): domain Bacteria; phylum Acidobacteriota; class Terriglobia; order Terriglobales; family Acidobacteriaceae; genus Edaphobacter. The sequence continues at coordinate 86,346 of JBEPUY010000005.1, read as the reverse complement.
CCAGCACCGTGCGATAGCCTCGCGAAGCAGCCTCCACCGCCGCACCCAGTCCACTGGCTCCGCCGCCGATCACTACAACGTCCCACGGCTCACCCTGCTCACCCAGCCGCTGCAATATTTCAGATCGTTCGCTCAATCCTGTGTCTCCCCTGCCCAATCCCGCGCACGATCCAGAGCCCTGTGCCAGGTGGCTTTTACCTTGCGCCTCGCCTCAGCATCAATCTGTGGTGTGAAGACTCGATCCATCTGCCACTGTCTCGCGATCGTCTCTTTATCCGGCCAATATCCCACGGCAAGTCCCGCAAGATATGCCGCACCCAGCACGGTAGCCTCTGCATTCTTCGGACGAACAACGTCGATCCCCAGCACGTCTGCCTGCATCTGCATCAGCAGATTATTTGCCGATGCCCCACCATCCACTCGCAACTGTGCCAGCGGCAAACCCGAGTCCGTCTGCATCGCCTCCAGAACATCCATGGCCTGCAACGCAATCCCCTCCAGCGCCGCTCTTGCGATATGCGCCCGCGACGTTCCTCGCGTCATTCCCAGCAGCGCGCCTCGCGCATACTGGTCCCAGTGCGGAGCGCCCAGCCCCGCAAACGCCGGCACCAGCACCACTCCATTCGTACTGGATACCGAAGCCGCCAACGACTCAATCTCCGCCGAACTCCGAATCATCTGCAACTCATCGCGCAGCCACTGCACCACTGCGCCGGCCATTAGCATGCTTCCTTCCAGCGCATACTCCACCCTGTCGCCGATCTTCCACGCAATCGTGGTCAGCAGCTTGTTCTGCGAAGTCATAGGCTTGGTGCCGGTATTCATCAGCATGAAGCTGCCCGTGCCGAAGGTGCACTTCGCCATCCCCGGTTCGGTGCACATCTGCCCAAACAGCGCTGCTTGCTGGTCTCCCGCAATTCCTGCGATGGAGATGCCATGCAGTATTCCCTTTGTCGTCCCGCAATGCCCGCTCGATGCCACCACCTCCGGTAGCACCGACCACGGAATATCCAGCAGCTTCAGAAGCTCTTCGTCCCACTCCAGCGTATGAATATTGAAGAGCATCGTCCTCGACGCGTTCGTCGCATCGGTGACGTGCCTCTCGCCCTGCGTCAGCTTCCATATCAGCCAGCTATCGACGGTGCCGAACGCCAGCTTGCCCGCCTCTGCCCGCTCCCGTGCTCCGGGAACGTTGTTCAGGAGCCAGTTCAACTTGCTCCCGGAAAAATAAGCATCCGGCAACAAGCCAGTCTTGGCCTGAATCATCGGAGCATGGCCATGGCTTCGCAGGCTATCGCAGAACTCCGCCGTCCGCCTGTCTTGCCAAACAATTGCGTTGTGCACCGGTTCGCCGGTCTCGCGATCCCACAGCACGGTCGTCTCGCGCTGGTTCGTAATTCCGATGGCCGCAATATCTCGTTCCGTCAGGTCGGCTGCCGCCAGCGCCTCGGTGGCTACGCCGCTCTGCGACGACCATATCTCCGTAGGAGAGTGCTCTACCCAGCCGGGCTTGGGAAAGATCTGCTTGAAAGGCCGCTGCCGGATCGACACCACATTGCCCGCATCATCGATCACCATCGCCCGCGAACTCGTCGTCCCCTGATCGAGCGCGAGAATATATCGCTTTTCCATGAGCCAGCTACCTCAACCGGCAATCGTTACCGGTAACTCTCAATAAATTCGCAACCGCCGCCAGCGCTGCGCTATTCCAGTAGAGGATTCTACCCGCAACCCATACGAATCAAAAGCAACTATCTGAAGGGGTGTTTCCCTTGTGCTGTGGATCAACAAAAAGGCCCTTGTCTTCCATCGGAATCATGGAAGACAAGGGCGGTACCACTTTGCAGCGAGGCTTAATCTACCGGGGCAACTGCTTCGAACCAACGATAGTGAACTGTTTCGTTACACCATCCTCATCCGCTCCGGGCTGCGCTCCGCCAACAAACAGCGTGTACTCCCCAGCCTCAATGCTGCGCTTTCCATCTGCGGCCACCGTGCTCAGGTTGCGAGGATCGATCACCACATGCACATGCTGCCGCGCATGGCCATCGAGCGAGGTCCGTACAAATCCCACCAGCGAATGAATCGGAGCCGTGGATGAAGCTGGAGCCTTGAGATAAATCTCCGACACCGCATCGCCCTTCGCCGAGCCGGTATTTTCAACCTCGGCATCCAGCGTCAGCGGCTCGCCCGCCGTCAGCTTCTCCGACGACAGCTTTACATCGCTCCACTTGAACTTCGAGTAGCTGAGTCCATATCCAAAGCCCCAAAGCGTCGTGCCTTTGAAGTAGCGATAAGTCCGGTCCGCCATCGAGTAATCGTCAAACGGTGGCAGCTCCTTCGTTCCCGTATAAAACGTAATCGGCAGCCGTCCCGCTGGATTGTTGTCTCCCGCCAGCGTATTGGCAATTGCAGCTCCGCCCTCTTCGCCCGGATACCAAGCTTCCAACACTGCCGCTGCATTTTCCTTGGCCCACTTCACGGCCAACGCGCTGCCATTCATCAGCACCACGATCACCGGCTTGCCCGTCGCAGCCACTGCCTCGAGCATCTGCTTCTGCACGGCAGGCAGTTCGATCTCGGTGCGGTCGCCGCCGTCAAAGCCGTCGACATGCACCGGCATCTCCTCGCCTTCGAGGTTCGGCGAAAGCCCCACAAACGCGACCACGACATCTGCCTGCTTGGCCACGTTCACTGCCTCTTCGCGCTCAGCCTCCACCGGAGGCTTCCAGTCGAACGAGATTCCTGCATCGAACAGCGGAGTGTGATGGGTGTATTCGATGCGAAGATCATGCGCCCGTCCATCGCTCAAATCCAGAACAAACGGCTCGGCCTTGTGCTTCTGCGCCTGCTCCTGCGTCACTGGCTTGCCATCGAGGAAGACGCGCACCCCTTTAGCCTCTCTGCGAAAGCTGAACTCATACTTGCCCGCTACTGGAGGAGTAATCGTTCCCGTCCAGCGCACGCCAAACGCCGTAGCCTTCACGCCGGGTACGGGAGCAGCCGCGTCCCAGTCGAAGTCCACCTGCTGGTCCACCCGTGTCACCACCGGCTTGCCGGTGAACCCGATGTTGTCGAAGTACTCTCCCTTGAGCCCAAACGCCGCGCTGCCCTTCGCCGGATGCAAGATCGTTCGCGGCACCGGAACCGTCAGCTCTGTCACATAAGGCGATCCCTGCGCATAGAGCACCTTCGCCTGTCCGCCAAACTTTGCCTCCATCCCAGCCAGCGGCAGGATCGGATGCGATGGTATCGCGTTATAGTTTCCCTCGATAGCAGACAGCGCAGCCGCGTTCGGCCCAATCACCGCAATCGTCTTCACGCTCTTCTTCAGCGGCAGGATGCCATCGTTCTTCAGCAGCACCATCGACTTCTCGGCCACGCGCAGCGCCAGTTCGCGGTGCGCCACCGAGTCATCTTCTGAGAAAGGGATGCGCGCATAAGCCACCTTCGACGCCGGATCAAACAGGCCAAGCTCGAAACGTGCCGTAAACAGCCGCTTCACCGACTGGTCGATCTCTGCCTCCGAGATCAGCCCATCCTTCACCGCCTTGGTCAGGCTGGGATACTCATCGCCGCAACTCGTATCCGTTCCCGCCTTCACCGACACTGCCGAAGCGTGCTCGATGTCCGGAGCAAATTTGTGCCCCTCGGCCACGTCCGTGATCGCTCCGCAGTCGGAGGTCACATATCCCTTGAAACCCCAGGCCTTCCGTAGTACGTCCGACAACAGAAATGTATTCGCGCAGGCTGGTTCGCCATCAATCGCGTTGTACGCACACATGATGCTTCCGGCCTTGGCCTCTTTCACCGTGGCGCGAAACGCTGGCAGGTACGTGTCCTCCAGGTCATGCGGCGAAACATCCACATTTGCCGTATGCCGCGTGCTCTCCGGCCCAGAGTGCACAACATAGTGCTTTGGCGTAGCAATCGTCTTGTAGTAGTGCGGATCGTCTCCCTGCAAGCCCTCAACAAACGCCACTCCCATCCGCGAGGTCAGAAAAGGATCTTCGCCATACGTCTCCTGCCCTCGTCCCCATCGCGGATCGCGGAAGATATTGATGTTCGGCGACCATACATCCAGCCCGAAGTAGATGTTGTGATTGCCATGACGTAGAGCCTCTGCGTTCTTCGCCCTGGCCTCGGTCGAAATGGTCGTCGCCACCTCATGCATCAGGGGTGTGTCCCACATCGCCGCCAGCCCAATCGCCTGCGGAAACACGGTCGCATAACCCGACCGCGCAATTCCATGGAGACCCTCGCTCCACCAGTCGTACGCCGGAACATCCAGGCGCGGAATCGCCGTCGCATGGTTCTGCATCTGCGAGACCTTCTCTTCCAGAGTCATCCGACCCACCAGGTCGTCCACGCGCTTGGCAACAGGCTGCGAAGAATCCATATAAACAGGCTTGGTCTGAGCGATTGCTGCAGGCACTCCCATCATGACCGAGACGGTTGCAATCAAGCCCGCATACAGGGGCAGCATCTTTCGCGACATAGTTTCGCACCAGCTTTCAAAGGGAATCGATCTACCTTGTCAATTTAGCTGGTCGTAACCAAGAAACGCAATAAAGCCATAAGTAAATCGTTAAAACTAGCTCTGCTTCATCGCCTCTGCGCAAAAGCCCGGGTGCCCCATCCTTCGCGCTTTTGCGAAGGGTGGGAGAGTAAATCTCAACCCAGCCAGCCGCCGCTTCATCTCCGCAACCAGCCCACCGAATCAACCTTCGCCGCGCCCCGCAACATAGCGCACGCCATAAACCACGGCACCCGCGACCAGGATCAATCCAGCCGTACGCATCTCCCGCACAAAGTGAGGCCGCGAAAACAGGATGAACAGAAATCCCCCCAGCGCCAGCAAAACCGGCAGCGGATACAGCGGCATCCTGAACCCGCGCAGCTTCCGCTCGCGTCGATGCTGCGGCAGCAGCACAGCCAACCCTTGCAGTAGAAACTGGAACAGGATGCGAATCACCACCAGCGTGGTGATCACCTCCTGCAGCCGAAACACGCAGCAGGCCATCGTCATCGCGCCCAGCGTCAGCAGCGAGTGCTGCGGAATCCTGTGCTTCTCGTGCACCGCTCCAAACCATGCCGGAAAGTTTCCATCCCGCGCCGCCGCAAAGGGGATCCGCGAATACCCCAGCAGCAGAGCCAGCACCGAGGCCAGCGCCGCCACCGCAATCAGCACCACGACAATTCCTGCGGCAGTATGCCCATACAGGCGCTCCATGAACACGGCCATGGTGAACATTCGCGCATGGCTGTCGGTGTCGGCGGCCAGTTCTCGCCACGGCAGCACGCCTAGCACGCTCACGTTCATCAGCAGATAGAGCGTGCCTACAATCCCAATCGCTCCCAGCACCGCGCGCGGAATCGTCCGCTGCGGGTCGCGCACCTCTCCCGCCACAAAGCACACGTTGTAGTAGCCCCAATAGTCATAGGCCGAGATCAGCATCCCCGCGCCCAGCCCCACAAAGAAAGCGCTGTTCAGATGAAACGCGCCTGCGGGAAAGTCAAACGCACGATGCGCGTCGAAGTGCAGAAACCCCGCCACAATAATCAGCAGCAGCGTCAGCACCACTACCACTCCAAGCCAGCGCACAATGCGGTCTATCTTCACGATGCTGCGATAGAGCACCACCACCGCGATCAGGCACGCCGCCATGGCAATCAGCGTCTGCCCGCTCAGCACAATAGGGACTCCCAGCCACGGTGCCGAAAAGAACGGATGCCCGGCATTCGGAGCGAAGAACGAGACATACTGTGAAAATCCGATGCACCCCGAGGCAATTGAGAGCGGAGCGCTGAACAGCAACTGCCACGCATAGAGAAACGAGAACCCGCGTCCCAGTCCGCGCTCGCCATAAAGATGCTTCAGGTACGCATACGAGCCCCCCGCCTCGGGATAAGCCGTCCCCAACTCGCTCCATATCAGCCCATCGCACAGCGACAGCAGAGCGCCCAGCACCCAGCCCAGCATCGCCTGCGGTCCGCCCATCACGCCCACGATCAGCGGCAGGGTAATAAACGGCCCCACGCCCACCATGTCGATGACGTTCAGCCCCAGCGCCGAGCTGGTAGACAGGCCGCGCTCGAGCTCCAACGGCTTTGGACTAACTACTCGCTTCATCGCACTCATTTATAACTAGAAGATACAGAAGGGGACTATTCCGCCATGCTTCCGCCCAACAAAACCTTCCCGCACGCCATGCTCCGCGAGATCTTCGAGCAGCCCAATGCCATCGCCGAAACCCTCGCCGCCTACACCGAGGCCAACTGCCTCCGCGAAGATACCTTCCGCCCCGCGCTGCAGGCGCTCGTCGGCAAAGAGAGCCTGCTCATCTCCGCCAGCGGTTCCAGCCGCCACGCCGGGCTCTTCGGCGAGATACTCTTTGAAGACCTCGCCGGAATCGCCGTCGACGTCGAATACGCCAGCGAGTACATCTACCGCTCCACCCACACCCTCAAAAATCCCTGCTTCCTCGCCATCTCGCAGTCCGGCGAGACCGCCGATACCTCCGAAGCCCTGCGCGAGGCCATCGCCCGTGGCACCTCGACCATCGCCATCACCAACAAGCCCGAGTCCACCATGGCCAAGCTGGCGAGCTGCTCTCTGCCCACCATGGCCGGCATCGAGCGCGCCGTTCCCGCCACCAAGAGCTTTACCACCCAGCTCACCGTCCTCTCGCTGCTCTCGCTCTTCGCCGCCCGCATTCGTGGCCGCATGACCCGCGCCGTCGTCGAGTCGCACCTCGAAGAGATACAAGCCGTGCCCGCAGCCATGCAGGCCATCCTGCCCGAGTGGGAGTCGCAGATCGGCGAACTCTCCCCCAAGATTCAATCAGCCGAATCCTTTCTCTTCCTTGGTCGCGGCGTCCACTATCCCATCGCCCGCGAAGGAGCGCTGAAGCTCAAAGAGTCCTCCTACATCCAGGCCGAGGGCTATCCGACGGGCGAGCTGAAGCACGGCCCCAACGCCCTGATCGACGCGAACACTCCGCTCGTTGTGCTCGCCACCAGCGATCCTCAGGCGCCCGACTCTCTCCTGCGCTACGAAAAGACGGTCAACCTCCTCCGCGATATGCGCAAGCAGGGAGCCGTTGTGCTCTCCATAGTCAACCAGGGCGACACCCGCATCGCCGAACTCAGCACCCACACCATCACTATCCCGCGGTGTGCCGAATACATCGCCCCTCTCTACGAAGTCGTTCCGTTGCAATTGCTTGCCTACTTTATGGCGATCGGCCGCAACATCGACGTGGACAACCCCCGCAACCTGGTCAAAGCAGTGGTTCAGGAGTAGATCGACCACAAACTGCGCGTCAAGACCGCAAATCGGCCATACACTGGCACTTGCATCTGTGGAGACAAGCATTATGAGCACAATGGCATCCGAACCGGAAGAGACGACGGCCAAGCAGGTAGATCAAACCGAAACTCTTTTGGAATCTTTGGCCTCCATCTGCACCGTCCTTGCGATCGGCTTGTTCGTCATGACGTTCATCTTCCAGAACTACAAGATACCCTCCGGTTCCATGGAGAAGACCCTGCTCATTGGTGACCATGTCCTGGTAGACCGGACCTCCTTTGCGCCACCCACGAAATGGGCTCCTTTCATTCACTATCGCGATATCCAACGCGGCGACGTCATCGTCTTCTACAAGCCCAATCCGGAGACCCCGGACCTCTTTCTGGTAAAGCGCACCATCGGCATCCCCGGCGACCGCATTCACCTCCACAACGGAATCGTCTACCTGAACGGTGTGAAGCAGGATGAACCCGAGGCCGGTAAGCCCTCCGCTGATGGTGACCCGTACCACGCCTATAACCCCTACCGTGACGATTTTCCATCGGTTCCTCCTCCGCCGGATGAGATCCAGCCACTCGGCATCACGGCAAGCTGGGCGCTTGATCTTCCCAACCATATTCAGAACGGCGATCTCGTTGTCCCGCCAGGAATGGTCTTTGCCATGGGCGACAATCGTACAGAAAGTGCAGACGGCCGCTACTGGGGTTTCGTTCCCCGGGAGAACATCATCGGTCGTCCTCTGTTTGTCTACTGGTCGTTCGAGACCCCAGCCGACCAGATGAATAAGACAAGCCTCGGCGACCGCCTGAGCTTCATGGGGCACATTCTCGTTCATTTCTTCGACGAGACTCGCTGGCGTCGCACATTTCATGTCATTCGATAAAGGTTGAAGACTCGTTCAGGTGTCGTACGCGGGCCTCTGATCATCGTCAATCGCCTGCAGCGGCGGGTTGCCACCACCTTCACCCCACATTCCGCCGCGTCGAGACCGCAAATCGGCGATACACTGACACTTGCATCTGTGGAGACAAGCACTAAATGAGCACTATGGCATCCGAACCGGAAGAGACGACCGCCAAACAGGTAGATCAAACCGAAACTCCTTTGGAATCTTTGGCCTCCATCTGCACCGTCCTTGCGATCGGCTTGTTCGTCATGACGTTCATCTTCCAGAACTACGAGATTCCCTCCGGCTCCATGGAGAAGACCCTGCTCATCGGCGACCATGTTCTGGTAGACCGCACTTCGTTCGCGCCGCCGACGAAATGGGCTCCTTTCGTTCACTACCGCGATATCCACCGTGGCGACGTCATTGTCTTCTACAAGCCCAACCCGGAGACCCCCGATCTCTTCCTTGTCAAGCGCGCCATCGGCATCCCCGGCGACCGCATTCACCTCGTTAACGGAGTCGTCTTTCTCAACGGCGTTGCGCAGAATGAGCCACATGCGATCATGCCAACCGAAGATGGCAACCCAGAGCACGCCTTTGACGGCTATCGCGACGACTTCCCGGATGTTCCACCGAACCCGATGCAGATTGGCACGGGTGGCATCACCTCAAGCTGGGCGCTCGATCTTCCCAACCATGTCCAGAACGGCGATCTGGTGGTGCCGCCGGGTATGGTCTTCGCCATGGGCGACAACCGTACCGAAAGCCTCGATGGCCGTTACTGGGGCTTCGTTCCCCGCCAGAACATCGTCGGCCGGCCGCTGTTCGTCTACTGGTCGTTCGAGACGCCTGCCGACCAGATGTATAAGACAAGCCTCGGCGACCGCCTCAGCTTCATGGGCCACATTCTCGTTCATTTCTTCGACGAGACTCGCTGGCGTCGCACATTTCACATCATTCGATAGAGGCAGAAGCCGCGTGTGAGTGTTCCACGCGGAACAATGGATTCATGCAGGAAACCGATTCAACTCACGAACAAAGCGACCAGGAGTCGCCTCGACCCGGCGGCTTCTTCCGCCGCTATCTCCTGCTATGGCTGGCCCTGGCGGCGCTGCTTCTGCTGGCGATTGTTCCGCCGCTGATTACCGTCAACCGCCTGCAGCACCGTATCGCCACCAGCATCAGCCAGAGCCTCGGCCGTCCGGTCCATCTGGACCAGGTGACGCTGAACCTGCTGCCGCTGCCGGGATTTACGCTGAACAATCTGGTCGTCGACGAAGACCCGGCCTTCGGCTCCGAGCCGATCATCCGGGCCAACTCGGTACGAGTTACCCTTCGCTTTAGCTCGCTGTGGACCAGGCGCGTCGAGTTCTCCACCATCAGCTTCACCGATCCAAGCGTCAATCTGGTGCATCTGGCCAACGGCAAGTGGAACCTTGAAAGCATTCTTCTGCAGGCGTCGCATATCGAAGCGGCTCCGACCGCACAGAAGAAGGCTGGCTCAACGCCGCGCTTCCCGTATATCGAAGCGACCGGGGCGCGGCTGAATATCAAACTCGGCCATGAAAAGATTCCGCTTTCGTTTACCGACGCTGAATTCGCCCTTTGGCTCCCCAGCCCGGAGCAATGGCATCTTCGCCTGAAGGCCGATCCAGCCCGCACCGATACCGTGGTCGCAGGCGCAGGCACGATTCAGATTGAAGGCACTCTTGGACGCGCCTCCTCTCTGCGGCAGGTGCCCATTCATCTACAGGGGGAGTGGCGCGATGCGCCGCTCGGCGGAGCGAGCCGGGTTTTATTGGGCCGTGACGCTGGCTGGCGCGGCAACATGACGCTTTCGGCAAACATTCAGGGAACGGTGGGAGCCAGCTCGGTGGAAGCAAAATTGAGCGCCGAGAACGCTCGCCGTGCCGACTTCGTTCCCAATCACCCTTTGAATATTGAGATGGAGTGTCTTGGCAACGCCACGAATCTGTTTCATTCCTTCGATAAAGTTCGTTGCAGTTGGCCTCCATCCGGCTCATCCGATACTCAGGTGCTGATGCTCTCGGGATCGTTGCCGGACATCCATGATCTCCGTTCGGCGACCCTTGATGTTTCCATTCCCGGCATTCCGGCGGACACGCTTGTGGATTGGCTGCATGTCGTCAACGAGCGCATTCCTGCCGACGTCACCATGGGCGGAACGCTGACGGGAACGATCTCTCATCATCCCAGGGCGTCGCCTGCTGCGCCATCGTGGCAGGGGGCGATGTTCCTGACGCGCGCCAGGCTGATGAGCGCGAATACTGGAGCATCTTCGCTGGTCTCGGGTAACATTGCCCTCCGTTCGGTCGAGCAGACCGAAACCAAGGCAAATGCGCGCACGAAGCACGCTGCGCCACCGGCAACAGGGAGCAGTTTTGTTCTGGCTCCCACGGCGCTGGCGCTTGGTGGCAAGGAACCGGCCACGCTCGAAGGACATTTCGACGCAACCGGATATACGCTGCACCTTACCGGGATGGCAACATCCTCACGCCTGCTCGCGCTGGCGAACGCGTTGCCGGAGTTGGGAGATGGCTTGGCGAAGGTACAGCCGGCCAGCCATGTCACTACACCTTCTCCCGTTGATCTGACGGCCGTTCGTCCATGGAAAGGCGAGCAGGTCTGGACAGCAAACTCCGCGCATCCTGCCGTTCACCATTCCCGCCATGGACGTCGATAAAGATCAATGCATCACAATCTGCTTGGTATGTGTGCTGGCACCAATCTCCGGCACGCTGCCATCGTTTACGATGACCTCGTCGGGAGTGCCCTGGAAGACGATGCGGGTCGAAGCGCTCGATTGTCCCATGATGCGAAGGCGTTCGGTCGTGGTCAGCGAGCCTGAACGGACCGTGACCGGAACCTCGGCGGCAGCGTCGCCATTGTTGCGTACCTCGATTGCCACCAGCCAGCTCGCGGCCTTTTGACCTTGTACGGGGATCTGGCGCGGGGTTACGTTGGCGATGGTCAGATCGGGCAAGCCGTGGTCGTGATAGACCCAATCGTTGAAAAACCAGTTGAGATCTTTGTGCGAGGCCTGCTCCAGCACGCGTTGAAATTCTTTGGAATCATCGTCGCGGCTGGCGCTTTGACGATAATTCTGCAGCGCTTGCTTGAGCGCATCGTTGCCGACGATGGACCGCAGCATCCACAGCACGTCCGCTGCTTTCGTCCGATAGTAGATCTCGTCGCTTGCGCGGATCAGACTCTGTCCCACCAGCGTCGGGTCGGCGCTCTCAGAGATGGTGGGTTCGGCCAGGGCCAACGTGTTGACCTGATCTTGCAGTTGTTGCAGCGCGGCGTCGCGGCCCTGCGTGTGTTCGAGCCATAGCAGCGACATGAACTGCGGCACGCCTTCGTCGAGCCACACATGGGAGGAGCGGAACCACGCGTGAGTGAGCGAGTGAATCAGCGAGGGTGCGAGAGCGTCCGGATCGATGGCGCGCATCGGAGCGACCAGCAGAGCATCGTCTTCAAACGGCTGGCCGTGATGGTCGATGATATTGAGCGGCGTCAGCGGAGCGGTGCCGAGCCAATCGTTCAGCATAGGCTGCACCTTGATAGCGGCTGCAGCGTACATGGGGACGGTGTCGTAGTGCTCGGTGACAGCGGCGATCTGGTTGCTGTCCGTGGTCGTGGGCGCTCCGGCGGTGATAAACAGGCTGGGCGAGCGGAAGCCCAGCGGACGGGTAGGAAAATCTGCCGTGGCGACTCCGGGCTGATTCGCTGCTGAGGCCGCGTCTACATTCTCGTTGACCGCGGCCATCGGCTGACGCTGGCCGCAGAAGAAGGCTGCGTCGGGCGGGTTGCCGGTGTACTCGACGGCGAGGCGCAGGTGGATGGTCGCATCGGCTTGCTGCAGGCGGGTTTTGCCTACGAGCTGGAAGAGCTTGGCTCCATCGCCGAGCAGCGCAGGCGCGGATGCTGTGGGATACCACAACACGTTGCCGAAGCCTCGGAGTGCGGTGCTGTCGGGGGCGATCTTGTCCCAATCGGCTTCAGCAGCCTGATCGGCTGGCGCTCCGATGCGCTCCAGCCGCTTGGCCGATTGCTGTATCTCGCCGGAGTAGAACGTGGTCAGCTCGACCGTTGCGTTAGGAGCCAGCGGCTGAGGCAGAGTTACGATGGCTTCCTTCGCCTGTCCGGTGTGGTCGGTGTCGGTGTCGACGAGGTGCTGCGCGAAGGTGAGTGGAACGATGCGCTCGCCGCTGCACATCGCGAAGCTGTCCCACGTCAGCGAGGAGGAAAGCTGGAAGGCCAGATCCGTCAGCGGCTCGGTTCCCGTGTTTCGTACGGTCAGTTTTGCTCGCACCGATAGCTGCGATTTAGCGGGGATCAGATGTACGTCGAGATCGTAGGCGGTGAAGGTGAGAGAGCTGCGCTCGGCGTTGCTTACGGTATCGATGGACTTTGCTGCTTTGGTCGCGGGCTGCGCAGGAGGCTGGTCGCTGCTGAAGAGAACCTTATCGCGCTGGCTGGGTGCAGACTGCTTGACCTGAGCGACTGCCAGCGAGCTGAGCGGGAGGACGGCGGCGAGCAGCCACAGGCGGTAGGGCGGAAGAACGGACATCAGCTTCAAATTCAGGATCCTAGTCCCTTGCGGGGTTTCTCTGGCTTTTTTGCAGGTTTTTTTGCTGGCGGCCGCCGTTGGCGCATGGCTTCGTACATCACCACCGCGCCGGCTACGGAGACGTTCAGGGATGAGACCTGGCCGGCCATCGGGATGCGCAGCAGATGGTCGCAGGTCTTCTTTACCAGGTCGTGCAGCCCGGCACCTTCGCGCCCGAGTACAAGGACGCAATCGGTGTTGAAGTCGAACTCGGTGTAATCCGGTGTGCCGCGCTCGTCGAGCCCGAGAACCCAGATGTGCTTTTGCTTCATCTGTTCGAGGGCGCGGACGAGGTTGGTGACGCGAGCGATGCGAACGTGCTCGGAGGCTCCGGCTGAGGTCTTGGCAACCGTTGCCGTGACCGGAGCGGAGCGCCGCTCGGGCAGGATGACTCCGTCGACTCCGGCGCCGTCGGCGGTGCGAAGCAGGGCACCGAGATTGTGAGGATCTTCGACGCCGTCGAGGGCGAGGAAGAAGCGGTGCTGTCCTTCTTCTTTGGCCGCGAGAAGATCTTCGACGCCGAGAAACTGGCGCTCTTTGACGACTGCCAGCACGCCCTGGTGGGCGTCGGTGTGGGCGAGGCGAGTGAGCTGGTCGCGAGGCTCGAGTGCAACGCGGATGCCTGCGGTGCGGCAGAGCTGGATGAGACGCTCGAGGCGTTCGTCGCGGCGCTCGCGGGCGACGCTTACGTGGTCAAGCTGGCGCGAACCGGACCGGATGGCCTCCTCGACCGGGTGAAGACCGTACAGAACTTCCATGACTCAGTCTATCGTGCAGCCCGGTTATGGTCTCGAATGCTACCCCCACCCCCCGGGGGTACTTTTACCATAAGTCATTTATTTTTATGTGTTTGCAGAAGTTTAGTCCCGCAAAGCCTTCATTCCTAATGGTTTATCGGTAAAATATTGCTTCTAAAGGAGTTAAGTCCCAGCCTGTGGACTGAAAGTTCTGAATTATTTCTCTACTCTTTTAGTGTAGCTAATTGGATCAAACTCATTTGCAACCTCTATTTGCTTTATTTTGTTTTAGTTAGATGGTCTTTGGGCTTGACAAGCATTTTTGCCTTTGTTTTCTGATAATAAATTTGTAATAGCCATAGAATCAGTTGGATAGGGACTCTCCCAGATTGCCGGTTTTCGATCTGCTTGAGTATGAAGTGGATGAGAGTGGCAAATGCGTTTACGGCGCAGGTGGCGAGGAGTCATTGTTGCGATGGGCAATTTAGAATGAATCAGCCGGAAGCGCTGCGACGCGGCGCTGCCTGAGCGAGGGGATTCTTGATTTTGCATGGATAAATTCAGCCCCAACCGAGTCTTTTTTCAGCGCGCTCGCGTCAGAGAGAGTGTGCAAGGTGGAGCAATTTCGCTGGCAACTGCGGCGGCCGTTCAGGCCCAGAGCGAGAACGCGGCCATTGCCCAGGGGCTGAAGCGGCAGGACCCCGAACTTCTCGACCAACTGATTGAGCTTTATCAACATCGGCTGATGCGCTACCTGCTGTTTTTGACGGGCAAGCGCGAGGTCGCCGAAGATCTGTTTCAAGAGACATGGATGCGCGTTCTGCTGCGGGGTGCGCAGTATAACGGCAAGGCTCGCTTCGATACCTGGCTGTTTACGATTGCACGCAACCTGGTGATCGACCTGTCGCGGAAGCGAACCATGGCGAGCCTCGATGAGATGAGCGACAGCAAGGAAGACGACCGGCCGTTTGAGGTTGCGATGTCCGGACCTTCTCCGCTGGAGCAGTTCGAGGAGCGGGAGAACTGCGCCGAGGTGGGCGAGGTGCTGCTGAAGCTCGAACCGAACTACCGCGAGGTGCTGGTGCTGCGGTTCTACGAGGAGCTTTCGCTCGAAGAGATCGCCGGGGTGACCCGTGCTCCTTTGTCTACGGTGAAGTCCCGGCTCTATCGCGGACTGGCGGCTTTGAAGCCGGAGATGGAACGGATTCGTGCATCCCGTCCTGTGGGGGAGGCGGTCGTATGAAGAACATTCTCGATGAGCACTCTCTGGTGATGGAGACGGGCCGTGCACATGGTGGCCAGGGGCTGCCAAAGATTAATGTTGCGGCGAAGGCTTCGCTGGTGAACCGGACGCACCGGGTGGTGCGGGAGCGGGCGAAGATGCTGGAGGCGCGACGCAGCCGTATCCGCAGCCTGTGGATTCCGCTGGCGGTCAGTTCGATGTTTCTGGTGCTGATCTGCACGGCGGTATGGACGGTGCTGGATGGCTATGAGCTGATTCCGATTGGCGTTCCCGATTCGAGCGATCAGTTCCTAGTGCTGGCTCTGTGGTTCTTCCCCGTTTCGATGGCCCTGCTGGTAACGATATGGTTTCGGCGGATGCGTAAGCGCTCTGACGGAGAGAGGATGCGATGACGATGCCGTGGAGCCACAAATCGGAGCGGGCGCAGGAGGCGGCGGCGACGGACGAAGACCAGCTTAGCCTGATTCCGGCGTGGTCTGTGATTCTGGCGGTCATCGTCTTCATTGCGATTCAGTATCTGTTTCAGGTAGTCATGCCGCATCGCCGGCACGAAATGCTGCCGATGCGGATCTTGATGGGCTACTCGTGGGGTACGGCGCTTGCGACCTATGTTCTGCTGATCGGGTATGTCAGCCGCGATGTGAAGCGCCGCAATATGTCCCCCGGACTGTGGATGCTAGTGGTCATCGTTATGCCGGGCGGCATTGGGGCGGTGGTCTACTTCCTGCTGCGGCAGCCTATTCTCTCGCGTTGCCCGCATTGCAGTACAGAGATCACGTCGGGGATTCACTTCTGTCCGCAGTGCCAGTTCCAGGTGGCTCCGGTGTGCGGGCGCTGCTTTCGCGGCGTGCAGATCACGGATGTCTATTGCACGCAGTGCGGCCATGACCTTGCCGAAGATCAGGCCCCGGCGCGGCTGCGCGTCTATAGCGACTAAGAATTCTAACGACTAGTATTGTTGTATGGCATTGACCGCGCTCATCATCGATGACGAACCGCTGGCGCGGCAGGAGCTTCAGTATCTGCTGGAGCGGGGTGGCGGCGTCGAGGTGCTGGCGCACGGAACCAATGGGATCGAGGCGGTGGACCTGATCCAGACACATAAGCCGGATGTGGTGTTTCTCGACGTGCAGATGCCGGGGCTGGATGGGTTTGCAGTGTTGAAGAAGCTGCTGGACCGCAAGGTGCCGATGCCGCAGGTGGTATTCGCGACGGCTTTCAACCAATATGCTGTGCGTGCGTTTGAGGTGAATGCGGTGGACTACCTGCTGAAGCCCTTTGACCAGAAGCGGGTGATGCAGACGATTGAGAAGGCTGCGGCGCGGCTGGCCACACCCACGGAGTCGGGCAGCGAGGCCAAGCTGGACGCGCTGCTGCGGCTGATGGAAGAGCAGTCGCAGGGCGGGAAGGCGCATACGGGCAAGGTGATTGTGCGGGCGCAGAGCAGACTGCTGCTGGTGAACCAGAGAGAGATCTGCTTTGCCTCGATTGAAGAGGGCACGATTACGGTGGTGACCTCTACAGTGGAGGGGCACTCGAACTGCCGAACGCTGGAGGAGCTGATGGACCAACTCGACCCGGAGACGTTCTGGCGGGCGCACCGCTCGTTTGTGGTGAACATCCAGCACATCCGCGAGGTGGTGCCGTGGTTCAAGTCGAGCTACCAGCTTCGGATGGATGATCCGAAGAAGACGGAGATTCCGGTGAGCCGGGCGCAGACGAAACGGCTGCGGGAGTTGTTCAATCTGTAGTGGGTTGATGGAAAGTACAGGCAACAGCAAAAGCAAAATACAGGGGTCTCTCCACTGCGCTTCGCTCCGGTCGAGATGACGTGCTTTCTGCTGGTTCGGTTGGGAGGACGACCAGCAGCGCCGACGACAGCGATTTGCGAATGCCAATTTAAAGCATGGGACGACGGAGTGACGGGAGCTGGCCGTCACTCCGTTCGGGATTTGGTGCGGGACTACTTGCCTTTGGCCGGTGCGCCTTCGACGACGATGTCGTTGGTGATGCTGAAGCTACCGGGGGCGGAGTTGGCCTGCATTCCAGCGATTGCGGAATCGCTTTGGTTCGAGACGACGCCGTAGAGGATGACGTTGCCGTTCTTCACGATGATGTGGATGGCGTGATAGCCGAGCGGCGGATCGACGGTGATGCCGCCAGCCATGCGGGCTACGCTGAGACCGCGGCCGAGCCGTCCGGCGTTGGCGTTGTAGCGGCGAAGGCTCGGCGCGGTGTAGATGCGGTTGTAGACGGCGGCGCGGACACGGTCATCGTTCGGCGAGTTGGGCAGAACTTCGATATTGTTCTCGACCGAGGCGATGCCGGGGATGCCTTTGACGGCGCGGCCAGCATCCTCCTTGAGCGTTGGGCGGGAGGCGTAGCCGTTGAGGACGAGGGTTTTGCCGTGGATGCCGAAGGTGATCCAATCGAAGACGGCGTAGTTGGTGAGACCGCCGAGCTGCTTTTGGACATCTTTAATGATGCGGACGGTGTCGTTCTGCGACCAGGTGGAGTTGGGCTGGGCGCCCTGAGCGAGAACCGGAGCGGCGGAGACGGTGAAGCTGACTAAAGCGGCGGCTGCAATTGTTAGAAATTTCGAACGTGCCATTATTTCTCTCCCGTAGCAGATGAAGTTTTGCGGTTCGGAAAAAAGATACTGCCTAAGGGGGGCCGAGTCCAGCGGTTTAGCTTGCGGCTTTGAGAATCTCATCAAGATCTGCGGAGATCTGCGCGATGGTGTTGATAATGCTATCAATCTCCTTGAGATTGTCGATGACCTGCTGGAGTTGCTTGATGGCTTGCTGAATCTGGCCGGTGAGCGTCTGGAAGCTGGCGTCGTCGGCCTGAATGGTGGCGGCAACGAGCGTACGTTGCTGGTCGTCGAGATGCTTGCGCATGGCGTAGACCTGCTGCCACTTTGCAGGCTGGTTGATGAGGGTTGGGTCCATCAGGGTGTCGTCCATCTGGGTGAGGGTGTTGCCGATGGCGGTCACGAGTTCAGCCTGGGTCATAAGGTCTGCCACCTTTCGTTAGTTCTTTTTACTGCTGGTTGACTGAACGCCGTCTGCCAGGGGTTCGACCTCGGCGGCAAAGGATTTTACTGTGGTGACGAGCGCCGCGAGGGTGCGAGATTTGGCGTCTTTGGGCGCGAGGATGACGGCGACCAGGGCGTCGTGGGATTTCTTGAAGGCCGCGATGGCTGCAGTGGGGTCTGCCTGGGCGACGAGGGCCTGGTTGCGGCGGAACTGCTTGATGCGGTCGCTGAGCTGGAGGAGATAGTCTTTATCCGGAGTGGCCTGGGTGATCTCGCGGTTGTAGTCGGTGAAGAGGAGAACGCCCTGAGCGCGTTGGGTGCTCTTCTGCCGCTCGTAGATGGCCTGCGATTCGGTGCCCAGCATGTCGAAGAGGGCGGAGAGCGCGGGATCGTTCTTCTCGATGCTTTGGCGAATCTCCTCGTGGGTGCGGTGGCGCTCGATGAGGCCGAGAATGATGCCAGCGGCGGAGGCGGCACTGGAGATGGGACCGGCGTAATCCGCTGTGGTGGGGATGAGGTGGTGGCCCGCGGCTGCTGTTTGGGCATCGGTGGCGAGAGTCGAAAAGCTGGTGCTGGCGGTGGTGGCATCCGCTACAATCTGCGCTTCCTCCTTGCCCTGTGCGAGCGTGGCGAGGGCTGACGTGTATTGCGCGAGGGCGCGGATGGCGTCGGAGCGGAGCTTGAGTTCTGCGGGGGTGATGACGGCGCGGCTGTCGATCTCGGACGGGCTGAGCGAAGCGTGATCGAAGGCCTGGCTGTCGATGTAGTGGTCGTACTCGACTAAATTCGCGTTGGTCAGCAATCTTTGGAAGGCATGGGAGAGGGTGTCGGCAGACTGCTGAAACTGGGTGATGACGGGGGTATAGTCCTGATCGGGAACGCAGCCCATCAGAAAGAGCAGGACCAGGAGTGAGAGAAACGTCTTTCGGTGAATATGAAGCCGACGCGGAATCGTCATCGCGGTGCATCTCCTCAAGAGAAGCGAGTCAAGAAGCAACTATGGTGGAAGAGTTAGGATCGTGCAAGGGAAAACTACCGCACTGCTGTTCTTTTATTGGAGGGCTGGATGAAGCGATGGACTTTGCGAGTTTTGTTGGCGGCGTTGCTCTATGTCGGGGACTGGATGGTATTTCGCGTTCGCAAGGGGCCGGTTGGGGTAGTGCAGGTGAACCAGCTGCTGGCCACGCCGCTGAAGGGGAACAAGATGGAGTATGACTTCATGGGCGTGGTGCCGGTAAATTGCAGCCGGTCCATCTTTCCCCAGAATGGAAATGCTGCGTGCTGGTGGTTGGAGCGGCATAAGACGCAGTGGGAATAGGACTGCCGAGGCTATTCGTGAGGAGAGACTGTGCTTGAAGTGGGCTCAACAAAAGACTGGTTGACTGTGGACTGAATCAGCTTCTGGAACTGGTCGAGCGGGCAGCGATTGGTTGCGTCGGTGCTGCAGTTGGGCACGAAGATCGTTGCGATGGATGGACCGTGTGCGGTGGTGAGCGGGGTTTTGTAGCGCATCTGGTCCAGCGTCTGGCTCATCATATAGACCTTTAGATAAAAGCGATTGGTGGTTACATCGCGGTGCAGCTCGAAGACCAGAGCGCTTCCTGGCGGCGTCGCATTCAGCGGTTGATTGGGCAACAGCCAGTTCAGATGCAGCAGCCCGCCGAGCCAGGTGAGGTTGGAGTCGTGGCCGAGCTGGAGAAGGAAGCGGGTGTTCGGGCTGCCGATTGCTCCACTCACACTTTTTCCTTCAGCGGCCTGCTGGAGCGTTGCGCCGATGTGGCTGGCGAGGTCTGAGGCACCGATCTCCGCGAAGTAGGGCGTTCGCAGAACATAGTCGTGATAGCTGGTGTTCATCGTCATCAACCCATTCAGCTCTGAACGCGAGACGCGCCCCCAGCCAACCTGAGCCATCGGCAGGCCTTCGGTATATTGCAGAAGGAAGTTCTCTGCGAAGTCGGCACCTTTGCTGACGGGGCCGTCGATTACTACCATGTCGGAGATGTTTGCGGCCTTCACCACGGAAGCATCATTCAGCAGTTTCTTTTTCGTCGAAGAATTGTTGCAGGGCGAACTTGTGCCGCAGTTCAAAAGAATTTGCTGCAGGTCTTCGAGAGGACGCTGATAGGCAGACGGCCACCACTGCGGATCGCCACCGAGTCTTCCTCGGATAGCGGCTGCCAACTCTTCATGGTTGGCGACGCCGGAGAATGCGGCAGCTTCAAAGAGTGGATCGAGGCTGCTGGCGTCGTGCACATGGACCTTGATCGAGCAATGCGGCGCAAGCCCTTTGAGGACTGCCTGAGCGGAGCTGACGGTGCGCTCGGTGCGATTCGCCGCGGCGAAGATCGACGTTGAACAATCTTGCTGGCCGCGAAAGAGATCGGCGTAACGCTGCCGGTAGAAGCTACCCATATTGCTCATGAGGATTGCGCCGTTTGGCGTGAGCACTCCCGGAGCGACTGGCCATATGGGCCACGGCTGCGTGTTGTATTGGCTGGAGCGAGTCTCGCTCTCGATGGGAGCACGCACGCCGTGGCGGCTCACAACGATCACCATGCGCAGCTCGTCGGCCTGGGCGAAAGCAGCCTTGGGAATGAAAGATGCGACGCCAAGAAGGCAGGCAAGGAGAAGATGCAGTCTGCAAGTCACAGCGACCTCCGGGTGAGCGATGGAGCAAGGCGAAAATCAATCAGCTTATGCGAGGAAGATGATGCAGCTCGCGCTTCCAACAGGAGTGTAGTGGCCGGTGAAGGCGAGCAGACCTGTCTCGCGGTTGATCGAGAACGAGGTGATGACGTCGCTTTTGCGGTTGCATGCGTATAAAAACTTTCCGCTGGGATCGATGTGGAACTGGCTTGGGTAGTCGCCCATGGTGGAGACTTCACCGACACGCTTGAGCCTGCCGTCGCTCTCGATGGAAAAGATGGCGATGGTATCGTGCAGCCGGTTGGCGGCGTAGAGATAGCGTCCGTCCGCCGAGATTCTGACGCCGGAGGCGAAGCTGGTGCCGGTAAAGCCCGGCGGCAGGGTCGAGATCGTCTGCTGCGAGGTAAGCGAGCCAGTGGAGGCATCGTAGTGGAAAAAGGCCAGCGTGGAGGCCTCTTCCTGAATGGAATAGATCCAGCGGCCATTGGGATGAAACGCGAAGTGACGAGGACCATCGCCGGTCGGCAACGAGACGAAAGGCGTGGCGGCAGGGGTGAGCTTGCCGTTGCTCTGGTCGAAGCGATGCACGTAGATTCGATCCTGTCCGAGATCGGTGTGCAGGACAAAGCGGTTGTTCGGGTCGGCCTCAATCATGTGTGCGTGGGGAGCGTCGTGGCCGCTCCATGCAAAGCTGCCGGGCGCAGCGTTGGTTGGCTTGGTGCTTCCCACCGATCCGCTGTCACGTTGAACATCACTGGCGCGGGCAAGAGAGCCGGCGGGATGGATGGGAAATACTGCGATGCTTCCGCCGACGTAGTTGGCGACG
This sequence comes from Granulicella sp., assembly GCA_041691255.1. GTDB lineage: Bacteria > Acidobacteriota > Terriglobia > Terriglobales > Acidobacteriaceae > Edaphobacter. The sequence continues at coordinate 65,023 of JBEPUY010000005.1, read as the reverse complement.
AAGACATACTTTCCATCGGCGTCGGTCGAGATGTAAGCGGGGCCGCCGCCTTCGGAGCTAACCGTGTTGAGGAAGCGCAGGTCGCCGCTGGTGCGGTCGATAGCGTAGGCGCTGACCGATCCATTGACGCCGTTAAAGTTTGTAACTTCGTTGGCTGCGTAGAGGTAGCGGCCAGAGGGATGGAGAGAGAGCCAGGAAGGGCTGGCTGTTTTGGTCGCGAGTTTGAGCATCGTCAACGCTCCCGTCTGCTGATCCATCTCGAAGAGGTAGATGCCTTTTCCGTTGCTGCCATCGCCGGGGGCATCGGTATAGCTGCCGACGTAGGCTAACGTTCTACCGCTGCGAGAGCTTTGCGCGATTGCGGGGACAGAGGAGGCTATCGAAAGGGCCGCAGCGCCCTTCAGGAATCCGCGCCGCGAGAGGGCTTCGTTCATGCTGACCTGTTTTGCCAAATCTTCGGGTGTCACTTATTTCCCTCCTCTGTTGTTGGATCAAATCTATTTTGCGCAGATCAGGTTGCTACTGAGAGTGCCAGCGTCAGCAGCAACGCAATGACCGAGATGAGAGTCTCGCAGACGGACCAGGTTTTGATGGTGTCGGCGACGCTCATGTTGAAGTACTCCTTGACGAGCCAGAAGCCGCCGTCGTTGACGTGAGAGAAGAAGAGCGAACCCGCGCCGGTTGCGATTGCCAATAGCTCGGGCCGTGCGCCGGGAGTGTGCATGGCGATGGGAGCCACGATGCTGGCGGCTGTGGTCATGGCCACGGTGGCAGAGCCGGTGGACAGGCGAATCAGGGCGGCGACCGTCCAGGCGAGGATGAGAATCGGTACGTGTGCGTGGAGCGCGACCTCAACGATGGCCTGAGAGACGCCGCTGTCCTCGAGGATGCGCCCGAAGCCTCCACCAGCGCCGACCAGCAAGGTGATGGTGGCCGTGGGCGCGAGACATTCGTTGGAGAACTTAAGGATCGACTCGCGGTCAAAGCCGCGCATCTTGCCGAGCGTGATGAAGCTTACCAACACTCCGACGAGCAGGGAAATGTCGGCGTTGCCCAGCAGATGCAGGGCGCCGTTCAATGTGCTCTTGGGAGTTGATAGAGTGTCGGCCCAACTGCCTACCAACATCAATGCGACGGGAAGTAAGATCGTCGCGAGTGTAAGGCCGAAGCTGGGCAGACTGCGCTCTTCGCCGTGATCGACGAACTCCGCGGCCATGGGGTTATCGGGATCGAGGTGAACGTGAGGGGCGATGAACTTCGCGTAGAGCGGCCCTGCCATCACTACGGTAGGAATAGCGACCAGCAGGGCATAGAAGATGGTGCGGCCCATGTCGGCGTTGTAGATGGCTACCGCAACCAGCGCTGCCGGATGCGGCGGCACCAGCCCGTGGACCACGGAGAGGCCGGCGACGAGGGGGAGGCCAACCAGAATCAGCGAGGTGCGAGTGCGCCGAGCCACGGTGAACACGATAGGAATGAGAAGGACGAAGCCGACTTCAAAGAAGACCGGCAGACCGACCACAAAGCCGATCACCATCATGGCCCAGTGAATGCGTTTTTCGCCGAAGAGCCGAATCAGCGTGTAGGCGATGCGGTCGGCGCCGCCAGATTCCGCCATCATCTTTCCGAGCATGGTGCCGAGCGCAACCACGATCGCGATATGGCCCATGGTGCCGCTGAGTCCAGCTTCAAAGGAGTGGACAATCGTATGCATCGGCATGCCGGTGGCCATCGCCAGGGCAAGCGACGTCAGGAACAGGACGATGAACGGATTCAGCTTGCAGACAGCAATCAGAACGATGAGCGAGATGACCGCTACCGATGCCGAGGTCAGCAGAAAGATCGCATGGTGGTCGATCATAGAGTGGGAGCCATCAAATTTCCTTGGATCAAAGTAAGTCTCACGAGCGGTAGATAAGCGTCAGGCGGTCGGTTGCTTGTAGGCGACGCAATCGACCTCCACCTTGCAATCGACCACCATGCTCGAAACGACACAGGCGCGTGCAGGCGGATTCTCTCCGAAGTATTCGCGGAAGACTCCGTTGAAGGATTGAAAGTCGCGAGCGTCGTCGAGCCATACGCCGCAGCGGACGATGTGCTCCGGCCCGTAGCCTGCCTCCTGCAATATCGCCAGGACATTGCGAATGGCCTGATGCGACTGGACGATGATGTTTCCGACAACGACCTCGCCGTTGACCATGGGAACCTGGCCGGAGACGTACAGCCATCCATTCGCCTCGACGGCCCGGGAAAATGGCAGATGCTGTCCACCGGTTCCTTTGCCGCCCTCTACGCCATACCGCTTGATGCTCATTGTCTGCTCCTTTGCTTCTGCTGATTAAGTTGATGTTCAGATCTGTGATGACTGACGTGGCAAAAATCTTCCGCCGCGCTGACCGGTCGAAACGCCCTCTCGATAGGACAACACACCATTGACCCAGACGGCGGCGATCCCTTCCGCGGGGCTGATGGGGCTGATAAATGTTGCGGTGTCTCGTACTGTCTCTGGATTGAAGAGCACGAGATCAGCGCAGTAGCCTTGCTTGATTAATCCGCGATCGGCCAGCCCAAATCGCGCGGCGGGCATGCCTGTCATTTTATGGACGGCTGTCGTCATGGGGAATAGCTTCAGCTCGCGGCTGTAGCGGCCTAGTACGCGAGGGAAGGTTCCCCAGAGGCGCGGATGAGGCAGGGGATCATTGGGCAGGCCGTCGGAGCCAATCATGGTTGCAGGGTGCGCGAGGATGCGCCGCATGTCATCTTCCGAGATGCTGTGATAGATGGCTCCCGCTGGCTGCAGGCGGCGCGCGGCCTCCATCTGATCAACATTCCAGCTTGCGGCGATCTGCGCGAGCGTCTTGCCGGCCATCTCCGGATGCGGTTCGCACCACGTGATCATGATCTCGACGCGCTCATCGACCTGGCGTAGATCGAGCGTGCTGGAGCCCGCGGCGTAGGGATAGCAATCGCAGCCTACGGGCTGAGTGGCGCGGGCTTTGTCTAATGCTTGCAGAACTTCTCCGCTGCGACCCCAGTTGGCGATGCCCGCGCACTTCAGATGGGAGATAACGACAGGAACGGAGCTTTGCCGTCCGATGTAAAACGCCTCGTTCATCGCATCGAGAATTCCTTCGGTCTCGGTGCGCATATGCGTGGTGTAAATCGCACCGGCCGCCGCAAGCATACCTGCCAATGCCACGACCTCTTCGGTGGGTGCAGAATTGGCGGACAAGTAGGCCAGACCGGAGCTGAGCCCCAACGCTCCGGCGTGCAGCGCTTCGCTCAACTGCGTCTGCATCTGCTCGATCTCTGCTGCGGTGGCGGCGCGGTCGAGGCGGTCCATGTGATTGTTGCGCAGGGACGTGTGGCCTACCAAGGCTGCTACGTTGACCGAGGGCTGCGCCTCGTGGATTGCTGCAACATAAGAATTGAATGTTGGATAACGGAAGACGTCAGCAGTGCCTAGTAGGTTCATCGGGTCAGGAGGCGCGCCAGCGAGTTGCACAGGCGCAGCGCTGATGCCGCAGTTGCCGACGATCACTGTCGTGACACCTTGCGATAGCTTCGGCAGCATATCCGGAGTGCGGATCACGTTTGTATCATCGTGCGTGTGAACGTCGATGAAGCCGGGAGCGAGAATGTGGCCGCTGCCGTCGATGACCTGCTGCGCGTTGTAGTCGGAGATTTGCCCGACGGCACATATATGTCCTCCGTCGATGGCGACGTCGCCGACGGTTGGCTCACCGCCGCTCCCGTCCATGATGTGCGCGTTGCGGATTAGCGTATCGCAGAGAGGCATACTATCTTTTTACAGGAAACATTCAGCGGCGCGACAGAATACCTGGCTCGCAACCGTTGCTATCCTATGATCTCCTTGAGGTTTGCTTGATGACAGAGAGAAAAGTTGTGGCTGAGATTTCTATGCCCGATTCGCGAATTGCCCCCCTTAATAAAGGTCTGGGCTCCTTTGAGCATCCGCTGGAGCCGCAGGAGATTGCGCAGCGGGGATGGAATTTGCTGAGCGAAGACCTTAGCTTGCCGACGGCTGTGCTGTATCAGGAGAAGCTGCTGCACAACCTGAATTGGATGCAGCAATTCATCACCGCCTATGGAGTGAAGCTGGCGCCGCATGGAAAGACGACCATGGCTCCGAAGCTGTTTGATCTGCAGTTGAAAGGCGGGGCGTGGGGAATCACATTGGCGACTGCGCAGCAGGTATCGGTTGCTTATCACCATGGTGTGCGGCGCGTCCTGATGGCGAATCAACTGGTGGGCAAGCAGAATATGACGATCATATCGAGGCTGCTCGAAGACGAAGGGTTCGATTTTTATTGCCTGGTCGATTCGGCAGAGCAGGTGGAGCAGCTCGGTAAGTTCTATCGCGAAAAAGGACAGCGGCTGCAGGTGCTGATTGAGCTGGGTGTGGAGGGCGGCCGAACAGGCGTTCGTGATGCGGAGCAGCTGCAATCGGTTTTGACTGCTCTTGATGCGTGGCGCGAACTTCTGGTTCTCTGCGGAATAGAGGTCTATGAAGGCGTGCTGAAGGATGAGGCTGCGATTCGCGGCTTCCTGCAACGCGCAGTCGATATCACGCGCAAACTTGCGCTGGAAAAACGATTTGGCAGCCAGCGCATTTTGCTTACGGGCGCGGGCTCTGCCTGGTACGACGTGGTCGCCGATGTCTTTTCGAAGGCAGCGCTGGGAGACTCTGTCGATGTGGTGCTGCGGCCCGGATGCTATCTGACCCATGACGTCGGTATCTATCGCGAGGCGCAGCAGGAGATTCTCAAGCGCAATCCCATTGCCCGGGAGATGCACTCGAGCCTGCAGCCAGCGCTGCAACTTTGGGCTTACGTTCAATCTGTTCCAGAAAAAGAGCGCGCGATTGTGGGGCTTGGAAAGCGCGATGCCGCCTTTGATGCAGGCCTTCCCACGCCGGTTCTGCGCTATCGGCCGGGAACTTCCGTGCCGGTCGCGGTTCCGTCAGGGTGGCAGCTTACGAAGATGATGGACCAGCACGCCTATCTTCAGATTGCCAACGGAGACGACATTCGTGTGGGCGACATGATCGGGTTCGATATCTCGCATCCGTGCCTGACCTTCGACAAGTGGCGTGCTCTGCCGGTGCTGAATGGCGAATACGAGGTCATTGACGTGGTGCAGACTTTTTTCTAATGCTGGAAGAGTAGTTCGACGATGTAACGTGACAGCTCTTCGGGAGATTGGAAGCTGCGCGGCGTCTCGCTGAAGGACTGCTGCACGGAGAAGGTGTCGTCTGCGGCGACCTCGAAGGTGAAGTGGACCGTCTTACGGTCGAGATTGGGATCTCCGGCGATGCCGCGGTCTTTGGCGTACTCGAGAACGATGTTGTCGTCGTGATGGATAAGGTGCGCGTCGAACCAAGGGAAGCGGTCGCGGGTGAGCTTGACGGCGTTGATGTTAACGATCTGGACGGTTGTGTCAGCAGAGGTGAGGTCGCCTTGCAGTTCGCGCCTGATTTCGGCTACGTCCTGTTCGAGACAGGAGACGAGGGTGGTAAAAAAGGGCATGCCGAGGTTGGCGGTGATGCCTGCCTTGTGCTGCTGCCTGCCGTAATCTTCTGCGGCTTCGTGGTTTTTCTGCTGAATGTCCTGTGCGAGAGCTGCGATCCAGTCTTTGGCCATGCGGTTTGAGGCTCCTCATTCGATTGCATGGCTAGCGGCCAGCGAGTCGATATGCTGGTTTGATGGCGATGAGGGCCAAAAGGCCGCTTGAGGCTGTCTGGCGGCCGGAGCGTTATTCGTTGGCGATGATCTCGCGCAGGGTCGCGATGTGCTGCTTGATTCCGGCGATCTTTCCGGGCCAGTTGCCGGCAGTCGGGTCCGGATAGGGAATTCCGGCAGCGTATTCGCGTTCGGCCTCGGCGAGATGGTCGAGAAGGATGTCGAGTCGTTGCTGAAGGGTTGGGCCGCTCATGGAGAAAAGCCTATCATTTCGATTTACCTCTCAGGAGATTCGTGAAATCGGAGAAGGGGCTGGCAGGCAGGTAAGCCCCGGACGTGAGGTACCCCTCCCCTGTACTTAAGTATCCAAAGTCTTCGAAACATTGGGGTTAAGTCTGGACTTGAAGTATGACCTGGGAGAGGGTGTCTGTGTAGATGAGGTGCTTCTGGCCCTGGGTTTTGTCAAGGTTGGGCACCCGCCACTCGGATTGTTGGGCTTATGCGCGGGCCGCCTGCCGCTTTGATCTCCAGAGCAGGAGCAGGCCTGCCCCGCCCAGAGCGAAGAGCGTGACAGTTGGAGGTTCTGGTGTGACGGTGGTGCCGAAGGCGTCCTGAAAGGCGAGGTCGGCGACCAGCGAATCGGCGGAGGTTGTCGGGTGCAAACTATCCCAGTAAAGAAACGTATCGGGATTGCATCCAATGGTCGCGTTGCAAGCATCGGCCACATCGTTGAACCCGTAAGCTCCCGGGTTGGCCAGAATGTTGTTATACAGCGTGTCGATGTCCACGCCGATCACGTTAATCCCCAGGCTGTCCAGATTGCTCACCTGCAATGCCCATTCCTGATTGAATTCCATGGAGGCGAAGTTTGCCTCGGCGGTTGCGACGGGATCACCGCTAAGTGCGGGAATCCCGCCGAGACCTGGCTGGTTCAGCCAGAGAAAATTGTGTCCGCCATCGGCGGCCACCTGTGTGATCTGTGCCGCGATATTGTCGGCTGCGGTGATTGGATTCTGGGCTCCTAAGATGTCCTCAGCGCCACCCCAAAAGGTGTACAGGGCGGAGGAGGAAGCGCTGCCCGGATGGGTAGCCAGAAAGAGGTTCACCTGATTCTGCATGTCGGCAGGATTTGCGCTGCCGGTCATAGCGCTGCCCACTGCGTAGTTCGACCCTCCGAGAGGCGCAAGCGCGGGCGAGGGATCGGCAACTCCAACCTTAGCGGCGAACTGGTCGATCCAGAGGCCGGCGGGGCCGGTTGCTGTCGCCGGGTTGGTGAAATATCCCACGGGGAAGGGAACGCCGGGGACGCTTCGGGTTGCGTAACCCGGGCCGGGCGCGGCTCCGAAGGTAGCGATGGAGGCGTTGCCAGCATCGGAGAGGCTGTCGCCGAAGCCGACGATCTGAGTGACTTGACCCGGCAAAATGGGGGAGGCAAGAGCCAGGTTGCAGGAGGTTGCGAAGGCGGCTACGACAAGGAGACCAATTCGGAGGCGCATATTCATTTTCCTCTTTTGGGAATTCGATAAGGGGCGGCCCTTATGGCATAACTTGTTTCGGATCGGCAAATTAAGGAACTCTGGTTGGCCTCCGGAATGTTGAGTTTAGGGTGGTCTGGCTGCCTCGGAGAGAAGGTACCCCCTCCCCCGTACTTAAGTACCCAAAGTCTTCGAAACAGGGGAGTTAAGTCTGGACTTGGGTAGTGTCCTAATTTGAATTCTTTAGGCTTCGAGTCTGGCATACAAAGTGCTCCTAACCCATTCGGACACTGTCTGTTTATTCGCCTTCGCTGCCGCAGTAACTTTCTTAATGTCTTCCGCATTGAACCGGATAGGCACGATCTTGCCTTTTGCTTCCCCTTTGGCAAGTTTGGGACGACCGACCTTCTTAGGCTTCTGGGCTGGCATTGCTGTAGAACTCCTGCATGATGGCCGTTCTAACGGCGTTGAGTGGGGATAGGGCTGGATCAATGTGGAGCACGGTAACGTGCCGACGCGGATTGTCGGGGTCGTCCGTATCGTGCGACCAGGCATAGGCTGTATTGGTTTCGGGATGACCTTTTAGGTCGAAAACCTCTACAAAGCCTTGCCATATCGTTTTGCCCTGAAATATCTCGTGAACAGGAACGCTTTCACGGTGCGTAGCGTCCACGCCGTGTAGCTTGCGAATCACGTCCCTAAGTTCTTCTATGTTATTCATTCTGCCGCCTCTACTAAATCTCCAACGCTCCACATAGAACCAGTCACACCCGCTGCCATAGCAGGAGTGCAGCGAAGTGTGTTGTGGCGTTTAACGAAGTTGTAATAGGCAAAGTGAAGTCCGACCGCTGCAACGAAATTCTCACGCTTTTTGCTAAAGGCCAGCGTAAGGCGAGTGAGGCGACGCATATGGGTGCGGGTGGTAGCGTTCAACCGTTCGATATAGCTGGTAGAGATCAGGTCAACATCAGGACGGCCAGTGAATACCTTCTTCTCAGCAGACAGAACTCCCGATGTACTGTAGCGGCGCTCCCCAAACGCATAGGTTCCATAGACCTTAACGATCTGCCCATAATCCACATCATTTCCGAAAGACTTCTGCATCGCGGCTGCATAAGCGTGGAAGCCATCGGTGGAGATTTGTACTCGGTTTGCCATACGGCTTGCTACATCAGCTACAAAGGCGTGTGCAGTGGCTTTGTCCCGCGCTCCGACCATAAATGAAGGAACCAGCTTTGTTTCTGCATCGATAGCGCACCACGTCCAGACGCTTCCGACTTCCGTTCCGTCGCCCATTTTGACGTTGCGTTCCTTCTTGCCGACAAAGCCCCAAATCTCATCCATCTCCAAACGGTTGCAGGGCAAGTTCCGCATCCTCGCATCCATCAAAGCGGTGCAACCATCGCCGACCTTTACACCAAGGCGCATGATCGTATCGCGGTGGACTCCGGTAATCCGCTCGATGGAACGAATACTGGAACCCTCTGCTAATGCTCCAATTACCGCGATTTTCTTGTCGATGCTGAGTACGTTGGCCATAACAACCTCACTGCAATTACTGTATTACATTTATCCCATACTGTCAAACTTTACGCTTTTATTGAGAGAGATTAAAAGTGCAAGGGCCGATGACTTTTGTATTGCTTTCGCCTGTGAGATAAACAGGATCTGCTGCGTCCCATAGGCCGCCAGTATCTGCATTTGCTAAGACGTATTCTTTGTCGGATACAACAGTGAATGAGCCGGTTCCATACATTCCGGAATTCGATTCCCTCGCGCTTACTTGAGGAGAACTATCGATCTTGAAAGGATAAGAGCAATTCAGCCTTCCTGAAAAGTTGGTCCGTCTGTTGGTTGAGATAACAATGGCTATAAAATAAGTCACCGTGGGAGAACCCAATTTGAATGCGGAGGGTTTTATTGATGAAGCCACATCAAACGCGACAACACTTGTTTTTGTACTAATAAATGGATTTGTTTTACCTAGAGACACAACACAACTATTAATGGTTGCCTGCTGTTGTAACTCCGGTCCTTGCAAAGCATTAATTGTCTTTTGCTGATCGGCAAAGCGTTCCTGCCAAGATTCTTTCAGTGCCGTCTGCAAACGCAAATTAGATGTACAACTCCCCAGTGAACTGGTGTCATGCTCGCGCTGCTGAATTACTAGTCGTAGATTTTTCTGGGAATCGTGCCAAGCTGAGAAAGTCCCTAAAAACCAAAAAGTACAGAATAGTATTGCCGTATATATTTTCCAGTTCAAAGACTTCCCCCTGTGTCTCTCGAAAAGTCCGAGACCAAAAAGGAAGAATCCGACTGTGCCAGTCCCTGTAACCCATACCTTCCAGTAGTCACGGAAGGCCGTCCATAAAAATTCGAGCGCTGAACCCATGCCCAATCGTCCCACCGGATATCAGGGATGTCTATATATTTCTGTGATACATTTTCTCCATCATGCTGAAATGTTTGGTGATATTCCTGCTGTCGATCACGGTCTTCTCGATGCAGACTCACGCCCAAACGTATAAAACAAAGCAGAGCACCGATAGCAATAAGCCAACCGCCCAAACTTCGCTTGTTGCGCCACAGCAAACCAACAGCCCAAGCCTCCAGCCCGAAGCCAAGAAGGACAGTTATACCGATGTAAGGGTCATTTCTACCCCAGCCAAGGATAGATACGACAAAGCTGCGTTTTGGGAAACTTTCGCGTTGGTTCTTGTCGGAATCGCTGGCATCGTAGTTGCCGTCGTTACTCTTCTTCGCATCCACGCGCAAGCCAAAGAAATGCGCTTGCAGCGCATCATCATGCACAACACGCTCAATGCCATGAGGCAACAATCCGATTTGGTGAAAACCCAAGCCGGACACATGGGCGAGCAAACTGGCATTCTTAAAGACTCCGTTGCGGCTGCCAAAGACAGCGCGAGAGCTGCGAACGACCAGATCAAGATGATGAAAACCAAAGAGCGCGCACGAATTACATTCAACCCGTTGCCACTGACTGAAATTTCGATTGATTTCCCATGGCAAGATATTGAAATTGCGGTCGGAAATTTCGGTCAAACGGACGCGGTTAATGTTTTGATTCGACATGAATGCGAAATAACGGCTTCCGATGCCGAACCGGAACGCACAGAATTTAGTACTGCCGTAATCGAAATTATTCGTCCAAGCGGAGATGCCATTAAAGTGCCCTTGGACATTACAATTTCGGAACAAATGTGGAAAGACAAAGTTATAGCCGGAGGAAGAAATCTTTACGCCCATTTGTGGGGCGTAATTCTCTACGAGGACATTTTCAGCGATCCCATTCGCTTAGTTTTCAATACATTTTCAGAATTTATAAATTTGGGGATATCATCAAGCGCGACGGGCTCGATTATCTGCCTATTTCCCCCGTTTCCAGTATGCAAGGCTGGAAAAAGTGTCCCCACCCCGAACATAACAGCGCAACATAAAGCCGAAATCCAAATTAGGACACTACCTGGACTTGAAGTATGACCTGGGTGGGGGTGTCCGTGTAGAGGGGGTGCTTCTGGGGCGGGGGTTTGTCAAGGTTGGGGACTTGTGGCCACTTGGTTGTTACGCAGCCGGTGAGGTCATCGTGAAAGTTCGGGTGCCCCATCCCTTCGCGCTTTTGCGAAGGGTGGGATGTAAGCCGCTGGTTCGTCTATCTCTATGTCTGAAGCTGACGTTCGCGGAGGCGGGCGGTCCATTCTGACTCTATCTCGACGGGACCGGGTTCGCCGGTGGCGTAGTGGTTGAAGCTACTCCAGCGATAGTCTTCGGGGTGGAGGACGAGGCCGCGAGTGACCGGGTTGCGGTGGATGTAACGGACTTTTTCGACGCGCTTTTCTTCAGAGTGGACGTTGAAGTCGTAGTAGCGGCGTTGCCAGAACTGTTTCTGGTCGGGGGATTTTAGTTGGCGGGAGGTGAGTTGTTTGAAGATCTGGAGAAAGGTTGCGAGGGTTCCGAGGTCGGGTTCGTCGGTGAGGAGATGGATGTGCTCGGGCATAAGGACGTAGGCCGCAATGCAGAGTCTCTGTCGTTGACGGGTCTGTTCGAGGATGTGTTGGAGGGTGTCTTTTGCGGTGTCCGTTTTGAGGAAGGGTTGGCGGCGGTAACAACTGAAGGTGATGAAGTGGAAGTTCTGTGTCTCTTGGTAGCGTCTGAGGCCGGTGGGCATGGGGGTGGGAGAATTTTACATCCCACCCTTCGCAAAAGCGCGAAGGATGGGGCACCCGAGGTTTTGTGGTTGGTTGGAGTTATAGGATGGGGCACCCGGCCACCCGCCTTCAAAGTCGGTACTCTAGCATTACCTCTTTCATTTTTATGAACTCCGTGTCAGGTAAATTCCAGTATCTGCCGTGTGTATCTTCCACGCACAGTCCCGTAACCTTGCTTCTCAGCTTATTGAAGTCGCTTATTATGAATGATGCTGATTCACTCTCTTCCAGTCGATGGACAAATGTGGTCGCAGCACGGAAGACACCCCCGTCTTGAGACCGAGAAATGAGTGCCCAATTGACTAAAGTTAATGGTCTTGTGCCAATATTGGTGCATCTGATGACGAACTGGCGATCTCCTTCAGGAAGCAACGGTATAGAGCTTTGAGCCAAGATGAATGAGGTAGTCGTTCGTGCGCCCTCAATAGCGGGTTCAACACACGCAATGCTGGCACATAATGTCAGTTTCCCGACATTTTGACGTTCTTTTTTTATATTTGACCTAAGCGCGATGGTTGACACTATGGCACCATATATCGCTATAACAAAGGTGGCTAACTCTCGAAACCACATTCCAACCTCATCAATTAACACAATAGACGCAATTCTAGTTACAACTTTAAGTTACTGCACTATAAATGATTGATAAAGCTGGCTATTCCACCGTTACACTCTTTGCCGGGTGCCCCATCCTTCGCGCCTCTGCGAAGGGTGGGATATAAGCTACTCGACGGTTACAGATTTAGCCAAGTTTCTGGGTTGGTCTACGTCGCAGCCTCTTCTTACGGCGATGTGGTAGGCGAGGAGTTGGAGGGGGACTACTTCTAGCAGGGGGAGGAGGAGTTCGGGGGCCTGGGGGATGTAGATGGTGTGCTCGACCAACTGGCCGATCTCGGTGTCGCCTTCGGTGGCGATGGCGATGACGCGGCCGCTGCGGGCGGTGACCTCCTGAATGTTGCTCAGGGTCTTTTCGTACTTCAGGACGCTAGAAGGATCGTTGGAGTCTTTGGTCGCGATGCAGACGACCGGGAGCGACTCGTCAATGAGAGCGTTCGGGCCGTGCTTCATCTCGCCCGCAGGGTAGCCTTCGGCGTGGATGTAGGAGATCTCCTTGAGCTTGAGCGCGCCTTCGAGGGCGATGGGGTAGTGGATGCCGCGGCCGAGGAAGAGGAAGTCATTGGCGGTGTGGAAGATCTTGGCCAGCTCTTCGCACTGCTGGGTGAGAGGCAGGCGAGACTGGGTGCGGCGGTCGGGAACGGGAACCGGCTTGGGAGCGGCGACGCCCTCGGAGGTGCCGGTGGCTCCGGTGAGGTTGAGCATGTGGTCGAGCTTGCCGGGGATTCGAGAGAGCTCGGTGACCAGGTGGAGGGATTCGGCATCGGTGATGGTGCCGCGGACCTGGGCGAGGCGCAGCGCGAGGATAAAGAGCGCGGTGAGCTGGGCGGTGAAGGCCTTGGTGGAGGCGACGCCGATCTCGGGGCCTGCGTTGGTGGTGATGGTTCCCTGTGCCTCGCGGGTGACCGCTGCTCCGACGACGTTGCAGATGGCGAGGGTTTTGCTGCCCTTCGAGATCAACTCGCGCTGGGCGGCGATGGTGTCGGCGGTTTCGCCGGACTGGGTGATGAGCAGGCCGATGGCGTGCGGGTCGGCGATGGGATCGCGGTAGCGATACTCGCTGGCGTAGTCGACATCGACGGGGAGGCGGGCGAGGCGCTCGATCATGAATTTTCCGGCGAGCCCCGCATGCCATGACGTCCCGCAGGCGGCGATGGTGATCTGGCTGGCGGTGCGGAAGTCCTCGTCGGTGATCTGCATCTCGCTGAGGAAGACCTTGCCGGTGTCGAGCGAGACGCGGCCGAGGGTGGTGTCGCGGATGGCGCGGGGCTGCTCGTTGATTTCTTTGAGCATGAAGTGCTTGTAGCCAGCCTTTTCGGCCTGGATGGGATCCCAGGCGATGCGCTGGACTTTTAAGGGCAGAGGCTTGGCTTCGAAGTCGGTGAGGGTGACGCCGGTGGGGGTGAGGACGGCGATCTCTCCATCCTGCAGGAAGTGGATGTTGCGGGTGTGGTGGAGGATGCCGGGGACGTCGGAGGCGAGGAAGTATTCGCCTTCGCCGATGCCGATGACGGCGGGCGGGCCCATGCGGGCGGCGACGAGCTTGTTGGGCTCGTTGGCGGAGAGGACGCCGATGGCGAAGGCTCCGGTGAGGCGGTGGACGGTGCGGCGGACGGCCTCTTCGAGGACGATGCCGGGGGCCTGCTTGATCTCTTCTTCGATCAGGTGGGCGATGATCTCGGTGTCGGTCTCGGTGACGAACTTGTGGCCGGAGGCGGTAAGCTCTTTTTTTAGAGCGAGATAGTTCTCGACGATGCCGTTGTGGACGACGACGAGGGTTCCGGTGCAGTCGCGGTGGGGGTGCGCGTTCTCTTCAGTCGGGCGGCCGTGGGTGGCCCAGCGAGTGTGGCCGATGCCGAAGGTGCCGTGGAGGGGATGCTCGGCGATGACGGCTTCGAGGTTGCGCAGCTTGCCTGGAGCGCGGCGAAGTTCGAGACCGCTGGAATTGCCCGCTACGGCGATGCCGGCGGAGTCGTAGCCGCGATATTCGAGACGGCGCAGGCCTTCAATGATGACGGGGACGACGGGCTGGGGACCGATATAACCAACAATTCCGCACATGAACTGAGTGTAGATGGTCAGGGGTGATTTTGTGCCAGATGAATTTGTGTGACTTTTGTGGGAGGGCGCAGAACCTATAGGCTGGTAGAGATGAAGGATATGCGAAAAATTCTGATTGCGGTGCCGGCAGCGGCATTAGTTGTGCTTTTAGTGGCGAGCTATTTGACCCGGGGCTCGATGGCGAATCTCCCGTTCCTGCGGGGGCAGCGCGGGGCTGCGGCGGAGACGCTGGTGGATCAGCGGCCGTGGCAGACGGCGCAGGCGCTGGCTCCGATGGCGGTGTCGGTGGAAGAGAAACGGCTTGCCCGGAACGCCGAGCGGCTGGCAGACCATGAGGTCGATCAGGCCTTTGCGCAGGCGCTGCGGATGGCGGCGTTGCAGCCTCCGGTGCTGAAGGGTGATGCGCTAGCGCTTTCGCAGAAGATTGCCGTGTTGAAGGAGACGGTGAAGGAAGATCAGGCGACGGTGGATCGCGTGACTGCGGCAACGGCGAAGCTGCCCAAGGCTTACGATGGCACGGTGCAGTCGGACGAACTGGATGCGGCGAAGGCGCAGTTGACGCTGGACAACGACGAATTGGGCGATGCCACGGACGATCTCGCCAGGGTTAGCGGCGACAAGCGGGGAGCTATTCAGCAGGAGTTGACGGCGCGGGAAGCGTCGATGAAGAAGTTCGACGAAGAGATGGATAGCGGCGGCGCGCCGACGGCGGTGGCTTCGGCGAAGCGGCATGGAACGTTGTATGCACGGGCGAAGTCGTGGTTCGATCAGCGCAGCCGGATGGACCTGATCCGTCAGGCAAAGGCGGAGGCGGATGCCGATGTCGTGGCGCTGATGGCGCAGCACGCGGAGATCGAGAAGAAGGCCAGTGCGGCGGAAGCAGGCGTAGGTTCTGCGGCGAGTGATGCGGGCACATTGGCGGACGCTAACGCTATAAGGGGACGCGTTGCGCGGATGGGAAAGATGCATGCGATCGCACAGGTTCATTCCATCCTGGATGACAGGCTTCAGACGCAGCAGCAGCTTTCGGGGGTCTATGACCAGTGGCTGGCGCAGGTGGAGTTGCAGCACAGGATCATCACTCACCTGCTCTTTCAGTCGTTTGCGCTGATTGCCTTTCTACTGCTGTGCGCTGCGCTGCTGGGCGCGTTGGTACGGATGATGCTGGACCGGTCGAAGATGGAGCAGCGCAGCCTGCACACGCTACGGACGATTGCGCATCTGGGGATTCAGTTTGTGACGCTGGTGCTGGTGCTGTTGGTGATCTTTGGAACGCCGAGTCAGACGCCGACGATCCTCGGACTGGCCACGGCGGGGTTGACAGTGGTGTTTCAGGACTTCATTCTCGCCTTCTTCGGTTGGTTTGTGTTGATGGGGAAGAATGGGATTCGCCTGGGCGACTGGGTGGAGATTAATGGCGTGGCCGGTGAGGTCATTGAGATTGGAGTCTTCCGAACTTCGCTGCTGGAGACGGGAAATTGGAGCGACAAGGGGCATCCGACGGGCCGTCGTGTTACGTTCCTCAATAAATATGCCATCTCGGGGCAGTTTCTTAACTTCTCGACGACAGGACAGTGGATGTGGGATGAGATCAGCTTGAATGTGCCAGCAGGCGAAGATGCGTTCAAGATGATCGATGCGATTCACGAGGTGGTGCTCAAGGAGACCAGACAAGGTGGACAGGAAGCGGAGCAGGAGTGGCAGCGGTCGACGAAGCAGACGAACCTGAGCCTCTTCTCCGCGACTCCATCGGTAGAGATGCGTCCGGCAGGATCGGGTATCGATATTCTGGTCCGTTATGTGACGCGCGCGGGCGACCGGTTTGAGATGAGGAACCGCTTGTATCAGTCGGTAATCAGCCTTCTGCACAAGACGGACGAGAAGGCGGCGCTCTCTTCGGAGTCGAAGGCTTAGGAATTTATGGGTGGGCGTCGGCGAGTTTCGTCAGGCGCTCGAAGACGTTCTGCACGACGCGGTCGCAACGGATACCCATGAAGGGAAAGGCCTCCTTTGCGCCTGGCCCGATGCGCTCGAAGAGCCAGTTGCGGATCATGCCGTGGCCGCGATGCAGGCGTATCTTGACGTTGTCTTCGGTCAGGTCGAGCGCTTCGGCGGTTTCGGCTGTGCTCAACTCTTCGATATCGCGCAGCATGACGACGGTTCGATAGTTCTCCGGAAGGTTCAGAACGGCCTCTTCCAAAAACTCTCGTAGCTGGCCGGTCGAGGCATTCTTTTCCGGGTCGAGTAAGTTGCTGGGCGTCTTCATCGAGATCTCTCCGTCATATTCGGTGACATCTACCTGTGGATGCCGGTTGCGTGAGCGAAGACGAGTCAACGCCTCGTGGACGGTGATGCGGGTCAGCCATGTGGAAAATGCTGACCGGCCTGCAAATTGTTCAAGGTGCGTGTAGGCGCGAACGTAGGCGTCCTGCATGACGTCTTCGGCTTCTACATCATCGTGCAGAATGGCGCGGGCGATGCGATAGAGGCGTTGGTTGTAGCGGCGCATGATGACCTCATACATGGCGAGGTCTCCTGCACGGACGCGAGCTACCACCTCTTCGTCCGTCAATTGCTTCGATTGTTCGAGGATTGCGGTCGTTTCCATAGCCTGCTCTTCCTAAGAGAGTGCGCCAGACCCAAAAGGGTTACAACGCTTTTTCTCTGTAACCGAATGGTGCGCCTTGAAGTCTTTTGAGTAAGAGGTAGAAGATGACTACGTTCAATAAACGCCTTAATGCCAGTTGGTGGGCGCTGCGGATTGCGCTGGGTGTGGTGCCTATCATTTCCGGAATTGATAAATATTTCAACAAATTGACGGACTGGGGAATGTATCTCAGCCCTCTGGTGACGAAGATCGTTCCCGTGAGTGCGCCAACCTTCATGCATGTCGTTGGTGTGGTGGAGATTGTCGCAGGCGTGCTCGTGCTGAGCCGCTGGACGAAGATCGGCAGCTACCTTGTTATGGTGTGGCTGATTTGCATTGCGCTGAACCTGCTGACGACGGGGATGTTCTATGACATTGCCGTTCGTGACCTTGAGATTGCCGTCGGCGCATTTGCGCTCTCGCAGCTTTCGACCGTGCGCGAAGCCTATGGGCAGGTGGCAGTGAACTAGAGTATCGTTGCAGTGCCAGAGTTTGCTGCAATGCGTCATAAATGAAACTCAACATGAATGGAGAACCCCATGAAAGTACTTATATCCCTGCTCGCGGCGGGCCTGCTCGCAACGCCGGCGTTGGCCGCTCCGAAGTCGTTCAAGGATGTTTCGGTTGTCGATGTGAGCTGCTCGAGCAAGGTCGCCGATAATGCTGATGCGCACACACGCGACTGCGCTTTGAAGTGCGAGAAGAGCGGTTTCGGCATTGTCACCGAGGACAAACAGTTTCTGAAGTTCGATGCGGATGGCAACGCCAAGATTCTCAAGCAGTTGAAGAATTCGAAGGAGACCGATCACCTTCGCGTGAACGTCAAGGGCGATGTCGATGGCGACACCCTGAAGGTTGATTCGATCAAACTGCTGTAGGGCTTTGTGATTGCATTGCGGCGGCGGAGAGAGGATCAGGCTCCGCCGCGTTGCAGTTCCCGTGTCTTGAGCACGATGAAGTACTCGTAGATGGATTGCAGAGTGGCGTAGGTGAGACCGGCTGGGCCATCGAGGATAGCTCCGCGCAGGAACATCATGTAGAGCCATTTAATGATGGGGCGGCCGGGCAGGCGGTAGAAGATCGCTTTCTGGTGCAGGCGGCGGGTGTGGAAGTCGGGGCCGCTGAGGGCGGTCTTTAAAGATGGATTCTGCAGCCCTTGCTGGCGGTGGATGAGCTCAGCCTCCATGGTGGAGTAGAGGTTGTGCTTGTTGAGCCAGTGGGCAATGCCTTTGGAAAATGGATAGTGGTCGAGCGGATAGCTGAGGTCGGCGATAGTGCCCTCGACCTCGATGACTTCGTTGATGGCGCGGGTGTAGCGGCTGCGCTCGGGACGCACGAGGCGGATGTAAAAGGGCGAGATCTGTGCGTGTTTGAGCCAGGTGCCGAAGAGGAAGTCACGACGGCTGAGGCGGAAGCCTGATATTTCGGTGGGAGTGGCCAGGACGATCTGCTGCATCTCGTGAGAGAGTTCCGTGGTGGGACGTTCGTCGGCGTCGAGCAGGAAGACCCAGGGATGCTTGAAGGAGACGGTGGCGAGGGCGGCGTTGCGGTGGGTGGCGTAGTCGTCGAAGGTGCGCTGCTGGACGTGGGCCCCGGCAGACTGAGCGATGGAGACGGTGTCGTCGGTCGAGAAGGAGTCGAAGACGTGGACGTCGTCGGACCAGCCGACAGAGGCGAGGCAGCCGGGAAGGTCGTGCTCTTCGTTGCGGGTGAGGATGAGTACTGAGATCAAAGAGGTTTCCTTGATGGGGAGTTGCCGAGGTCTTGATACTTGTGGTGTTTCAGCCAGCTGGAATGCTTTGGCTATTGTCGCAGTTCGATGGAAGACGCAGGAAATATAAGGTCAACTCCTTTCCTGCCAATATTTTCATTTTTAGATTACGGCTACTTGCGGGTTGGCTCTTATGTCTGACGGCTGGCTCGGGCATAGATGACCCCTACCAGCTGGATAACAACGACGAGAGCAGAGAGTGTGGCGAAGAAAATCACCCAGGGCAGGTGTCGCTTTTCTACGAGTTGGAAGAGGATTCCGTGAAGGATGGCTAAGCCGACTGCGATATAGGTCCAGCGTTGAAGCGACTTCCATCGTTGCAGGCCCAGTCTGCGGATCGAAATATCGTTCGAGATAGCGAGGAGCATCAGGAAGAGCAGGGCTGAGAGCAGGCCGACATCGTTGGCTGAACCGAATAGGCCGGTCTGGAGCTTTAGCGGATGGCGCTGTTTGAGGAAGTACATCCACATGCGCCCGCGAAGATGAACGGTCAGGCCGACGGCTGTGTGCAGGATAGCGAGCAGGGCAGCCCAGATTCCGATGTCGCGGCGAAGGTCGAAACTTACGGGATTGGGGCGATGGCGAAGGGTATTCCACGGGCCAAGCAGTAGAGTGGCAGCAAGGAAAAGCAGGCTGCAGTAGGCTGTCGCCATGCTGAGACGGTGGCGGAAGTCTGGTGGGGCGGTGGCGAGATAGAGGAGAGCGGTTCCGACTGCGGCGAATGCTGCCAGCGCCAGATGGCGGCTTATGCGATGTGCCCAATATCGGCTAAGGGGTCTCATTGATATTTAGGGTTCGATTGCGCGGCGGATCGCTAGAACGGCGTTGAGGCCGCCGAAGGCCAGGGAGTTGGAGAGCGCCAATTGGGCGCTGGTTTCGCGGGGCGTGTTGAGGATGACATCGAGGTTGATGGATGGATCGATCTCGGTGACTCCGGCGTTGGCGGGAAGCTTGCCGTGGTGGAGCGCGAGGATCGTGGCCAGCGCTTCGATGGCTCCGGTGGCTCCGATGGAGTGGCCGTGTAGGGCCTTGGTGGAGCTGATGGGGATCTTTGGAGCGCGGTCGCCGAAGAGCTGGTGGATGGCGGCGGCTTCGGTGGTGTCGTTGGCCTGGGTTCCGGTGCCGTGAGCGTTAATATAGTCGACCTCGTCGGGTGAGGCGTTGGCGTCGCTCAGGGCCTTTCGCATGGCTGCGGCTGCGCCTTCGGGGGCTGGCTGGGTAATGTGGTGGGCGTCGGCGGAGCTGCCAAAGCCGACGATTTCGGCGTAGATAGGGGCGTTGCGGGCCTGTGCCGATTCGAGCGATTCGAGGACGAGCATGGCGCTGCCTTCGCCGAGGGTCATGCCGTCGCGGTCGGCGGAGAAGGGCCGGCACTGCGTGGGGGAGACGACGCGCATGGAGTCCCACGCACGCAGGAAGCCGAAGGTGAGGGGGGCTTCGTGGCCTCCGGTGATGGCTGCCGAGACCATGCCTGCACGAACCATTTGGAAGGCGAGGCCGATGGCGTGGGTTCCAGAGGAGCAGGCGGTGGAGATATTGAGAACCGGCCCGGTGATGCCGAGGTCGATGGAGATGTGGCTGGCTCCGGCTGAGGCCATGGTGCGGGTGACGGTGAGCGGATGGACGCGGGCATCGCGGGTGTAGAGCTTGGCGGTCTCGGTCTCTTCGGCCTGACGGCCTCCGCAGGCGCAGCCTACGATGATGGCGAAGTTATCGGGAGCATGGTGCTGGAGGAGATTGCTGTGCTTGGCGGCCTGGCGGGCGGCGACGATGGCGAACTGGGTGGTGCGGTCGGTGGAGACGACGACGCCTGATTCGAGGTGCTGGCGGGGATCGAAGTCCTTGACGCGGGCCGACTGGGTGAAACGGAGGCCCTGGGTCTCGCCGGGAGCCTCGGGGAAGTCGGGGAAGGGAGCGATGCCGGTGGCCCCCGCGAACAGGGAGGCACGGAAGTCTTCGACGGTGCTTCCGATGGGGGTGACACAGCCGAGGCCGGTAACTACAACGCGATTCACTTGATCTCTTCCTCGCGGCAGCCGCGGCTAGGGTGTGGTAACAGCAGCGGGGGGATGGCTTACGCGAAGTTCGCTGACGCCGCGCACCATGTCGCCGACCGTCTTGATGGTACCGAGAGCTTCGTCGGGGATTTCGATGGAAAAGGCTTCTTCGACCTCGAAAGAGATGTTGATCTTATCGAGAGAGTCGATATTGAGGGAGTCGAAGGTGCTGTCCAAGGTGATTGAGTCCGCAGGAATGCCCTTCGACTTTGCGATGATCTCAATGCAGCGCTGTGCGATGTCGTCCATAGTCCTACCTAGCTTCCTCTTGGTGCTAGTTCAACTTACAGGGATGCCTTTGTCAGTGTAAAGGCAGCCTGAGCCGCGGTGTGGAGGAAAAGACCGGGAGCGCAAGAACATGCAACATTATTTTGTGGGAAATCGTAAGAAAAGCTGCTCGCCCTGTTCGGTGAGCAGCTTTGGTGGAGCTGAGCTATCTATGCAGCGACCTTATCCATTACCACTGAAGCAGGACGAGTTCGGAACAGAAGGCGGGGCCCATGGCGGCGAGGATGCTATAAGTTCCAGGCTTGCCGGGGGTATTGAGCAGGTAATCCTCCATCACGGCGAGGACTGAGGCGGCAGAGAGGTTGCCTACTTCGCGGAGGCTCTTCCAGGAGGGGGCGAGTGCGTTGGGAGGCAGGTCCAGAGAGGTCTCCATCGCTTCGAGGACCTTGGGGCCGCCGCTGTGGAAGATATAGCTGGAGATGTCGCTCAGTTTGAGATTGTTGTCGGCGAGGAAGCTCTCGACGTTGCCGCGGAGATGCTCGTTGACTACTTTGGGGACGTCGGGGGAGAGGACGATCTTGAAGCCGAGATCGCCGATGTCCCAGCCCATGATGTGTTCGGTGTTGCGGTAGAAGGTGGAGCGGGTGTCCAGAATGCGCGGGCCGCAACCCTCTTTGGCGAGGGCGGTCTCAGAGCCTGAGATGACGACGGCGGCGGAACCGTCTCCGAAGAGGCCGGTGGAGATGAGGTTGGCGATCGACTGGTCGTTGTCCTGCCAGGTGAGGGAGCAAAGCTCGACTGAGAGCAGCAGGGCGTACTGGTCGGGGAAGGCGCGAACGTAGTCGGAGGCGCGCGAGATGCCCGCTGCTCCAGCGACGCAACCGAGGCCGAAGATGGGAGTGCGTTTCACGTTGGTGGGGAAGGGCATCAGGTTAATGAGGCGGGCGTCGATGGTGGGGCTGGCGATGCCGGTCACCGAGGCGAAGAAGATGGCGGAGATATCGGCGGGGGTGAGGCCGACGCGGTCGAGCGCCTTGGTGATAGCCTGCTGGCCCAGCTCGACGGCAGCCTTGATCCAGGCATTATTGGTGGGGCCGAAGCCGGAGAGGTTCTCGTAGACGTCGAGCGGAAAGACGAGGTTTCGAAACTCGACGCCGCAATTGGCGTGGAGACGGTTGATCAGCCGGGGTTCTTCCATCCGATCCTGCCAGCGGTTTCTGAGCGCTTCGGTAATTGCTGCCTGAGAGTAGCGATGGGGAGGGTAAGCCGTTCCGACTGACGAGATACGCATGCTAATAGGGACCTTTTTATTGTTGTCTGTGATGGTGAACGATGCGCTGCGTGATGACTGGATGCAAATGTTTCATTCAGCCTACACGCAGAGATGGATTTGAGTCCCGAATTTCGATGGTTGGCTAAGAAATCAGCGAATTCTTGCCAGTTCGCGCTGGTAGAGGGTGTTCCGGGGGAACTCTTTTGAAAGCGCGACGAGGATATCCTTGGCCTCTTGCGGGTGATTCTCGCGCAGGGCAGCGACGGCGAGCATCATGCGGGCGAAGGGAGCCAGGTAGTGGCCCTTGGCTGCCGTAAGGCGAAGCAGCCGAATGCCTTCTTCACGGTCGGTGTTGGCGCCGGTCAGGTTGAGAATCCAGCGGACGGGCGCTGACTTGAGGCTGAGCATATAGTTTTCGACCCCGGTGGCGAGGTAGGCGTCGTAGAGCGTGGGGTTGATGGCAAGGGCCTGACGGGAGAAGGCGCTGGCCTGCTTGCTGAGGTTCAGGGCGGCGATATCGCGCTTGTCGATCATGAGGGCGTAGTCGGACTGCATGCCGCGGATGACGGTTTTGACGTAGAGCGCGTTGGTGTCTTTGGGATTGCGCTGGAGGGCTGCGTCAGCGAGCCGCTCGGCTTGCGCGGCGCGGTCGTCGAAGGACTTGCGAACGGCGGGATCGGGAGTAAGGCGTTGCCGGTTGTCAAAACGGCTCTGGTCGGCGAAGAGCTGGACGTCGATGATGTGGAGGCGATCGAATTCGCCGAAGAGCCAGGCAGCGGCGTCTGAGGCCGGGCCCATGGGGTCCTCGGGATGGGCGGACATCCACTGCTGAAATCTCTGGTGGGCGGCCGGGAAGTCGAGGTTGTACATGTCGTAGTAGCCGTCGTCGAGCGCGGAGCCTGAGAGCGGAGTGCTGAAGGCCGAGGCGAGGGGGCTCATCGCCAAAAGAAGGAGTAGTAGAGCCAGAGGGTAGAGGCGTCGGGGACTGGTCGAGTGAGACTTTGAGATATTTGTCGCAACGTTTACTGACATTTTCTGGTTTGCCTGATCCCTTGAATTGAATCGCCCTACAGCCCGATCCTAGCTCTGATGTGAGATGCGTGATGAGTGGACGATGCCTGAGTTGGAGCAAGTGGCAGGAAAATTTGGAGGAATATCGCTGTAAATGGTGCAGATAGAACACGATGCAACTTTTATTCCTATCTTCTGTGCAATCTCTTGCTTATCCAATGTTGGCATATCCAGGTATCTGCTTGATTTATATGGGTTTTCAATTTGGTAGTTCAGATGCATTTAAAGAAGTTAAGAAACCTGCACTAGAACTCCTGGCACGGATGGAATGGGGTCGAGGGCCTGCAGGTGATCTCGAAGAGCCGTTATTGCGGCGCTTCTTATAAAACGGGCCCAACAGGTTGCTGAATCAGGAGAACTACATGAAGCTTTTCTCGAAATTTTCTGCTTTGGGGGCGGTGCTCATACTTACTACCGCCTTCGCGTCGGCTGACACCCTGCAACTGGGAAGCTATGGCCAAAATGCAAATGGTATTACTGTGACCGGAAATGCAAACAGCGCGTTGCAGATTTCCGGTGGCAGCACATACAACATTGGCGATGGAGGGGTGTGGACGGCTGCCGTAGGCAGTGGGTCTAACCTTTCAAGTTGGGTTTCCCAGAATACCGGGAATTATCCCGGTGGCAACAACGTTGAAGCGACCGGAACCTACACCTTCACTTCGACGTTCAATTTGGCCGATAGCTCGTACTCCGGTTCGATCTGGGTGCTGGCCGACGATACCACCGATGTCTATCTCAACGGTAACCTGGTTCAGAATTTCGCCGGCGGAGGGAACTCCACCTGCCAAACCTTGCAGCCGAATTGCATTACACCTCTTCTGGTCACACTTCCCAACGGAGACTTTCTGACTGGGTTGAACACCTTGACGTTTGACGTTCACCAGACCAACGGTAGCGCCGAAGGAGTGGATTTTAGTGGTTCCATTTCGAGCGTTCCGGAGCCGAACTCGCTGATTCTTCTTGGAACCGGCCTGCTCGGATCTGCCGGAGCCTTGATGCGCAAGATGCGCTCGTAACTTTGGATTCTGGCGTTGCAGGAGGTTGCCGGGAGCGACTTTCTATGAAGTCAGGAGACAAAGATTCATAGCCGCCAGATTTCTCTGGCGGCTATTTTCTTTTCTGGACAGGTTGATGGTGGAGCAATTTACACGGAAATATTTCCGCCTTTGACGGTAATGGTTTCGTTCTTCTCTTTTTCTTCCAAATACCATGCGACCGTCTTCTTCAGGCCCTCGTGAAAGTGTGCCTTGGGGATATAGCCCAGTTCTGAGGTGGCTCGGCTGATGTCTGCCAGCGAGTGCTGGATATCGCCTTCGCGGGGTGGTCCGTAGCTGGGTTTGGCGGTGAAGCCGAGGTGTTCGGCGATGGTGGCGTAGACCTCGTTGAGGGTGTGGCTCTTGCCGGTACCGATGTTGAAGACCCGTCCGGTGGCGACTTCGCTGGGTGCAGTGCAGGCCAACAGGTTGGCGCTGACGGCGTTATCGACATAGTTGAAGTCGCGGCTGGTGAGCCCGTCGCCGAAGATAGTCGGGGTCTGCCCGGCCATCATTTTGTAGGTGAACTGGGCGATGACGCCGGAGTAAGGCGAGTCCGCGGCCTGACGTGGTCCAAAGATATTGAAGTAGCGCAGGCAGACGCCTTCGAGCCCGTAGGAGCGGTAGAAGGACTGAATGTAGTACTCGCAGGTGAGCTTCTGAACGGCATAGGGAGACAGCGGACGAGGCAGCATGTCCTCCTGCTTGGGCTGCGTTGGCTGGTCGCCATAAGCTGAGGAAGAAGCAGCATAGACGATGCGGCGCACGCGGGCATCACGGGCGGCAACCAGAAGGTTGAGGGTGCCGTTGATGTTGGATTCGTGCGAAGAGACGGGATCTTTAACCGAACGCGGAACCGAAGCGAGCGCACCCTGATGGAGAACGAAGTCCACG
This sequence comes from Granulicella sp., assembly GCA_041691255.1. Taxonomy (GTDB): domain Bacteria; phylum Acidobacteriota; class Terriglobia; order Terriglobales; family Acidobacteriaceae; genus Edaphobacter. The sequence goes on along the minus strand of JBEPUY010000005.1, from coordinate 39,966 downwards.
CCTTCGCACGCGGATCGGACGCCGGGTACGTCCTGCAGATCCATCTCGTGGAAGGAGATCTGATGCCGGATATCCGCCAGATTTTCAAGGTTTCCTGTAGAGAGGTTGTCGATGCCGCGAACCTCGTGTCCCTGGTCCACGAGAGCGTGGGCCAAGGTTGAACCAATAAAACCGGCAATTCCTGTAATCAAGTAACGAGCCATCTATCCTCCACCAGGAGCGTCACTGGCTGTAATCAAAGTTTATCGGGGTGGCGATATCCGCAAATCACTCATTGCGCCACCATCGGGAGCAGTTAGTTTTTCAATTTCGCTTGCTCGCGTCCATGCAACTTTTGTGCTGTTTGTAAGGTGCGGAAAGAAACGGTGTTTCCTCCCCAGGCACATATCCAAAGAACAACCCATTATCTGATATTTTTTGCGATGGATGTTGCGCTCTCAGTTTTTGAGTGGATGAAGCGCGTGGCCCATTCTGTAAGAGAAGGGTAAAAAATAATCAAAATTTGCGAAAAATTAGAGGCTCGCGGCAGGGCAGAAGGAAAGATTCGGATTTCGCGGGGCGAATGCGATAATTCAGTATATGTTGACCAAGAGCCCCGTTGTTCTTCCTCAGATTGCCCAGGAGCGCTTCGATCGCCTGAAGAGCCGCACTGCCAAAATTGGAGTCATTGGACTCGGCTATGTTGGGTTGCCACTTTCGCTGTTGCTTGCCGAGGCCGGTTTTAAAGTAACGGGTTTCGACATCGACGAAAAGAAGGTGACGGACCTCGAAGCCGGCCGTTCCTACATCTTCCGCATCGCTGCCACTGAGATCCAGAGTGCGCGCGCGCATGGGTTCACTGCTACTACGAGTTTTTCTCAACTGTCGGATATGGACGCCATCATCATGTGCGTTCCTACACCGCTGACAGAACATCGCGAACCGGATCTGAGCTACGTCGAGAATACGGCGAAGGCTGCTGCGCCGTGGGTTCGCGAGGGTCAGCTTGTAATTCTTGAGAGCACGACGTATCCGGGAACGACGGAAGAGTTGATGATTCCGGTTCTCGAGGCGGGCAACACCAAGGGGCTGAAGGTCCAGAGCGAAGGGGCGGCTGCGGAGCACGGTGTCTTCTATGTAGCCTTTTCGCCGGAGCGCGAAGATCCGGGCAACGATACGGTGGCGCGCCGCGACATCCCCAAGGTGGTTGGCGGCCACGAAGAGATTGCCACGACGCTGGCGGCGACATTGTATGAAGGCATCTTCACGCGTGCCGTGCAGGTTTCGTCGACACGCGTGGCCGAGATGACCAAGCTGTTGGAGAACATCTACCGCTGCGTGAATATTGCGTTGGTGAATGAGTTGAAGCTGCTCTCGCTCAAGATGGGCGTCGACATCTGGGAAGTGATCGATGCCGCGGCGACGAAGCCTTTCGGCTTTCACCCCTTCTATCCCGGCCCCGGCCTTGGCGGCCACTGCATTCCGATTGACCCCTTCTACCTGAGCTGGAAGGCCAAGGAGTATGACTTCAATACGCGCTTCATCGAGTTGGCCGGAGAGGTCAACGAGGCGATGCCCGCGCATGTGGTCACCGCTGTCGGCAAGGCTCTGAACCAGCACAAGAAGGCTGTCAACGGCGCAAAGATTCTGATGCTGGGGATGGCTTACAAGAAGAATATCGACGATCTTCGCGAGTCTCCGTCGCTAACGATCATCGAACTGCTGCGCGAGGAAGGGGCTGACGTTCAGTACAACGATCCTTACTTCCCGACCGTAGGCAGAGGACGGCACTACAACCTCAACATGACCTGCACGCCGCTGGAGAATCTGGATCAGTACGACTGTGTCCTGATCGTGACCGACCACTCCGATTACAACTATGAGGAGATCGTCAGCCAGTCCAAACTTGTGGTGGACTCGCGCAATGCGACCAAGGGAATTCGCTCTCCCAAGGTTGTTCGTTGCTAGATGTGGGTTTGAATTGAAAAGAGCGGGAGGGCTAATGCCCTCCCGCTCTTTTATTTTGGAGACGATCTATCGCCGGCTGAGCAGCTTTCTGTAGGCTGCAGTCGTCTGTAGCATCATGGCCTCGGTCGTGAATCTTTCTGCAACCCTTTGCTTCCCGGCTACTCCCATAGCTTTTGCCTGGGCTGGAGCGGCGAGAAGACGTGTGATGGCAGCGGCGAGTGCTTCGGGATCCTCTGCTGGAACTACGATGCCGGTGACACCATCCTGCACGGCTTCAGCATTACCTCCGACGTTGGTTGCAATGACGGGGAGAGATGCAGCCATCGCTTCGACGATGGCGTTGGAGAAGCCTTCGCTGCGCGAGGGCAGGACAAAGATGTCGGCTGCGGAGAGGTGCTGCTGAAGATCGGTGATACTGCCTGCGAAATGAAACCGGTCTCCAAGATTCAGCTTGCGGACAAGGCCCTGAAGCTCCTCAAAGTAAGCTGGCTCCAGCACGCCGCCTGCGATGCTGAAGTCGACATGAGGGAACTTAGGCGCGATAGCAGCGGCCGCTTTGATGAAGACATCGTGGCCCTTGACGTGGCGGATGTTGCCGATGGATGTGACGAGAAGCCTGTCCCGGGAAGGCGCCGATTGCGAGGTGCCGTCCCAATCAGCGAGGTCGAGGCCGTTGTAGACGGTTTGGACACGATCAGGGTCGACGTGATCCTGCTCGATGCAATGCTGGCGGACCAGCTCGGAGACGGCGAAGACTGCATCGGGGAGACCAGCCATCAGGCGATAAGCAACTTCGTGTTTGCGGGTCCTGAGGATTCCCATGTCCCGGCGGCTCCAGATCAGCTTTGCGTCGGACAGGAGTTTGGTGACAAAGCCCGCCCAGATATCGGAGCTCTCAAAAAAGGTCTGGACGATCTGAATTTTTTGCTGCTTGAGAAAACGTCTTAGAGCGAGAGCGCCCATCAACGCGGTTCGATCGTAGGTGCGCTGCAAAGGAAGCAGATAGACCGGGCATGGGGCTGATTCAAAGATAGGGTTTGCCGGATCAGCAGAAAACGTCAGGATGGACGCTCGGAATCCGTATTGGGGAAGGAGAGCGGCCAATTTAAGCGCGATTCGTTCGCCGCCGCCAAGATTTTTGGAAAATTGATCGACGACAAGCAGGACATGAGGCAGATCGACGTCTTCTGGCTGGTGGAGATTCGATGCCCGTTGCAGGGAAGTAATCATAGTGTTTATAAGGAACTCAATTGCGCCAAAGACAATTTCGCGCGCGCTAGCGATAGGCCATATAGGGATTGACGGCATGGACTGTGTCCGGAAGGACGGCCTGTGCGGTTGATTCCGGCTCCGTGAGATGGACTGCAACGGTTGCCGTGCCTATGAGCGCCCAAAGAAGTCCGTTTATCTCGAGATATGTCCATCGATCGCCAAAACAATTCAGAATGATGCAGGCGCTTATGCAAAGAAGAAGTGCAAACCCAAGCCCTTGGTAAAGCGGGTCTTTGCTGTGCTTTAAGAGACGGTATGCCAGGGCAAGCATTTGGCAAAGAAGGACTATAGCGATAATGCCGCCTAGAATCCCGGTTTCAATGAGGACCTTGACGTACCAATTGTGAGTATCTTTCAGATTATCCGTGTGCTCTCCGTATTGAAAGGTGGCATAGCCCATTCCAAAGAGCGGTTCATCATAGAAGGCCTTTTTCGCATTTTCCCAAAGATCGACGCGCTCCTGTGCGGAGGCCTCAAGCTGCCCGCTGGAATTTGTGGTCATCATCACACGCTCGGTCACAGCCACTGGCACAATGGCTTGCCACGTGAATAGAAAGACTGCGACGACGATGATCATCTTTCGGTCTTTTAATATGCCAAGAAGGAGAGCCCCAGCCACGATTGCAATGTAAGACGCTCTAGAAAAGGTATACATTGTGGCAAAAATAGTGGTGGCAACTAAGGCATAACATAGCAGTTTGGCTTTCCTCCGTTTAAGAAATTGGCCAAAGCCCCAGAAAAACATGGAGAACTGTGCGAGAAATGCCGCGAGGCCATTCGAGCCAGCCCATCCCAGTGGCCCCCCATCGCGTTTGTCTTCGTCAAAAGTGCTCCAAGTTCTGGACATGCTATCCATTAATGCGCTTCGGTCGATGAAAAGCAGGGTTATACCAGCGATTAGGATAACGGTTCTCACTGCCTTCCGGTCTTCGACGACCAGGCCTGCGGCTACAAAGACCAGGGGGAGCAGCATATAGTCTTTCCATGTCGCGAAATTGACGTCGTTGATCCAGAGAGGCGCGTTTGCGTGTCCCAATGCGGTTCCCAACCACATGGAAAGATACATGTAAACGCCAAAGATGAGCCAGGTCAGGTAGATCTTTGATTTAGGGAGGCGTTTTCCATGAAGCAGCGCTCCCGCAACGACCGCAATGACTAAAATCGTAAGAATATTGGTCCCAAGTGGGTAAACGAGGAAATGATCACGCAGTGTGCGATAGGGCAATAAAGGAAGCATGTAGTAAAAGGCCCAGAGGGGGCGTCCCACCAGAGATGCGATGATCGCGATCCAGCAGCCTAAATAGATCACCAGCGGTACGTAATGTGCAATGCCTAATCCCACGGTACAGCCTCGTTGGTGCGGCCAATAAAAATAAGTAAGCTAGCTCAAAAAATTATGGAACCCAGACCTTATTTTTACCAGCTATGAAATTGTAGAACGCCATCGCTGCCGCCGCATTGAGCATAACGAAAGTGCTGGCAATGGCGGCAGGTTTGAGCTTTCTGAAGGAGGGATTCAGCATCCCGAAGACGGCCAGAAGATAAAAGATGACCTGGAGCCAGAAGATAGCTTGATAGAAAGAACCTCCGGTCAGGGCAGAGGTAACGAGCATGACTACGAGGAACAGGGGAACAGCAAGTCTCAAAAGCTTATGGCTGATGAAACGAAAGAGCAGAGGGTTGGCCGATGAGAGCAGCCAGGGCGCAAGCTGCAGCAGTTGATAATTGCCGGTCAGTGTACGAACTTTGCGCGAAAATTCCTTGCCCTTGGCACTAAAAAGACGGTCGCGGGCGATGGCGGATGGTTGAAAGAGGACGCGCTTGCCGAGTCGAGCCACGTTCATAGGAACAAAGACGTCATCGAGGAGGGTTCCGGTGGGAATCTCGGTATAGAGTTCGCGACGGATCGCGTAAATCGCTCCGGTCACTCCTACAACCGAGCCAGAGGAGGATTCGAGTCGGCGCACAACTTTTTCAATCTTCCAGTAGATGCCAAGAGCATCGGGAGACGGTGTGCCCGAGGCGTTTTCGAGCAGCAACTCTCCGCTTACTGCACCGACGGATGGATCGGCAAAGCAAGAGACTAGCTCAGAAACTGCGTTTAGCTCGACAAATTGACGTACATCTAAAAATACGAGAATTTCCCCAGTGGCACGTTTGACGGCTTCATTCAGTGCGTATGCCTTTCCGTTCGACTCGCTGAGAATGACGGAAGTGAGTTGGGGCGATTGCTCCGATAGGATGCTCGCGGTCCGATCCGTCGATCCATCAGAGGCGACGACAATCTGGATGCGATTCTGCGGGTAGTCCAGAAGGCGAAGGTTCTCCAGCTTGGCCGGAAGATTGGCCTCTTCGTTTCGTGCGGCGATGATAATAGATATGGCCGGGGTGATGGGGCTTTGCAGGGTGGGAAGTCTATGCAGGCGAACGTATATCCAAAGCCATAGGGTGTAACCAAAATATGCGTATGCTGTGAGAACAAAGCAGAACCAAAAAAGCAGCTTCACGGCCGGTCTCCATGTGAGATTACCGTGCTGGGGTGGAAACAATGGTTCGAGTGCCAACGCTTGCTGTAGCGACTAATTCGCAGCCGGTTGCTCCATAGGGCCATGTGCTGTCTTGTCGGTAGCTCTCTTCACAGTTATCCGCTCCGTTGCCTCTCCATCAGCCCGTATGGGCGTGACGGAGGGCTTCAACCCGGGACGCTTTCTTTCTGATGATATCTTACGCCGCTCTTTGTTCGCTTTTTAGTCTGGCAGAGCGTGTCTGGTCGATCTTTTTTAATGCCCTATCGCCCAAATGGTTGATACCTAGTCCTAAGGGGGATAGAAATAAGAGGCACGCTATCAAATAAAGGGAAGTCCTGGCCGCCCTGAGTCGCAGGGAATCTTGTACCTGCTCCAGGATAGGAGAGATTAGAGCTGCGCGAATCTGATTCGCTAACGTTGGGTCGCTTATGCTGAGCAGTACTGCTCGAAAATCGTCTGCAGCGGCAAGATCGTGAAGAGCATGACTCGAGGTGTCGAACAGCCTTCGCAGGATAAACGACTGCGACAGGGTAAGGTCATGAATATCAAGTTGCGAGGCCAGAGCACAGGCTTCCCGGAGATCGTTTGTCGCGAGATCCCAAAGCTTCTTGCGCCCGACGATGACACATCTCTGCAACAGTGCCGTAAAACGATCCTGATTGCTCAGCATGGTAACGGGCTGCGGTAAGAACTCTTCAATCTCATAGGAATGGTAAACCGCGGAGATAGCCTTTGCGTCAAAATCTCTCCACGCCGTATAGCTATCTTTTGCAGCTACCGGAACTGCGGCGGAACCGCGCATCCCGGTATGTTGCCGGATGTGAGAAAGAACACAATTCAGACGCTTTCCTTTGAACTCTCTGACCAGACGCAGAAGCATCTCGTAATCCTGAGACCTTATAAAGTCTTCATTAAATGGCCCAACGTGTTCGTAGCATGATTTACGAACCAGCATGCTGGGCGGCACGATCCGATTATGGTGCAGTAAGGACAGATAAAGTTCATTGTCCGCAGGCGGCTGAGCGCGTGCCTCCCAGGAGATGACCCCTGAATCGGACACCCTGAAGGAATTAAATTCGCCATAGACAAAACCATATTCCGGGTTATTGGCTAGTGCTTCAGACATGCGTTCAATGGCGTCGTCGGCAGCGATATCGTCATCGTCGAGGATGTAAATCAATTCACCCGACGCCTGATCTAAGCCGAGATTAAGAGCCGAAGACTTTCCGCCGTTTGGTTTGTATATGTATTTTATGGCGGACGCGAATGGCACAACGACCTGAGCGGTATCGTCAGTCGATCCATCATCGATGACGATGATCTCATCCGGCGGCAGTGTTTGCCTTAAGAGACTCGAGAGAGCCTCTTTCAGAAAGCCGCTTCGATTGAAGGTAGGGACAAGGGCGGTCACTCGCATGCTGAGTCCTTCCAGCTACAACTATCGTGGGATTGTTTTTATACAGCGCCTGAAATACTACGTGAAGAATAGCTGGCTCGGCAATAGGGATAGAGCTTGTCTTCTTGTCTGCGGGTCGCTCTAAGTAGCTTTTTTTCTTGATTTTAGGTTGGTATTCGCAGAGGGGAAATCGTAGTCGTGAGGCCTTGATATCGCCATTGGTTTGGGGCTGTAATTTTTTCGTGGGGGCTATTGTCCAGCGGGCAGAATTTTCATTTCGCCACCCAGGATTGCTGCGGGACGAACGGGGAGACTCTTGAGGGAAATCTTTTGCAGCAAAAGTCAATAATCCGTCATGTCGGTGTGTGCGGCATTGGCTCGACGCTGTTACCATCGCTTTGCGCGTACAAAATCTAGACTGCTAATGCATTTTTAATCCAATAGATTTGAGACGGTTTCGTCATGGTCTGAGATCGGCGCAAAGGAGTTTTAGCTTGCAGTCGCGTGTATGGCAGATTGCCAGAAGCGTCCTATCCAATTGGTTTGCCACAGCGGCCACTTTGTCGGTCGGGTTTTTCCTGGCTCCGTTCGTCGTCCATCGGTTGGGGGATGTTGCGTATGGCGTTTGGGTTTTGGCGGTCTCTACCGTCAACTATCTGGCAATTCTCGATATGGGAATGGCCAGTTCGGTCGTCCGGTTCGTCTCCAAAGGACATGCCACTCAGGATCACGAAGGGGCTTCTGAAGTTCTGTCGGCGGTGCTTTGGGTCCGGTTACAGATCAGCGTTCTGCTGCTCGTTCTGAGCGGTGTGCTCGCGGCGATATTTCCGCTGATTTTCAAGGTTCCTCCGTCATTGGCCGTTGACGCTCGTGAGGCCATCCTTGTCATTGGCATCACCTCGACAATTTCCATGTCGTTCGGGGTGTTCAGCTCTACGCTCTCTGCTTTGAATCGGTATGATCTGCGAAGCTATGTAACGCTGGTCCAGTTAGCAATCCGCGTCATCGGGGTTGTGTACGTGCTGCTTGCCGGCCACGGCATCGTCGCCATCGCATTCTGCGAGCTTCTCTCTGCATTGGTTGGCAATGGCCTGCTGGTATATATCGTTCGGAGAATCTATCCGGAACTAACAATCCGTCTGACGAAACCGAAAAAGGAAGTTCTTCGTAAGATCTGGTCGTATAGCTTCTACGCTTTTCTGGATACGGTGGCGGTCCAGTTGGTATATCAGTCAGACAATCTAGTGGTCGGCGCGTTCATTACGGCCTCCGCGGTGACCTTCTACTCCATCGGAAATTCCTTGTGTCGTTACACGAGCCAGATTGTTAGTGCGATGACCAAGACCTTTACACCGGCCGCCAGCATGTATGAAGCCGAGGGGAATACATCCAGTCTGCGGTCGCTCTACATTAATGGCACGCGGGCGACGATGGCCATCTCCTTGCCGATCGCTCTTACCTTGATCATTCGCGGTGACAGCTTTATCGGGGTATGGATGGGGCCACAGTATTCCAAGTCATCGGGAACCGTGTTGGCAATTTTAGCGACGGCGCTTCTATTTTCTCTTCAGAACGTGACGGCAGGATCAATAGCTTTTGGAGTTGGAAAACATAAGACGCTTGCCAAATGGGCAATCGGTGAAGCCATCTCGAACCTGACGCTCAGCATTATTCTGGCTCATGTGTACGGAATCTATGGAGTCGCAATTGGAACTCTGATCCCAAGCTTAGTTGTGCAGCTTGTCCTTTGGCCACGATATATCTCTGAATTGGTGGGTATCCGCGCTTTTGACGTGATATGGAAGGTAGTGGCTCCGGTTTTTCTGTCGACAGTTCCATTTGCCGTTGCCTCTTACGCTGTTGATGTGCACTTCCCTGTGCATAATAAGACAACATTTTTTATGCAGACCATGGCTCTGTTGCCCATTTTTATCCTTACAGTTGGCCTGATGTTCCGAGATAATGTGAAGCGCCAGATTCTACCCAGGATCAAATTGTTTTTGGGGAGATACAAAGTAGATAGGATGGCGTCATAGGCCGCAGCCAAAGCATCTAAAGCCATTGTGCGTTGGAATTTTGCACACGCTATGATGAGTCTGGCTTGGTTTCGTGGGGCGGACGGGGAGGGAAGTTTGGAGAATATTAGGGAAGCGAAGGGGGATGGCCAGAAGCTAACCGTCGCTCATTTCATGCCCTGGAGTGGTATGGGCGGGGTCGAGATTGCTACGCTTCGTTTGACAGCGGCAACACGGAATAAGTTCCGACACGTCGCATTTTGCTTGCATGACGCAACATCGTTGATCGATGCCTTCAAGGAATTGGGGATCGAGACGGTTATCTACGATCCTCCCCAGCCTAGCTTGAGACATGCTCCCAAATTTTATAAAGAATCTCTGGCTGTGGCACGCCAGCTTCGGCGGGTGGGAGTGGATGTGGTCCATTTTTCTGATGAAAAGGCAGCGATCCATAATAGCCTTGCTGCTCTGCTTGCACGCTCTCGCAGAGTATGCCATCTCAGAGTTAGCTATCCGAGTTTGAGTTTGCGTGAGAGGCTTTGCCTTTTGCCGATTCAGAGTTTTATCTTCGTATCAAAAGAAGCGAAGCAGACCTTTGCTATCTCTCTTCCTGAGAATAAGGCTCGTGTCGTTTATGACGCGATAGAAGTTCCGACAGATGACATGTCGGAGGGCACTGCAGCCGTACGGCACGAATTGGGAATCCCAGACGGATGTCCGGTGGTCGGAGTTGTTGCGCGTGTTTCCCGGCAGAAAGACTACTTCACTCTGGCTGATTCTGCTGTAGTGATCTTGACGAAGCATCCCAATACGCGCTTCCTGATTGTGGGAGATAATTCCCTCGTCGATCTAAATCGAAGCCACTACGAAGAGGTGGCCAAGAAGCTTGAAGAATTAGGAATTGCTGACAGCTTCATCTTTACCGGCCACCGTACCGATGTTCCTCGTCTGATTGCGGCTATGGACATATGTGTTCTAAGCACACACCGAGAAGGCTTTCCTTTGAGTATTTTGGAAACGATGGCGATGCGAAAGCCAGTGATAGCCACTGCCGTAGGGGGGATCCCAGAGATTATTCAACCTGGTGTCACCGGATATCTGCACGAACACGGCAACAGCAAAGAGCTCGCGGACGCAATCATGACGTTGATCGAAGACCCTGAAAAGGCGAAGCGCTTCGGGGTGGCGGGAGCGGAGCACGTCAGGCAAAACTTCTCGCTGCAGGGGTTTATCGATGAGATTTCGAAGGCTTATTCGGATGTGATGCACAAATAGTGCTTACATGTCTCTTCTATCCATGTATAGATTCAGACAGTGGCATTGATGGCAATGCGCCAAAACTGTACTCATTGGGTAGCGGTTGTTGGGTATCCATAGGGTGAGATCGGAGTTTTATGCTAAATCGCTGGTTTGGATTTGCGGGTATCTTCTGCTTTCTGCTTCTATTTCCACTCATACTGTTGGGATATAGCGGGAAGGAACACAAGCCTACGGACGTCTCTGTTTCTCCGGGATCGCGCACCTGGTTTATTCGCCCGGATGGTGGCGATCGCAAGCAGTGTACAGGAACAGTGGATGCGGCCTATCGCGGCAAAGGAACAAGACAGCCTTGCGCCTTTAATCATCCGTACCATCTGATCACAAATGGCGCCTACGGCAATAAAGATTCTTTGCTTGAAGGTGGAGACACGATCATTATTCGAGGCGGCCCATACCGGATGGGGTATAAAGGCCCGGATTCAAAGAATTATTGGGGAAACTGCCCAGGTGATCCTTACGGCTGCTCAATGCCTCCTTTGCCTTCGGGGACACCCGATCACCCAACCCGGCTACTTGGGGAAAATTACAAGAGCTGCAATAAGAAGACGCAATTGTTTGGGGGGTATGGGTTAAGCACTATTCTAAATTTGTCAGGATCAAAGAACGTGGATGTTGAATGCCTTGAACTAACAGATCATGGTCAATGCACGCGAGTTGGTGCAGTATTCCCGAAATCAGAGGCATGTTACACGGGCTATCCTCTGTCGGACTATGCAGGTACGGGCATCAGTATGAACAATGAAACCGCAAACGTTCTTCTAAAAAATCTTGATATCCACGGGCTGACCACCCAGGGGATCTTCGGACCAATTGGAGGAACTATAACGGTCGATCATGTCCGTATTGCAGGCAATGGTGGGGCTGGATGGAACTTCGACAACGGGAGAGGAACGAAAAATGCTCCTGACGCGACTGTTAATGCATCGTATCTCATGGTCGAGTGGAATGGATGCAATGAGGAGTATCCGATTACACATGCGGTGCCGATCTTCAGGTGCTTTGATCAGGAAAACGGCGGCTACGGAGACGGCGTTGGAACGCCGGGTACGCCTTTGAACTTTACTTGTCATCACTGCACTTTCCGCTACAACACTCAGGACGGCCTCGATCTGCTTCATGTCAGTGGAAGTTTAATTTCAATCACCGATTCGAGTTCATACGGCAACATGGGACAACAGTGGAAGATGGGAGCTATGCGTCGCGTTGTATTTCAAAATAACGTGACAGTGCATAACTGTAGGCGAATGTCAGCACCCATGGCGGGAGCCCCGGATAATTATCACAGGTATCTCTCTCTCTTCTGTCGGGCTGCCGGAGACGGCATCGCATTTTCAGTGAATGATGGAGGGACATATATTTTCCAGAACAACAGCTTTGCTGGCTACGGGGCGGTGAGCTATGACATTAGTTGTTCAGGTAGTTGCACCAAAGCCAATCTCATCTTCCAGAACAATCTACATATTGGTTATAAAGATCCCGTAGGTGGAGAGCTTCCAGCTATTTTCTACACGACCGGCTTGCCTCGTAATCCATTTATTGCAAAGGATCACAATATTTTCTACAACATGAGGACTTGCCCTTTCGGTTTGACGGAGCACTGTACAAATCCGAAGATCGCCAATATGCCGAGATGGAGCGGAGAAGCGAGTCTCGACGGAATCAATTTTCATTTGACAAGCGGAAGTCCGGCACGAGGTGCGGGGGTTGCAGTGCCAGAGTTGCTGAAAGATTACGAGGGGGTTGAACGAGGCCCCAACTCTGTGGATGATATAGGGGCATTTCAATATCATCCTTAAGACCCCAACTGAAATAGCGCTATCGTGAGGTTGCGAGAAGCTCCCGTCTAAGGCTCGCTGCTATACTTGCTCAAATAATCTTTGGTGTGGCCCGCTGGTCGGGGTAATTGATGAGAGGTCATGTTGCGCATCGGTATAATGCTGGATTCGCTGACGACCAGCGCTTGGGTCGCCAAAGTTATCGAAGACATTCAGGACTCGGATTTTGCCCAGGTAGCATTGGTCATCCTGAACACGCCGGCACCAAAGCAAAAGCCATCACTTCGAAAGCGGCTGAAGAATCATTGGAACCTAACTCTTTACCATCGCTATGAGCAGTGGGATTACGAGAAATATAAGGGTGCCGCAGATGCAAAGGCTCCTCGTGATCTATCCATGTTCCTCGGAGAGGTGTCCAAGATCACGGTCGAGCCTATTCGCAAAGGTTTTACGGATCGTTTCAGCGAGGAAAACCTTGCTCAGATTAAAGCAGCCAATCTGGATGTGATATTTAGATTTGGCTTTCGCATCATTCGTGGCGAAATTCTGGATGCGGCGAAATATGGGGTATGGTCATTTCACCATGATGACAATCTGGAGTATCGAGGCGGCCCTCCCCTTTTTTGGGAGATATATGAGCAAAATCCTGTGTCTGGCACTATCCTCCAGATATTAACCAACTCCCTCGATGGCGGACATGTCATCTATAGAGGCCACTCTAAGACGGATCGCACATCGCTTTATCGAAGTCGTAATCCCATCTATTGGAAAACAGCAGAATACGCAATGCGCAGATTGCGCGATCTAAATTCTAAGGGTTGGGGTTACATCCAATCTCTGCCAACCTACAACGAAACAAACACATACAAGAGAAGAATTTATAAAACACCTAATACGCTGCAAATGATGGTATTCCTTGGTCGTCTACTGCAACGAGCAATCAGGGCTAAAATATCATCGAGATTGCATGGTGGATATACCCAGTGGTTTTTAGCGACCAGAAAGCGATTGCCTAGTCTCAAATTCGACAATCCTTCGGAATACCATATCGTTCAGCCACCGCAGGATCGCTTCTATGCTGACCCTTTCCTGGTCAAAAAGAATGACAAGAATTATTTATTTTTTGAAGATTATCGATATAGCGAGGGGCGAGCTCTCATTTGTTGTTCGGAAGTAAACTCGGATGGCTCACTTACTGATCCAGTAGAGGTCCTTCGTCGGCCCTATCATCTTTCCTATCCGTTCTTATTTGAGCAGGATGGGCAGATGTACATGATTCCTGAGACAAAAGAGAATCGTACCGTGGAGCTTTATCGCGCTGATGAATTTCCAGCACGTTGGTCACTTGCTGCTGTGCTGTTGAAAGATATCTTCGCAGTCGACGCCACAATACATGAAGTCGATGGGAAATTCTGGATGTTCGTAGGTTTGTCGAACGGCAGATACTCTAATTGCGACGAACTTGGATTATTCTATGCCGACTCACTCTTTGGGCCATGGACGCCCCATCGTAATAATCCAGTAGTATCGGATGTACGAAGATCTCGGCCTGCCGGTCCTTTATTTTATGAAGATGGCAAGCTTATCCGACCCTCGCAGGATTGTGCAAAAGCTTACGGGTATGCCTTGTGTTTTTTAGAAGTATTGCTTTTGAATGAAATGGAGTATCTCGAAAGGCCAATAGGACGAATCGGGCCAGAGTGGGTCCCGAATAATCTAGGTACGCATACCTATTCGAGAACAAATAATTTTGAAGTGATCGACGGTAATTTCGCGGCGAAGATTTCAAAAAATCAATTATAAACGGAAATTTTAGTTCATCCTGATGTCCGGCCTCCTGCCTGCGATTCGGTCTTTGCCTTTCCGATGACCGGCAGTTTGGCAGGTCAGACTGTTGAAGTAAAATTCATCGTATTGTTGACATATCCTTGGGAGCCGGAGGTAGCAACAATTTTTCCTGGATTTCCAAGAATCACTGCTTTGCTGGGTACGTCAAAGTTGACATAAGCACCTGGTGCAATGAGAGCTTCGCAGCCAATCGTAATCTTTCCAACGATGGTCGCATTGGCGCCAACCCAGACGCGATCCTCAAGCGTAGGTGCTCCCAGGCGTGATCCTCGACTGGTTGCACCGATTGTCGCTCCCTTTGTGATGTTAACGTTGGCACCTATGACTGCATAGGGACTGATCACAATTCCTCCAAAGTGGCCAAGGTATAGACCTGGGCCGATGCTTGTAGTGGGAGAAATGTCAAAACCGTACTTGAAAGTGTAATGATGCAGCAGGATGCGGTTATAGATGTAACCGAAGATTCCGATGGATCTCTTTTTTCTACTATAGAAGGCCGTTTTTCTTAGATAGTAGGTGAAGCGAAAGCCTGGATCACGAAGATAGGCAGAAACAAATGAGCGCAAATCAGCCTTACCGCGGTAACGATAAAGGTCAGCTTGCAAGGTTTGCCAAAGCTTAGAAGCCAATTAGATTCCTTTTTGGTTGAAAGTCATTTCAGTTCTCGCGGTGTGCTCTAAAGAGTAGTCCACGCAGTCTGAAAGTTGCCAATACCAGTCTGGGCATCAGTCTGAGCATGGAGATGGTCGCAGAAACCTTCGTGCTCTTATAGTATTCGTTTGCGGCCTGGAGATGAGCGATAGCAGCGGGGATATCCTGATCTCTTAGCGCGATCTTTCCCCGAATCGTATCTAACTCCGCGGTTTTGATTGCCCGAGCCTGAAGCAGCAGTTTTGTCTCTTCAGAGTTTTGGGGCCACAGCGCGAGCGCATTCGTTAATACTCGAATATTGTAGTCGGCCATCCACGTTGGATTTGCGGAGAGGCTGGCAGCGTGCTTTCTATAATGGACAAGGATTTTGCGTTGGTAGCCGATCTTGTGTCCGGCGGCTGTGAGGCGAAGCCAGCAATCGAAATCTTCACAGGATCGAAGCGATTCGTCGAATCCGAAGCTCTTAAGCACCTCTGCACGTGCGGTGACTGACACGAACACGTGGCAGCGCCGGGAGATAATGGCGACTGACGTTGCTTCGCCATCGGAGGGGCAGACGTCCATATATTCTCTGCCATCGTAGATCGATTGCCCGAAAAAGCGCGCGTTGCAGTAGACTAAGTCGAATTCAGGATGTTCTCGGAGATACTTCGTCTGTTCTTCCAGGTAATCCGGCGTCCAGATGTCATCTGCATCAAGGAGCGCCACCATGCTGCCATTCGCCGCACGAAGCCCGGTGTTGCGAGCCCCGCTTAGCCCACGATTTTCCTGCTTAATATAAATAATGCGTTCGCGATAAGGCAGCAACAACTCTTCCAGACTTGGTGTATCAGGAGAGCCGTCATTGACAACTATGACCTGAAAAGATCGATATGTCTGGCTGAAGACGGATTCGAGAGTCTCTTTGATATATGGCACCGCATTATATGCTGGGATGATGACACTCACCAGATCGGTGGGCTGATTGCTCGGGGAGTCCTGGTTTTCCAGATTCAAGCGATTTAACCTTTCGTTGCGTTGATACTGATTGCGGCCTCGTCTAGTATTCTGATTCTGCAATCGGCGAATGCCGCTTGAAAAAGAGCCAACTTTGAGTGCTTAGACAATATGTCAATAGAACAAGAGTTACCTTCTCGACGCACGCTACATCTTCTTTATCACGAATTGAGGCCGGGTGGGAGTAAATACTCCTATGTGATGGGAAAGGAAGCATTCGAGGAACACCTCAAGATTTACTCTCGCATAAGGAAAACCGACGCGGGCGGTTTATGGCCTGAAATAACGTTTGACGATGGCCATATCTCGAATTTCGAATACGCATTGCCCCTCTTACAATCGCGAGGATTGAGCGCGCAGTTTTTTATTACAGTCGGTTGGATTGGACAGAAGCACGGTTATATGGGGTGGAGCGAACTGCGGATGCTGCTCGAAGCCGGTCAGTCAATAGGCGCTCACGGATGGAGCCACGCTCTTCTTACTCATTGCAATGCAAAAGAACTGCAGACCGAGTTGGTCAATGCGCGAAAAACATTGGAAGATAAGCTAGCTGTTCCCATCCAGACCATGTCTCTCCCGGGTGGGCGTTACAATCGCCGTGTTCTCACTGCATGCGCGGAGGCCGGGTATACGCAGGTATACACCTCGATCCCAAGATCCGAGCCAGCATCGTCAGGACCATTCATCGGCCGGTTAAATATCCGCAGCGGTATGACGCCTGAGTGGGTTGCGGAGCTTCTTGCGCCCAAGAGCCGGACGCTGGCCAGTCTTGGCAGGCAATATAAGGTCAAGGAAGCTGTTAAGTCTTTAATGGGAGATCGGCTCTACGAAACGACATGGGCGCTTCTGAATCGAAAAGAACCGGATGCAGACGGCGCCGAGGCCAAAGCGAATGAAAATTCTACACATCATTAGTAGCGGCGGTATGTACGGGGCCGAGACTGTAATTCTGAACCTTTCGCGGACATTGAACGAAAGTTCTCATTCTAGTATTTTGGGTGTTTTTTCAAACTCTTCGAATCCCAACCTCCAGCTTCACGAGGCCGCAGTCAGTGAAGGAATTGAGTCGCACATAATTCCATGCAATGGTCAGATTGACCGTGCAGTGGTTGCGAATATCCGAAGGTTAGCGGCGCAAACAAGGGCTGACATTGTCCATGCTCACGGCTATAAGGCAGACGTTTATGTCTACTTTGCATTGCGCAGAAGTGGGACACCATTTGTTTCGACCTGTCACAACTGGCTCAAAGGCGACCCGGTAGTCTATTTTTACGGTACTGTAGATCGCTATGTGCTGAGGAGCTACGCAGCGGTAATTGCTGTATCGGACGAAGTCAAGTCGCGGCTGCTCTCGGCTGGAGTCCGGAAAGATAAGGTTTACTCCATTAGTAATGGAATAGACCTGCGGCCCTTTATAAAAGCGACTGCGGCGCTTACTCCTGACCCTGCTCCTGCAATGACTCTGACCGTAGGGTGGATAGGCAGGCTCTCCCCTGAAAAGGGCGCCGATATCTTTCTGCGAGCTGCCGCACAGGTTCTTATTCAATGCCCACAGACAAGGTTTCTCGTCATAGGCGATGGTCCTGAGATTGCCATGCTCCATGCTTTGGCAAACGAGTTGAAAATAAAGGAGAACGTATTGTTTATGGGCCGCAGAGGTGACATGCCTTCTGTCTATGCATCGGTAGACGTTATGGTATCTTCATCGCGGCAGGAAGGATTACCGATGGCAATTCTGGAAGGTATGGCGAGTGCGCTTCCTATGGTCGTCACTGCTGTAGGGGATGTGCCTGTGGTGGTTTTGGATGGCAGCACCGGAATTGTAGTTCCCCCTGAGAACGTAGATCTGCTTGCGGGGGGGATTGTTCAATTGCTCCAGAGTGCGGACTTGAGGGCGAGCTACGGTGCTGCCGCTAGAAAGAGAGTAGAACGTGAGTTTTCTGCTCAACGTATGACCACGAATTATCTTGAAACGTATAGAGAAGCGCTGAGAGCTGCGAAGAAATAGCAAATGGCTCTGTCATGACAAGCTTCTTATTCGTCGAAAGAAATTACTGTTCTCCTTTTCCAGTTTCGGAGCTTCAACTGTTTTTTGCTGAGTGAAACCCAAGTAGCCTCGTGCGTAGATTCAAGAAAGGATGTTCTATCATGCAGAATGTAAAAAACGCAACTATTGCAGACCCCACTGTAAAAATCGACGTGCCCAATAATTGGCTTGCAACTGAAGCTTTAGGAAAGAAGCGGAGATGCGGCAGGATGTACTTGGATATGGGTTCCAGCAGATAGGCATGATTCAGATACATTCCGAAAGATAAACGAGATATCCAGTAAAAGACACGAGACTGAAATAAAGTTGTGCCGGAGTTTAGGCCAAACCAGACCAGTGATCCAAAAAAGAGCGCAAGACCGGTGAAGTCAAGGACTTCATGCTGTATCTGCCGCAACGATACCAGAAGAACAAGTCCGATCAGAACTAGAAGCGAAGACTGCCAATACTTGTTAGCTACCTTTGTGCGTCGGCTAACCCAGAGGTTGGAAATAATCAGCCCCATAATCAGGCCATCGCAATGAGTGTGAAATTTATAGTAGAACGTTGCAAACAGTGCGGGATCGTGGGTGAAGAAGTTACCAGTATGATGAATCCATATGAAAGTTCTCATCAGAGGGATGAATAAGAGGATGCCCCAGAGCCATATACGAACTGTCTTCGGATCTCGTCTTCGTGCAAATAAGTACAGAAGGACGGGCGTTAAAATGTAGAACTGTTCTTCGGTCGATAGAGACCATCCCCCAAGCACGATTCCATAGTTGAAGTAATTGGCGAGAAAGACAAGATCGGCCCATCCATATTCTTTTGCCACCGCGCTATGCCAGTAGAAAAGCAGAACAAATAAGAAAGTGAAAAAATACAGCGGCCAAATCCGAAGTCCCCGGCGCAACATAAACTTCCGGATAGAGATGGTGCCTTCCTTCCACAATTCTTTCCATAGCTGACCGCCAATAAAGAAGCCACTCAAGACAAAAAATAAATCAACGCCGATCCATCCATTAGCGACGAAGGACATTTTGGAGTAGAAATTATCACCGTGGAGAGATGTGAAAGTAGTGCTGAAGTGTCCATTAATAACAAGCAAGATAGCGATCGTTCGGAGGCCGTCGAGAAATGGGATTTGGCTCGAAGGACGATGCCGAAACTGATCGAAGGCCCCGGAAAACAGCGATAGGAAACTGAAAAGGTGAGGTTTATCGGCTACTGAACGCGAGTCAACCATACTGAGAAACTCCCAAGTCTTTCCACGGCGTGAAGCCCTGATATTTTCAGAGAGGCGTTGAACGATCATAATGTGTTTCAAAAGCACTGTCGATTATGGCGGCCAGGAATGTCTACCCTAATCGAGTTTCTTGGCGTCCACTCCGTCAGGGCTGTCCGAATAGCCATTTCCTGGGACAATTTTTGAGCGTCTGCTATAACTGTAGCGGGCACTATTTTCAGAACATTTTTTCGGCTCCTCCCCTCATATGACTAAAGTTCTTTTGATCTTTGGAACAAGACCAGAAGCCATAAAAATGGCTCCAGTTGTTCAGGCCTTGTTTTCTCGCCGTGATGTATTAGAGACTAAGGTCTGTGTCACCGCACAGCACCGGCAGATGTTGGACGCGGTATTGCACCTGTTCCAGATTGTTCCCGACTATGATTTATCCGTGATGGAGCCAAATCAAAGTCTCTCAGCATTGACCGCAAAATGTCTCGTGGGAATCAGCGCAGTTCTGCAGCAAGAGAGGCCTGATATTGTTCTTGTGCAAGGAGATACGACTACCACCTTTGCCGCGAGCCTGGCAGCTTATTACGAGAAAATACAGGTTGGTCATATCGAGGCTGGTCTGCGGACAGGCAATAAGCTTCATCCATTTCCTGAAGAGATCAATCGAAGGCTCACTACGCAGATAGCGGACTTGCACTTTGCTCCTACTTCTATTGCGCGCCAGAATTTGTTAGCGGACGGAGTTTCGGATGAAAGGATATTCGTTACGGGAAATACGGTAATTGACGCGCTGCTTCGGGTCGTTGAAAAACAATCTGCTCCGGAAAGCTTCGCGCACTGGGTCGCTTTTTTTGAATCCCATGGTGTCACCATCACGGAGAAGAGGCGCTTTTTGCTTGTCACTGGGCATCGGCGGGAAAGCTTCGGTGAAGGATTTGAAAATATCTGTCAGGCCATTCGCGATATTTCTTTAGCAAACCCCGATGTGGACATTATTTATCCCGTTCATTTGAATCCAAATGTCCAGGAACCCGTGAATAGAGTTCTGCAGGGGCTGCCCAATGTTTACCTGATTCCGCCAATTGAATATGAACCATTTGTGTTTTTGATGTCACGAGCATCGCTTATTCTTACGGATTCAGGCGGAGTCCAGGAAGAAGGGCCGACCTTCGACACGCCCATCTTGGTGATGCGAGAGACGACGGAGCGGCCAGAGGGAGTGGCCGCAGGCGTGGTCAGGCTTACAGGCACAGGCCGTGCCAAAATTGCTTCGGAGGCAAATGAAATTCTAAAAAATCCTGAAAGCTGGAATTCTAAAGGGAAGCAAAACCCTTATGGAGATGGTCAATCGGCAGAGCGAATTGTCGACGCGCTAATGCATCATTTTGGAATAACAGGAAATGATCACGCGGTAGGTCGGTCGCTTTGAAGCATAAAGCGAAGTTAGTTTATATCCACTCCGACAGCCCTAATAATGTCCGCGTCTCCAAGTGCCTTCAGGTATTTGAAAAGCTGTTTGAAGAGGTGCACTACATCGGATGTGTCCGCACCGGAATATGGAACGATAAAGACGCGATTGATGGGGTTCATTATCACATCGATAGCCGAAAAGCACGTCGTGGCATACGCGGGCTTATGACATCGTTGCGTTTCACCGCTTATGTAAAGAAACAACTTCGTGTAATATCTCCCGATGTCGTTGTTGCAACCAACGAAGATTACGTCTTGCCCTTTTTGGTTGGCTATTTCAAGCGCCCTCCAGTGCTGATCTGCGACTTGATCGATAGCCTTGCGATTCGCACCGTTGATGCACTGCGTCACTTCAGCCCCTTGTGGTCCATGCTTTCACTGTGGTCGCTCGGCAGTATCGACGGTCTTGTCGAGGTGACAGATGAGCGCCTCGCTCGCCACAGAAAATTACCGAAACACCATGTTGTAATATTCAATACCCCTCCCGCAGTCCCCCTGCAAGCCCGCAGCGATTTACCAGATAAATTCATATATGTGTGCGGATCTATTCTCGATGACATCTCGGGAGTGGAGGCTCTTCTTATTGCCTGCGAGAGAACACAAGGCATTTCGATTGTCTTTGCCGGCAGGCCTATCGGGCCCTGGATGAATGACTCGTTCCTGAAGCATCCGCTCGTAAAGAACCTTGGCGAGACCACGCCGCAGGGGTCGATGGAAATTGCTGCAGCTGCTACCGCGATGTTTGCGCATTACAAGCCGTTTATAGAAAACCATATCTATGCCGCGCCGAATAAGGTATTTGACGCCATGATGGTTGGAATCCCAATTCTGATCAACTCGGAGTGCCTCGTCAGCGATTTTGCAAAGAAAACTGGTTTTGGAATGCCTACGAAATTTGGGAGTGTCGAAGAGCTACAACGCGCAATAGAGGTGATTTGCGCTTCCGATGAGTCATTAATTGCAGGCTGCAATCGTGCGATGGTTTTATTCGAGACCGAATATTCCTGGCAGCGGATGGAAGAACGATGGGCGGTATTCTTCGAAGAACTCTTTCTCGATTGCATGAAGAGCGGTCAGTCGTCAAACAATAGCTCTATCTCCGCTTGAGACCGCAAAGCATTAATGATTATGGTTCATCGTAACTCGTGGTAAATGTCGAGATACGAAATTCGATCTGCTAAATAAACCATTCCAGGATGTCAAAGCCAGGTGAGCATCAAAGGATGCTTCTCGATCTGTGATATAAAAAGTTAATTACCCATACGGATGTTGAGATATACACGTCCTGTGTTTCGCCACTAGATATTAGGTGTGGTTGCTAGATTCTTCTGCTGGTTCTCGTGAGTTAGGATGTCCTGTAATCGAGGGGTTCTTCTCCGTTTGGCAATGAATTGGGCTAATTATTAGGTTATTCCCTCCCCAATATGTAGTAGCGGCCAGTTGTGGCCTTATCGAGGCGGCTGGTCCGTGTATAACGACCGATTGCTGTGGTTTAGCTCCGTTCCTATTCCTCTTGCTGGCTCTAATTAGCTCCAAGGTTGGATATCGAATATCTTTTGTGTTAGCTCCAGGCACATCTTTGTGGGGTATGCATGACGTTTGTAGGTGCATACCCTGATGACTGTGGCTGACTCAAAAGCACTCACACCTCAATCAAAAATCCGAAACGCATTTTGCTCTTTTTCGGAAAGAGCTGCTTTAACGCAAATGGAGATCATATTGAAGTTGAAGCATTTACCCCTGGCTATCTTGTTGTTAGTCACCTCTCTGTCTTATGCAAAGACCGTGAGTTCTATTGCAATCTCTCCTCGAGGAGCAGTACTAGAACTTGGTTCTAAATTAAAATTCACTGCAAAGTGCACCTATTCTGACGCAACCGTGGATGATTGTACGGCAGGCGGCGGCGTGGTCTGGAGCAGTTCATCAAGTATCAAGAAATACATGACCGTAGATGGATCGGGATTAGCAACATGGAACATCGATCCAAATAAGGTTCCTACTGGCTTCGGTGGCTATTATTCCTCTCTATCATCTTTTGTTATCGCGACCGCGGGAACGGTGAGCGATCGTGCCGCAGTATTTGGTCAACATCCCGGTGATGTCTGGTATCAGTACATGACACCTGATCTCACATCGTTTTATACGGACTCAGTTCCTACACCTGTTTATCTTGGTATGAATGTCGCCGTAGGTTCGACAGTAGCGGTCGGAAGCGGGTTTGTAATTAATCATGCAGGTCCCTCTACAGGCACCCCATTTCAGGCCTCGTGCAACTGGTCGACTTCCGACCCAGCGAAGGCTATCGTAGATCGCCAAGGGCTTGTCACAGGCGTTGCTCCAGGAAATGTCTCGATTACATGCGGCAGAGCAGGTGATGGTAAATTCGGCAACTCGACCGATTATGGATGGGTCGCCCCTGGGAACGTGATCGCGCTAACTATCGTCAATGGTGGGATAGGAAATCAAACCTGGTATGTGCGCCCAAAAGGTGGGACCTTATACACCAATTCGACGGACACCGCAGCTGGCCAATGTGATGGAAAGCACAATGCCGATTATCCAGGCTCGGGTGTAAACCAGCCTTGTGCCGTCGCTAATATTTATGATCTTTGGTTGGACGGCCACCCTTATTACCACAAAGGGTGGGCAATCTCTGGTGGCGATACGGTTATTGTCGCGCAGAACAGTGCGGGATACTACAGTGGCGGAAGCAGCCGCTCCCCTGTGAATGGAGTTAATACCTCGACACCTATGCCGACCATTCCGACCGGTACGACGTCGCGACATACGCGCATCCTCGGAGCAAATTATGCAAACTGCAGCTCTAATTCTGCCAAGACCCTCATAAATACAGCTTGGGGCGCTCAAACCTTTATCAATGTTCGGGACTCGCAATATGTTGACGTTGCATGCTTTGAAATTACTGATAAGGCGCAATGTGTAAGCAGTGGGAATTTTAGCAATGTGTGTTCAGGCGCTGATAACTTCGGCATAACTGGAGTCATGCAAAGCGCATTGACCGCGTCTGTCAACTACACAGACCTGTACATTCATGGTCTGTCGGTTCAAGCAATATATGGGGCGACTGGCGTCGGTGTCGTTGGGAATCGTATTTATATTAGGGGGATGCCACTAGCGGGAATCAATATGGATGATGCCCCTTGGAATATCGGTAATATATCTGTTGCTGGCGGATTTACTCTAACAAACTCAACGACAGAATTTACAGGTTGTGTGGAAGAGTACCCGGTTGTTCATAACTATCCCTATATTGAATGCCGCGACTCCAATACCGGTGGCTATGGGGATGGGCTTGGTACGGCAAGCGCAACCGGAGATTGGACTTTCGATCATGATATTTGGAGATATAACTTTCAGGACGGTCTCGACCTTCTCCATTCAGGACTAAACAGCTTGACTGTGACAAATTCGCAGAGTTATGGAAATGACGGACAACAATACAAAATTGGTTCTGGAAGGATAGTTATCTTCCGCAATAACACGATGCTAAATAACTGCCAGAGGATAGGCCAATTATTTGGCGACGAGCCATCAAGCGCATTAGTTCCTGGGGTAGCTTTATGCCGAGCCGGCGGGGATGCAATTCCGGTTAGCTTTGATGGGCAGGGGATTGACTGGTTTCAGGGTAATACGTTTTCCGGTTATGGAGCTGTAACATTTGACATGGGATGTAACTATGACTCTTGTGCCGCTTCGGACACTCGCTTTGAAAACAATATCAGTGTCGGAATGCGGGCCCCAAATTATAGTGATCAGCCAGCCGCATTGTTTTATCAAAATGCGGACGTCATTCCGCAGAATCAAGGATGGGCTATTCGTAACCACAATCTGTATTGGAACTTCAAACATGGGTGCCCTTCCCTTCTGACAGGGGAGATTTGCGCAGACCCTAAATTTATTAATGAGCCTGCACTTACAATTACGTCTGAGACTTCGCTCGACAATTTCAACTTCAATCTGAGTTCGGCTAGTCCCGCAATCGCGAAAGGGGTTACGATTCCCGGTTTGGTAAGGGACATACTAGGGCTGACACGCCTCGTTCCTCCATCCATGGGCGCGTCTGAATTCGGTGGAAGCTCTGCTCCCCCCCCAGCACAATCAACGACGGTGGCCTTGAGTACTTCCTCGAGTACAACCAGTGCAGGACAGCCAATAACACTCTCTGCCTCATTGGCTACAGTCGATGATGTGGCGCCTACGGGAGCCGTTTCATTCCTGAATGGGACGTCTTCGCTTGGAATCGCAATATTGAATAGCTCAGGTGCGACTACGTTATCACTCCCATCGCTTGCAGCAGGAAGTTACACGGTGACTGCCGTATATGCCGGGGATTCGAATTACGCTGCCGGAACGTCGAATGCTGTAACTGTTACTGTAAGTACTGCGGGGGGGACAGGTTCCGGTACAGATACATCCGGATCTCCTCCCCCACCAACGCCAACGGCTGTTGCCATCAATATTAGCCAGCCGGATTATGGGTTCAACGTGATCCCTGCCTCGACGCGGCGCGTCTTTGCTACGGTCACGAATGGAACGTCGAACCAGATTCGCTGGTCGGTAAAGTCAGGCTCGGCGCAAATCTCTTCGACCTCCGGACCATGGGTAGACGTTACGGCACCGGCAACAGGTTCTTCGTGCTCTTTTACCGGGACCAGTGCAAAGTATGACGTACACTCTGCGACGCAGTTCACGATTGAAGCTACCTCGGTTGACGATGGAAGCAAGGTAGCGACTACTACTTTCAACGTGTGCAATCCCACGGTTGAAGTTTCAGTCGTTCCCTTCTACCGCACGCTCTATGCGAACCAGCCTGCCGATGTGCAAAGCCTTGTACTGGGTGCAGTCAATCAGAACGTACGTTGGACAATTACATCGCAGCCCAAAGGAGGCGACGGCAAGCTGACTGATTCCACTTCGCGCGACACGCTCTTCACTGGAACTGTTGCAGGTCGCTATCAACTCACGGCAACCAGCGTAGCGAATTCCGGAAAGAGCGCGACCGCAATCATGTACGTGACTGGCCATAAGATGCCTTATCGTGTCACCCCTAACCAGACGGAGCCGGTAGATTGCACCGTCGATCCCTCGATGCAGGGTGCAGTTTACGAAGTAGGGCCCTCACAGACCTACAAGACCCTGGCGTCCGTTCCATTCCCAACAATGGTTTCCGGCTCCACGGTCCGTCTACACAATGAAGATAAGACAGGCTTGAATCCAACCACCTATCACGAGTATGTGGAGATATCGCAGCCAGCTACGGCGGAGCAGCCGTTCCGGCTTTGTGGCGTTCCCGATGCTTCAGGTAATCTGCCGATCGTCGATGGTCAGAAAGCAACGGGCCGTTCGGATACAAGTGCGGACATCGCGGGCTATGGTCTCTTGACGCTTCATAACTCTAACTCTTTCACCTACTGGCCTAAGTTTGTGGCAGCGCAATATGTAGTCGTTGAGGGTATCCAGCTTCGTAACGCGAATCCTGGATTCAGCTATACCGCCCCGGCGGGTTCTTCTCAGAATTGGCAGAAGTCCGCTGCATGTATCCATATCAAAGAAGCGCAGAATGTGGCATTTGTCGGAGACGACATTGGAAGCTGCGGCAACGGTGTCTTGACCGACTTCAACAGCAACGCTGGCTGGGGAGCATCCGATTTGAATGTGCTCTGGGAAGGTAACAATATCCATAACAACGGAATTGCCGGCTCCGCGCAGAACCATCAAATGTACCTACAGTCGTGGAACAATGTGGTGCAGTTCAATCGCATCGACAACTACACCAAAGGGGCGTTAGGGGCAAACATCAAATCCCGTGGCCTTCAGGACATCATTCGCTACAACTTTCTAGGAGACGGCTCACAGCGGCAGATGGATCTGGTCGATGTAAAGGATGCTCCTGCCTACATGTCCTTCGCGGGATTCCTGAGCGGCGGGTCTAATTCCTTCCATGCCCTGTATACCCAGGATAGCTATCCAGCCGATCGGATCGCAGCGGAGCAGGAGGCGTGGAACTCGCACTTCGTCTACGGAAATATCTACCAGAACAGCACCTCATCCGCACCAATTCACTTTTCGATGGATACTGCCGGCGGCGAGCTTGCACGAAAAGGCTCGCTCTACTGGTACAACAATACGTTCTACCAAAGAGCTTGCATCGCATGCGCTCCGCTTTCGTGGACGCTGTTTGATACTACCGGGGGCAATGGCACTTACTATCCCCAAAAGGAGTTTCAGACAGTGCAGGCCTTTAACAATATCGTCTGGATGGATAGTGCCACTAAGTCTCCCTTTCAATGGAATAACTACTCCACATTCATTGGGATTGGTGGAGGGAATCTCCTGCCTTCGAACTGGGGAAGCGATCTGACGACTGGAGGCTCTGGCTCCGGCTGGAGTGTAAATACTGGTTCGGACGCCTATCAGAACAGCCTGCCTCTCGATCTTCACCTGAGTGGCTTTGGCAAGAGCGATATTGCGACGACCAGCTCCATCCCGTTTGACCGGACTTCATGGACTCTCGGCAGCGATATTACTGCTGTGCAGACGGTTCCATCTGCAGTCTGCGAGATGCCCGCACGATTTGCCTACCTCCCCAATCTGGGCTACGCAGTCCCCCGAACAACGACTCCCAATGTTGGCGCAACTGATACCGTGACTGAGACTGCAGATCTTATCAACCAGACGGCCGGAAGCGGCCGGTACAACACGCGCTACTCAAACTGTCACTGATACGCATCGAACAACAAACCCTCGAGCCCGGAACACAGCCAGGGAACTGGCCCGTGTCCGGGCTCTTGGCTTGTATGCCAATACGAATCGTTCCAGTGGAACCCTCGATGTAACCTGCTTCCGCCAAACCCCCACGCTCGATGGCAATGTTTCGGTAGACTCATAAGGTACGTTTGCTTCGAGGGTACTTATTTATGAAATTCCGGTTTATTGCTTTAGTCGTCTGTTTGTCCCTAACGACCGTTGCGGCCCAGGCTCAGTTCGGCCTCTATCTCAACCCCATCGCAACCCGCGTCAGCAACTCGCAGGCCGATACGGGTCCCTTCGCTTTTCTCGGAGCGAACTCCACCTCCAGGATGTTCTACGGCGTGGATATGGGCGGTTACTATAACTTCTATCAGCAGGGCAAAACCGAGGTTGGTGTGGATGTCCGTGACTCGATCGTGCACGGCAACAGTGCCTCGCTGAATAGCTTCATGCTGGGAATCCGGGTTGCAACCAAGCCTTTCAAGAATGGACTGAAGCCTTATATTCAGGGTTCGGTCGGTGTCGGCACCACCCGTCCTCCCACCAGCAACGTACGCATCAACCGTGCACAGTATGGCGTCTTTGCCGGTGCAGATTACCCCCTCAACCGGCATGTGGATTTCCGCGTTGTTGAAGTAGGATTCAACTCTCTTCAAACCGCCAGCAGCTCTACTATCGGCGGCAACAGCAATATCCCTTCTTCCAGACTGCTTAGCTTCAGCACCGGATTTGTCTTTCGCTTCCGTTAGAAAAGGCTCTTCCGCCTGTGTACCTCAAAACGTAGAACGAGGTGCCGTTTTCCATAAGAAAACGGCACCTCGTTTTGCTATCCAGTACCCTGAATCGTCCAGTCCCACTGCCTGATTTACGGCCGTGAACCGGGTCTCCTCAACCGAGGAGGCCCAGTTCCTTTTCTGCATCCTTTGCGGTCTGCGTATTCGGGGCCAGAGCGGCAGCCTTCTTCAGATGAAGCTCTGCATTCGCCTTGTCCGAGAGCTTGCTGTAGATCATTCCCAGGTGATATTGGATCGACGCGCTATCCGGTGCAGTCTTCACCGTATCTTCCAGAACATCTCGCGCCGATGCGAAATTGCCCTTCTGGTAGTAGACCCACGCCAACGTGTCGGCTGCGTCCGGGGAATTGGGCATCACGCGCCTAGCCGTCTGTGCCATCGACAAGGCCACGTCGAGGTTGCCTCCCGTCTCCGTCATCAGGTACGCCAGGTTGTTCGAGGCGACACCCTGGTCAGGATCGATCGCCAGGGCTTTTTTGTAAGAGGCGGTAGCGCCACTGCGATCGCCCTGAGACTCCTGCAGCGAACCCAGAATGGTGAAGGCCTGGGCATCGTTCGGGTGGTCTTTTGTCCACTGCTGCCAGGTGGCGATGGCCTTGCCGGTATCGCCGACTCCAACCTGAGCGCGAGCATACGCCATCACCGCTGACTGGTCTTTGGGATTGATCTGCATGGCCTTCTGAGCCGATGCCAGCGCTCCGTTTGCATCACCCGCCTGCATCTGCAACCCTGCCATCAGGTCATACATCTCGCTGTTTTGCGGAGACTTGGTGATTTGATCCTGAACCCGTGCCAACGCCTTCGCTGGCTGCTTTTGATACAGGTCGGTAGAGGCCAGCAGGCTGAGCGCGCGGGCCGAGTTCGGGTTGTTCTGAAGCGACTGCTCCAGCAGGCTCTGCGCCTCGGGTATCTTCTTCTGGATCAGGCGAATCTGGGCCAACTCCAGATAAGCCTCGGAGTTCTTCGGGTCAAGCTTGATGGCCTGGTTGAAGTCAGCCTCGGCCTTGTCCCACAGCTTCTGGCTTCCCTCGGACATTCCGCGCCACAGGTATGGAATCGCCGACTGGGGAGCAATGGCGATCGTCGCCTCAGCCACCTGTGCCAGCGTCGAGTAGTCGTGAAGCTGCATCGAGACCTGTGCCAGGCCGCTTTGCGCCTCCAGGCTCCGCGGATTGATGCGCGAGGCGTCGCGGAAGCTCTGCTGCGCGGTATTTGTATCGCCCTTCGCGAGAGCCGCGCGGCCCAGCCACAACTTGACCTGCAGGTTCTCCGGATTGGCCTTCGCCGCCTTTTGCAGCACGCCGAACGCCTCATCCGTCTTGCCGTCGTTGAGCAGAAGCATGCTCTTCAAAACGGCCACCTCGGGAAGACTGCTGTCCGTCTTGTTCAGCTCGTCCGAGATCTCGCGCACCTTGGGAATGTCGTGCTTGCGAAGCAGAATCTGCGCATAGACGAGCTTTAGCGGTGCACTCTTCGGATGTTTTGATACCAGGTCGGCATAAGCCGCGTCCGCCTTGTCGAGCTGGTTGGTCCTCATATAGTAGGAAGCCAGCAGATCGGATCCCGTACCGGTATCGTTCAGGTCTTCGGTCGCCTGGTGAAGCGTCGCTTCGGCCTTCGCAGTGTCGTTCCGGCGAATATAGAAGTTGGCGAGGCTGGCGCGCGCGATGATGTTCTTCGGGTCAGCGGTAACGGCATCCTTCAGCTCTGTCTCGGCTCCCTGCAGATCGTTCTTCTTCTCCAGTAGCGCCGCCAGCACCAGGTGAGCTGTCACATTCTTTCCGTCAAGCGTAACCGCCTTGCGAAGCTCTTCTTCGGCGGAGGTCCCGGCGGCTGGATCGGAACTCTCCAGCAGCCCGAGCGATGCATGAAAGCCCGCACGGTTCGGATCGAGCTCAAGCGCCTGCTTGATCTGCTTAAGCGCCTCGGCGCGGTCGCCCTTTGTCGCCGCAATGCTTGAAAGCAGAGCGTATGCATCGGCATTTTTGTTGTCCAGTGCGAGCACTGCATTCGCCTGGTCGGCGGCTTTGTCCGGCTGATGACCTGCCAGCAGCAGATTGCCCAGGTCAATGCGCGCCTTTAGATTGTTCGGCTGCAGATCGACGGTCCGCATCAGCTCTGCGTAGCCCTGCATCATGGCGCCCTGCTTCAGGTAGACCTTGGAGAGCTCGTAGTGTGCGTCTCCGAAGTTGTGGTCGACCTTCAGCGCATTGGAAAACTGGATCGCGGCTTCCTTCAGCTTGCCTTGGTCCTCATATCGCTTTCCGCTGTCCAGATAACTGTGTTTCAGCTTGTTGGGGTCGCGTTTGCATCCCATATTGAGGCCTAATGTCACGGCCAGGCCCAAAACAACCAAAGTACGATATGCCGCCGGAGTCAGTGATCTCTTCATTGCCATTTCCTCGATCCTTTTCAAACAATCTCTATCTTGTAATGCTTGCTCTATCAGCCGTTGCATGGCGTAGGGTACTCGCTTCCTACTCAGAGCAATTTTTGTTCCATCTCACCCTTAGTTCGGTATGAATCGGGGAAGCATGGGTGCCATCAAGCTGGTAAAGCGTACCGCGCGTTGGCGCGCATCGGCTACCGTCTCTGTCGGCGCAATCTGGGTGATGACGCGCACCAGCGCTCCATCGGTGCGGTTCATGCGAATGGCGTCGGCGACCATGTAAGCCCGCGCGACATACTCATTGGGAATACTCCGTCCATGGGCCTGGTACCAGTAAATGACGAACTGCCTTGTCTCTCCATTACTAATCAGGTACTCACCCACTCTGAAGCTCTTGCCGTTGACAGCTTGCAGCGTGAGGTAGCGGTGGGAGTCGAACGTCCACCCTGCACCTGGCAGGCAATTCTGCGGCGAGTGGATGGACTGGCCCGTGCGCTGGGTAGGGAAGTAGCCAATAAAAAGCCCTATCGGCAGGTTCGCGGCAACTGGCGCGGAGGTCTGGCTGATGTCAATCGGCTGCGAGCTGGTATAGACGCGGTTGAGAAAGTCGCCTTTGCCCAGAACTGCCAGAACGTCGTCGGCGATGGGAAGGTCCTGCCCGGTCCACGATCCGATCGTCTCCGGCATCAGCTTCAACGGCTCGCTGTTAACTACGCGGTCGGTATCGCCGCGACTGTGCAGGATCAGCGCGGTGATGGCGAGAAGAAGGACGACGGCCCAGAACTTGGGGGACTTCATGCTTTTTCTCCAGTCGTCGGCCAGAAAAGCTGCATCGCTCGGTGGACCAGGTAGAGGCAGCACAGGGAGATGACGAACATCACCCAGCCGGAAAACTCGTGAAAGAACCCAACCGCTTTATCCGGGTTCCAGTACTGCACGCACAGGCCTGTGCCGACAATGCGGACCACATTCGCGGCGACGGCGATGGGGATGCTTGCCAGTGCCAGAATGGTACGACGCGAGGTCTTGCGCTCCAGAAAATAGCCATAGAAGATGGCCAGCGCGAACAGGCTCATCAGGGAGCGGATACCGCTGCACGCCTCCGCGACCTCCAGCTTCATCGCAGGCAATTGAATGACATTGCCTTCCTGCAGCACAGGGACGTTCATCATCGGCAGGATGTCGCTGGCGATCCTCGATGCCATCAGTTGCAACGGAAAGGTGATGTGATTAAAGATGATGGCCGGAATCGGAATAGCCAGGATAAGCACCAGCAGGGGAAACCGCAGCTCGCGCAGCATCTTCCCGCCAAAGAACGTCCATATCAGCCCTGCCATCAGGAGAATGAAAGACATGCGGGTGGTAAACAGCTCAACCCCGTAGACCCCCAGAATCAGCAGGACGATGCCGGCTACGATCAGGGCGAACCCGCGCCAGGTCGGCTGCACCGGAACCGCGCTCAGGGCTGCCTTCTTGTCCCATATAAGGTATCCGGCAAAGAGCGGCACCAGAAACCCATGGGAGTAGTCGGGAATGGTGTACCAGTCGTAAACCAGCTTGCCGGCGATGTGGTAATAGATGGTGACCAGCAGGGCGGCAATGATGGCGTAGGGGAGCCAGCCGTACCTGCGCGGCTCGCTGCCGGGGTTCAAGCCGCCCGCCCCGTGGCCCTGCGGGTTCGCGGTCAGCTCAGGAGGGTAAGACTCGGCTTGAGTGCTGCCTGTCATTCGTAAGACGTTATACTTCACAGTTCTCCTGTATGCAATTCGCGTGCCGCAGCGCTGAGCCACAGTTTATTCCCTAAAAGACTTAGAACAGTTACCAGATTGGAAGGTATCCGGTCAGTCTATGGGAAAAATATTTCCTACACGTGCCGCCAATTTGCACACTAATGCTGTCATATAGCCGTAACATAGCTCCTTTTGGGAACTATAGACCATAAGTAAACCCGGTGGCTTGATGACTATGGGCAGAACTGGCAAAAGATTGCAACATTTCCAATAAAGACTCTCTCGGCCTCCGGTTTGGCATTCCTCGTGCTTCACAACCGAGTATTGATCAAAAGGATACTTATGATTGTGGGCTTTACGAAACGAAATCGAGGGTGTGCAGGCCGGGTGGTTGATCCAACCGGTCGTGTTGGCACGGCAATCTATCGCTGGGGTGTGGTGGCTGCCGCAAAGGCAATCGATTCAACACCGCTCGCGCAGGGCTCCCTGTGGGGGCATTATCGGATATTCAAGACAAAAAGGCTGCAATCGGAGACAGATGAGGCAAAATGGGAGAAGCCGGTTAACGGCTCGAAGAGGGGGAGTTACCCAATGAAGACGTCTCTTGTCTTGCTCATGGCAATGTTACCTGCGATGCCTGCTGCAGCAATCGCGCAGCAACCTCAGACTTCTTCGGCCGCAACCGCGCCGGATAATGCAGCGGCAGCGCAAAAGCCATCCACAACAGACTCCAGCGATATCGCCCACTACATTATTGGCGCAGAGGATTCGCTACAGATTACGGTCTGGAAGGAGCCGACTCTTTCAGGTACAGTCCCGGTTCGGCCAGATGGCAGGATCTCCATCGTCCTGTTGGGCGATATGCAGGCCTCCGGCATAACTCCGATGCAACTTGCTGCCGATATCACCCAGCGGCTCAAGAAGTACGTTCAGGATCCCATCGTTTCAGTCGTCGTTCTCGGCGTGAACAGCCAGCGGATTTTTATGATCGGCCAGGTCGGTCACGTCGGCGCGCTTGCAATGACCCCGGGCATGACCCCGTTGCAGGCAATCGCTGCGGCGGGCGGCCTGTCGCCCTTTGCCCACTCCAAGAAGATCTACATCCTGCGCGGCACCGGCGCGACCCAGAAGAAGATACCTTTTGACTATAAAAAGGCGCTGAAAGGCGACGATAAACAGGACGTCTCGCTTGAACCTGGCGACACGATTGTGGTTCCATGAGCCGCTCCGTGAAGAGTTGTGTCGCTGTCCTTGCGCTGGTTGCTGCAACGGCTTCGGTCGCCTTTGCTCAAGCGGTTCCAGCCAGCACCATGTCGCCCAGTGTCGGTCCGAGCCTTCCTGCGGTCGATGGCATCTTCCACTACGCCTTGCGTGGCTCAGAGATCGTTGATCTCCAAAATAGCGGATCGGGCATAACCAATTTGACTGTCTTATCCGGGGATGCAGCTTATAACTCAACGAGCGTTGTGCACCCTTTCAGCATGATCTATGCCGGTGGCCTTACCCTGGGCAATCAATACCGCGGCACCGTGAGAACCTTTCAGAACCTTGCACTCTCTCAAGGTCTGGTTGCCGGTCGATGGATCTTAGGTATCTCGGATTCGGTCAGTTATCTGCCGGAAACGCCCACGTTGGGCCTTTCCGGAATTCCCGGCGTAGGCGACCTCGGATCGCAGCCGGGCCAAGGAGCGTCCAGCGGTCCGGCAGGCGGAGTGCTCACCAATAATGCGACCAATGTCAGTAACTCCCTCAGCGGCAGCGCCGAGCGGGAACTCAGTCTTCGGACCTCTATTAGTGGCTCCGGTTCCTGGTCGATTCTTCGCTTCCCTAAAGGCGAAGGGCTGGAAAATACTAGGTACTCCGGAGACCTTGCCCTCAATCATCGTCTTGATCCGCGAGACACGATCAGCGGAAGCGTCCTCTATTCGACCTACAGCTACGGAAATGGCATTGATCTCACCATGCAAACTCGCGGGGGGAACGTCTCCTTCGATCGCATTTTGAGTAGTACGCTCACGATGAGCGCCTCTGCAGGCCCTGTGTGGCTCAGCAGCTCCAATCGCGCGCTGATTCCATCCCGCGTGACGTTGAGTGCTAACCTCAACCTTCGCTACTCCCTCGGAATAACCAATATGAGCCTGAGTTACTCGCGAGGAGTCAACGGTGGCTCCGGCGTGCAACCCGGCGCTCTCTCCGACAACCTCTCCGCTTCGATTGGCAGAGCTTACGGTCGCGACTGGATGACCTCGCTTAGCGGAAACTATACTCACACCTCCGGTCTCGTGGAGAATGGAGCTCTCGTCGGTTCCTCTAACTCCCTGTTCCCATATTCCGGTGGAACTACCAACCTCACCTATGGCGGTGTCCAGGTTTCACGCAGGTTATCCGATTCACTCTCTGCCTTCGCCAACTATAACCTTCAGCATCAGTCCATCGACAACTCGCTGGCTTTACAGAATGCCTACAGCGGTATAACGCAGACATTTGGAGTTGGGATCTCCTTCTCTCCCCACTCCCTGTCCCTCGGTCAGTTTTAAGGAGTCATCATGCTTGGCCATCGCGCACTCAATCTGGAAGACTACGCTGCCATCCTCAAACGCAGATGGTGGATCGTCGTCGTTCCAGCGCTCATCCTCCCCATTTTTACTTACGGGATCAGTCATCTCGTGCAGTCTCGGTATCTCTCGCAGACCCTTGTTCTCATCGAGCAGCAAAAGGTTCCCGACAGCTACGTCAAGCCCGTGGTCACTGAAGACCTGAACGCCCGTCTTGCCTCCATGAAGGAGCAGATCCTCAGCCGCTCCCGCATTCAGCCCATCATCGAGCGCTTAGACCTGTACGGCACCAGCAAGATGTCCATGGACGACCGCATCGATGCCGTCCGCAAGAACATCGATATCAAGCCTATTCAATCGACGGGTTCTTCCGGGATGCCCGGTTTCTATATCTCCTACCAGGCCAGCGACGCGCGTACCGCTCAGCTTGTCTGCGGCGAGATCACCTCGCTCTTCGTCAGCGAAAACCTCAGCGACCGGACCGCCTCTGCCGAAGGCACTACCGCTTTTCTGCAGGCCCAGCTTGCCGATGCCAAGCGCAACCTGGACGACCAGGACTCCAAGCTGGCCCGCTTTCAGGAACAGTTCGCCGGTCGGCTTCCGGGTGAAGAAGCGACCAACATGAATATGTTGACCAGCCTCAACTCCCAATTGGATGCGGCCACCCAGGCACTCTCCCGCCTTGAGCAGGACAAGAGTTACGAGGAGGCGATGCTGGCCCAGCAGACCGCCGCGCAAAGTTCGATCTCCTCCAGTGGAGGAGTAGCCCCGCAAGCCCAGCAATCGCAGTTGGAGGGGCTTCTCAATGAGGAGGCAGCTCTCACGGCCCGCTACACCGACGACTATCCCGATGTTGTCGCCGTTCAGCGCAAGATCAAGGATCTTCGCGCCCAGATGGCGAAGGCTCCGGCACCCGTGAAGTCTTCCTCCATCTCCGCCCCCAACACACACGACTCGCTGAGCATACAGCAGCTTCGCGCCCAGCTTCGCTCCGTCGAACAGGGAATCGTGCAGAAGAAGCACGACCAGGCCCAGATACAGAACCAGATCCGCTCTTACCAGGGACGTCTCGAATCCTCCCCGGCCGTGCAGGAGCAGTTCAAAGACGTCACCCGCGACCACGCCACCGCCCAAAGCTTCTATGATGATCTCCTCAACAAGATGAACCTTGCCAAAATGGGAACAGATCTCGAAAAACGTCAGCAGGGCGAGCAGTTCAAGGTTATGGATGCGCCCAACCTCCCCGAAACGCCGACCTTCCCCAATCGCCTGATCTTCGCGCTTGGCGGCTTCATCGGCGGCCTTGTGATCGGCCTTGCGATTGTGGCCCTGATCGAGTATCGCGACACCGCAGTTCGCAACGAGCGCGATATCTGGGCATTTACCAAGCTGCCGACACTGGCCGTCATTGGCTACTCCGGCGACGAAGAGCTGGCGCCGACCCAACGCCGATGGCCGTTTCGCCGTCAGCCAGACCTTGCAGCGGACACCAAGCCGCTCGTGAACGCGGGGAGCTGATTATGTACAAGAGCTTCTACAAGCTGCAAACCAGCCCCTTCGGCACCAGTCCCGACCCGCGCTTCCTCTACATGATGCCGCACACTCGGGAGGCGCTGGCCTGTCTGGAGTACGGCATCTCCGCCCGCAAGGGCTTTACTGTACTCACCGGCGAGGTCGGCACCGGTAAGACCACCCTGCTGCGTCGCGCCCTCAGCTCCTTCAGTGGACGCCGCGTTTGCACCTCCTTCGTCTTCAATCCGCGTCTCGACACCCTGGACTTCCTCGAATTCGTGCTCACCGACTTCGGCATCACCCCGGCCGCCCGCACCAAGTCCGGCATGCTGCTTCAGCTCAACCGCTGGCTCATCGAGCGCTTCCGCATGGAAGAGACCTGCGTGGTTGTTGTGGATGAGGCGCAGAACCTCTCCTGGGAGCTGCTCGAAGAGATTCGTCTGCTCACCAACCTCGAAACCTCGTCGGAGAAGCTGCTTCAGATCGTCCTCTCCGGTCAGCCCGAGCTTGAGGAGAAGCTTCGCCACCCCAGCGTCCGCCAGCTTCGTCAGCGCGTCTCGCTGTGGTGCCGCACCCAATCGCTCACTGAAAGCCAGACCCGGGCCTACGTGGCCGAGCGTCTCCGCATTGCGGGCGCATCGTGGCCCATCTTCACGCCGGAAGCGCTCAGCCTTGTCCATCGCTTCAGCCGCGGCATTCCGCGCATCATTAACCTGCTCTGCGAGCACTCGCTGATTGTGGGTTACGTGGAGCAGTCGCAGGAGATTACCCCGGCTATCGTCGAAGGCGTCGCGGTCGAGCTCGAGCTTGAGACGCAGCCATTTCTGATCTCCTCCGCGGCCATGGGCGGCGGAGGCGTGTCGTCGCTCTCCGTATCTGGCGACGTCCCCAACTTCAGCACAGCTTTTAACGGTGACCCCACGGGAAGGCAAGATCGATGAGCCGCATTTACGAAGCACTCCAGAAAGCCGAGTCCGAGCGCACTCTGGACAAACGCGAGCGCGAGCCGCGAACGCCAGAACAGGTAGTCCCGCCCGCCCCTCCGTCCGATTTCGAGCCTCTCGCGCCAACCGTAGTTGCCGAAGCGGAAGACGAGGCGCCCGCTGCCGTTGAGCCGCGTCCGCGTTATGTTGCCCCTGCCTCCACGGCCGCCGTTGTCAAGGAGCCGCTCGACCTCACCAAGATCGAAAAGCGTCGCTGGAGCCCGGCCTTCGCACAGCTTCCCGCTCTCCTGCATCGTGGCCCCGCCGTCGAGCAGTTCCGCAGTCTCCGCTCGCGAATCTTCGAGCTGCGCGATGTGAGTCCGCTTAAGTCGATCCTTATCACCAGCGGCATGCCCCAGGAGGGCAAGAGCTTCGTCTCCGTCAACCTGGCCCTCAGCCTCGCGCGTCACAAGAACAGTAAGGTTCTGTTGATCGACGGCGACATGCGCCGCTACACCCTGCACCAGATTCTCGGCTGCGAATCGCAACCCGGCCTTGCCGACTACCTGGCAGGAAAGGCCGGCATCGTCGAGATTATGCAGCGTGCTGAGGAGATGCCACCCACTGATTCTACAAATCAACTGGCAATGCCCGGCCTTACATTTATCGCGGGAGGCAACGGCGGAGATAAGGCGGCGGATCTCTCCGGCAGCCCACGCTTTGGTGAACTCATTCGCCAGGCCTCTCCCTACTTCGACTGGATCATCGTCGACTCGTCTCCGGTCCTTCCGGTCTCGGATGCGGTCAATCTCGCTCGCTCCTGCGATGGCGTCCTTCTTGTCGCCCGGGGCGGAGTCACGAAGTTTCCCGTCACACAACGCGCGCAGAGCGAGCTGAAGGCTGCGAAGGTTCTCGGTTTCGTGCTCAACGCCGTGCACGAGGCTCCTCAGGTCGGCAGCTACTATGGCTACGATTCCGCCAATGAGTAACAAACTTGGGACGTCGCGAGGGAATGATCCTCTCTCGCAGCGTTACGACCTCAATCTTGCAGTATTTTTGATGAGATCTGCGAGTGACCTCGGTTCCTGTTGTGGGGAGGCACTTTAGGGGAAATGAAGAGGTGGGCTCCAGCCGCTGGGGTATGCTCTCTTATGTCGTTGTCATTCGCCAAAGGCTGATCGTATCTGGAGGAAGGTATGATCCAGCTCGAGTCAGTCGTGGAGAAATATATTGATGTCGTCCATGGTTCCCGGCCGGAAACAGAGCACTGGTAAGAGAGAGCAATGATTCGCCTATTCAACGTTTATTACCCAACGCGCACCATCGTTCTGCTGTTGTGCGAGGCGCTGATTATCGGCGGTTCCTTCCTGTTGGCAACGGTGCTGATCGCGGGGCCCGACTCCTATCTTGTCCTCAACTTCGAATACGGTTGGCTCAAGATCGTAGCCCTGATTATCCTTACGCTTCTGATCTCCTACTACTTCGATCTCTACGAGCCGCAGCGCATCTCCGAGAGCTGGGAGATCTACTTTCGCCTGCTGCTCGTCCTCGGCTTCCTCTCGTTTCTACTCTCTGGCGTCATCTATCTCTTTCCCACGTTTGACATAGCCCACTCGGTTCTGCTGCTCGGCCTGATTTTTCTTACCCTCGCGCTGGTGGCCTGGCGCAGTATTTACGAGTGGCTCATCGGTAGAGACGCCTTTCGCGAGAGGGTCTACGTCCTCGGAGCCGGCGATCGCGCCCAGATGGTCGTCAATCTCCTGCGCGCTCGCCGGGACGCGGGAATGGAAGTTGTCGGCTGCGATGGCTTTGCCGACGACAAGGCTCATCGACAGGAGGTCTTCGGCGCGGCCCTCGCCGATATCGACGGCTCGAGGCACCACGTCGACCGCGTGATCGTGGCACTCGAGGACCGCCGCGGTACCCTCCCCATGCGCGAATTGCTCAAGCTGCGATTCAATGGCGTCGTCATCGAAGAGGCGGGCGCACTGCTGGAGCGGTTGACCGGCAAGCTCTACCTCGATGGTCTCCGCCCCAGTAACTTTATCTACAGCGAAGGCTTTCGCGTAAAGCCCTCACAGCAGATCGCCCGCCGCATCGTCTCTACTTTAACTGCGGCCATTGGCCTGCTCCTGTTTCTTCCGTTCTTTCCTTTTGTCGTTCTCCTGGTTCGGATGTCGTCACCCGGACCGATCTTCTTTCGTCAGACGCGCGTAGGCATGGGCGGCCGCAATTTCTCCGTCTATAAATTCCGCACCATGCGCACCGATGCCGAGGCCGCCGGTGCCAAGTGGGCTACCAAGAACGATCCTCGCGTCACCCGCGTTGGCATGTTCATGCGCAAGACCCGGCTCGACGAGGTTCCCCAGCTATGGAACGTCCTGCGCGGGGATATGGGCTTTGTCGGCCCCCGGCCCGAGCGGCCTGAGTTCGTTCCCTGGCTCTCCGAGCAGATTCCTTACTTCGACCTCCGCCACATGATCCGTCCCGGCCTCACCGGCTGGGCCCAGGTCCGTTACGGCTATGGAGCCACGCTGGCCCAGAGCCGCGAGAAACTGGAGTTTGACCTCTACTACATCAAGCACATGACCCTTGGCCTCGATCTGCTCATCATGTTCGAGACCGTCAAGACGATCATTCGCCGCCAGGGCGCGCAATAGAGTTCTAGGGAACCTCTGATTAAGTCCTCGTTTTGTTTAAGGGCACGGCTTCAGCCGTGACTAAGTCCCATGAGGAACGTCTCTGGGAATAAATCAGAGCATCCCTAGAGCTTCCGCAAATAACAAAACCCCGGCCAAAGCCCTGTCTCTT
>JBEPUY010000004.1:0-161548 GCA_041691255.1 Granulicella sp. | reverse complement strand
TGATCCATCTCGCCTTCCTCGTCCTCCTACTGAGAAGATCGTGAACAGCCTCTTAGAGTTTTCTATTTCTATATGATTTCGATTGACGTTGAACGAGTGACCTAGAAAGTGAAGGCCAGGCCAGCTTGGAGCGCCCTTGGGGATTGGGCGAGGAAGAGGGTCTTGCCGTCTGCGGAGAGGAAGGGGCGGTAGCCCTGAGCGAGCAGG
Source organism: Granulicella sp. (assembly GCA_041691255.1). Classification (GTDB taxonomy): domain Bacteria; phylum Acidobacteriota; class Terriglobia; order Terriglobales; family Acidobacteriaceae; genus Edaphobacter. The sequence goes on along the minus strand of JBEPUY010000004.1, from coordinate 161,341 downwards.
TTGGTGACATCGACCGTGGCTTCGAGGCCGGGAGGCAGGATGCTGCCTAACTTGATCGCCTGTCGCAGATAGAAGCTAAGATAAGCCTGATCGCTGAAGGCGGCGTAGGGGTTGACCGCCGTCACCATGCGGGACGGCTGCCAGCGGTAGGCGGCGCGGACGCTGGTGCCACTGCGAAGCACCCTTCCCTTGAGGGCGAGCGTCGCCGTCTGCGAGGTCATCGGCTTGAGCGCTGTGGGCATGTCTTCCATGGTGAGAACATCTTCGTCCTTGGCCGTGAGCGCCGCTCCAGTGCTGTATTCAAGGGCGACCCACATATTCGTGGTGATCGGCTCGGAGAGCATGAGGTTCATTCCGTTGGTCTTGTAGCCGGAGTTCAGGAGACGGAAACTGCCGGTGGTCTGGTCAGCCAGCACTCCACCCCTCGGCGATTCGTTGGCCTGGGCAATATCGGCGTCGCTGAGAGAGCCGCCGCCCTCGACCATCACCTGATTGAGAGAATCAAGATAGTAGCCAATCTGGACCAGGCCGGGGCCAAGTTTGCGGCCGATGGCGAACTCATGGTGCAGACCGCTCTCGGTGCGCATGCGTCCCTGCGAGGTCACGACGATCGGCATCTCCTGCTGCACCGTGTTGAGTCCGCCGTAAGATTGCAGCTCCCGCGAGGTTGCCATGCGATAGCCTATGGTCCACGCCTCCGAGGGATGAGCGGTCACCTTAAGGAATGGGCGCGAGGCCACGTTGTATCCAGCAGTATGAACAACATAGAGGATGCCGCCTACCTCGACATCCGCGAAATCGCCAATCTGCATCTTTTCCGCGCTGGCGAGTTGGAGGGCCTGAAGGCCAGGGGTGCCTTCGGAGGCTAGCATCTCCGGGTGGGACTGATAGCTTGCCACCAGACGGCTGGAGCCGGCGAAGCCCTGTCTCCGCTCGAAGCCCGAAGCGATATTCATGGACGGCGAACCCATCGACGGCCCAAGACCGGTGCCGATATCGCCACGGAGAACCATGCCGGAGCCGTCGTCAAGCACGCGGTCGACGGTAACGACGTTGTGGATACCGCCGTTGGCGAAGCCGCCATCGCTGCTGCTGACAGCAGCCCGGATGCGGGAGGTGGGCTTGTTCGACTCGGTTGCGCTGGAGGAGACGGTCATCACATTGCCATCATCGGCGGCCATGCGGAGGATGGGGCGATTGACAGCGGACCGCAGGGTCCACTTCCAGTCGTCTCCCGGCTCATCGGCCCGACGGCGTTCGGCGGGGATCCACGTGGTGGCGTCGAAGATGGTATTGAGGGTGAGATTGACGACTGCCTCGGCACCGGGGCGAAGATGAAGATCGCCTCGCGTGGTGGGCACAAAGAGCGCGGCAGTGGCGCGAACCTGATACCTGCCGGGGATCAGCCGGGTAATGAGATAGCGGCCGTGGAGATCGGTAAATGCGGTACCGACAAGGGCGGAGTCGCTTGCCATCACCTGAACCAGAGCGCCCATCTGGGCGACGCCATCGGCATCGCGAACGATTCCCGTGACCGTGGCTCCGGGGCCGACGGCGAGGCACACCGATGCGGTGGATAGCATCAGAGCCAGAAGCGCGATCTTCACCTGGAATCGTTGCACAGCGTTATGCTTCCTGCGCGTCGACGGCAACTCCTTAACGTGATCGCACCCACATAAAAGGAGGGTGCAGTTTTACAGTCTGCCCGGATCCCGCTTATCGCCTGTTGCATCCGCGTAAGCATGGAGCCTGATGGTGCAGACCGCCCTAATCTACAACAAACGGCGCAGATTCTGCGATCTGCTGCTTGGTGATGCCATCGTCAACCTTGATGGTCACCTTGTATTTTCCGGGCGCAAGACTGGAAAGAGGCATGCTCTTCTCCAGCGTCACCTGATCCGCATTCGGATTCGTCTTCGAGGTGAGTTCCTGCGATTGCAAGATGGTCTGGTTCGTGGCCGTGTTCACAATCTGGTAGTCGATGGTAGCGTCATTCTTCCTGCTCTTCTCATCGATACCAAGGTTATAGACCTGCATCCAGAAATTCAAATTCTGATCTCTATGGAAGGTGACCGGAACACTCATCTCTGACGGCACACGGGGGCGGATGCGGGTGTCGCCGATCACAAAGTTGCCAGCGCCAATATCGCGTGACGGGACATGCTCCATCTGGTCGGCCAGAATCAGCGAAGAGGAGGCGAGGTGGTCGTCGTCATACTTAGGAACGTTGATGCTGCGTTTCCAGCGTCCGATATGGTCGGGGCTGTTGACGTCCTTGATGGCGATATCGACCTTGTACAGGCCCGGACGCAGAGGCAGCGCCTTCCAGTAGACGGAGACGTTGTTCTGGGTGCGGGCCAGCAGTTCGCTGGGCACCTGAACGAGGACCGTATCCTCAAATGTCTGAATGGGGCGGTCGTTGAGGTTGGAGACGCGTCCGAGGATGTTGACCGTGCCGGTGGCTACGCCGTCCTTGTTGCTGAAGGTGATGTCGCCGTTGCGGATCTGCAGGGTCAGCGGAACGAGCACCGTGTCGTTGGTGATCTTGACGTAATCGGTGCGGACGCTGAAGAGGAAGGGTGGGCCGACCAGAATCTTGGAGGTCGCCATGAACGACTCAAGATCTTTGAACTTGATGACCGGGGGAGCCATCAGCTTGGCGTACTGGTCGAGCCGGTCAAACTCCTTGCTCTGGTTCTGTGAGGACATGGGGCCGGTGCCGAGCTGTTCCAGACCGCCGCCGGAGAAGCGGTCAGCCTTCTTCGCCTGTCCCTGCTCTTCGTACATTGTCAGACCGGCGCCGGGAACGTGCTTGAGCGCGTCCTTCTCGGAGCGGTCGAGAGTCATGTGGTAGTCGCCGCACATGCAGGTGTCTACAAATTCAATGTCGATATTGTCGCCGATACCGGCCAGGTAGCGGTAGTGCCAGATCTCGAAGGGGAAGGTCGAGGTCTGGCCGCCGCCCTCGTCCATAGGCCGTTCGTAGTTGCCGCCGCTGGGGTGCGAGTCGGTGCTGTCGGGCTTGCCGTAGGCGATCCAGATGTGGCCGCGATCGGTCTTCCATCCCGGCATACCGGCGGCGAAGTGCTCGTTCGCATAGGCGATGCGGGCGTAGTGCTCTTCCTTATATTCGTTCTCGGGTGAATCGGGGCTGGGGTTGCGGCGCAGCCAGAAATTCTCGATGAAGGAGTCACGCTCTTCGTCGTTGCTCAGGTTCTTGAAGGCATTCCGCTCCTGGTCGGTGATGATCCAGCGAACGTCCTCGTCGAGCCACTTCTTATAGACGCCGTGCAACTCGCCGCGAAGCTCCTTCTGTTGGGCGCGCTTTTCATTGTCGGTGAGCTGGCGCTTCAGCGGGTCGGGCTTTTCTACATTGACAGGGTTGGGCTTGGAACCGTCGATATCAGGCAGAACATTGTTCGTGTTCTGGGCCGGCAAAGCACTTACCCCCGCCATTGTCAAAAACAATAAAGCTGCGACCGAAACAAGGCGTCGAGACGTATTCATAAATAGGGCAGTACTCCTGTTAACCAATCTGTATTGTAGAGCGGTTACTTCGCCGGTACAAGGGGTGGAATCTGACTCGTATCCTGCTATGATTCTTCGTGATAATCGCACAGCGTTAACCACTTCCTGCTGGTTCGGAATACCTGCTACTCTTCTCCCTGCCCTTATTTAGCCTTGCGGCTGAGCAGGGAAAGTTCGATGGAACTCCGTAAGCGTCCTTTTCGTATGTTTCTCTGACAGGCCATTCTCCAATGCGAGCAGCCAGGGTTCTGCCCGGTCTGCGAAAGAAAGCAGCAATGAGCGCGAAAAAGATTGTTTTGATTGTTGTCGGCGTCCTGGTACTGGCGGGCATCGTCGTAGGAACCATTTTTCATCAACGGGCTAACGTAACCAAGGTCGCGACCGGCAAAGCAGTGCGCCAGGACCTTGTTTCGATCGTTAATGGCACCGGACAGATCAAGCCAAAGACCTACGTCAACGTCGGCGCCACCTCCTTTGGACGTATCACGCACCTTTATGTGAAGGAAGGCGACCACGTCAAGAAGGGCACCGTTCTGGCCACGGTCGAGAACGTACAGCCTGAAGCCACCGTCGCCGCCCAGCAGGCGACCATCGCTTCGAGCCGCACCGACGTCAGTAGCTACATTGCCGCTGAGAAGACCGCGACCGCGAATATCCTGGAGTCCAAGGCCGATCTGGAGCAGAAGCAACTGGACTTTGGCCGTGCCAAGGCGCTGTATCAGGACAAACTGATCGCCAAGCAGGACTACGACAGCAAAAAGGCAGCCTACGATATGGCGGCCGCCACGCTGGCCCAGAGGCAGGCCGCCTTTGCCCAGGCCGAGGCGCAGACCCAATCGCAGCGTGCGCATGTGAATCAGGCGGTCGCCAGCCAGCGCTCCAACTATGACGCTCTGGACAAGACGATCAGCCGCGCTCCGTTCGACGGCCTCGTGACCAACGTTCCGGTGCGCGAGGGAGAGACGGTCGTCGTCGGTATTCAGAATGCCGAAGGCTCGACCATGATGACGCTCGCCGATATGTCGGTCATCACCGCCGAGGTCAAGGTAGACGAGACCGACATCGTCAATGTGACGTTGGGACAACCAGCCGACGTGACTGTCGATGCGCTGCCGGGAAAGATCTTCAAGGGCCATGTCACCCAGGTCGGCGATCAGGCCCTGCTGCGGACCACCGGTATTGCCACCAGCCAGAGCACGACCGGAACGGAAGAGGCCAAAGACTTCAAGGTGGTGGTCACCCTGGACAACCCGTCGGACGATCTTCGTCCCGGACTTTCGGCCACGGCGAAGATCACCACGGCGAACAAGCCGAACGCCCTCACCATTCCGATTCAGGCGCTGGTGGAGCGTAACCTCGCCGCCGAAAAGGCTTTGGCGGACAATGCGGGCAAGCCCGTGAAGGCATCCGCTACGGCTGCCCCTGCCGACACCAAGCTGTCTCAGGGCGTCTATCTTCTCAAGGAAGAGCGCAAGAAGCTTCGCGTCGTCTTTGTACCGGTCCAGACGGGCATCACCGGAGCGACCGATATTGAGGTGTTGGGCGGGCTGAAGGCAGGAGACGAGATTGTCACCGGGCGCTATAAGATCCTGCGAACACTAAAGAGCGGTACGGTCGTCAAACGAGATAACACTCCCGAGACGGTCACCCCTACCGATCAGTAGCTTGAGGATCGGTTTAAAGGCTGGAGACTCAACAACAGTCGGTAACGGCGAAGGCAAGAGCAAGACAAAATACAGGGGTCTCTCCACTCCGCTTCGCTCCGGTCGAGATGACGTTCGTTGATGGCATCAACCAAGGGACCGATGATGGTGTAGAGATTTTCTAAACTGAAGCTGACGCAGCCAGCCGCATAAAAGGAACTACCGCGTCAGCGCAAACGTACTATCCTGAAACATGCAGCAACCGGAGAGCCGGATGGCCATCGAAACCGCAGTCGATATAACCCTGAGTAACGCCTCCGGCCCACGCACCGGCGACGTCATCGTGACGGACAATCTCTGGAAGACCTACGAGATGGGCGATCAGCAGGTCAATGCCCTGCGTGGGGTCAACCTGCGCATCCGGCACAATGAGTATGTGGCCATCATGGGGCCTTCCGGCTCGGGTAAATCGACGCTGATGAACCTGATCGGCTGCCTCGATTCTCCGTCGCAGGGCAAATACTGGCTCAACGGCCACGACGTCTCCGAACTGAACGATGACGAACTCGCTCGCATCCGCAACAAGGAGATCGGCTTCGTCTTCCAGACGTTCAACCTGCTGGCCCGCGCGACTTCCCTGCATAACGTCGAGCTGCCTCTGATTTACAACGGCACCCCGGCGGCGGAGCGTATCGAACGCGCAAAATCAGTGCTGGAGTCGGTCGGCCTCACCGACCGCATGATGCACAAGCCGAACGAACTCTCTGGCGGTCAGCGCCAGCGCGTCGCCATCGCCCGCGCCCTGGTTAACAAGCCGTCGATCATCCTCGCCGACGAGCCTACCGGCAACCTCGACTCGAAGACCGGCGACGAGATCATGGCCCTCTTCGACGAGCTTCATGCAAGAGGGAACACCATTGTGCTGGTCACTCACGAGCCGGACATCGCCGAATTTGCCCATCGCGTGGTCACAATTCGGGACGGAGTCATCGCCAGCGACCATATCTCGTCCCGTATCAGCAACAAAGGGTAGTCTTTCTGCCAATATCGCCGCCTGATTGCATCCCTTACGCCCGCCTGGGCAGTCTAAAATGGAATGATGGCAAAGTTTCGGCCCCTCAGAATTATTGGAGCTTTTGTAGCACTGCTTCTTGCCTGCCCGATGCTGTTCGCAGACGCGGCACGCTTCGACCTGACCGGCCCCAAGCTGGAGATTCATGTCACCCGCGACGGCAAGACGCTGCCAATCGCCTCAGTGCCGAACCTTCAGGCCGGCGATAAGATATGGTTGCACCCTGACCTGCCCACAACCCAGTCGGTGCACTATCTACTGGTGGTCTGCTTCCTGCGCGGCACCACGAATCCGCCGCCGGACGACTGGTTCATCAAGATCCAGACATGGAACCAGAAGGTGCGCGAAGAAGGCGTCAACGTATACGTTCCGGATGAGGCGCAGCAGGTAGTGCTCTTCCTCGCGCCGGAGACAGGCGGAGACTTCAGCACGCTTCGTTCTGCCGTGCGCGGCCGCCCCGGTATCTTTGTACGGGCGTCGCAGGATCTTGCAGAGGCCGGATTCGAGCAGGCACGCATCGAAAAATATCTGGCGGACATGCGGCTGGTGCCTCCCGCTGACCCCAAGGCGCTGGTTGAGCACTCGAACCTTATCGCCCGCACGCTCAATCTGAAGCCCAACGAAGACTGCTTCAACCGCCCGGTCGATCAGCAGTTCACCTGCCTGACCCAGAGCGGCAACCAGACCCTGCTCAACGATGGGCACGGCGAGACCGTCGTCTCCAGCCTGACCAATGGTGACGCGTCTAATTTAATCAGCCAGGCCAGCTACACAGGATTGGGCGGAGGCGGAGTCTATAGCGCCTACGTCGGCGCGGTCGTCGATCTCATCCACATCATGGGCAATCTTCACACCGCACAGTATCAATACATTCCCGCGATTGCCTTTCCCGAGGGAGAGAGTCTGAACCTGCGGCTCAACACGCCACCTTCGTTCCACAACCCGAAGTCGGTGATCGTCATTGGACTTCCGGCGGTCCAGGCCTCGGTTCTTCCCCCGCTGCGGCCCGCAGACCCGAAGCATGTCACCTGCCTGTTGCAGCCGTCGGTCGCACTTCCGGTCGAAGGCGCTCCTCTGGTCTTCTCCACTTCGTTCGCTCACAACCTTGTTCTTCACCTCAGCGGTACGGGGACGGAGAAGGACATTCCCCTTGTTCCAGATGCCTACCGCGGCGGCCTTACCCTTGCTCCGACCAGCGGCGGACGGAAGCTGCTTACAACCGCCACTACGGATGCGCCGCAGGCCGTTGCTGTGCCTGTCACCAAAGTCGCGGCCAAGCCCGATACATCAGGCAAGGTTACGGGCACCATCACCGGCTTCTGGGGATTCGACCCCTTCACCGGCCCCGCCATGCAGTTGCAGACGATTCCGGGCAAGAACTGGAAGCTGGCAGCCGACGATGTCCTGATCGCGGGGCGCGAGAATTCCCTTTCGCTCTCGTCGAGCGGAACCGCCTGCGTCCAGTCGATCACGCTCGGCACGGCGGATGGCAAGCAGGACAAGACCGAATGGAAGCAAGCCGACAAGCCGGACCTGATCGACGTCAAGGTGTCGCTCAAATCGGTCGATCCCGGCGCATTACATCTCACCGTCCATCAGTATGGAGAGCCCAAACCGGATACTGTCGCCACCGAGACCTTCTCTGAGCCCGCGACGCTCTCTTCCCTGAAGTTCTACGCCGGTGACACTTCAGCAGTGCTCAACGGAACGAATCTGAATCAGGTCGCGAAGCTCGAGATGAAGGGGCAGGTCTTTACACCGGCACCCTTGCCAGTCGCGACCAATATGGACGGCTTCAGCCAGCCGCAAAGCTCCGGCACGACCGCACTGCGGCTCGCGCTTCCGGCCAATGCGAATCCTCCAAAACTGAAGGCGGGCGAAAAACTCACGGCGCATATCACCTTGAAAGACGGGCGCACCTTGACGCTTCCGGTTGAGGTCGACCGTGAGCGTCCGTCGGTCACGCTCCTCAACAAACGCATCGCACAGTCGGCAGACAACTTCATTCATCTGGCTGACCCGGATGATCTGCCGGTCACGCAGCAGCTTACTTTTTCACTGAAGTCGGAGGGCTCGTTCCCACGCACCGGCCAGATTGAGATCGCCAACGCCGATAACTCGCTGCACACCACGCTCAGTGTCGCGTCAGGCACGTTGATCATGCAGAACCGCCACACGCTGGTGGGCACGCTCGATCCGCTGAAGGCGTTCGGCACCTCGGCCTTTGGCCCATTGCGTCTACGTGCCGTCGATCCCAATGGGACTACCGGCGACTGGATTCCACTGATTACCCTGGTCCGGCTGCCCGCGCTCGACGATGTGCATTGCCCCTCTGATTCGTCGCAGCCCTGCATCGTTACCGGGTCGAGCCTCTACCTCGTCGATTCCATCGCCACTGACTCAGGCTTCACCAACCCCACGGATGTTCCTGAGGGCTTTATCGGCACCACGCTTTCGCTGCCGCGCCCCGGCAAGAGCGGCTTCTACCTCAAGCTGCGCGACGATCCCACGGCCGCCAATGCGGTGACGATCCCGCTCTCGATTCAGAGACCGCCGGTGAGCCAGCGCGCGCAGAAGGTCGCTCCGCCTAAACCGGAGCCGGTAACTCCAGCCCCTGCTGCAACACCGGACGATGCCGCTCCGGCAACAGACGCAGCGCCTTCTGCTGCTCCCACCGTGCCAGTGCAGCCAGCGCCATGCGCACCGGGAACGTGTCCCGCGCCCTCACCATCAACACCAACTGGCGGAACTGCAACGACAGCTCCACCAGCTAAGTCCTAGGTTCACTTCAAGCATTTTTGCCAGAGCGTTTTCAGCTTGACTGCATCCAGTCGCGATGGATATTTGTGGCCTCCCATCCTTTCGCGGTGAGGCTGCGAAAGGATGGGGTGCCCAACTTTTGTTCACGCTTGAATCGAAGATGCTCTAGTTGGTCTCCGGCAGACCCTTCGCTCGCAGCCTCACACGGCTATGCTTCACGCTGTAGCTGAAGTAGACCACCAGCCCGATGATGAGCCATACAATAAGCCGCGCCCAATTCAGCCAGCCCAGCTTGATCATCATGTAGCCGTTAAACACAATGCCAAGAATGGGAACCAGCGGAACCCAGGGAGTGCGGAAGGGCCGCGGTCGGTCAGGGTCGGTTCTGCGCAGGATCATAATCGCAATGCACACGATCACGAATGCCAGCAGCGTCCCGATGTTCACCATCTTGCCGATATCGTCGATGGGCGTTAGCGCTCCGACGACTCCTGCCAGCGTTCCTACAAGAAATGTATTTTTGAAGGGCGTACGGAAGCGCGGATGCACCTCTGCGAAGAACTTCTTCGGCAGCAGACCATCGCTTGCCATCGCGTAAAGCACACGCGTCTGCCCCAGCAGCATCACCAGCATCACTGAGGTCAGCCCGGCCAGCGCGCCCAGCGTGATGATGTCGCTGGCCCAGCCGAGATTTCTGTCGGCAAAGGCACGCGCGATCGGCGCCTCGATGTTGACCGACTGCCACGGCACCATCCCCGTAAGCACTGCTGCCACAGCGATGTAGAGCAGCGTACACACCGCCAGCGATGCAATGATCCCGATAGGCAGGTCGCGCTGAGGATTTTTTGCCTCCTGCGCCGTCGTCGATACGGCATCGAATCCAATGTAGGCAAAGAAGACATAGGCTGCACCAGCGCCGATTCCGCCAAATCCATAGGGTGCAAAGGTGTGCCAGTCAGTTCCCCAGTTGCCGGGGTGTACATACTTCGCGCCGAGAAAGATGACGAACAACACAATCACCACCTTGACCACGACGATGCCGGTATTGAACTTCGCTGATTCCTTAATGCCGATTGCCAGAACGGTCGTCACAGCCAGCGCGATCAGAAAGGCAGGAAGATTGAATCCAATCTCGTGTCCGAACAGAACCGGTGCACCCAGCACCTGATGCGCTCGGGCCAGCATGTCGGCGGTCGGATGCAACTTCAAAACTTCAAGCTGCGCGAGGTAGATCTGCGACCCCGGCAGCATGGCAGGAAAATTGATTGCCATGACCTGGCGGCTGACCGTCTCGACCGCCTTGCCCAGCGCCGTCCAATGGTCGTATGCCAGCCACAGGGGAAATTTGACGTGAACAATATCGAGGACTTCGACGAAATAATTCGACCAACCCGAGCTGACCGTGCTCGCGCCCATCGCATACTCGAGCGTCAGGTCCCAACCGATAATCCAGGCGATCAGCTCGCCCAGCGTCGCATAGGCGTAGGTGTAGGCTGATCCGGCCAAAGGGATGAGCGCGGCAAACTCCGCATAGCAGAGCCCGGCAAAGGCGCAGCCCAGACCACTGAGCACAAAGGAGAGCATCAGGCCGGGTCCGGCATAGTGAGCGCCGAGGCCAGCCATCACAAAGATGCCTGCGCCGATCACCGCGCCTACCCCAAGCGCAGTCAACTGAAATGGCCCGAGGCAGCGCTCAAGCGTATCAGCGCCCTCTGCCCGGCTCTCTTCCAGCAGGACCTCCATCGATTTTCTAGCAAACAGCATCGACATCTTTATCAACTCTCCTTTTACGTCCCGGCCGTCTCCGCTGTGACAGCCGTTCCCCGCCTCTTCCAGATCAGATACACCGGTACACCCAGAAGCACGATTACCAGCCCCGGCCATGTGTACTGCGGCTTATAGCGCAGCAACACTATGCAGATCCACGTCGCCATCACGATGTACAACGCCGGTAACACAGGATATCCGAATGCACGGTAGGGACGCACTGCATCGGGCCGCGTCCGGCGCAGGACGAACAACCCTGCAATGGTCAGAATATAGAAGATGAGCACAGCAAAGATCACATAGTCGAGCAACTGCCCATAGCTGCCGGAGAGGCAGAGGAGACAGGTCCACGCCCATTGCACCCAGAGCGAGTTCACTGGTGTCTTTGATCTTTCGCTCAACTTGCCGACAGATTTGAAGAACAAGCCATCGCGGCTCATCGCGTAGTAGACGCGCGCTCCTGCCAGCAGCATTCCATTGACGCAGCCAAAAGTCGAGATCAGGATTGCCGCCGCCATCAGCTTCGCGCCATACCCTGCAAACGCGCTCTGCATCACCGCCGTGGCCACGCGGTCTTCCGAGGCAAACTGAATTCCCCGCCCCACAATCGTTCCAGCGGCGGGGTTGCCCATCATCGGCAGCACGCTCAGATAGACGAAATTGCAAAGCACATACAGCAGCAGCACAACCCCGGTCCCAATCGCCAGGGACAGCGGCAGATTGCGCCTCGGGTTCCTGATCTCCCCCGCCGTAAACGTCACATTGTTCCAGGCATCCGCACTGAACAGCGAACCCACTTGCACCACCGCAACGATTGTCAAAAATCCGACATAAGCCGTCGGCCCACCCACGCCGACGACTACCGCATGGCTCGTATGCCAGCCTGCGCCAGCCCAGAAGTGATGCCAGCCTGCGCCGAAGTTGGCGGCCAGTGCGATCGTGTCCCGGGCGAACACACCGATCAGAACCACCGCTGCCAGAGCCAGCACCTTCGCCGAGGTAAACACATTCTGGACCGCCGCGCCCAACCTTACACCCAGCATATTGAGCAGCGTCAAAAGCGTGATGACGACTATTGCCGAAAGATTGGCGGTGTTCAACCCAATCTCCATGTTGCCCAGTACCATCGGCCCCACATGCAAGGCAGGAACATGGCCGATGTGCCATAGCCACTTCTCCGCGCTCACCGATGGAAAGAAGACGCCTAGAAATTTTCCGAATGCAACGCCCACCGCGGCAATCGTTCCGGTCTGAATGACGAGGAACAGCGTCCACCCGTAGAGAAATCCCCACAGCGGCCCCAGCGACTCGCGCAGGTAGACATACTGGCCGCCGGCCTTGGGCATCATCGCCGCCAGTTCGCCGTAGCTCAGCGCGCCGATCACCGTCATCACCGCTGTCACCAGCCACGCCGCAATCAGCAGCGCGGGGGAGCCGAGCGCACGCGACATATCCGCCGAGACGATGAAGATGCCCGAGCCGATCATCGAGCCCATCACAATCGCCGTCGCTGAAAACAGCCCCATGCCCTGCACAAATTGCGGAGAGGAGACGGCCTCGTTTTGGACTTTTACCGAACTATTCACGTTGGGTCAGTTCTACCCCAAAATCTCGAGAAAGTCCCGCGCGACTTTCGCAACTGACTCACCTTCAACAAATAACGCGCTGATCAGAGCCGCCGAATCTGCTCCCGCGTCGATCACGCTGCGCGCATTGGCCCGCGTAATTCCGCCAATCGCCACAATCGGTTTGGTCGTCAAAGTTCGCGCTCGCCGCACTCCATCGAGGCCGATCACTGGCTCTGCGTCCAGCTTGGTCCCGGTGACAAAGACCGGGCCAACGGCGACATAGTCCGCGCAGCTTGCGTCGGCCAGCCTAACCTGTTCCTCGTTATGCGTGGAGACTCCAACCCAGCGCGCTGCGCCAACCACTCGCCGCGCATCCTCAGGCGACAAGTCGCCTTGGCCGACATGCACGCCACTCCAGTCTGCGAGCACGGCTAGATCCGCGCGGTCATTCAGGATGAGCCTGCAATTGGCTCCGGCAAATACTTCGCGAACTACGGCTGCATTCTGCAGGATCGACTGCGGCGAACCGGACTTGTCGCGATACTGAAGCAGTTCTACCCCTGCCGTCTGCATCTGCTCGGCTGCCCAGCACAGATCATGGCCACGAGCCGCCAGGAACCCCGCATCCAGAATCGGATATAACTTCGGCAAGCCCACGGCTACTCCGCCTTGATGTCCTTCTGGCGCTCGAAGAACCGTTCCATGAACTTGGTGTCGAACTTGCCCGAACGAAACTCCGCATCGGCAAAGATCTTCTGATGCATGGGAATGGTCGTGTGGATTCCCTGCACCACAAACTGCGAGAGCGCCCGCTGCATCTTGTTCATGGCCTCTTCGCGGTCCTTGCCATGGCAGATGAGCTTCGCAATCAGCGAGTCGTAGTAAGGCGGCACCACACCCTCGGCGTACTGTGCTGTATCCACGCGAACACCGTTGCCGCCGGGCATGTTAAACGCGGTAATCTTGCCCGCGCTGGGTGTGAACTTCTCTGGGTGCTCGGCGTTGATGCGGCACTCAATGGCGTGGCCACGAATGGTCACCGGCTCGGTCACAATCGAGTTCAGCTTCTCGCCCGCGGCGATGCGCAACTGTGCCTTCACCAGGTCGATTCCTGTAACCATCTCGGTCACACAATGTTCGACCTGAATGCGGGTGTTCATTTCGATGAAGTAGATCTTGCCGTCCTCATCCATCAAAAATTCAATCGTTCCGGCGTTCCAGTAACCGATATTTTCGAGCGACTTCCTGATGGTCTTGCCCAGCTCCTCGCGCAGCTTGGGTGTCACCATCAGGCTTGGCGCTTCCTCGATCAACTTCTGGTGACGACGCTGGATCGAGCACTCGCGCTCGCCCATGCTCATCACGTTGCCATGCTCGTCGGCGAGTACCTGGAACTCGATATGGCGCGGCTGCTCGATGAACTTCTCCATGTAGAGATCGCCATTGCCAAATGCATTCGCCGCTTCGGTCGAAGCCTGTTGAAACAGTCCCGGCAGCTCTTCCTTGTTGCGGCAGATGCGCATGCCGCGCCCACCGCCACCAGCGACAGCCTTCAGGATGACTGGATAGCCGACGGTGCGCGCCCACTCCAGCGCCTCGCCTTCACTAGCGATGATGCCATCCGACCCCGGCAGAATTGGCACCTTGGCCTTCTTCATCGTCTGCCGTGCGGTGGACTTCTCGCCCATCATCCGCGTCACTTCCGGCGGAGGCCCGATGAACTTGATGTTCGAAGCGCGGCATACCTCGGCGAAGTTCGCATTCTCGCTGAGCAGGCCGTAGCCGGGATGAATCGCGTCCACATCGGCGATCTCCGCTGCCGAGATCACGGCGGGAACATTCAAGTAACTGTCCGCCGACCTTGGCGGCCCGATGCAGATGGCCTCATCGGCGAAGCGAACATGCAGGCTGTTGCGGTCGGCCTCGCTGTACACGGCAACCGTACGGATTCCCATCTCCTTGCACGCGTTGATGACACGCAGCGCAATCTCCCCACGATTTGCAATCAATACCTTACGAAACATGCGTGACCTGTTCTCTTCCAGTTGAACCGATATCCTGTTATCCGGCGTCGCGATGCAAAATTTCACCGCAGTTCCGCCAAACGAGACTGCTATCGCGCCTTGATCGCAAACAGCGGCTGGCCATACTCCACGGGCTGTCCGCTCGCGGCGATCCGTTTCACCACTTCGCCGGCGACGTCGGACTCGATCTCATTCATCAGCTTCATCGCCTCGACGATGCAAAGTACCTGGCCCACTTCCACCTGGTCGCCAATGTTCACAAACGACGGCGCGCCCGGCGAGGGGGAATCGTAGAACGTTCCCACGATCGGAGACTTCACCTCGTGCAGCGTCTCCTCTGGCGCAATAGGCGCAGCCGCAACAGGAGCCGCAGCCGCTGGGGCCGCAGCAGGGGCAGCCGAAGCCATCAACCGACTCAGGTTCGCAAAATCGACACCACCAGCCGGAGCCGCTGGTGCAGGCTCGCCCGCGAACTTGATGCGGACCTTGAGGTCATCCTGTTCCATGTCGAACTCGGCGATCTCGTTCGCCTTCAAAAATTCGACCAGTTCGCGAAGCTCTTGCAACTTATTTCCGTCCATCATGTCTCCTGTGCCTGTTGCGGCACTCTGGTAATTTACAACTCGATCCATGCCTTCACGCTTGGCGTCAGAACTTCGCCTCCGGTCGCGGTCACAAGAACCATGTCCTCGATCCGCACTCCGAACTTGCCCGGCATATAGACTCCGGGCTCAATCGTGACGACCATTCCTTCTTTTAAAACCTGCGTCTGCTTCGCCGCAAGCCTTGGTCCTTCATGAATCTCCAACCCAACGCCATGCCCGGTCGAGTGGCTGAAATACTTATCCAGACCAGCCCTCCGCAGCACGCTTCTTGCCGCTTCATCGACCTCGGCACAGGTCACGCCCGGAGCCACTCTCGCGACTCCAGCCTCCTGCGCTTCCAGAACCGCATCATACACTTCCCGCTCGCCCGGCAGCGCCTTGCCCATGTGCACGGTACGCGTCATGTCGCTGCAATATCCATTTAATATGACGCCAAAATCGAGCGTGACAAAGCCTCGGCGCGGCAATTTAATCTGTGTCGCGCGGCCATGCGGCAACGCGCTGCGCTCTCCGCTGGCAACAATCGTCTCAAACGACATCGCCTCCGCGCCAGCCATCCGGGCTGCATGTTCCAACTCTGCCGCAACGGCAACCTCCGTCAACCCCAGTTGGATATAGCTCAGCATGCCATCAAATAGTCGGCAGCCTAGCAACGCCGCCTTGCGCATCATGGCAATCTCGTCCGAGTCCTTGACCTCGCGCAGCCCAGCAACCAGCGGCTTGACCGGCTGAAAGATTCCCCGCCGCAGCTTTGGCGAAACGGCCTTGCGCATTGATTCCAGTGCAGCCACCGTCGTCTGCGCGGCGTCGAAGCCGCATCGCTTCACCCCGGCAGCCTCTATCCACTCGCAGGCAGCCGCTACCGCGGGCTTCTTCGCGATCACGACCCGGGTTCCCACGGCCTCGGCCTTCGCCTGCGCCGTATAGCGTCCGTCGGTAAACAGCACGGAGCGCCTGCCAGCCAGCACCAACGCCGCATTCGACCCGGTAAACCCGCTCAGATAGCGCACATCCGGCAGATGCGTCATCAGCAGGCAATCCACTCCGGCCGCCTTCGCCGCAGCTATAGCTCTCTTCTTACGCACGCTTAAACTCATCCCTATGATTCTACCGAACTTGTGCCTTAAAACTGACTCAACGCCGACACAACCCGTTATCATGGCCTATGTCCGGCGTTAATCCCGATTCCTCCCCACGCATCACCCGCCGCCATTTCCTCGTCGGCGCCGGATCTGCCGCCGCTGGTCTCGCCCTCTACTCCGGCGAAATCTCCCGCCACGAGCTCGATCTCGTTCCCCACACCCTCGCTATCTCGAACCTTCCCAGCGCCTTCAACGGCTTTCGCATCGCTCAGATCAGCGACATCCATTTGGAAGAGTTCACTGAGCCTTTCTTCCTCGAGCGCGTCGTCCGCCACGTCAACGCTCTTGCCGCAGATATGGTCGTGCTCACTGGAGACTTCGTCACTCACGGCTCGCTCACCTTCATGAACGGCCGGTCCGCCGCGCACCGCTGCGCCGAGATTCTCAGCACCCTCACCTGCCCGCTGCGCTTCGCCTGCCTGGGCAACCACGACGTTGAAGTCAGCGCGCCTCTGGTCATCGACTCCCTCATCTCCAATGGCATTCCGGTGCTGGTCGACGAACACGTCCCCATCGAGCGCAACGGCTCGCGCTTCTGGCTTGCGGGCGTCAACGATCCCGGAACCACCAACCCGCGCCTCGAACTTGCCGTGCCGCCACAGCCGGATGGCCCCGTCATCCTGATGGCACACGAGCCCGACTATGCGGATACCGTGCGCCAGCATCCGCGCGGCCAGTTCGTTGATGTCATGCTCTCCGGCCACACCCACGGCGGCCAGATCAGGCTACCCTTCCTCGGTCCGCTCGTGCTTCCGCCCATGGGCAGAATTTACGCCGAAGGACTCTTCCGCCTCGGCAACATGCAGCTCTACGTCAACCGCGGCATCGGCGCAGTCGGCATCCCCTTCCGCCTCAACTGCCCGCCTGAGATCACCATCTTCACCCTGCAATCGGCATAGAGCTGGGCTAGATGCGCCCCGCTCCACGCAGCGCCGTTATCTCGTCATCGGTAAACACGCGCGAGCGAATCAGGAAGCGCACTCCTTCAGGATTCTCCAGCGAGAACATGCCGCCCCTGCCCGGCACCACATCCAGAATCAGCTGCGTGTGCTTCCAGTATTCGAACTGGCTGCGGCTCATATAAAAAGGGGTGTTTCCCAGCGTGCCTATCTGCACATCGCTGTCGCCCACAAGCAATTCGCCGCGCGGATAGCACATTGGAGAGCTGCCATCGCAGCAGCCCCCCGACTGGTGGAACATCAGGTCACCGTGCTTTCCATGCAGCCTCGCCATCAGCTCGATGGCTGCATCGGTGGCGATGACCTGATCGGGAGTTCGCGGCATAGAGGTCCTAGAAAAATCCCATGGCATTGGGACTGTAGCTGATGAGCTGGTTCTTGGTCTGCTGATAGTGATCGAGCATCATCTTGTGGTTTTCGCGGCCAATGCCCGACTGCTTGTACCCGCCAAACGCCGAGTGCGCCGGATACAGGTGATAGCAGTTCGTCCAGACACGCCCCGCCTGAATGCTCCGGCCAAAGTGATAGGCGCGGTTCATGTCGCGCGTCCAGATGCCAGCGCCCAACCCGTAGAGCGTGTCGTTGGCGATCGCCAGCGCCTCTTCATCATCCTTGAACTTCGTGACCGAAACCACCGGCCCGAAGATCTCTTCCTGGAAGATGCGCATCTTGTTGTTGCCCTCGAACACGGTCGGCTCGATGTAGAAGCCGTTAGCGAGATCGCCGCCATTTTCGGCACGCTTACCTCCGGTCAGCACCTTAGCGCCCTCCTGCTTGCCGATGTCGAGATAGGAAAGAATCTTCTCCATCTGCTCAGTCGAGGCCTGCGCTCCGATCATGGTGTCGCGGTCCAGCGGATTGCCGCGCTTGATCGCCTTCACCCGCGCGAGCGCCCGCTCCATAAAGCGGTCATAGATCGACTCCTGCACCAGCGCCCGCGAAGGACAGGTGCAGACTTCGCCCTGGTTCAGCGCAAACATGGTGAAGCCTTCGAGCGCCTTGTCGAAGAAGGCGTCGTCCTCGCGCATCACGTCCTCGAAGAAGATGTTCGGGCTCTTGCCACCGAGCTCGAGCGTCACGGGAATGATGTTCTGCGAGGCATACTGCATGATCAGGCGGCCGGTCGTGGTCTCGCCGGTAAAGGCGACCTTGTTGACCCGCGTGCTGGAGGCCAGCGGCTTGCCCGCTTCGAGTCCAAATCCATTCACCACATTCAGCACGCCCGGAGGCAGCAAGTCTCCGATCAGTTCCATCAAAACTAAGATCGACAGCGGAGTCTGCTCCGCAGGTTTCAACACCACGCAGTTGCCCGCGGCCAGAGCCGGAGCCAGCTTCCACGTTGCCATCAGAATGGGGAAGTTCCACGGAATGATGAGACCGACAACGCCCAGCGGCTCGTGATAGTGATAGGCGACGGTGTCGGCATCTATCTCCGAGATGCCGCCCTCCTGCGCGCGAATGCAGCCGCCAAAGTAGCGGAAGTGGTCGATGCTCAGCGGTAGATCGGCGGCCATGGTCTCGCGGATCGGCTTGCCATTATCCCAGGTCTCGACCGTGGCCAGCATCTCCAGATTGTCTTCCATGCGCTGCGCGATCTGTTCGAGGATATGGCCGCGCTGTGCCGGAGAGGTTCGTCCCCACGCCGCCTTCGCTCCGTGAGCAGCATCGAGCGCACGGTTGACGTCGTCCGCGTTCGAGCGCGGAATCTCGCACAGAACTTCGCCAGTGACCGGAGTGACATTTTCAAAGTAAGCGCCGGAGGCAGGAGTGACCCACTCGCCCCCGATATAGTTTCCGTACTGCTTGCGGAAGGAGACCGGAAACCCATAACTTCCCGGTGCGACTTTGCTGGCTGCTGCGGAGGTCATCGTGGACATGGCGTGCTGCTCCTTGAGAGATGGGCTGTCTTTAGATGCAGGCGCAGAGAATCGCTTCGAGTAGCCCCACGCCTAAGCGTAGCCACAGTACACCCGCGCAGTAGACCGTTGCAACCGACCTCGGGCATCCCTCGCCGTCTCAACAATCTGCCGTATCACTGCACCGTCGCCCGCGCATCGACACTGACCTGCACGTCTTTGCCTACGCGCAGCATCAGCGTGCTCGGGTCCTTCATTCCCCATGCAACATAGGGCACAACGAAGCTCGTGGTCGCGTTCAGCTTGCCATCGCTCAACGAGGTCCGCACCTGCAAAAACAGCGGATGATCGGCGCCATGAATCGTAAACGTACCTTCGACCGTGACCGTCTGCGTCTGCCCGTCATGAACGACGCCCGTGACTTTTTCGGGATGAAAGATCGCTTCGGGATACTTCGTGCTCTCGAGAACATCCTTCTTCATGCGATCGTCGCGGAGATGGTTGCCACTCTCAGCGGACGACGTTTCGACGATAATCTCTCCGTCCGCTGTCCCCGTATCTTCATTGAAAATGATCACACCACTCTTCATCTGAAACGTTCCGCGAACGGTATGCAGAATGTCCTTCAGCGTCCAGTCGATCTTTGTCGTCGCCGGGTCAAAATGAAGCGTCATCTTCGTAGGCGAAGTTTGCCCGCTGGCAGAAGCCGCCAGCAGCGAAAGAACGGCCACCGCAAGTGCATATCGAAATTTAGAGATCATTTTTCTCATCCTGCTGAATATAACAACAGCTTTCCAAAGTCCACACCATTCCTTAATACAACCCTGGACAAGCTCTCTTCGTTGAGATGCACACTCAGCATCGCCGCAAACAGATCGGGACGACTCGCGAATGCTCTCAGTATCCTCCTGCTCAGCAAGGGATGCCTATCCATCAACAGCATCATCCGCGCCATCCTCTGCGGCATCCGCAGAACATCTGCGTGTTGCGCCTGATACCGCTCCAACCCTCCCTCTGCAATCGAATCCCGCAGCAGCATCGCTTGCCGAAATCCCATCGCAAGCCCTTCTCCGGTAATGGCATCCGCTGTTCCTGAGGCATCCCCTATTAGCGCGACATTGCCATGCACCACGCGATTGAAGCTCGAGGTCGTCGTTACCGCTCCTCGTTGCGGCGCAAGCTGTCTCGCCCGCGCAAGCGAATCGCGGAGAGCCGGGATGCTATCAATCACGCTCTTGAATGTCCCCGGCGACTGCGCGCGAGAAACGACAGCGACGCACACCATGCGCTCTCCCACTGGGGTCACATAGGCCTGCCCTCCGTCTCCCCAATGCACCTCGACGTGGCTGCTGCCGGGATAGGTGCTGGTCTCATCTCCGCGGTCAAACTCAAAATGGGCGCGAAAGCCAAAACGTCGGCTGCGAACTCCCCCTGCACTGAGACCAGCCCATGCGCGCGTTCGGGAAGACTCGCCGTCCGCGCCAATTAAATATTTGTAGTTGAGAGTTTCGCCACCGAGCTTCGGCTTTTCTCCGTTCCGTAGCTCAACCAGCGTCTTCCACCGCATCCGTACGCCCATCGTCGATGCCCGGTCGAGCAATTGACGATGCAACGCCAGCCGTCGCACCCCCAACCCTTCGCCCTCTGTAAATTCAGCGCTCACGGTGGATTGTCTGTCGGCAAAACGAATACCGCCGAAGGGTGTGCCCGCTACCGGGGCCAGATCGATTCCGAGTCTGGATAATTCACGCAAAGAATCGGACATCAAGCCCTCGCCGCACGCCTTGTCGATGGGAGGTTGCTGCGCGTCGGCGATTAGTACATCCGCGCCAGCCTGCCTCAATGCAATGGCGGTCGCCAGTCCTATCGGCCCTCCGCCGACAATCACAACCTCTGCACTCGCAAACCCCAAGCTCCACCTCTCGACGTCAGCAAAAGCTTTCGAGACGAAGATGCAGCTCTGCTCCGTTACAAGCCAAATCGAAAGGATTGTCCTACGTCGTCCATTGGACTTAAGCCGCGTGGCGACGTTAGCAAAGTTGTTGGTTTGTTTGCCTTTGGTGACGAATCTCTTAGCAGCGAACTATCGGGCCCGCCCCGCCGGTTTCTTCTGTTTCGGCGTTACGATTACGGGAGCAGACACCCTTACCCCAGACTTCTCATCCATCCACGCATCCAGCAGGCTCTTCTTGAACCGCCAGCGGTTCCCCAGCTTGAACGCCGGAATAAAACCCTCCGACGCGTAGCGGTACAGCGTGTCTCCACTGATGCCCAGATACTCCGACGCCTGCCGGATATCCATCACCTCGCGAGTCGCAACCTGCGCCAAAGCAGCCATCAGAGAACCCTCCGAAACACCCGAAACAAACCGGATGAAACCCTGCACAACCCGGCACACCCTTTGTACCCCTTTCGATGGGCCGGCACAACCTGAATTCCCTGATGTTAACCAACTAACCGATAACGACTCAGCAGCCTTCATTACCCCAAAACAGAAAAGCCCCAGCGAATCTCGCTGAGGCCTTTCCGCTATGTTGCTGGCTAGTAGCTAAACAGCGTCCTTCAACGGCTGCAGGCTCTTCAGGACATCCAGCAGGTCCTGTCCAACCGTCCGGGTTTTGGCAATCGCGTCGGCAATCGGAATGCTCGAGATCTGCGTTCCGCGCAACACCACCAGCTGGCCGAACTTGCCCGCATGGACCAGGTCGATCGCAGCCACGCCGTAGCGCGTCGCCAGCATGCGATCATAGGCGGTCGGTGTACCACCGCGCTGCGTATGACCCAGGTTCACGCTGCGCGTCTCGTAGCCGGTGCGCTTCTCGATCTCCTCGGCCAGCGTCTGTCCAATGCCGCTCAAGCGCGGATGGCCAAACGAGTCCAGCGACGTGTCATGCGTGGCGACGACCCCTTCGGGGAACTTCGCGCCTTCAGCCACAACCACGATCGAAAACTTCTTGCCATGCTCGCGACGGTACGTGATCAGGCGGCAAGCCTCTTCAATATCAATCGGCACTTCGGGAACCAGAACTACATCGGCACCACCGGCAATGCCGGAGGTAATCGCAATCCAGCCCGCATCGCGTCCCATCACCTCGCACACCAGCACGCGATTGTGCGACTCGGCAGTCGAGTGCAGACGGTCCACGGCTTCAGTGGCAATCATCACAGCCGTATCGAAGCCGAAGCAGGCATCGGTTCCGCTCAAATCGTTGTCAATCGTCTTGGGCACGCCAACGCAGTTCACGCCGCGCTCGCTCAACGCAAGGCTGATCGACTGCGTATCGTCGCCGCCCAGTGCAATCAGCGCGTCCAGCTTGTTGCGCTTGATCGTCTCCACGCACTTCTCGAATCCGCCCTCGATCTTCTTCACGTTGGTACGCGAAGAGCGCAGAATGGTTCCACCCTTCTGCAGAATCCCGGAGGTCGTCTCCAGCGTCAGCGGCATGGTCACATCGTCGATGACCCCGCGCCAGCCTTCCATAAAGCCGATAAACTCATCGCCATGATGCTGGATTCCCTTGCGCACTGCCGCGCGAATCACAGCGTTCAGCCCAGGACAATCCCCACCACCGGTCAACATTCCAATACGCATCAACAATTCTCCTTTTTAGACAACAGAAAAATCATACGCCGAGCCAACAGACTCAGGCAGGAGCTAAACAGCCGCTTCAATCCGGTTCGCATGGAGCGTCTGCAGCGCGACCACGCTCAACGTTCCCTGCTGCAACGCTGAGATGCCCTCAGCTGCAGCCCGTGCCGCTGCCAGCGTCGTAATCGTCGGAATCCGCGCCAGCACAGCCGCCCGGCGAATCGCCTGCTCATCGAAGAAGGTGTCCTGCCCGCGTGGCGTATTGATGATCAGCTGAATTCGGTCGCCCTTGATCAGGTCGACGACGTTAGGACGCCCTTCCTTCACCTTGTAGACGCGCTCGGGCTGCAATCCAGCCTTCTCCAGTACCGCCGCAGTTCCATGCGTCGCCACCAGATGGAAGCCCATCTCGACAAACTCTCGCGCCAGCGAAACCACGCCGTCCTTATCGTGATCATTCACGCTCAGGAAGATCGTTCCCTGCAACGGAAGCACTTGTCCGGCAGCGATCTGCGCCTTGGCAAATGCCTCGCCGAAGTTGTCCGCAACGCCCATCACCTCGCCGGTCGACTTCATCTCCGGCCCAAGCACGGTGTCCACTCCGGGGAACTTGCCCCACGGGAAGACCGGCGACTTCACAAAGTAATGCGAGCCGGTTCCGAGGTCCTTGCGGCTCGCGACAGCATCCGGCAGCAGTTCCTTCAGCTTGCGTCCGACCATGATGCGCGAAGCGATCTTTGCCAGCGGAATGCCCGTCGCCTTCGAGACATACGGCACCGTGCGCGAAGCCCGCGGATTTACCTCGATCACGTAGACCTTGCCGCGCTGAATCGCGAACTGAATATTCACCAGACCACGCACGCTCAGCGCCATCGCCAACTTCCGCGTGTACGCGCGAATCGTATTCAGCACATCGTCGCTCAGATCGACCGAAGGCAGAACACACGACGAATCGCCGGAGTGAATTCCAGCCTCTTCGATATGCTGCATGATCCCGGCGATCACTACATCGTCGCCATCGCACAGAGCGTCGACGTCGCACTCAATCGCCTCTTCCAAAAAGTGGTCGATCAGCACCGGTCGCTCCTGCGAGTACTCAATCGCGGTGCTCATATAGCGAACGATTGCCTCATCGTCATACGCAATCACCATCGCGCGTCCGCCAAGCACATACGAAGGTCGCACCAGCACCGGATAACCCACGCGATTCGCGCCTTCAATCGCCTCGGCCACGCTGGTCGCCATCGCGCCATCAGGCTGCGGAATCTGCAACTCCTCAATTAGTTTTCCGAACCGCTTGCGATCTTCCGCCAGATCAATCGACTCCGGCGAAGTCCCGATGATTGGCACTCCTGCCTTCTTCAGCGGCAGGCTCAGGTTCAACGGAGTCTGACCACCGAACTGCACGATCATCCCGATCTCCGCGCCCGATGAGGCTTCATGCTCATACACCGCGAGCACGTCCTCCAGCGTCAACGGCTCAAAATACAGCCGGTCGCTGGTGTCATAGTCGGTCGAAACCGTCTCGGGATTGCAGTTGACCATGATGGTCTCGTAGCCGTCTTCACGCAGCGCAAAGGCAGCATGGCAGCAGCAGTAATCGAACTCGATTCCCTGCCCAATCCGGTTCGGTCCGCTGCCCAGAATCAGAATCTTCTTGCGCGTCGTCGGCGCTGCTTCATCCTCTTCGTCGTAGCAGCTATAGAGATACGGCGTATAGCTCTCAAACTCTCCGGCGCAGGTGTCCACCATCTTGTAGACCGGCAGCACATTCAGCTTCTTCCGCAGCTCACGAACCGCCGCAGTTCCCTCCGCGCCCTTCAGGCCCCAGCTCGCAGCCAGCCGCTCGTCCGAGATGCCCATCCGCTTGGCCTCGCGTAGCTGCTCCGCCGTTACCTCCTCCATCGACAAGCCGCCAATGGCCTTGATCTCATCCGTAATCTGCTTGACCTGGTGCAGAAACCACGGGTCCATCGAAGTCATGCGCGCAACCTCGCGCACGGTCATGCCACGCTCGAACGCATAGCGAATATAAGCCAGCCGGTCAGGATGCGGCGTCACCAAACGCTGCGTCAATCGACGCGGCTCGATGTCGTCCGCCGTGGCCTTCTTGCCCGTCTCCAGCGACCGCACCGCCTTCATCATCGCTTCCTTGAAGGTGCGTCCAATTGCCATCACCTCGCCGACGGATTTCATCTGCGGCCCCAGGCCCTCGTCCGCACCGGGAAACTTCTCAAACTGCCACTTCGGAATCTTCACGACGACATAGTCAATCGTCGGCTCAAAGCAGGCCGGAGTGGCCTTCGTAATATCGTTCTGAATCTCGTCGAGCGTGTAGCCAACCGCGAGCCGCGCTGCAATCTTCGCAATCGGAAATCCGGTGGCCTTTGAGGCCAGCGCCGACGACCGCGACACACGCGGGTTCATCTCGATCACCGTCATGCGTCCATTCAGCGGATTCACAGCGAACTGCACATTGCTGCCGCCTGTCTCAACGCCAATCTCTCGCATCACGCGAATCGCCGCATCGCGCATCGCCTGATACTCGCGGTCGGTCAGCGTCTGTGCCGGAGCCACCGTGATCGAATCGCCAGTATGCACGCCCATCGGGTCGAAGTTCTCAATCGAGCAGATGATGATGACGTTGTCGTTGAGATCGCGGACAACCTCCAGCTCGTACTCCTTCCACCCAAGCACGCTCTCTTCGAGCAGGCACTCATGCACCGGCGAAAGGTCCAGCCCGCGTGACAGAATCTCCATCAGCTCTTCGCGGTTGTAGGCAATGCCGCCGCCCGAACCGCCCAGCGTGAACGAAGGCCGAATCACCACCGGGAATCCGATCTTCGTGGCAAATTCCAGCCCATCACGAATGTTGGTGATCAGCGCCGACCGGGGCATGTCCAGCCCGATCTTGGTCATCGCGTCCTTGAACAGCAGACGGTCCTCTGCCTTTTTGATCGCCTCCAGCTTCGCTCCGATCAACTCGACGCCCAGCTTATCGAGCACCCCAGAATCAGCGAGATCGACAGCGAGGTTCAGCGCCGTCTGGCCGCCCACCGTAGGCAGCACGGCAAACTTGCCCGAGCCAGCCGTCAGCATCTCCGCTTCAACGCGGAGAATCTCTTCAAGGTAGGCCGTAGTCAAAGGCTCTATGTAGGTACGGTCGGCAACTTCAGGGTCAGTCATGATCGACGCCGGGTTCGAGTTCACCAGCACCACCTCATAGCCCTCGGCCTTCAACGCCTTGCAAGCCTGCGTGCCAGAGTAGTCGAACTCCGCTGACTGCCCAATCACGATCGGCCCCGAGCCGATCACCAAAATCTTCGCAATGTCATTTCTACGTGGCATTCTCTTGTCGACCCTATCTTGATAACTCAGCTATCACATCGTTCGCGAAGCTTCTGTCTGAAACAGATTTTGAATCTTTAGCTTTCTCGAGACTCAACTTTGGCATAACAGCAGGTGACCCGTCCTTCTGCACATACCCGTTTCGAACCAATCTCTTATTCGCAGCAGCGTCAAATGCGAGCCGCTGTATATAAATCCACTCAGCAGCTCCGCTCTCAACCGCATACGAGGCATTCAGCGATTCCTGCAACGTCACTTTGCCTTTCTCATCCAGACAGAACATCTCGTTGTTTTCTGAGCCTTCGTCCATGATAAGAATCCAAACATTGACGAAGCGTGGCTTGCCGCTAACCTTCCATGCCTCAGCCGAGCCAAAGAAGTCCGTCTGCGCTTCGTCTCTTCCATTCAGCAGTCCTGACGTGTGATGGAACTTGAAACCCTCAGCCTCTGTACTCAGCCCATAGACGATCTGCGAATCACTGCGTTTCACGCCGCATGCTTGCAGAAAAGCAATTTCTCTCGCGCCAGGTTGATGGTTCTTGTTCGCCGCGAAATACTCGTTGAAAGAAGTCTGTCCCAGCGCCACCACGTTGACAACCCCGAGGAGGGCTGCGATGAGCATCCTCACTTCTTCCACTCCTCCATCATCTTCCGGAAATCCTTGAAGAGATAATGCGAGTCGTGTGGCCCCGGACTTGCCTCCGGGTGATACTGCACGCTGAACATCGGATCGGTCTTATGCTTCAATCCCGCCAGCGTCTGGTCGTTCAGGTTGGTATGCGTCCGCTCCACATTCGCCGGAAGCGAATCCGGATCGACGTTGAAGTTGTGGTTCTGCGCGGTGATCTCCACCTTGCCGGTCTGGTGGTTCATGATCGGATGGTTGCCGCCATGATGCCCAAACTTCAGCTTGTAGGTCTTGCCACCCAGCGCCAGCCCAAAGATTTGATGCCCCAGGCAGATTCCGAAGATCGGGGTCTTGCCCTGCAGCTTCTTCACATTCTCGACCGCATACTGCAGAGGCTCCGGATCGCCCGGCCCATTCGAGAAGAAGACACCGTCGGGGTTCATCGCCAGCACCTCTTCTGCGGGAGTCGTCGCCGGAACCACGGTCACGCTGCAGTTCTCGCGCGTCAACATGCGCAGAATGTTTTCCTTGATGCCGAAGTCGTAGGCGACCACATGCATCTGCTTGCCGTCCGCGTTCTCCGCAGGCGTCAGCAGCGTATCGCCGGTCTGATTCTTCGGCTCGTTGGCGTCCCATTTGTAGGTCGTCTTGGTGCTCACCACGCTGGCAAGGTCAGTGCCGTCCATCTTCCGGATCGACCGCGCCTTCGCCACCAACGCATCCGCATCAAGGCTTTCGCCGCTCGCAATGACGCCGCGCATCACGCCATTGGCCCGCAGATGCCGCACCACGGCCCGCGTATCGATGTCCGAGATCACGGGCACGCCATAGCGCTCCAGATACTCATCGGCAACCTGGGTCGAACGCCAGTTCGAGCTCATCGGCGAGAACTCTCGCGTCACCAGCCCTTCGATGTAAGGCCGCGTGGCCTCCGCATCGTGCGGCGTCGTCCCATAGTTTCCAATATGCGGATTGGTCAGAACCACAATCTGGCCCGCGTAGGAAGGATCGGTAAAGATCTCCTGATAGCCGGTCAGTGATGTATTGAAGACCACCTCGCCGGAGCATTCCGCTCCTGCGCCAAAACTCTTACCACGAAAGATGCGCCCGTCTTCAAGCGCCAGTATTGCCTGCATTGCCTCTCCAGAGGAGTGGATTTTATAGATTCTAACAGCTTTGGAGCACATAAGCTGCATCGATCGAAGCCAGTGGCCTCTAAACCCTTTTATCTGCACAAGAAAAGGCCCGGAACATGGCGTCCGGGCCTCTTCCTCCACCGCTAGAAAACTTACTAGCGTCTGTGATGGCGATGATGATGACGGTGACGATGGTGATGCACCGCAGCATCGGCAGGAACAGCAGCTCCCGCCAATACAATCAATGCGATGGCACCAAGAATCAGGTTACGAATCTTCACAGTTTTCCCTCCAACCGCCTGTTTTCTCTTCAAAAATAGTCAGGCAGTAGACGAAGCTTACACTGTTTTTTGAAGCGACAGAGACTCCGCAGCCCAGAGGAACCAACGGAATCAATCGCGTTCTCTCCTACAATAGCTATCAAGGCAATTCATGAATCTTCCGGAAAAATCCGTTCTCCTCCAGGCTACCCTCCGCGACCTCGGCAGCCTGCTCGTCGCCTACTCCGGCGGAACCGACTCCGCCTACCTCGCCTACGCCGCCCATCAAGCGCTCGGCGACAACATGCTCGCCGTCATCGCCGACTCCGCCTCCCTGCCCCGTGCCGAGCTGGCCGCAGCCCTCGACTTCGCCGCCCAGCACAACATTCCCATCCAAATTTTGCACACCGAAGAGCTTGAGAACCCCGACTATCAGCGCAACGACAGCAAGCGCTGCTTCCACTGCAAGGACGAGCTCTTCACCCGCATGGAGTCCGAGCGCGAGTCCCGCGGCTTCCGGCATATCGCCTACGGCATGAACCTCGACGATCGCGGCGAGTTCCGTCCCGGCCAGCAGGCCGCAGCCGAACACCACGCCGTCGCTCCCCTCGTCACTGCTGAGCTCACCAAAGCCGAGATTCGCCAACTCGCCTACGAAGCCGGTCTCCAGCTCTGGGACAAGCCCGCCTCCGCCTGCCTCGCCTCGCGCATCGAGTACGGCCGTCCCGTCACCCGGGAAAATCTCTCGCAGGTCGAACAGGCCGAAGAGGCCCTGCACGCCCTCGGCTTCCAGCAGGTCCGCGTCCGCCACCACGGCGACCTCGCACGTATCGAGATCTCCCGCCCGGAGCTTCCCCGCGCCCTCTCGCTCGAAACCCTCGACCGCATCACCGCCGCCCTGCGGCCTCTGGGCTTCCTCTACGTCACGCTCGACACCCAGGGTTACCGCTCCGGCAGCATGAACGACATCCTCCCCGCCACAGCGATCACTCCCGCATCCCGTTCCTGAGCCTGTCGAAAGAAACAACAATGCCCACCCGCTGTAAGCAACAGGTGGGCATTGCCGACCCCATCCTCTACTGCTCAGGCTTGGCAGCTTCTTTCTTCATCGGAGCCATCATCTTCGGCTTCCAGAAATCAGGATTGGCCTTCACCCACTCCTCCGGCGGATAGCTCATCTTCGGGTCGAACTGGAAAAGGTTCGTCTGAACCTTTTCTATGCAAGCAGCCTCCAGCTCGCTGAACTTCTTCATCCCGCCTTCGCCCATCGCCTCCATGAACTGCTTGGATTGCCCGTCTTCTGCATCAACCTCCGACAGCGACTTCATCGAATTCACCACCAGGTACAAGCCGCCATTGTCTGCGCCGTACATGCTCTCGAAGGTAGCCCAATGCATACCAGGCACCTTCGCATAGCCGCTCTTGGCCATCTTCACCAGATCTTCCCACTCTTTCCTGTGGCCGGGACGCACCTTGAACGACGTGAGCTCCATGTAGTGCTGATCGGCCAGTCCGCCATCCGAGTTCAAGCTGTCTTCTTCGTTGAAGGTCCACACGCTCGAATCATAAGAGGTCAACAGATCTCCATCGGCGAGCGCGGCCCGGTCCATCGCCCCCGACAGCGTGGCATTTCGCTCGGTCGCCTGATTGTCCTTCTCCCACGCCGCAAACGAGGCATAAGGGACAAAGAACAGCGCTCGAGACGGCCCCGAAAGAGAGTTCATCCCAAAGTAATGGGTCGGCCACTTCGCGGCGCTCATCGCGCGCACAAAGGCGCTCTCCGACTTCTCATGGATGTTGCCGCCCTTCCCCGGCTTCAGATATTCGCGCTGAATGACCAGCACCTTCGGCGGCCCATTCACCCCGGGCGCACTATCCTGCGCCTGCACGACACCTGCGCCTGCAGACAAACACAATAACCCCAGCGAAAACCCTATTGTTTTTTTGGCATTCATACACGTACCCTCCAAGGGAAGAACAACGAGTTGGCCTGCAAAACGTTGCCAGCACCAGCGATCGAGCGCACTATGCGACGCAGCAGCGCACAAAGCCAGAGCCGGTGTTTCGAATGTGTGGGAGCCCGCCGGAAGTGTATACCCTTCTTTCATCCACGCAACACAATTCTCGAGACTGCGAAACCGCCTGCCGTTGCTCTGCAATTCCATGCACTCATCCATACCCCTGCCCTGCCCGCGCATGAAACAATAAGCCCATGCGCATCGCCTATCTCGACTGCTTTGCCGGCATCAGCGGAGACATGTTCCTCGGCGCTCTCCTCGACGCCGGACTCGCTCCCCAGGTCCTCCACGACGCCATCGCCTCCCTCAATCTCGGGGCCTCTCTCAAGATCGAAAAAACCGACCGCAGCGGCATCTCCTCCACCCGCGCTCTGGTCTTCGACGGCACCCAGATAGCCGAGAAGAGTAATGAGCCGCACACTCACGAGAAGAAGCCCGAGGAGAAAGCGCACCACCACGGACGTCACCTCAGCTCCATCCGCAAGATCATCCAGTCAAGCTCCTTGGATGACCAGGTGAAGCAAACCGCGATCCAAGCCTTCGAACTCCTCGGAGCCTCCGAAGCCAAAATCCACAACGTCGACGTCGAAAAGATTCACTTTCACGAAGTAGGCGCCATCGACGCCATCGTCGATATCGTTGCCGCCTCCACGTGCATTCACGCCCTCGCCGTCGACCAGTGGTTCTGCTCTCCTCTCAACCTCGGCGGCGGCTCCATCGAATGCGCCCACGGCCACTTCCCCGTCCCCGCCCCGGCCACGGCAGACCTTCTACGCGGCCTGCCCACCTACTCCGACTCCGCGGCCCCGCAGATCGAGTTGGTCACGCCCACCGGCGCCGCTATCCTCCGCGCCCTCTCTCCCACCTTCAGCCAGCCGCCCGTCATGCGCGTCCACCGCATCGGTTACGGCGCAGGAGGCAAAAATCCCAAGGGCTTTCCTAACGTCCTTCGTATCAACATCGGCGAGATAGCGAAGGCCACCGGCACCAATACCGTCACCGTCCTCGAAACCGCACTCGACGATCTCAACCCACAGATCATCGCCCATGTCGCCGAACAGGCCATCCAGCAGGGCGCACTCGACGTCATGCTCACCCCGGTCGTCATGAAGAAGGGCCGACCGGGCACGCTTCTGACCGTCCTCTGCGATCCCGAAAAGTCCTCCGACCTCGAGCGTCTGCTTCTCAGCGAGACCAGCACCCTCGGCATCCGCATTCATCAGCAGCAGCGCTCCTGCCTGGAACGCAGCCACACCGTCGTCTCCACGTCTTACGGAGAGATCCGCATCAAGGTAGGCGCACTCCGCGAGCAAGAGCTCAACGCCAACCCCGAGTTCGAGGACTGCCGCGCCGCCGCCGCAACCCACAACGTCCCCGTCAAACAGGTTATTCAATCGGCCATCGCCGCGTACCACTCCAGCAAATCAAAATGAACAAAACTTCCCTTCTAGAACTTCTAGCCGAAGTCCAGCGCGGCACCCTCACCCCGGAGCAAGCCTCCGGACGCCTCGCCAACCTTCCCTTCGAAGACCTCGACTACGCCAAGATCGACCATCATCGCTCCCTCCGCAACGGTCTGCCCGAGGTCATCTACGCCGAGGGCAAGTCGCCCGAGCACACCGCCGAGATCTTCTCCCGTATGGCCGCGACCGGTATCGACGTCCTCGCAACCCGTGCCGACGAGGCCACCGCAGCGGCAGTCATCGCCATAACTCCCGCAGCGAAGTATCACCAGCCAGCCCGCGCCATCACCCTTCACCAATCTCCCCCAGCCGAGCCCCACGGCCACGTGGCCGTCCTCTGCGCCGGAACCAGCGACCTTCCCGCCGCTGAAGAGGCAGCCGTCACCGCCGAACTCTTCGGCGCACAGGTCACACGGCTCTACGACGTCGGCGTCGCCGGCATCCATCGACTGCTTGCCCAGCGGGACATCCTTGCCACCGCCAACGCCGTCATCGTCTGCGCCGGAATGGAAGGTGCGCTGCCCAGCGTCGTCGGTGGCCTCGTAGCCGTTCCCGTCATCGCCGTGCCCACCTCGGTCGGCTACGGAGCCTCCTTCTCCGGGGCAGCCGCGCTTTTGGGGATGCTCAATTCCTGCTCTCCCAATGTTTGTGTCGTCAACATCGACAACGGCTTTGGAGCCGCCTACACCGCAACCCTCATCGCTCGCGCCGCTCACAGGTAGCCCCGCTGCTCCTGCTTCGCATCCAACCTGTACGCAAGCACACAGGAGAGTCGCATGGAGCGCAGGAACTTCTTGAAGTCAGCCACTGCCGTCGGCGTCGCCGCAGCCACCGGCAGCATCGTCGGCCAGACCGCATCCACATCAAAGAGCTCCAGCGCGGCCACGCGGCCCGAATCGCCCGACATGATCTATCGCGAACTCGGCCACACCGGCGAGCGCGTCTCCGCCATAGGCCTGGGCGGCTTTCACGTCGGCAAGCAGGCCGACCCCAACGAGAGCATTCACCTCATCCGCCAGTCCATCGACCGCGGCATCACCTTCATGGACAACTGCTGGGACTACAACAACGGCATCAGCGAAGTCCGCATGGGCCAGGCGCTGCGCGACGGCTACCGCAGTAAGGTCTTCCTGATGACCAAGATGGATGGCCGCACCAAAGAGGCATACAACATGCAGCTCGAAGAGTCGCTCGGACGCCTCCAGACCGACGTCATCGATCTTGTCCAGTTCCACGAGATCATCCGCATGGAAGACCCGGACCGCGTCTTCGCTCCCGGCGGCGCTTTGGAAGCAGCCGTCGCCGCAAAGCAGGCCGGAAAGATTCGCTACATCGGCTTCACCGGCCACAAGGACCCAGCCGTCCATCTACGCATGTTCGAGACCGCGCAGAAGCACGGCTTCCACTTCGACACAGTGCAGATGCCGGTCAACGTCATGGACGCCCACTTCCGATCTTTTACGAAGGAGGTTATCCCGGTCGCGTTGAAGCAAGGCACCGGCATCCTCGCGATGAAGACCTTCGGCGACAACTACATCCTGCGCAGCAAGACGGTAGAGCCCATCCAAGCCTTGCACTACGGCCTGAGTCAGCCTGTTTCGGTCGTCATCACCGGCATCGACTCCCTGGCGGTCCTCGATCAGGCGATTCAAGCGACGAAGACCTTCAAACCAATGACACAGACCGAGATTGCAAGTCTGCTCGACCGTACCCGCGACGCCGCCAGTGAAGGCAAGTTCGAGCTGTTCAAGACCACTAGTCAATTCGATGGAACAGCCGCAAATCCAAAATGGCTGGGTTAAGCTGAAAGGCCAGCCATCATCTTGAAGATAACGGCTGGCCTTGAATTTTTAAAGGTCTGCGAAGGCTACTGATTCACGCCGCTGGCAAGAAATCCGCCATCGACCACCAGGATCTCTCCGGTAACAAAGGTGGAGGCGTCGCTCGCCAGAAAGACAGCAGAGCCAACCAGCTCTTCCGTCTTGCCGAAGCGTCCCATGGGAGTGCGCAGCAGCAGTTCCTTGCCGCGATCACTCTCGTCGAGCAGCTTCTGGTTCAGCGCGGTGCGGAAGACTCCCGGTGCGATAGCGTTTACCGTCACGCCCTGCGAGCTCCACTCAACGGCAAGCGACTTGGTCAGTGCGCCAACCGCAGCCTTGCTCGCCGCGTAGGCCGTAACCTCTTTCAAGGAGACGAATGTGTTGAGCGAAGCGATATTGATGATGCGACCATATCCGCGCTCGAGCATGTGCTTTCCAAAGATCTGGCAGGCGCGCAACGTCCCGGTGACATTGGTGTCCATAATGTCGTCCCAGGTCTCTTCGGGAACGGTCAGCGTCGGCTCGCGCTTGATCTTGCCAGCGCAGTTGATCAGGATGTCGACCTTGCCGAACGCCTTCAACGTTCCATCCAGCAACGCCTCGAGCGAAGCCCGGTCTCCAACATCCGAAGTCAGCCGCAGCGCCTTGCGGCCCTTGGCTTCAATCGCCTTTGCAGCTTCTTCAACCTGTTCGGCGCGCCGCGAGCTCGCCACCACATCGGCGCCTGCCTCGGCCAGCCCAATCGCCATCGCCAAGCCAATGCCCGACGTTCCGCCAACCACTACAGCCGATTTGCCGCTCAGGTCAAACAACGGATGTCCCATCTAAATTTTCCTCTTTCTTTCTTTCAAGATTTCTCTCATGTGTATTTATTTTAATGACGCAAGATGCAAAAGGATCTGTTCAACAATCTTCTCCGGCGGCCGGTCATTGATAATGCGCAGCGCGTCGATTGGGGGCTGTAGAGTCGTTAGTTGGCTATCGAGTAATTGTGAATTCATAAACGGGTGCGTTCGTGTTCTTAGACGTTCCGCAATGACATCTCTGGGAATATCAAGAAAGATAAACTCAATATGTGTCCGCGGTATTCCTTTTTCCAGAACTTCGCGGGACCTCTCTTCCAATGCCGAACAAGCTAAGACTCCACCGCCCTCTTGGTGATCCCAGTTTCGTAGCAATTGATTGAGGCCAGCCAGCCAGGGAGCACGATCCTCATCGTTCAATGGATGCCCCGATGCCATCTTCAGCTTAGAAGCGGCCAGATGATAATCGTCAGCGTCTGCAAAGATAATTCCAGCGCGCTCGGCCAGCAGCTTACCAATGGTGGTTTTACCGGAACCACTCACGCCCATCAACACCAGAATCATCACAACGCTCCAGACCGTGATGCCAATCCCTGCCAAAACCCAATGCATCCATCGCCTTGAGCTCATGCCAAAACTTTTGGCTCCCCTGGCATGAAACTCAATGAGGACTCTTCCGGGTGCGGCAGTATCTAAAAAGTCCTGACGCATCCCCGGAAGAAACCGCTATGAATTCCGCTCTTTCAACAGAGCATTTACCGCTGGATTCGTGCCGATCCGCCGCTGGCAAACGCCTTGACCTGGTCAAGAGTCGCCATCGTGGTATCGCCGGGGAAGGTGGTCATCAGTGCGCCGTGAGCCCATCCCAGCTTGATTGCCTCTTCGGGCTCCTGCCCGCTGAGCAAGCCATAGATAAACCCGGCAGCAAAACCATCTCCGCCGCCGACGCGATCGAGCACCCTCAACTCAGCCGTAGGAGCATTGACCGTCTTGCCGTTCACCCACGCCACTGCGCTCCAGCTGTGGTGGTTCGTGTTATGAACCTCGCGCAGCGTGGTCGCAACGATCTTAATGTTGGGATAGCGCTTCACCACCTGATCGATCATCGACAGGAAGACGCTGGGATCGAGCTTGGAGCTGGCTCCAACCTCCGGGCCTTCAAAGCCGAGTCCCTTCTGCAGGTCCTCTTCGTTGCCGACCAGAACATCGACGTTCTCGACGATCTTGCCCAGCACTTCGTGGGCACGCTTGATTCCGCCGACCGTCTTCCACAGCTTCTCGCGGTAGTTCAGGTCGAACGAGCAGATCACACCGGCAGCGCGGGCTGCCTTGAGCGCTTCGATCAGCAACTCAGCGGTCGACTCTGAGAGCGCGGAGAAGATTCCGCCGCTGTGGAACCATCGAACGCCCTGGCCAAAGATGGCCTTCCAGTCAAAGTCGCCCGGCTTCAGCAACGCCGCAGCTTCGTTGCTGCGGTTGTAGAACACGACCGGGGCGCGAACGCCGAAGCCCTGGTCGCTGTACACGGTCGCGATGTTTGGTCCGCGGGTGCCGTCGTGCTCGAAGTGCTTGTAGATCGGCTTGACGCCCATCGCACGCACGCGCTCGGCAACCAGGTCGCCAATCGGGTAGTCCACCATTGCGGATGCAAGGCCGGTGTTCAGCTTGAAGCAGTCCGACAGGTTCGCCGCGACATTGAACTCGCCGCCGCTTACGTGGATCGCAACCTCTGTGGCCTTGCGAAACGGAATAATGCCGGGATCGAGCCGGGTAACGAGTGCCCCGAGGGACAGAAAATCCAATGTGCCTTTTTCAGGAATTTTAAAGCCAAGATTCATTGCGCCATTCTCCTCAATTTTCGATGCCCCAGCCGGGGCATGACTCTATCCATCATAGCGATTCGACGTTCAACTCCAAATGAACCGCGAAGTTTACGTTCAAAAAACTATCTCCCAAGAAACACTGGGCGAATATGCCGCTCAAACAGGTTGGTGGTCACGTTCTTTGCGACGACCGCTTCATTGGCCTCAAGCGCCTTAAGGTACCGATCACCCAGCTTCGCTGCAACCTTGAAGCCGACATGCAGCAGTTGCCGGAAGCTCTGGTTATACGCCTTGTTGCCCTGTTCATGACGAAGCGCCGAGGTGTACTGCTCACTGGTCCACCCATTGACCTCTTCAGGCTTGGGCAGCTTTGCCGGATCAATATCAATGACGGTCGCGTACGGCGCGCAAAGTTCTTCGCTGTGGGCGTAAGCCTCGGCATAGACCTCCTTGGCGATCTCGAGGCCGGTTCCGCCAGCTTCAGCCAGACCGATCAACTCTTCGAGCCAGGTCGTTCCGGCGGTCTTCATGTGGACACCGGCGTCGAACTTCTTCACCGCGTCGTGAATCGCCTTATAGATCGAGAACTTGTCCGAACCGGAGTGAATGCTGAGCTTCAGGTTCTCCGGCAGGCCATAGGCCTTGACGGCAAACGCGATGGTCGCCAGATCTTCGTTGAACTCCCTGGTGAACTGAGCGACGTCGCCGACGTAATCGACGCCCTTGTTGAAACGTCCCGTGAACTTCGGTGCAATTGTCTGGATAGGAATCTTCTCGTCGGAGATCGCAGCCAGAATAATCAGCAGCTCCACCGGAGTTTGAGGATAATCGGTCTCGTCCATCGAGACCTCGGTAATGAACTTGCCCTCGCCCTTCTTTTCCACCAGAAAGCGATAGATGCGCCCAGCATCCTGCACCGCTGCGAGAAACTTGTTCGCAACACCGGTCACAAAAGCGACATCGGTCTTGAAAGGCTCGTCGATGTGCGGAATCGTCACCGTGCCCACCAGCTCGGGATGC
Organism: Granulicella sp.; assembly: GCA_041691255.1. GTDB lineage: Bacteria > Acidobacteriota > Terriglobia > Terriglobales > Acidobacteriaceae > Edaphobacter. The sequence continues at coordinate 124,509 of JBEPUY010000004.1, read as the reverse complement.
CGCTTCACAAACGCTTCCACATCCTTCACCTCTGCGGGCTGCCCAATCAAGTCCGCGACGTCCAGCGTGAAGAATTCACAGGGCTCGAGAAATCTTCCCACCGTCTTCAGATTGATATGGTCCGCATCCAGAAAATATGGCCTGGTCCAGCCAAGCTCCTTGACAGCGGCATCGGCAGCAGCCCGCGTCTGGCTCGGCTCAGAGCCGATAATCATGTGCTCACGGTTCGACTTGTTCCACACCGGAACCACCTCAACCCCGGCATCGGCGGCCAGAATGCACGCCGCAAGCTGCGCCTTTGCCTGATGCGCAAACCTGTCTCCCACACCCAACGAAAACTTCGGAAGCTTCAATCCATCACTCATAGAAAACCTTCTCTTTTCATGTCTAATTGGTCGAACCAATTCCCAACTTCACCAGCATACTCACTAAACCAGTCCTGCTGCAAATCGATTATTGCTTGAAGCGGCCTTCATAGGCCCAGAGGCCAAGTCCGGGGTTGGAGATGTAAAAAATCTCTTCGCCGTCGACGGTGTTCCAACCGTCCTCGAGGGTCTCCGGGTGGTACTTTTTCATGGCTTCGGCCAGATCGCCATACTCGTAGTGAACGCTTTCGATCTCCTCGCGAGTCAGATGGCCAGGGCAGTAGCGAATGGAGAAGCGGCCTTCGCTGGAGCCGTGGATCAGGTGGGCTGCCGCGCTCAGGTTTCCTGCCAGCTGGGGGTCTTCCTTCACTGCTTCGAGCGTCTTCGGCGTCCCGCAGTAGCCGTATTTGCGGATGAGCACGTCGATGGCCGCGTCTTCGCCAAACTCGTGCACTCCGGGAGCGAGGACGATCAGTTCGGCGTTGTCGGCCAGCGCCATGCGAGTGCGGTAGACGCTCTTGTTGCCCAGCCAGGTGCTGCGAAACTCGTGCGGATCGAGAAAGACGACCGCTTTTTTAATCTCGCGGTCCATCATCTTGAAGTTCACCTTCAGGCTCAGCTCGGCGGCGAGTTCAAAACACTCCACGTCGTCGCCGATGTACATGCCTCGAATGACGAGTTGGCCCGCATCGTTCTTGCTCACCACGGTCTGTACATAGACGATCGGCATGTCTTTGGCGAAGTGGTCGCTGGCATAGTTCAGTACACGGCGCACCGGAGTATCGGCGCGACCCATCATGCGCTCCATACCGTAGACGGCGCCGAGGAAGTGGCTGCGATGAATGCCCATCGAACCACCAGTGCCCACGAAGATATTTTTGTTGTAGTTCGCCATGCCCACGACCTCGTGGGGAACCACCTGCCCGATGGACAGAATCAGATCGTGGCCGCCATCGCGGAGCAGCTTGTTGACCTGCGCTGGCCAGGTGTAGTCGAGCTTGCCCTCGCTGACTTCATACATGAATTCGCCGGGAACTTCGCCGAGGGTTACGATGTCGTTGCGCCAGTCGTGGACACGAAACAGCTCGCGCGGAGTCTTGCCGAACATGATGGAGATCTCTTCGTCGGTCATCCCCTTGTGGGTCCCGAGAGCGGGCAGCACGTCGACAAGGTTTTCGCCGTAGTAGTCCCATGCCATCTCGGTCAGCACGCCGCTCTGCGAGTGCATGCGCGTAAAGTCCGGTGGAACCGCCAGAACTTTCTTCCGTTTCCCCAGCTTGTCGAGGGCGCTGAACAGCCCTGCCCGCACCTCACTCGGTGACATCTCCGTCGTCGCACTTCCAGCAGCAAAAAAGAGGCTCATATTCCTCATCTTACTCTGGAGCGGCCAGTGTTATACAGTCCAACAGAGGAGCTATCCATGACCGAGCAGGACCTCATCATTTCCATGCCGGACGGCACAGCCGACGCCGTTCTCTTCTCGCCTGACGCCTCCACGCCGCTGCCCGGGGTGCTCCATCTGCCGGACATCGGCGGCATTCGCGAGGCGCACCGCAGCATGGCTCGACGCCTCTCGCATACGGGCTATACCGTGCTTCTGGTCAATCCGTTCTATCGCACGAGCCGCCCGCCGGTCTTTGACTTTCCTCGGGTGTCGGGTGAGCCGCGCACCATACAGCGCATGGGGGAGCTGACAGGGCCGCTCACTGCTGAAGCGCAGGAGCGCGATGTTGCCGCCTATGTCGATTTTCTGGAAGCACAACCGGCTTTTCGACCGGGTCCGATGGGCGTGGTCGGCTACTGCTTCAGCGGATCGATGGCGTTGCGAGCAGCGGCGGTACGGTCGTCGCTGGTGGCCGCGGCAGCTTCGTTCCACGGCGGCGGCTTATACAAGGCTGGAAATCCTGCGAGTCCGCATCTGGTTCTGCCGCAGGTAGTTGGTCGGCTCTATTTTGGCCACGCCGAAGACGACAAGAGCATGGATGCCGAGACCATCAGAGAATTTGAACAGGCATTGGCGGAGTGGGGCGGCCGCTACGAAAGCGAGACCTACGCCGGAGCGCATCACGGCTGGACGGTACCCGACAGCCCCGCATTTAATCCCGAACAGGGGGATCGCGCTTTTGAGAAACTGACAGAGTTGTTCTCCGAGACGCTTTGCTAGAGACTTTTTGGATTGGATGACACAAGTAGTCGTGCATCTTTTCACGCCTCGCAGGCTGCGAATGTTTTGGATCATTCCTGCTTTGAGATGACGTTTTGGGAACCCCTGATTCAGTCCTCGTTTTGTTTAAAGGCACGGCTTCAGCCGTGCCGTAAGTCTAATAAGTCAATAGGGCTTTAGCCCCTGAGGAACGTCTCTGGGAATAAATCAGAGAATCCTTAGAGAGAAAAGCGGCCCACCATCACATGGTGAACCGCTTCGATTGCGACCATAGAAAATCCCAAACAGACTTCTTATAGCTTGTAGGCTTTCCTTACCAGATTGACGGTCAGGTCTTCGACCACCTCGAAGGCTTCGTCTTCGTCGAGACGGCCCTCTGCCACCAGCCTGCCGAGGAAGGCACAGTCGACGCGGCGAGCCACATCGTGTCGCGCCGGAATCGACAGGAAGGCGCGAGTGTCGTCGTTGAAGCCCACGGTGTTATAGAAGCCCGCGGTCTCGGTGGCCTGCTCGCGGAAGCGCATCATTCCCTCGGGCGAATCCTGGAACCACCACGGCGGGCCCAGGCGCAGCGCGGGATAGTGGCCAGCCAGCGGAGCCAGCTCGCGCGAGTACGTCGTCTCATCGAGGGTAAAGAGGATAAAAGTCAGGCGCGGATCGTTGCCGTATTTGTTGAGCAGCGGGCGCAAAGCACGGACGTACTCGGTCGGTGAGGGCATGTCAGCGCCCTTGTCGCGGCCAAACTTCTCATAGACGAGCTGATTGTGGTTTCGCACCGAACCGGGATGCAGTTGCATAGTCAGCCCGTCTTCGACGCTCATGCCCGCCATCTCGGTCAGCATCTGCGCCTGAAAGAGCTGCTGCTCCTCCGGCGAGGAGTGGCCGGAGAGAACGCGCTGATAGAGCGACTCCGCCGCCGCTGCGTCAAGGTCGGCAGTCCGCGCGGTGAGATGTCCATGATCGGTGGCCGTGGCACCCATCGACTTGAAGAAGGCGCGGCGGTTGCGCAGCGCGCTCAGGTAGCCCTTGAAGGTGCCGATGTTCTCGCCGGTAATCTGGCCGAGCTTTTCGATATTCTGGACGAAACCGGCATACTCGGCGTCGATGACGGAGTCGGGGCGGAAGGTTGGCAGAATGCGGCCCTTCCATCCTGATTCTTTGATGGCCTTGTGGAACTCCAGCGTGTCGAGCGGCGTGTCGGTGGTGGCCAGCACTTCGATGTTGAATTTTTCAAAGAGCGTGCGGGGACGGAACGCGGGTGTCTCCAGCGCCTTGGCGATCAGGTCGTAGTAGGCGTCAGCGTTGTGCGGGCTGAGACGGTCCTTCAAGCCAAACTGTTTTTCGAACGCATAGTCGAGCCACAGCCGCGTCGGGGTTCCGCGGAAGAGATAGTAGTGCCTGGCGAAGATGCGCCATACCTCGCGGGGATCGGAGGATTCGCCGCCATCGAGCTGGGGAACTCCAAGCGACTCGAGCGAGACGCCCTGCGAGTAGAGCATGCGGAAGACGTAGTGGTCGGGAGTGATGAACAGAGCAGACGGGTTGGGAAAGGCCTTATCTTCGGCAAACCAGTGCGGGTCGCAGTGACCATGAGGCGAAATGATGGGAAGCTTCCGCGCCGTTTCGTATAACTTGACGGCCACCGAGCGGGCCGCACTATCCGAAGGAAACAACCTGTTTTCGTCAAGCATCGTCTTTTGTCACCTCTCCAAAAAGCAATTGCGCATGAACACGCTACCCTTTGAAGCCTATCAAAATTGGTCGCACCACGAACAATAGCTGCTGCGATGGAGGAAAAAGGTGATTATTCGTCTTGGTTGAAGTGACGGGGGAATGAAAAGGGACGCTCCGAAGAGCGTCCCTTTTCAGCAGTGCGGGTGATCTACGGGATGTAGTAACGCATGCCCGCAAATACCATGTTGTTGGTTCCCTTCGGCGCTCCGCCAACGCCGGTCCAGGCGTTGCGCGTCAGGTAGCTGTACTGCATGGCGTACTGCAGCTTGCCGTACTTGGGGCTGTTGTAGAGGCGGTAGGTGAAGCCGGCAGTGCCTTCGATGACCGCACGGGTGGCGCCAGTGCAGTTTGCCGGGACGGCAGGGTTGTATCCGGAGGCACCCGTTGGCGGGAGTTCCTTGCCGCAGCCACTGTTGTTTGCGGTGATCGGAGCGTAACCCGTCAACTTGCCTGCATTCGGCCCGGTCAGGTTCAGGAAGGCCGTGCGCTGTGCGTACTCTCCGCCAGCATAACCGAAGAGATCGAGCTTCTTGTTGGGGTGAAGTTCGAGAGAGAACAGACCCTGATCCGACTTGATGGTCGCCAGAGTTCCATCCGGATGAACCGTGGTGTCAGGCAGCGTCGAGGTGCCATAGCGACCTACGCCCGTACCTACGAGAACGTGTACGCCCACATCGGCGAATTTCGTTACCGGGACGCGAGCGTTGGCGAAGAAGCCGCCGCCGGTCTTGGTGTCATTCGCCGCGCCGGTTGCTCCAGTCGTCGGAACGGCAGTCACGCCGGGGTAATAACGGTCGCGGAAGAAGCGAGCGAGACCGCCGATCTCGAAGTGGCCAATCTTCGGGTCAAAGGCAGCCTTGACGATGACATCGGGCGCTACGTTGTTGGAGTAGTTCGCGGTGGAGTTATACAAGCCGCCGCCCGTGCCCGCGTTCCCGAAGAAGAAGTTCGAGTTCGCATTGGTCGCCGAGAAGATGTTCTGCGCATTCTCAAGCGCAACCGCGACGGTTGCCATGCCAAGCTTCTGCTGAATGCGAACACCGGGCTGACGCGCCCAGCTGAAACCGACATGGTACTGAGCGTCGATGGTCATCGGCAGGTTCTCGGTACGGTTGTCGGTTCCCTTCTTGGTTTCGGTGACAAGCGACCACATCTGGCCGCCGGTGATAGCGAAGCCACGATGCGTCGCGATCTGGCCCCAGAACTGGCGCTGGCGCAGGGTGTAGCTGTTGCTCTGGTTGTCGTTGCTGGTGACACCTGCGGAGAGGAAGTCTGCCTCGATGTAACCCGAGAGCTTGAATGCTCCCGTGTTGCCCTCGAACAATCCACCGATACGGCTCTGGCGTCCAGAGAAGTTGAACTCGCTGGTGTGGGCCTGCGCCGCTCCCGGGTACGGTGTCGCGTTGAAGGGCGTATTGACATCGGAGTTCAGAGAGCGCGTTCGGTAGACCGATTCAGCCGCGAAGAAGGCAACGGGAGTGATCTTGATACCGCGGTAGTGAAGCGCGAGCGGCTCATCGATCTGCTGCATTACGTCCTTTTTATTGTCGGTGATCGTCTGGGCGAGAGTAGCGTTCTTCACCTTGAGATCGGTTACGGTGCCATTCAGCGTGTTGACGGCATCGGTATTCGCCTGAACGCTGGAGCTGACGCCCGCTGCCTGGGACTGGGCCTGTGCGGCCGCGGAATTTGCTGTCTGCGCGTCCTGCGAGGCTGTCGCCAGCTTCGCATCCTTATCGGCATTCTGCTGCTTCAGGCTGTCGATCTGGGACTGCTGGCTCTGCATCTGCTCGCGCAGCTCACGGATCTCACGCTCAGTCGGGCTCTCGGCCTTCTTCTTGGCGACTCTTTTATGAGTTGCCTTCTTCGTCTGCGTCGTGCTGGTCTGCGCTTGCATCGACACCGTACATAGAACCAGCATCGCTGTCATCGCCGCTCGTACTTGTTTCGTCATTGGACCCCTCAGATTGAACAGAACGCCCAGGCGTGAGATTGGCGAAGATCTCTGACGGTCAAAACCACGCGCAGCATCGTTCCTTGATAAGGATGGTTGCAAAGCAATGTGAACAGACGGCTAATTTCACTTTCTATTCACGTTCTTTTGACACAACTTTCAAATAGGGCCACTTTCGCGGGCTCATATGCTGCACTGCACAAGTGGTTCCCAAGCTGATATATCGTTACGTATGCTATTTTTACGCAGCGGACTTCTCCTCCTCGCATTAACCACCTTCGCCTCCGCGCAGTCTTCCATCAAACTGATCCCGATGCCCCGGGAGGTCCATGCAACTGCCAACGCACCGCTGCCGAATGGCGTTCGCATCGTCTGCGCCGCGCCGTGCTCAGAGGAGGACCACTTCGCCGCGACTGATCTAGGGACGAGCTTGCAGGAGCGCAATATCTCTTCGGTGTCGCCATCAGGATTTGTCATCGAGCTGACCCGGCTCGCCAGCCACCCGGTCGCGGACTTTACCGCCGAGATGAAGCCCGAGGGCTATGTCATCTCCGCCAGTCCCGATACGCTGACCGTCACGGCTGCTACCTCCGAAGGTCTCTTCTATGGAGCGCAGACGGTCAAGCAACTCATCATGGGCGATGGGCCCAAGGCGATTCTGCAAGCCGCCAACATTCGCGACTGGCCAGCGATGAAGTACCGCGGCCTCGACGACGACCTCTCTCGGGGACCAGTACCTACGCTGGATTTCCAGAAGAAGCAGATCCGTACCATTGCGGCTTACAAGATCAATATCTACTCCCCTTACTTTGAACATACGCAGCAGTATGCCTCCAATCCGCTGATGGCACCCCCGGGAGGCAGCATCTCCGCCGCCGATGCGAAGACGCTGGTGGCGTATGCGAAGCCCTACCATGTGACCATCATTCCCGAGCAGGAGGCCTTTGGACATCTGCATCACAACCTGACGTGGGAGGTGTACTCCCCACTGGCCGAAAATCCTCACGGAGCGGTGCTCGCGCCCGGCCAGCCCGGCTCGATTCCGCTAATCAAGCAGATGTTCGGCGAGTTAGCCGAGCTTTATCCGGGGCCGTTCCTTCATCTCGGCGCGGATGAGACCCAGGATCTCGGCACCGGGCAGACCAAGGCGGATGTCGACGCTCGCGGACTCGGCGCGGTCTATCTCGACTTCATGCAGCGCATCGTCACCGCGCTGCAACCGCTGCATCGCAAGCTGCTGTTCTGGGGAGACATCGCACAGGACTCGCCCGATCTGCTCCTGAAGATGCCGCAGTCGTTCAAGGACTCGACCATCGCGATTGCATGGACCTATAACCCCGAGCCGCGTGGCTTCGACCGTTACCTTACGCCATTCACCAAAGCCGGGTTTGAGATCTGGGTCGCGCCCGGCGTTAACAACTGGTCGCGCGTCTATCCCAACAACAATCTCGCGCTACTGAATATTCAGGGCTTCATTCGCGATGGTCAGCGGCTTGGATCAACGGGAGCGCTTAATACGATTTGGAACGATGACGGCGAAGGCCTTGAAAATATGAACTGGTATGGCATCCTCTTTGGCGCCGCGGCTTCGTGGCAGAAGGGAGAATCGTCGATTCCGCAATTTCAGAACTCGTACGCCCAGGTCTTTCATGGTGACATGACGGGGGACCTGAACGAAGCGCAGAAGGAGATGATGCTGGCTCACGATCTGCTGAAACAGCAGGCCAAGACCGGCGACGGCTCCGATGGCCTCTTCTGGCTCGACCCGATGAGCAAGGACGGACAGGTCTACGCAGACAAGATTCGCCCCTACACCCACGAGCTTCGCCTGCATGCAGAGCGTGCTCTTACCTTGATCGCGCAGGCCCGCGCCGCCGCACCCGCGCCGCCGAAGTCATTCACAGCCACCGCCGCGCCTTACAACCCTGCCGATGCCTTCCCATCGAATCCGACCAGCCTGCGCGAGACGGATGCGATTGACGCGCTTGAACTGGGAGCACGGCGCATGGACTTCATCGGCCTGAAGTTTCAGCTAGCCGACGAGATCGCCCAGGGCTATCAGCGTGCCTATGACATGCGTATGACCAACGACCATAAGCAGCGCCAGGTTGTCGCCAGCGAACTCTCGGACATCAACGGCAACAACGGGCGCATCGCCGACATTCGCGATGACTATTCCCTGATTCGCGATCTCTACCAGCAGGCGTGGCTCCGGTCGAACCGCCCTTATGCTCTCCGGCCTGTACTCGAACACTACGACTACACGATTGGCCTCTGGCTCGGTCGCAGCGACAGGGTCCGCGTGGCGCAACGCCAATGGGCCGATAGTCACACATTGCCGACGGCGGCAGAACTTGGCATTCCCGCACCTCCCCCAGCGGCGGCTCAATAGGAGGCAGACTAAACTAATCTCGATGCCATCCACTCTCACAGCGCGCCAGCTTCATACCTCGCAAGGCACCATCGACCATCCTGTCATCGTCGTCGATGATGACGGGTTGATTGCCAGCATCCACTCTGATCCTGCGAACAAATCGGAAGATGTGCTGACCACTACCTTTTTCGACATCCATACGCACGGCGCAGCCAACTACGACGTCATGCATGCCAGCGCCGCCGAGTTTGGCGTCGTGAACAGGTTTCTGGCGACCCGTGGCGTCGGACATTACCTGCCTACTACGGTCACCGCTCCTATCGACCAGACCCTGCGGTCGCTCGAAGCATTAGCCAATGCCGTCGAATCGCGGACTCCAGCCAATGAGGCTAGACCTGTTGGGATTCATCTCGAAGGGCCTTTCATCTCGCACGCCAGGAAGGGCGTTCACCCTCCGTCCGATATTCTTCCGCCCGATATCGCTCTCTTCGACCGCTTCCAGCAGGCTGCTCGCGGACATATCCGCCTCATCACCATCGCTCCGGAGATTCCCGGCGCGCTCGCCCTCATCGAACATGCCTCCCGTCATGGCGTAAAGGTCAGCATCGGCCACACCGATGCCACGTCGGAAGAGGCACTGGCCGCAATCGATGCCGGAGCCCGCAGCGCTACGCATACCTTCAACGCCATGCGCCCGCTCGACCATCGCGCACCCGGGGTCATCGCCGTCGTGCTCGATGACGACCGCCTGTTCGCGGAACTGATCTGCGATGGCGTCCACGTGGCTCCGTCGATGGTTCGCCTGTGGCTGAAGGCCAAAGGAGCTAGCAAAGCCATCCTTGTAACCGACAGCATGTCCGCCACCGGAATGCCGGATGGAACCTACACACTCGGGACGTTTCAGGTACAGGTAGCCGATGGCCGCGCGATGTCAAACGGCAGCCTTGCGGGGAGCGTCCTGACGATGGACCGCGCCGTCGCCAATCTGCAGCGCTTCACCGGCTCGTCCCTCGGCACGGCAGTGCGATTGGCGTCGCACAATCCAGCGAAGCTGCTGGGACTGGACGACGCGATTGCTAACCCCATCGCTGGCCAACCCGCAGACTTCAACGTCTTCAACGCCGCTGGCGAACTGCAGGCCACGATTCTGAACGGCGCTCGTGTTCAGGCTCACGCATAGAGCAATCCTGACTTTCGGTGCTTCGACCCATTCCAGCAGCGACTTTACTCACTGCTTCCGTTGTCCTCCGCAGGAAGCATCTGGTAGCTGACAAAGGCCAGGTGCTGGCTGTCTGGAGCCCACGAGGGAACATTGATCGTGCCTGAGCCGCCAACCAGATTCACCAACACCCTGACCTTCTTATCGCTCAAAGACATGATGCGAAGCTCTATATCTTTGTTTACCGGATGCCCGGCAACGCCCTCTTCGTAACTGAGAAAGACCATCGACTTGCCGTCAGGCGAGATGTGTGGCGTCCAATTCATTCGCTCGTCGAAGGTCATCTGCTCCGGCTCGCTGCCATCGGGGCGCATGCGCCAAATCTGCATACCGCCGCCGCGGTCTGAATTGAAGTAGATATATCTCCCGTCGGGGGAGCAATCCGGATCGTCGCTGATGCCGCTGCCGGTGGTCAGGGCCTTCTCCTCGCCTCCTTCGACCGGGATGGCGTAGATGTTGCCAGAGCCGTGGCTTGGACGAGTGAAGATAATTCTCTTCCCGTCGGGCGACCAATTATGAAAGTACGAATTCGGATTTTCGGTGACGATGCGCGGCGTTCCTCCACTGGAGGGGACGACGTAGACACGCGATTCGGGTTTGTCCGGCATGCTGCAACTGATGGCCAGCCATTTGCCATTGGGCGAGAGGCCATGGCTGCCGTTGCAGCGAGTGGCAGCACCAATGTCGATAGCCTTAGGTGTTCCCCCTGTCACAGGAACATTCATGATCTTGCCGTCTTCGTCAAAGATCAAAGACTTTCCATCCCTCGTCCAGTTGGGCGCTTCAAAGTGACCACGCGCCGTATAGACCATCGTGGCCACGCGAGCATCCGGATTGATTGCAATGGTCTGAAGGATACTGTAAAGCGCGAGCGCCGAAGGCGTGGCTGGTGTCAGCGTTTTGAGTTCGACATTTGAAAATACGGCCTTCTCCACCACCTTGGCATCGTGCGAGCAGAGCCCAAGACCGACATAGAATGGCCCATCGAGCTGAAGCTTGATCGATGCGCCAACCTGATGCAGAGGCTTGCCAATGCTGCTTAGGAACATGGTGATCGTGTCGCCGCGCTTCTCGATGCGAAGCCTCTTCGGCGATGCAATATTCAGCTCAATGTCCTGCGTGCTCGCGCCCTTTACTCGGCGGTATTGCAGCGCGGTCAGTCCCGAACCGTGCTGCGCTGCGTCGGCGTAGACACCATCGGCATCGAGGTTCTGACGAATCATCAGAAGCGCCTTGCGATGCGGGCTTGGGTTGCCGGTCTTATCGGGAAAATCAATATCTGCCGTCAGCGACACGTCGCCCGAGATCTTCTTCCAGACAAAGTGGAAGGCATCGCTGTTCTCCCACAGATTCGCACCCGCAGAGGTAAGGATGTACGTGTGCGCTGTCGGATCGTAGACGACGGTTCCCTGAGGAGTTACGCTGCCGACGTCGCTGCTGCCCTCGAAGATGCCCAATGATTTCGCAGTGGACTGAGACAGGAGAAGTCGCGGCTGCATGCAAATAGCAGCAACTATGAAGAGAACAACTGATACCCACCGAATCGAACTTCTGGACATGAAACCGCCTCCACGAGAATCAACTGACATATCCTGCGGACTTCCGCAAATCACAATAGAACAGATGGCAAAGGAAGAAGAGAACAGTGCACCACGCTAACTGAAAATGCGGAGAAAGTGAAATGCTGCAGCCCGGCACTGGCTTCCCTGCCCCTAAATCTGGCATCCTGAAAGACCATGCCTTTTCCGTCCACTAACGTCCCCTCTGTCGGCATCGACTTCGGAACCACCAATAGTTCCATCGCCCTTGCCACGCCCGAGGGCGCGGTCGAGCTGGTCTCGTTTCCAACGGCCACGGCGAGCATCGAGTCCTTTCGCTCCATCCTTTATCTGGAGCAGCATAAGCATGCTGGCCGCACGCAAATCAAAAGCTTCACCGGCCCCTCCGGCATCGAGCACTACCTTGAGGCCGAGCATAAGGGCAGGCTCATCCAGTCGCTGAAGTCTTACCTCACCAGCCGCACGCTGACCGGGACTGAGGTCTTTGGCCGCCGTTACAGCATCGAGGACCTGATCTCGCGCATCCTCACCGATCTGCGTCTGCGTGCGGAGCAACAGTTCGGCCAGTCCATTCGTCACGCTACCGTGGGCCGCCCTGTCCGCTTCGTCGGCGCCGACTCTATCGACGATGACAACTTCGCGCTGCAGCGTCTACGCGAGGCCTTCACCCACGCCGGCTTCGAGTCGGTTGATTTTGAGATGGAGCCTATCGCGGCTGCCTACTCTTATGAGTCCACGCTCGATCACGACGAGCTGATCCTCATCGGCGACTTCGGCGGAGGCACCAGCGACTTTTCCCTGCTGCACGTCGGCCCCGGCGTCCGCCAGCGTGGCCGTGCTGCGAAAGACCTGCTCGGCAACAGCGGCCTTGGACTGGCAGGGGATGCCTTTGACGCACGCATCGTCCGCAAGCTGGTGTCGCCAGCACTCGGCGCGGATTCACTTGCCCGCTCGCTCAACAAGCTGCTGCCCGCCGTGCCTGCATGGATCTACGCCAACCTCGAACGGTGGCACTACTTGTCGTTTCTGAAGACGCGCAATGTTAATCAGATTCTCAAGAGCGCTCGCGCCAATGCATTGGAGCCGGAGAAGATCGAAGCGCTGCTTACTCTGATCGACGAGGACCTGAGCTACCAGCTGCATCAGGCTGTGCAGCGGCTCAAGATCGCGCACTCGCACAACGAATCGGCGCAGTTCTACTTCCGCGATGGCAGCATGGACATACAGGCAGAGGTCTCTCGCGCCAATTTCGAATCGTGGATAGGCGAAGAGCTGCAATCCATCGAACAATGTGTGGATGGCTTACTGGAGACAACCGGCATCGATGCCAAAACAGTAGACCGCGTCTTCCTAACCGGGGGAACCAGCTTTGTGCCCTCGGTGCGCCGCATCTTCGAGAGCCGGTTCACCGCAGAGCGCGTGCGCACCGGCAACGAGTTCACCTCGGTAGCTCGTGGCCTTGCGCTGAGGGCCCGCGAAAGCACTCGTCAGCTATAGCTACTTCCTCTCAGGCGTGGCTTCACTCTTTTGTTTGTCATTCCCGAAGGGAATCTGCGTTTTGCTCGGATCACCAAAGCTACCTCTGGAGGAGAACCGCTCTAGCTCGTCTGACCTGCCGCCGTCCGCGCCCTCCACAGCGCTCCCTCCGGTGCATTCACCGCGCCCTCCAGCACCCGGACCTGCGGTGCGGACTCCGCCAGCCCCGCAATCATGGTCTGGCGCACAATGGTGACGTGCTCCAAAATGCTGCCGACGTACGCAACCCCGATGGGGGCTTCGCTATCGCCGGAGGTCTCCATCATCTTCACCGCGACGAGAGTGATTAGCTCGGCAAGATCTGCGCCTGCCCGCTCCAATACAGCTCGCGCCATCTCATCGCCGCTCTCTGCGCATCGCACCACCAGGGGAACCAGCGCTGCGAAGTCTGGCCCTGGACGATCGTTCCCCCTCTCGACAAGCTCGCCCAGAGAGCTCAGCTCCCACGCGTTCTGAACCTCCGTCAGCAGGTTGGTCTTGATATCACGATCCCTCGCCCAGAATCCTGCGCGAACTGCCTCCACGCCGATCCACCAGCCCGATCCCTCATCCGCCAGAACCGGCCCCCAACCGCCCACGGGATACATCGTTCCATCGGCGCTGCGCCCAATAAAGATAGACCCTGTTCCCGATACCACCAGAATGCCGGGGCCGCCGTGGAAGGCTGCGTCGAGAGCGATGTCCTCGTCTCCGCATACCTCGACCTCGCCGCTTACCATGGCCTTCATCTGCGTTTCGCACCACTGCCGCACCGCTGGAATCGAAACTCCGCCAATGCCGATGCAGCTTCCCGTCACCTCCTGAAGGCTCACTCCCGCTGCCGCCGCCGTCTCTTCAAGCAGCCGTCGCAACCGCGCCGTGGCCTCTGCCTCGCCTACGCGCATGAGCTTGACGCTGCCGCATTCCGCTCGCCCAAGAACCTTGGTCTCATCCGCCAGAACACACCTGGTCTTGGTTCCACCCGCATCAATGCCAATAAAATAAGCCAAGTTTCCTGTCTCCCCTCGTCGCGCAAGCCATTGCAGCGCGCTGCCCTTTATCATAATGTGCACAAGGGAACGCCGTCAGGCCCCTCACAGGAGAGTCGCATTGACCAGTTGTATCGAAGCCCTGGCGCTGGCTGTGCCGACGCGGCTCCACCCCATCGATCTCGCTCTCATCGCCGTCTACCTTATCGGTATCACCCTCTTCGGGCTGAGCTTCCGTAAGAAGGCCGCCGGTGGCCGCTCGCTCAAAAGCTACTTCCTCGCCGACCGCGCCATCCCCTGGTGGGCCATCGCGCTCTCCATCGTCTCGGCCGAGACCAGCACGCTCACCATCATCTCCATTCCCGGCCTCGCCTTTGGCGGCGACTTCGGCTTCCTTCAGGTCGTCTTCGGCTACATGGTTGGCCGCATTGTTGTGGCAGCCATCTTCCTGCCCAAGTACTTCCAGGGCGAGATGCTCACCGCCTACCAACTCATCGACAAACGTTTTGGCCCCACCCTGCACAAGGTCACAGCGCTGCTCTTTCTGCTCACACGAGCGGCAGCAGAAGGCGTGCGTGTCTTCGCCGTCTCCATCGTCGTGGGCATCGCCATCGGCACACGCGATGTTCTCTCCATCGCCATCATCTCCGCGCTTACCCTGCTCTATACCTTCGAGGGCGGAATGGCTGCCGTCATCTGGACAGACGTGGTGCAGATGTTCATCTACATTGGCGGAACGCTCGTCGCCATGGCCACCCTCGGAACCCACGTATCCGGCGGATGGAGCCATATCCACGAAGTCGCCTCAGCCGCCGGCAAGTTTCACCTCTTCCACTTCGCGCTGAACCTCACCGAGACCTACACCTTCTGGGCGGGGCTCATCGGCGGGACCTTCCTCACCATGGCATCGCACGGCACCGATCAACTGATGGTGCAGCGAATGCTCGCCGCCCGCAATCTGCGCCAGTCCATCGTCGCCCTGCTCTCGAGCGGCGTGGTCATCCTTTTCCAGTTCACGCTCTTCCTCTTCATCGGAGCAGGCCTCTTCGTCTTCTACGGTCTGCACCCGGCAGTCTTCGCCTCGGCGGACAGAATCTTTCCCACCTTCATCGTTCGCGAGATGCCCATCGGAGTCGCCGGTCTGCTCGTCGCCGCCATCCTTGCCGCTGCGATGTCGAACCTCAGCGCGGCGCTCAACTCGCTCTCCAGTACAACCGTCGTAGACTTCTATATGCACTGGCGACCCGCAGCCGACGACCGCGAACGAATGATGATCTCCCGCTCCTCCACCGTAATCTGGGCGTTTGTGCTCTTCGCCATCGCCGTCTACAGCGTCCACGCCGGGGGCAAAGGCCACGTCGTCGAGATCGGCCTCTCCATCGCATCGGTCGCTTATGGCGCACTGCTCGGCGTCTTTCTGCTCGGCACGCTGACACGCTATGCAACTCAGACAGGAGCAATTTTGGGAATGATCGCAGGCTTCGCGCTCAACATTCTGCTCTGGCTGCATCCTGCCCCCATCGCACTAGGCCCCATCACGATTCCTCACGTTGCCTGGACCTGGTATGTCTTCCTCGGAGCGGTCGCGACCTTCGGCATCGGCACCATCGCCAGCCTCATCTTTCGCACAAAACCCAAAGCAAAAGTTCTCGCCACGACCACCCTGCTGCTTCTCTTCGCCCTCAACGCGACATCCACCTCGGCACAAATTCCGGGTGCCCCATCCTTCGCGTCTTCTGCGAAGGGTGGGATCGAACAATCCCAACCCGACTTCACCTCCATCACTGCCCTTGTCGACAGCGCCGTCGCCACGAAAAAGCTTCCCGGCGCAGTCCTCCTTATCGGCCATGACAACAAGGTCGTCTTCGAGCAAGTCTACGGCCACCGCTCGCTCGAACCAACCGTAGAGCCGATGACGGAAGACACCATCTTCGACATGGCCTCACTCAGCAAGTGCCTCTCAACCGCTGTGGCCGTCATGCAGCTCTACGAAGAACACAAGCTCAACTTCGACGATCCGGTCGCGAAATACCTTCCCGCCTTCGCCGCAAACGGCAAAGAGAACGTAACCATCCGTGAGCTTCTGACGCACTACTCTGGCCTGCCGCCTGACATCAACCTCAAAGACTCCCCCTGGGGTCTCGCCGCGCCTGACAAGGCAGAAGGCATCCGCCGCGCCCTCGACTCGCCACTAGTAACGAAGCCGGGAACTCACTTCGAATACTCCGACATCAACTTCATCACCCTCGGAGCGCTGGTCGAAAAAATCAACGGCGAAACTCTCGATGCTTACGCCGAAGCTCATATCTTCCAGCCACTCGGTATGAGCGACACAAAATATCATCCCTTTTATGAGACATGTGACGGTCGTGTGCTGGGCTCCGTCGGAGCGTACGGTCATTCAGTACCGCCATATCGACCGCTCCGTTGCAGTATGAGTACCGGTGTGCCTTACGTCTTGCACTTGTATAAAGATTCGAGAATTGCACCCACAACCTACGACGACGAAGGCACAGCGGCCACCAATCCAGACTTCGGCCACATGCTGCGCGGTACCGTCAACGACCCCACCACCCGCCGCATGGGCGGAGTAGCAGGCCACGCTGGCGTCTTCAGCACGACTGCGGATACAGCCCTCTTCGCTCAGGCTCTCCTCGACAAACTCCTGCACAACACCGGCCCTTTCCCCCTGAAGCAATCCACCCTCAAGCTGATGACCGAACCTCAGCAGCCGTCATCTGCCGAAACAACCGCCACCATCTTCACCCCCAACGGAAAAACCACTAAGGGAGTCGCCACGCGAGGCTTCGGATGGGACATCAACTCGCCCTTCTCGCGCCCACGCGGCGGCGTCTTTCCCATCGGCTCCTTCGGCCACACCGGCTTCACCGGAACCTCGCTATGGATGGACCCCACCAGCGACACCTACGTCATCATCCTCAGCAACGCTGTCCATCCCCGCGGTAATCCGCCGATCTCCGTCCTTCGCGGCGAGGTCGCCACAGCCGCAGGCGAAGCTCTGCATCTCAACGAAGGCGCTCCTTCCGCCACCATACCCGAAAGCAGTGCTCCTACCCTCACCGGCATCGACGTGCTCGAATTCACCCATTTTGCCGCACTCGCCGAAGCCGCCGAGCGACACAATCACCATCTAAGGCTGGGCCTCCTCACCAACCAGACCGGCCTCGATAGCGCGGGCCGCCGCACGGTCGATCTCCTCGCCACCGACGCCCCCAAATTCGTTCCCGGCCTCACCCTCACCACCCTCTTCTCCCCGGAACACGGCATCTTCGGCAAACTGGACACTACAAAAATCGCCGCCGAAACTGACCCTGACACGCATCTCCCCGTCATCAGCCTCTATGGCCCCAAAGACTCCGACAAGCGGCCCCGACTCGAAGACCTCGCCAAACTCGACGCCGTCGTCATCGACCTTCAGGACGCCGGCGTTCGCTTCTATACCTATGAATCCGTTGTCGGCTACTTCCTCGAAGCGGCAGCACAGGCCCACATCGAAGTCATCCTGCTCGACCGGCCGAACCCTATCGGCGGCGATCAAGTGCAGGGGCCCGTCTCCGATGCCGGTCTCGAGTCCTACACCGATTACATGCCGCTGCCCGTCCGCCACGGCCTTACCCTCGGCGAACTGGCCCGTTACATCAATGGAGAGCGCCACCTACCCACTGCCTCTCCTGACGTTCAGGTTCCCATCAACGCGCACCTCACCGTCGTTCCCATGCAGAACTGGACGCGCAGCGAATACTTCGACCAGACTCACCTGCCCTGGACCAACCCCAGCCCGAATCTTCGCAGCATCACCGCTGCCACGCTCTACCCCGGCGTGGCGCTGCTCGAGACCACCAACATCTCCGTAGGCCGCGGCACACCTACGCCATTCGAGCATATCGGCGCACCCTACATCGACGCGCCCCAACTCGCCGCCTATCTCACCGCCCGCAAAATTCTGGGAGTTACCTTCACCCCCACCAGCTTCCATGTCGACGAGACCGCCAACCACTACCCCTACCACGGCCAGACGATTCCAGGCATCCAGATCACGCTCACCGATCGCAACGCCCTCGACGCTCCCGAGCTTGGGATCGAGCTTCTCTCCGCCCTCCATCGCCTCTATCCCACACAGTTCAACCTCGCCAAAGCGGAACGACTGGTGGCCAGCGTCAACACCATGCTTGCCCTCGACAACAACGAAGACCCGCGCTCCATCGCAGCTTCCTGGGCCAGCGATCTCGCAGCGTTCCAAAAGCGCCGCGCTCCCTACCTGCTCTACCGTTAGAGCCAACCTTTTCGACAGGTATTCATCTCACTACCTGATACAAAATTCATCTTCTCCGCGCCGTCCTTACGTCACAATAGAGAGATAGGCATTCAAAGAGAGGGATTCCCCATGCCCCGCATTAATTTTCAACAACAACTCGTCGCACTGAAGGACAAGCTCCTCGCCATGGCCGCGCTTTCGCAACAGGCCCTCAGCCTCTCCATCGACGCCTATCTCGGCAGCGACGTCGGCCTCTGCGACCACATCAAGGAGATTGAAGAAGCCATCAACGCCGCCGAGCGCGACGTCGACGAGATGGCGTACGACCTGCTCGCCAAAGAGCAGCCCATGGCCATCGATCTCCGCTTCATCCTCTCCGTCATCAAGATCAATGGCGACCTCGAGCGCATCGGCGATCAGGCGACCAACATCTCGCAGCGCGTCCAGATTCTCGAAAACAGCCCGGCAATCAGCCTACCCGTCGATATCTCGGAGATGGGAGAGAGGGTTGGCGTTATGATCCGTACCGCCATCCAGGCCCTGCTCGAAGCTGATGCCAAGCTCGCGGACACGGTTCTCGCCATGGACGATGAAATCGACGACATGAACCGCACCGTCCAGACCGAACTCATCGAACTGATGCAGCGACGTCCCGAAGTCAGCAGCCAGGCCCTGAATGCGATCCTCGTCTCGCGCAACCTAGAACGCTCCGCCGATCACGCCACCAACATCGCCGAAGACGTCATCTTCTGGGTTCGCGGCTCCGACGTGCGCCATAAATTCTCGCTTGCCCACGCCGAATAGCTTCTAAGGGCCTGCCCAGTAACTCTAAAACACTGTCCTCCGAACGAATAACGTCATCTTGACTCACCTAAAACACGTCATCTCGACCGAACGCCCCACTCAACCCTAAACTTACGTCATCTCGACCGAAGACAGTGCTTTTTGCCGCCGCAGCGGAGAGACCCCTGTATTTCGCTTGTGCCTTTGTTACAGGGGAAAGAACGATCCTTCGAGTTAGATGCAGTTTCTGGACAGGCTTCTAAGGCTGCAGTTTGCCGTCGACAAGCCGCAAAAGCTGAAGCGGGTTGCCATTCTGCAGCGCCTCCGGCAGCAGTGCCGAAGGCAGATCCTGATAGCAGACCGGGCGCAGCCAGCGCTCAATCGCCATCGCGCCGACAGACGTCGCACGACTGTCCGATGTCGAAGGCGAAGGTCCGCCATGCACCATCGCGTAGGACACCTCAACCCCCGTCGGAAAGGCATTCGCAAGGATGCGGCCCGCCTTCCGTTCCAGAACCGGCAGCAGCCGTCGTGCGATCTCCACATCCTCGTCAGCAAGATGCAGCGTCGCCGTAAGCTGGCCGGAGAGATGTTCGGCCACGGCAACCATCTCTTCCATATCCCTGCACGCAATCAACAGAGTAGCTGGCCCGAAGACCTCTTCCATCAACGCAGGCGTCGTCAAAAAGTGCTGTGCCTTGGTCGCAAAGAGCATGGGTTGCCCTGCGCAGCTTGCCGCCGCCGCGGGCTGACCGCTCGCCAGTTTGCGGACCTTGGCTTCTTCATCCCATTGTGCCGTGCCATGCTCGTAGGCGCGGTGAATGCCAGAGTTCAGCATGGTCGTCGCAGCCTTCCCCTCCATGGCAGTAGTCGCGGCCCGCTGAAAGCGCTCGAAGTCCGCGCCCTCGATGCCGATGACGACACCCGGCTTAGTGCAGAACTGCCCCGTCCCCAGCGTGACCGAATCGGCCAATCCCTGCGCAATCGTCTCTGCGCGTTGTGCAATCGCACGAGGCAACACAAAGACAGGATTGATGCTGCTCATCTCCGCGAATACAGGGATGGGAACTTCTCGCCCGGCAGCAATTGCAACCAGCGCCCGTCCACCGCGACGCGATCCCGTGAAGCCTACCGCTTGAATCGCCGGATGCGCTACCAGCGCTTCGCCTACCGCATTGCCCTCTCCTACGACCAGCGAAAAGACGCCCTCTGGCAACCCGCAATCTGTCACGGCCTTTTGAATCACGCGGCCAACCAGTTCGGACGTCCCCAGATGCGATGGATGCGACTTCGCAACCACGGGACACCCCGCAGCCAATGCCGACGCGGTATCCCCACCAGCAACCGAGAAGGCCAAAGGAAAGTTGCTCGCGCCGAAAACTGCAACCGGCCCCAGCGGAATCTTCTGCGCTCGAAGATCAGAGCGAGGCAAAGGTTTGCGCTCCGGCAACGGAGTATCCAGCGTGACGCCGAGCCAGCGGCCTTCTCTCACCAGCGTCGCAAATAGCTTGAGCTGTCCGACAGTCCGCCCGCGCTCGCCTTCGACGCGGCCACGCTGCAGTCCCGACTCGCTTATGACGCGCTCCACCAGCACATCTCCCAGGTCGAGAATCCCCTGCGCAATCGCCTCGAGAAAACCTGCGCGATGCTCGAGACTCGTTGTCCGGTAGGCGTCAAAGGCACGCATCGCCAGCGTGCAGGCATCATCGACATCCTTCGCCGAACCGCCACCAAACTCCGGAGCCATCGTCTCTCCGGTCGCAGGATCAATGGAGTGCACCACTCCCTGCGTTCCACGAACACTTCGCGCTCCAATGAGCATCTCGCCGGTAATCTCTATTGCCTTCACGCTGCCTCCTACGTTTCCCTACACTTTACTATCAGGCACGAGCGACAAGTCAGACACGCCTCGCCGAGTCACTATCCTACCGGCTTATGGATACAGCTTCGCTTCAGCGATCTCCGGCTCCGGCTCGCCCGAGGCGACGATGAGTTTCTTCAACTCCTCGCGAAGCTCAGCCGCCTTGGCGCGGTACTCTTTTCGCCCGGCAAGGTTCACCAGTTCATGCGGATCGTTGCGCTGATCGTACATCTGGTACTCGTGATAATTATTGCTCGTAGCCGCCCTTAGACCGCTCGGATCGGCAACGCAATAAGTCCACTCCTTGGTGCGAATGGTCCTCCCCGTCATCGATTCGCTGATTTGAATCAGCTCCTTGTTCGGCCACGCCTCTCTCGCCTTCGCATCGTTGAGCAGCGGCAGAATGCTCCTGCCCTTCATCGACTCCGGCACCTTCACGCCCGCAGCCTCCAGCAGCGTTGGAGCGACGTTGATGATGCCGAACAGCTCCGGTATCTGTTGCGCGCCCTCAAACCCCGGCCCTTGAATAATCAGCGGAATGCGAACCGAGCTATTGTGCGTGCTGCGTTTGTACTCCTCGTTGCGCGTCATGAAGTGGCAACCATGATCGCTGATGAAGACAAAGATCGTATTGTCCGCAAGGTTCTCCTCTTCCAGAACCTTCCTGAGCCTGCCCACCGATGTATCGATGCTCTCGCACGCTCCGTAGTAATCCGGAAGCTGCTGATGCCAGTCGCCCGGCTGCTCACGAAGGTCGGCAGGCACGGTCGCATTAATGAACCGCTCAGCCGAACCCTTGGGTCCTACCATGCGCTTCCAGTCATTCTGCTGATGCGGTTCAAGCTGCGAGACGAACAGAAAAAATGGCTTCTCCTGCTTCTGTCGCAAAAATCGCTCGGCACGGTCGGTGATGAAGTCGACGCGGTACTGGTCCTTGAAGGTAATCTCCTTCCCATCACCGTCGTAGATCGTCCCTTCAAAAGGATGGGTCGTGTGCTCCAGCGCATTCGCGCCCTCCCATAAATCGAGGAAGCCGCCGCGATACTCCGGCTTCACATAGCCCGGGCCGCCACCATCTGCTGCCTTTGCTGGCGCAAGATGCCACTTGCCGATCAGGTTCGAGGTATACCCGGCCCTGCGCAGCTCTCCAGCGAGCGTAGGCAGCTCCGTGTTCATCGCCGGGCCGTTGTGCCAGACATTCGTCTCGGTAGCATACCGACTGGTCATCAACACCGAGCGCGCCGGAGCGCACACCGGCTGGTTGGTCACAGCATGGGTGAAGTTCTTTCCATGCGCCGCCAATGCATCCAGATTCGGCGTGTTCGTAGAGCCATTCAATCCATTCGCACCCACAAAGTCCCAGCGAAACTGGTCGGAGAGATACAGAATAATATTCGGCTTCCGCTTCCCTGCCTGCCCTGTTCCCTGCGCTCCACTCTCAGCCTTCGCCCCGACGGGCATAGCCGCAGCCACCCCTGCCTGTGCTGCCGCTGCCGCCGTCCCTAGTAGAAAGTTCCTTCGATTGACTGACAAAGTTGGCCCCTCTCACCGCTTCGCATTCGAAATTTCTTATGAGAAATATTATCTGAAATGAAACCACATCCGCCACCACCGAACTACAACCTCGACCTATCGTTCGTCTTACCATAAAGTGACCGCTTATGCAGCCAATTTGGTCAGTCCAATCGTCAGAATGGCCGAAATCTTCGTTTGCCTAAACAACATCTGCCAAAGCGAGCTCTCCCTCCCCTCTCGTCTAAACTATTAAAGACATGATTCCTACCCTCGAATGGCTCCCTACCGGCGTTAACTTCCTCGACCAGACCAAGCTCCCCCTCGAAGAGACCTACGTTCTCGCGACGGACTACAAGCAGGTCGCCACCGTCATCCGCGACATGATCGTCCGCGGAGCACCCGCCATCGGCGTCTCCGCTGCCATGGGCGTCGCCATCGGCGTCGACCGCAGCACCGCGACCACCCTCCCCGCCCTCACCGAAGAAGTCACCGTCATCGCAAAGACGCTCGCCGAAACCCGCCCCACCGCCGTCAATCTCT
This sequence comes from Granulicella sp., assembly GCA_041691255.1. GTDB lineage: Bacteria > Acidobacteriota > Terriglobia > Terriglobales > Acidobacteriaceae > Edaphobacter. The sequence goes on along the minus strand of JBEPUY010000004.1, from coordinate 101,661 downwards.
TCTGGGCCATCCAGCGAATGCGCGACAAGTACAACGCCCTCGCCGCCGCCAACACCCCCATCCCCGAGATCAAGGCCGCCCTCATCGCCGAGGCCCGGCAGATGTATGACGAAGACATCGCTGCCTGCAAGCAGATGGGAGCGCACGGCGCAGAGCTTCTGCCCAAAGAAGGCACCGTCCTCACCCACTGCAACGCAGGTGCCCTCGCCACCTGCGGCTACGGCACCGCACTCGGTGTCATCCGTGCCGCCGTCGAGCGCGGCCACAAGATCGACGTCTTCGCCGACGAGACCCGCCCCTACCTGCAGGGCGCGCGCCTCACCGCCTGGGAGCTGCTCCACGACAACATCCCCACCACCGTCCTCTGCGACAACATGGCAGGAGCGCTCATGCGCCAGGGCCGCATCCAGGCCGTCATCGTCGGTGCCGACCGCATCGCCGCCAACGGCGACACCGCCAACAAGATCGGCACCTACACGGTCGCCGTCCTCGCCAAAGAGCACAACATTCCTTTCTATGTGGCCGCACCGCTCTCCACCATCGACCGCGCCACCGCGCACGGCGACCTCATCCCCATCGAGCAGCGCGCCGCCACCGAAGTCACCCATTCCAACGGCAAGCAGATGACGCCCAACGGAGCGGCCATCCAGAATCCGGCCTTCGACGTCACTCCGGCAAAGTACATCACCGCCATCATCACCGAACACGGCGTCCTACGCGCTCCCTACAACGACTCCATCCAACAAATGGCCGAAGGAGCCGCCGCCCAACTCACCACCGATTAATTCACTTTCGCAGCCAACAAAAACGCGGGTGCCTCATCCATCGCAGTCTCATCGCGATGGGTGGGAGACGAAACATTTAGACCGCCACTGTTCCGCCGTTACTCCCACCTGTAGAACAACTTCAACCCGAAGTTAAGCCAATCAGCCCCTCCATAGCCTATCCTTGGCTGTACCAAATTTGAGTACAGCGTGAGATCCCAAATCCTCAATCCGCACTACCGTTCCCTCCTTCGAGGCAACACGCTCGTAGTAGCAAGCTTCGCCCTGGGCTACGTTCTCTCCGGCTTCCCCAACGATCGCGCCAACCCATTCCTCGTCATTCCCGCCTGTATCGCCATCATCGGCACCGCCGACACCTTCCGCTGCCTGCGACGCCAGCGGTGGGACCTCTACCAGGCAGGCATCCTGCTCTGTCTCTATATGGATCTCCTCGCCATCTGCCTCCTCCTCTTCCTTCTCGTCTACCCCTACATGCTTTGGCTCACCGGCGAACACTAACTTAGGGTTTTAATAGACGTTGCCATCTCACCAAGACGGTAGAGGCTTGCCACAACCACAAAGGCACTTCATCTCGACCGAAGGCGGCGCTTTTGCCGCCGTAGTGGAGAGACCCCCTGTATCTCCCCATCTAACTCATAGACACGCTTCCCACTTCTTTCCTCAAAGTGCTAAAATTCTTCCTTTGAAATAGTTTCCAAAACAAGGGAGCAAGCATGACCTGCATCACCCTCGCCGAATCAGTCCTGGCCCTCGCCACCCTCCTTCCCGCCGCGTACGCTCAGAAGTTCGTCTGCGGAGCAGCCAAATCCGGCTATACCACCCTCACCGCGACCTCCTCCTACACCGAAGCCGTCCCCGGCTTCGACCTCGACACCACCCCCACCGTCGCGGCGAAGTCCTGCTCCAGCGACAAGCCATTCTTCTTCTCCGCCGCCGTCCCCGAAGGCAGCTACCGCGTCACCGTGGTCCTCGGCTCCGACAAAGCCTCCACCACCACGGTCTGGGCCGAAGCCCGCCGTCTCATGCTCGAAAAGATCCCCACCCAGCCCAGCGCCTCCGCCAAGCACACCTTCGATGTCAACGTCCGCTATCCCGAGTTCACCGACGCCGTCGGCACCGTCCAGCACGTTCATCTCAAGCCCCGCGAACGCGACGGCAACATGGACTGGGACCACAAGCTCACCCTCGAGTTCAACGGCGACAACCCCGGCGTCCGCAGCATCACCATCGAGCCCATCAAAAAAGAACCCATCATCTACATCGCGGGTGACTCCACCGTCGTCGATCAGGATGTCGAGCCCTGGACCGCCTGGGGCCAGATCCTTCCCCGCTTCCTCCGTCCCGGCGTCGTCGTCGCCAACCACGCCGAGTCCGGCGAGACCATCAAGAGCTTCGTCAGCGAGCGCCGCTTCGATAAAATTTTCACCGAGATCAAGCCCGGCGACTATCTCTTCATGCAGTTCGCCCACAACGACCAAAAGATCGACCACCGCACCGGCCAGCCCGTCGTCCCCATCGACCAGTACAAAGCGCTGCTCACCGAATACATCGCCAAGGCCCGTGCCGCCGGAGCAACACCCGTCCTGGTCACCAGCATGAACCGCCGCACCTTCGACGCCTCCGGCCACATCACCAATTCACTCGCCGGATATCCCGATGCCATGCGCGAAGTCGCCCACGAGCAGCACGCCGCTCTCATCGACCTCAACTCCATGAGCAAGACGTTGTTCGAAGCCATGGGGCCCGAAGGCGCCAAGAAGGCCTTCATGCACTTCCCCGCCAACGCCTATCCCAACCAGACCAAGGCCATCAGCGACGACACCCACTTCAACAGCTACGGAGCCTACGAGCTGGCGCGCTGCATCGTCGACGGCATCCGCCAGAACAACCTTCCGCTCAAAAAATTCCTCACCAAGGACGCAGTTGAATTCAACCCTGCCCATCCCGACTCGCAGCCCGACTTCCACCTGCCTGCGACGCCCATCCCAGCCAGCACACCCAACGTCATGAAGGTCCCGCAAACCTAGTCCAACCGCAAAGCGTCAGCGAGCGCCGTCCGTCTCCGCCAGCAGCGAATCCACATCAGCCGCAAACACCGCTCGCTCCACCGCTCCCACAAAGGTCTTCGCCACGCGGCCATTCTTGTCTATAAAAATGGTCGTAGGCACACCCTCGACCGTATCCGCCAACTGCGACATAGGCTCCGGAAACACAATCGGGTACGGCACATGAAACTGCCGCGCAAACTCTTCGACCTTCTCCCTTCCGACCGTATCCAGCGATAGCCCCACAACCTCCAGCCCCTTCGGCCCGGCCTCCCTAGACAACTCGACCAGCCCCGGGGTCTCCTCGCGGCAAGGCCCACACCACGTCGCCCAAAGATTAATCAACACCACCTGCCCGCGATGCTCCCGTAGTCTCCACGTCCCTCCATCCAACTGCTCGAATTCCATATTCGGAGCGAGTTGACGCATCGCGACCGGCGTCATCCCGCCAGCCTTTACCGGGCCATTCCGCAGCGTCATAAAAACTCCCAGCGTGGCCGCAGCGACAAGAAACGCTGCCAGCCAGCCTCTCCGGCTCTCATCCATCGCACATGCTCCCTCCGCTCATCATAGTTACCTGTCACCAGACGCTTGCGGTTATCCTCTACCCATGTCCAGGCAGCAAGTAAACCCGGCCCATTCCTGCAAAGTTTTCCTTCTTGTACTCGTGCTGCTCGCCTTCTCGCACGTCGGCCGCTGCTACTCCGTCCAGACCCACGAGCAGTTAGTCGATCTCACCTGGAAGCAGTCCATCCGCCCCCTTCTGCTCCAGCGCTATCCCAACCTGACCGAGGCACAAATCAAGGAAGCCCACGCCTATGCCTACGGCGGCTGTGCCATCCAGGACCTCGGCTACTATCCCTTCGGCAACCCATTACTTAGCGATCTTACCCATTACGTCCGCCCCGGAGACTTCGTCCTCAGCCTCATCCACAATGCACACGACGCCGACGAACTGGCCTTCGCCATCGGCGCCCTCTCGCACTACATTGGCGATACCATCGGCCACGCCCAGGCCATCAATGAAGCCGTCCCCATCGAATTCCCCAAGCTCGGCAAAAAATACGGCTCTGTCGTCACCTACGAACAAGGCGAGCACCCCCATGTCCGCACAGAATTCGCCTTCGACGTTAACGAGATCAGCAAGCACCACTTCGCCCCCTCGGCCTATCTCAAGCACGTCGGGCTCGCTGTTCCCCTTCCTCTGCTCCGCCGCGCCCTCTTTCAGACCTACGGCATCGATCTCTATCAGATCATCGGCCATCGAAGACCTGTCCTGCGCGGCTACCAATTCGCCATCCGCAACTTCCTGCCCCGTATCGCCTACGCCGAAGTACTTCTGCACAGAAACAGCTTCCCACCCGACGCCACCGGCCCCGAGTTCGTCACGCTCAACAAGGATCTCGCCCAGTCTGACTTCGAAAACGGCTGGGACCAATATCGCAAAAAGGCCGGCATCGGGACGCATCTCCTGGCCGGTGTCCTCTTCATCCTGCCCCGCATCGGCCCTCTGTCAGACGCCGCCATTCGCGGCCCCAACGCACACACCCAGGAACTCTATGTCAAAAGCCTGAATCGCTCCACCGTCGTCCTACGGCACGTTCTGGCGAACTTCAACTATGTGACCTCCTACGTCCCCAACCGCGATCTCGATACCGGCGCCAAAGTAAAGCCGGGAGCCTACCGGCTCACGGACGAAACCTATGCCAGGTTGCTGGCCACGCTCACCCGCAATCCCACTCAGCCCGTCCCTTCAGGCTTGAAGCAGAACATAGCCAACTTCTACTCCGACCCCGCCGCTCCTATTTGCACTAAAAAGAAACCTGAGAAATGGGCACAGGTACAAGCCGAACTGAAACTACTCCAAACCATGCCAACCACGCAGGAGCCGCCATCCGTTCCCAACCCCGAAGCTCCTCCCATTCCCGGTAATGGCACCCCCAGTCCCGCCCAGGCCAACTAATCGACGACACAAAGCCACAAGCCGAAGCCATGCCGTTCTCCAACATCACATCCATTCTTAAAATCGGCCTTCGAACTCCCCATCTCGCACAAAACAAGCATCCAACCAAAATGAACCAGAGACGACCTATGAAACCATCGACTATTCTGAAATCCGCCCTGGCCTGTACCTTCCTTCTTCCCTTTATCGGCTGCCATTCCAAGTCCGCGCCCACGTCGGAGAACTTCCTTCAGGGGCTCAACAAGCACTACGTTGACCATCCCGACTGCCTGCTCGCCAACATTCGCTTCCCCTACGAGACCATCAACCCCAAAGAGACCGCGCAGATGGACACGCTGGTCAAATCGCAACTCCTCGAAAAGACCGTTGAGATGTCCATCCACGCCAGTCGCTACACCGTCACCACCGCCGGAGCCCGTTACGCGCCCAGCTTCTGCTACGGCCACCGCGTCGCCAACACCATCGACAGCTTCACCCCGCCCGCCCTGGCCAACGGCTTCAACGAGACCCAGGTCACTTATCACTACACCATGGAAGACGTCCCGGTCTGGGCTAAGTCCGCAAATGTCCTCAAGGCCTTCCCAGCCATGGCCGAGATTACCAGCGGCCACGCCACCGGCGTAGCGACCCTGGCCCAAACCCCGGTAGGCTGGCAAGTCCCCGACTAAAAACATCTGATGGCGGTAAGCTGGCGGCGGTAAGAAGGAGGGCTGTTTCGAAAGCATCTCCCCTTTAGCCGCCAGGAGAATCTCTCAGATATACCTTCGCCACCTCCCGACCCCTCCGAACCACGTCCTCTCGACCGGAGCCTAGGGCAGTGGAGAGACCCCTGTACTTGGCTCTTACTCTTGCCGCTATCGGCTAGCGATCTGCACTGATTCCATCGATGGAATGAGTGCAGATCGGTGTTAGTCTTCCCCACTTTCCGTTCCTCACAACTCTGCTGAACGGAACCAAAAATAAATCCTCCCTTGAAACATTCTCCCAAATGAACTAACTTGGCTCCGTTGCCTGAAATCCCTACAACCATGAAACGAACCCTTCTCGCCGCGCTCCTCGTCCTCTGCACGCTGTCGCTCCACGCCCAGCCAAAGCACACCTTCACCACTCAGGGCGACCACTTCGCCCTCGACGGCCAGCCCTTCAAAGTCCTCTCCGGCGAGCTGCACTACGAGCGCATTCCCCGCGCCTACTGGCACGCCCGCCTGAAGATGGCAAAGGCGATGGGCCTCAACACCATCGCCACCTACGTCTTCTGGAACATGCACGAGCCGACCCCCGGCCACTTCGACTTCACCGGCAACAACGACGTAGCCGCCTTCATCCGCGCCGCGCAGGAAGAAGGCCTGTACGTCATCCTCCGCACTGGCCCTTACTCCTGCGCCGAATGGGACCTCGGCGGCATCCCCGCCTGGCTCCTCAACACAAAAGCCCGGGTGCCCCATCCGTCGCAGTCTCATCGCGACGGGTGGGATGAACAAACGTCCGACAGCTCCCTGCCTCCTCTCCGCTCCAACGATCCCGCCTTCATGGTCCCCGCCGAGCGCTGGATTAACCGCCTCGCCAAAGAACTCACGCCGCTCCAGATCGGTCGCGGCGGTCCCATCCTGATGACGCAGGTCGAAAACGAGTACGGCAACTTCGGCTCCGACCACGTCTACATCGAGCACCTCCACCAGATCTTCCTCCACGCCGGGTTCACCGACTCCCTGCTCTACACCGCCGACAACTGGCGCAACATCCCCAAAGGCTCCATCCCCGGCCTCTATGCCGCCACCAACTTCGGCATCGGCAACCACCAGGGCGGTATGGACGCGCTGGCGAAGCTTCGCCCCGGCGCTCCGCTGTTCGTCTCCGAGTACTGGCCCGGCTGGTTCGATAGCTGGGGCCACCCTCACCAGACCCGCCCCATCGGCCCACAGATCGAAGACCTCGACTACATCCTCAAGCGCGGAGCCGGGATCAACATCTACATGTTCCACGGCGGCACCAGCTTCGGCTTTATGTCAGGCAGCAGCCTCATCAAGGGCCACTTCCTCCCCAACGTCACCAGCTACGACTACGACGCCCCCCTCGACGAAGCCGGGCACACCACCCCCAAGTTCTTCGCCTATCGCAAGGTCCTCGCCCAGTTCTCCCCCTGCGGCAACGAGTCCTGCCTGCCGCCCATTCCGGCAGCGCCGCCCGTCATCACCATCCCGCAGATCGACCTCAACGAGTCCACCCCGCTCTGGGTTAACCTCCCCGCACCCATCGCCAGCGAGCTTCCCCAGCCGATGGAGCGTTTCAACCAGTCCTACGGCTACATCCTCTACCGCAAGCAACTCCCCGCCGCCGTCTCCGACGATCTGGCCATCAACCAGGTCCACGATTATGCCCAGGTCTACCTCAACGGCAAACTCATCGGCACGCGCGACCGCCGCTCCGCCGATCCCAGCGGCAATCTTCCCCCGGTCTCCATCAAGACCACCGGCCCCGCCCGCCTCGACATCCTCGTAGCCGACGACGGCCGTATCAACTCCACCCGCAACATGCGCGGCGAAAACAAGGGCATCACCCACGCGGTCACCCTCGCAGGCCAGCCCCTCACCCACTGGCAGGTCTACCCCCTACCCATGACCTTCAGCAAAGCTCCTACAGCTTCGGACGACCCCAACTCCGCTTCATCTCAACTGGATCACTCCAACTCCACGTCATCTCGACCGGAGCTACCTAATTCCACGTCATCTCGACCGGAGCGAAGCGAAGTGGAGAGACCCCTGTATTTCCCCCACAGCGCCACCGCTAATCAAGGAACCCCAACCTTCTTCCGCGCCTCCTTCACCCTCGCCCAAACCGGCGACACCTTCCTCGACATCCGCGACCTCGGCAAGGGAGCCATCTGGATCAACGGCCACGCCATCGGCCGTTTCTGGAACGCAGGCCCCCAGCAAACCCTCTACGTCCCAGGCCCCTGGCTCCGCAAAGGCCGCAACCAGATCGTAGTCTTCGACCTCGCCCCACAATCCCCGCGCCCACACGTCGCCGGATTAGCCCAACCCATTCTCGACGGCCCCGTAGCCGACCAAAGCATGAGCAAACAGGAGTAGATCCAATGCCAGTTCGATCCAGCAAACCACGCCATCTCGCCACGTCTTCGCTGCTGGCTGCGGCCTTTGCCTTCACTTCTTTAAGCCCTGCCATTGCAAAAACATCCATCCAAACCCTTCACCAAAACTTTCAGAACCCGCCAACCCAGGCAAAGCCCATGGTGCGCTGGTGGTGGTTCGGCCTCGCCGTCCAGAAGCCCGAGATTCTGCGCGAGTTGCAACAGATGAAAGCCGACGGCATAGGCGGAGCGGAGCTAGCCTTCGAGTACCCACAAGTCCTCGACGACCCCGCGAAGAATTTGAAGAATCTCCCCTTCCTCTCGCCCGAGTTTCTCGACGACGTGAACTACGCCCAAACCGAAGGCCGCAAGCTCGGCCTGCGCATCGACGTCACCCTCGGCAGCGGCTGGCCCTACGGCGGCCCCGCCACCACGCTCGCCGAAGCCTCAGGCCGTCTCCGCATCGCCGAGATTCCCGTTCCCGCCAATGCAACTTCTCTACCTAAACTCAAGCTCGCAGAGGGCGAGTCGGTCGTCTCCATCTCTCTCGTTAACGGAGAGCCCCAGCATTGGGACGCCGCCCACTCGCAGACCTTCAGCCCCAGCCAGTCCGGGGAAATATCTCCATCCTCCAGCCCTCGCACCGCGCTATTCTTCATAGCCTCGCATACCCGCCAGGAAGTTAAGCGCGCCGCCGCAGGAGCCGAAGGCTATGTCCTCGACCCCCTGAGCCATCAAGCCGTTGCCAACCACCTCAAATCCGTCGGCGAACCGCTACTCAAAGCCTTCGGCCCCACCCCGCCCTACGCCATCTTCTCCGACTCGCTTGAAGCCTACGGCTCCGATTGGACCCCCGATCTCCCCGCCGAATTCAAGAAGCGCCGAGGCTACGACCTCCTGCCTCACCTGCCCGAATTGGTAGCCGGTGGAACCCCCGAGGCCGAGACCGTCCGCCACGACTGGGGCAAGACCCTGACCGAACTGGTGAACGAGAACTACCTGACTCAAATCAACAACTGGGCTATCGCTCATCACACCAAGTTTCGCTCGCAAACCTATGGAAATCCAGCGGTTTCCTTCTCCAGCCAACGTCTCGCTGGGCTGCCAGAAGGCGAAGGCCCACAGTGGCGGCAATTCTCTACCCTGCGCTGGGCTACCTCCGCGAACCACGTCTTCAGCAACAACGTAACCTCTGGCGAGACCTTTACCTGGTTACACTCCCCGGTCTTCCGCGCCACGCCGCTCGACATGAAGGCTGAAGCCGACATCGACTTCCTCACCGGCGAAAACCAGATCGTCTGCCACGGCTGGCCCTACTCCGCTCCACCAGCCGGAGAGCCCGGCTGGTCGCTCTACGCCGCCGGCGTCTTCAACGACCACAACCCCTGGCACCCGGTTATGCCCGACGTCACCCGCTACATCGGCGGCGTCAGCTACCTCCTTCGTCAGGGCCAGCCAGCCAATCAGGTAGCGATCCTGCTACCCACCGACGACGCCTGGGCATCCTTCACCCCCACGCAGGACAGCATCACCGCCCTGATGACCCAGGTCGTCACGCCGCAGCTCATGTCCACCATCCTCTCCGCTGGCTATAACGTCGACTTCATCGACGCCGACGCCATCAACTCCGTCGGTCTCGGCACCCACAAGATCCTCGTCCTTCCTCCGACCGATCGCATCCCGGCAAACACTCTCCGCAAGATCCAGCAATTCGTTGCCGCCGGAGGCAAGGTCATCTCCATCGGCCGCGCTCCCTCCCTCTCGCCCGAAGGCAAAACTCTACCCGAGATCACAAGCCTCTCCCAACAGCTCTTCACCACTGCGAAAGACAGCCTCGTCGCCGACGACAACGCACTCGCCGCCGCTCTGCACAACGCAGCCACCCCAGACTTCCAACTCACCTCCGGCAAAGATGAGGTCGGCTTCATCCGCCGCAAGCTACCCACGTCTGACATCTACTTCGTAGCCAACACCAGCAACCACCCCATCGAGACCACCGCAACCTTCAGCACCGCACACAGGTTCGGTGAGCAGTGGAACCCCACCAGCGGCGAAGCCACCAGCACTCCCACCGCCAACGTCAAGCTGCACCTCGCACCCTACGAGTCCCGCATCTTCATCTTCAGCAGCGCCAACCCCAAAGCCCCCGCACCGCGCACCGCGCCGACCACACAGCTGGCCGACCTCAGCGGCAACTGGCAGGTGCGCTTCGCCGCCACCAACAAAACCAAGTCCGAAGCGAAGCTGACCGACTGGATCGCCAGCCCCGACACCATCCACTACTCCGGCGAGGCCGTCTACACCCGCGACTTCAACCTCAGCTCCGTCTCCACCACTCCCACCTACCTCCAGATCGACGGCGGCACTCCCATCACACCACCCGCCGGTGTCCTGGACCGTCCCGCGCCGATGCACAACGGCGTCCCCGACCCTCGCGTCACCCGCACCGGCCCCGGCATGCGTGCGTGGTTCGAGCCGCCCGTCCGCGAAGCCGCCATCGTCTTCATCAATGGCAAGCGCGCTGGCTCGCTCTGGCACCCGCCCTATCGCCTCAACGTCTCGCCCTATTTGCAAAGCGGCCAGAACCACATCGAGATCCACGTCTATAACACCGCGCTCAATGCCTGGTCGGCAGAGCCGCCGCACGACTACAAACCCCTCATCGCCAAGTACGGCGACCGCTTCCAGATGCAGGACCTCAACAAGGTCGTACCCACCTCGTCCGGCATCCTCGGCACCATCAAACTTGTAACCCAGGAGCAGAAATAGATGTCCCGCGCCTTTATCCTCGCCTGTGCCCTTGCACTCACCGCCTCAGCCTCCGCAGCCACTCCAAAGACCTTCGTCGCTAACGACTACGGAGCCAAGGGCGATGGCACCACCCTCGACACAGTGGCCATCCAGAAGGCCATCGACGCAGCCGCCAAAGTACACGGCACCATCACCCTCAAGCCCGGAACCTATCTCATCGGCTCCCTCTTCCTCAAATCCGGCACCACGCTCGACGTCCCCGACGGCGCAACCCTCATCGGTTCCGAAAAATTAGCCGACTACCCTGAGCTTCCCACCCGCATCGCCGGCATCGAGATGACCTGGCCCGCCGCTCTCATCAACGCCCGCAACCAGCACGACGTCACCATCACCGGCAAAGGCACCATCGACGGCGACGGCCCCATCTGGTGGAAGTCCTACTGGGACCTGCGCAAGACCTACGAGCCCAAGGGCCTGCGCTGGGCCTCCGACTACGACGCCAAGCGCCCCCGCCTGATGCTCTTCCAGAACTCATATAACGTCCACCTCGGCGGCGGCATCCTGCTCAAGCGCTCCGGTTTCTGGACGGTGCAGGTGCTCTACTCCCACGACGTCACCATCGACGGCGTCACCATCCGCAACAATGAAGGCGGACGCGGCCCCTCCACCGACGGCATCGACATCGACTCGTCACGCAAGGTGCTCGTCCAGCACGCCGACATCGAGGTCAACGACGACGCCCTCTGCCTCAAGTCAGGCCGCGACTCCGACGGCATGCGAGTCAACCGGCCTACAGAGGATATCGTGATCCGCGACTCCATCATCCGTCACGGCGCAGCCGCCATCACCATCGGCTCCGAGACCTCGGGCGGCTTCCACAACATCGAGGTCTACAACCTCACCGCGCTCAGCGGCGTTCCCTCGGGCGTTCTCTTCAAGTCCGCGCACACCCGCGGCGGCACCGCCACCGACATCCGCATCCACGATCTCAACCTGCAAGGCGTAGCCATCCCCATCCACATGACGATGAACTGGAACCCCAGCTACAGCTACGCCACACTGCCGCCGGATGTGAAGAACCCACCGCACTATTGGGTCGTGCTCACCACCAAGGTCCCCGACGACAAGGGTCTGCCCCACTTCTCTGACGTCCACATCTGGAACATCAAGGCCGTGGGAGCCAAGCAAGCCTTCAACGTAAGCGCCTACCCCAACGCGCCTCTGACCAACTTCCGTCTCGATCACCTCGACATCGAAGCCAGGACCGCAGGCACTATCGCCAACGCCAAAAACTGGACCATGACCGACAACAACATCAAGACAGCCGACGGCTCCAAGGTCGAGTTCACAGACACTCCCATCGCTCCGGGCAAAAAGGACGTACCGTACGGCGAGCCGAAATAATCCTCTGTCTGATAGCATGGTCGCGTGAACAAGAGGTATGACCTCTGGTTCACGCACTGCGTTTCTGTTTCGATCAGTCACGTTTCGTCTTTACGTTTTAAATTCCCTCAATTTCAGCCAGAGCATGGAGTGTCATGACCAGTTTTTCGCAGATCTTCGCAGGTAAAAGGACAAGCAGCCGCAATGCATTGCTCGCATTGGCCTGCTGTGCCCTCACGCTTCCGGCAATTGCCCAACAGCCGCTGAAGACGCTTCTCGTCGGCGTGGACCACCGCACCGTTACCTCGCTCGACGGCAACTGGCACTACCTCGTCGATCAGCCGCCCGCCCGCGCGCTCTACGCTCCCGACGGCAAGGTCAACGACAAGACCTACGCGCTCAATACTCATCCCAACATCAACAGCGGCCCGCACAACGCGGAGTACGACTTCTCCACCGCTCCCACGCTAAAAGTTCCCGGCGACTGGAATACGCAGGACCCCACCCTCTTTCGCTACGAGGGTGTGATCTGGTATCAGCGCGACTTCGACTTCCAACCCAAGCCCAACACCCGCACCTTCCTCCACATCGGCGCGGCAAACTATAAGTCCTTCGTCTGGGTCAACCAGAAGCGCATCTGCGACCACGAGGGCGGCTTTACCCCATACGACTGCGAAGTCACCGCCGCGCTCAAGCCCGGCAGCAACTTCGTCGTCATCGCTGTCGACTCCACCCGCGAGGTCGATGGCATCCCCTCGGTCGGCATCGACTGGTTCAACTACGGCGGCCTCACCCGCGATGTCTCCCTCGTCACGCTGCCCATGCAGTTCATCGACGACTACGATGTTCACCTTAAACATGGCCCCACCTTCTCCACCGCCGACGCCACCACGCTCTCGGGCTACGTCCACGTCGAAGGAGCAGCCGCCGGAACTCCGGTCACCGTGCGCGTACCCGAGGCTGGCGTCAGCACCACCGTCAAGACCGATGCCGATGGCCGCGCTCCCTTCGAGGTGAAGGCGAGCAAGCTCGAACTCTGGTCGCCGCAGACGCCAAAGCTCTACAAGGTCGAACTCGCCACAGGCTCCGGCGCGCAACAGGACAAACTCACCGACGACATCGGCTTCCGCGACATCCGCGTCGACGGCACCCGCATCCTGCTTAATGGCAAAGCCATCTTCCTGCAAGGTGTCAACGAGCATGCCGAGGCTCCCTACCGTACCGGGCGCGTCTGCACCGACGAGGACGTCAAGAACATCTTCGGCTTCCTCAAGGACATGAACGCCAACTTTGTCCGCCTCGCCCACTATCCGCACGACGAGCGTATGGAGCGCGAGGCCGACCGCGACGGCATCATGATCTGGTCGGAGATTCCGGTGTGGCAGCACATCTCTTTTGAAAAGCCAGAGGTCTACGCCAAGGCGACCTTCATGCTCAACGAGATGATCCGCCGCGACCGCAACAAAGCCTCGGTCATCCTCTGGTCCGTCTCCAACGAGACCCCGAACAATCCCACACGCACCCAGTTCCTCACCAACCTCGCCAACGAAGCCCGCAAGCTCGATCCCACGCGGCCCATCACCTCCGCGATCATCGGGCCACATCTCAAAGACAACAAGATGGTGGAGAACGATCCTCTGACCAATGCTCTCGATGTGGTCGGCCAGAACGAGTACGTCGGCTGGTATGACGGCCGTCCCGAAGACGCCGACAACATCACATGGACGCTTCCGCAGAAGCCCATCCTCATCTCCGAGTTTGGCGCCGAAGCCAAGCAAGGCAACCACGGCGGCAAAGACGAGCGCTGGACCGAAGAGCAGCAGGTCAACGTCTACGAGCACCAGTTCATCATGATCAATAAGATCCCGCAGGTGCGCGGCCTCATTCCGTGGGTGCTGACGGACTTCCGCTCCCCTACCCGCAACATCCCCAAGCTGCAGGACGGCTTCAACCGCAAGGGGCTTATCTCCGAGGATGGAAAGAAAAAGCAGGCCTTCTATCTCTTCCAGAAGACCTACAAGGAACACTCAGTAGGCAAAGCCGAATAACCTCGAAAAAATATTGTGGCTGTCGCCGTCAGGTCCGAGGCGGCAGCCACAGCCTTTTAAGAGTCAGCCTGAGGAACCCCTGATTAAGCCGCCGTTTTGTTTAAGGGCACGGCTTCAGCCGTGCCGCAAGTCCACAAAATGAATAGGGCTTTAGCCCCTGAGGTACACCTCTGGGAGTAAATCAAAGCATCCCTAACCATTCTCTCTATGTACCGAGAACTAAATTTTGCAGGTTGCGTTCAAACTGCAGCAGCACCTGTTCCTTGCCCAGATGCTCCACAGCATATTCACGTGCAGCAGCACCTAGTCGCTCACGCAGAGGCTCATCGTCGATGAGTTGCTGGACGGCAGCATGAAGGGCCGGAGCATCTTCAGCGGGAACAACGAGGCCGCAGCCTTCGACGACCTGCGCGACCTGCGTGCCGTGGTCAGCCGTAGCGACAACAGGACGGCCGCTGGAAAGCATTCCGGTGAGCTTTGAAGGCATGACCAGATCGGCGGCTCCGGCGCGCTGCGGCAGCAGGTGGATGTCGGCAGCGTTCAGCAAGTCATTGAGCCGCGCAAAAGGCTGTAGCGGCAAAAGCGTGACGTTGGGCAGGTGGGCTACCAGCGTCTCAAGCTGCGGGCGAAAGGCTCCGTCGCCACAGAAGAGAAAGTGAACGCGAGGATCATCTTCAAACGTTCTGGCAAGCGGAGCAAGCAGTTCAAGGCCCTGCTTCGCCCCCATGTTGCCGGAGTAGAGAAGAATGATCTTGTCTTCGAGGCCAAGCTCACGCCGAAAGCTGTTGGCAGCATCGCGCGGCTGGGGATGGATGGCATTGACGTCAACCCAGTTAGGAAAGAGAATCGTGCGCGCGACAGGAACGCCCTTGACGAGCGCTCGTTCGACCATCTTCTGCGAGATGCTGGAGACGCGCGTAAATGCCTGAGTAAAGAACTCCTCAAGTCCGAGCGCGAAGTCATGGACCAGTCCTTCAGCGGGCAGCAGGCCCAGATCGAAGGCGGCATCTACCTCAAAGTCCTGCACATGCAGCCACGAAGCCGCACCCGAGGTCTGGGCCACCAGCAGCGCGAGCGGCGCACCAAAAAAAGTCGGCTCCACGGTGAAGACAATCTGCGGCTGCCAGAAGATCTCACACAGCATCACCGGCAGGCTCCCCAGCATGAAGGAGAACAGGTGCACCATGCGCTTCACCCCGGTCGGCTTGGCCGGAACGTAGAGCGGAGTGCGGTAGACAACAGGTTCGCCGGGAACCTTCTCCGTGCGATAGAGCTTGCCGCGATAGTCTTCCCGGATCTTCCACGCCGGGTAGTAAGGAGGAGCAGTGACCACATGAACATCGTGCCCCCGGGCAGCCAGCCACGAGGACATCTCGCCGGTGTACTTTCCGATGCCAGTCAACTCAGGGGCATAGTTGAGGCCGTAGATCAGAATTCGCAAATGGGTCCTTTGTGGGATGCGCCACAGTGTATTTGCTCCATCGAATTCGATTCTACCTTTTGGGTTCAAATGCGCGAACCGCTGGCCACGTACACGTCGCCTAGCCGATTGGCATAGCGAGTGTTGATTTCACTTCTTCCTGCCAGGCATACTGCTGCGACGCCGTGCAGACATTATTTCTGCCGTTCTTTTTGGCTGCGTAAAGAGCCTTGTCTGCCAATGAGATCAGTTCGTGAGGTGTCTCATTGAAGCTTGACGATGTTGCTACGCCAATACTTGTTGTTACCGGAATCTCATACTTGTTCTCGAGCATAATGGTCGTCGATTCGATGACGTAACGAAGCCGCTCCGCAGCCTGAGAGGCTTTGAACTGGGTCGTGTCCGGCAGCAGAATGAGGAACTCTTCCCCACCATACCGGCCTACGAAACTTGAATCATGCTGAAGAGTAAGTAGTCTGGAAAACTCTTTCAGCACAAAGTCGCCGGCCTGATGTCCATGGTTGTCGTTGATTCCCTTGAAGCTGTCGATATCCAACAGCAGGACAGAGAGAGGACTGTGCAGAAATCTCGACCGTGAACTCTCCTTCTCAAGGAGCGACAAAATATGTCGACGGTTGTACATTTCGGTGAGTGGATCAGTAAGCACCGCGAGTTCCAATTCAGCAATCTTCGATACTTCTTTCACAGTGTGGTGCGAGATCCAGCTAACGCATAAAACAAAGAGGGACACTGAAAGACAGATCAAAGACATTAACCAGTCCTCATGGTGGTCAGGGCCTTCGGTGTCATTAATCCAGAAAAAGAGAAAATAGCCGACGATGGAACAGCCCATGAGAAAGCCCAGACCAATCCAGGCTTTGCGCGTCAGACCAGCGGGGAGAATCTCGAGAATACGCCTGAGGGGCACAAATGCCGCGAGGAGAAGAAGTATTCCAAGAATAATAATCAATTGAAAAATGATATTAGGCATAGCTTTGAAATAGTCAAATTTTCCTTTGCAAATAAGATGCACAAAGAGCACCCTCGCATGGCTTTTTAGGGCCTCATCCCTCTATTTCTTATTCCTTGGATTTTGATAAAGTTGCCTGACTTTCAATAAAAAAATGAGCCAGAGTTCCACACTTTAGCTCTTGCGCTAACTCACCTGATGGCTTCATGCTGGAACTCAAATGATTCGTGTTGAAGGAATGAGAGTTAGGACGGAATTGTTCCAGCGGTCGAAGCAGCAGCCTCTGGCTGCGCTTGGAATCGTATTGCTGGTGATCTTCCTGATCTGCGCTCTGTTTGCGCCCTGGCTGGCACCCTACGATCCCGCAAAGCTCGACCTGACCGGACGCCTCATGGGGCCGAGCGCGGCGCACTGGTTCGGCACTGACGAACTGGGGCGGGACATTCTTTCGCGAACCATCTACGGTGCACGCATTTCGATGATCGTTGCGGTCAGCGTCGTCGGGCTATCGTTGACAGTCGGTCTGGTTGCCGGATGCCTGTCCGGCTTCTACGGCGGCGTGACCGACACCATCCTGAATATCTACGTCACCAACGCGTTCATGTCGCTGCCGGGAATCCTGCTGGCGATTGCCTTCGTCGCCTTCATGGGGCCGGGGCTGTTCAATGTCATTCTGGCGCTGGCGATCTCCGGCTGGGTGGGCTACGCCCGGCTGGTGCGCGGACAAGTCATGGCAGTGAAGGAGCGCGAGTTCGTCGAGGCGGCGCGTGCCCTGGGAGCCTCCGACCTGCGTGTGCTCTGCCGTCATATCCTGCCGAACATCGTCCAGCCGCTGATCGTGCAGGGAGCCATTGGCATGGCCGGCGCTGTGCTCGCCGAGGCCACGCTGAGCTTCCTTGGGCTGGGCGTTCCGCCACCGGCAGCCAGTTGGGGATCGATGCTCAACGACGCCCGCTCGCACCTCTTCGACTCGCCGCACCTGGTCTTCTTCCCGGCGATGGCAGTGATGCTCTGCGTGCTTTCGTTCAACTTTATCGGCGACGCGCTGCGCGACTACCTCGACCCGCGTACGAAGATGGAGACCGGAATCTAAGACCCTGTCCGAAGACGATCAGGCACATCATCTCGACCGAACCGCAGCGCAGTGGAGAGACCCCTGTATTTTGCCTTCGCCCATCTCCTTGTGCGTCTATTCCTTCGAATCTTGCGTTTTCCGTACACGCTCTGAACCACTTTGCCGCCATGCCCCTCGATATCGGATATGCTTGGGGTTGAGGTCTGTAGGCATTTATGCGTAAGAGCATCGTTACACCATCGCCTGTAGCCGCAACTCCGATTCCCGATCTCTGGCGCGATCTTGAGCGGATCGCACGAGTAGAGATCACCTCCGAAGACGAGGCATTTCCGATTGAACACGCACTGGCCAAAACCGGTACCACTGGCTGGCGCGCCGCAGGCACCGGACCTCAGGTGATTCGCATGCACTTCGACGAGCCGCTGACGATCCACCGCATTCATCTGCACTTCATCGAAAAGGCAACGGAGCGTTCGCAGGAGTTCGCCATCTTTGCCGGGTCAGGCACGGAGCTGCGCGAGGTCGTTCGCCAGCAGTTCAGCTTCAGTCCCGGCGGCTCCACTGAGGAGACCGAGGACTACATCGTCTCGCTCGATCGCGTGACCGTGATGGAGTTGAAGATCGATCCCGACCGCAGCCACGATCCAAGCCAGAGCCACAGCTATGCCTCACTGCAAAGCCTGCGGCTCGCCTAAGCCCCAATGTTGATCGGATTGATCTCGGACACTCATGGCCTGCTGCGGCCTGAGGCGTTGACTGCGCTGGCTGGCGTGGAGCACATCCTTCATGCTGGTGATGTCGGCGACATCCGAATTTTAGACGCCCTGCGAGAGATCGCTCCGGTGACAGCGATTCGCGGCAATATCGACCAATGGGGCGAGTGCGCCGAGCTTCCAGCTACCGACGTAGTTGAACTAAATGGGCGACTGTTCTACCTCGTCCATTCGATAACCGATCTCGATATCAATCCAGCAGTAGCGGGAGTAGCCGCGGTCATCAGCGGACACTCGCACAAGCCCTCGATTGAGCCGCGCAACGGCGTGCTGTATCTAAACCCAGGCAGCGCAGGACCACGCCGCTTCAATCTCCCCGTCACCATCGCGCTCATGACCGTGGACAAAGCTGGAGTCGAAGCCCGGCTTATCAACCTGCTTTAGACCTGTAGATCTATTGCCCGCGCATCCGCGGATTAGCAATGGTATAAGCAACGTCCGTGAGCAGATTGATGGCGACATACGTAAGCCCAACCGCAAGGATGCAGCCCTGCACCAGCGCATAGTCTCGGTTCGAGATTGCCGACAGCGTCAGCCGCCCAATGCCCGGCCAACTAAAAATCGTCTCGGTCACAATCGCACCCGAGAGCAGCGACCCGAACTGCAACCCGATCACGGTGAGCACAGGAATCAGCGCATTGCGCAGAGCGTGGCGATAGACGACCCTGTTCTCGCTCAGCCCCTTCGCGCGCGCAGTGCGAATGTAGTCCTGCCCCAGCTCTTCGAGCATCGCCGTGCGCACCATGCGCGTAAGAATGGCGGCCAGGCCAAGGCCAAGCGTGATCGCCGGAAGGATCAGGTGCAGCAGAAAATCGCCGACGCCTCCGGTTCCCGCCGTCGAGACCGGAAGCCAGCCAAAGTAGATGGAAAAAATAATGATGAGGATCGGCCCGAGCGCAAAGTTCGGAAACGAGAGCCCTACCAGCGAGACCACGCCCAGCGAGCGGTCCTGCCAGCGATTGCGGTGCAGCGCCGAGAGGATGCCCGCCGGGACCGACACCGCGATCCCAATCAGAAGCGCAGCCAGTGTCAGCGCAAGCGTGTACGGATAGCGCTGCAGCACCAGATGCGTCACCGAGTCATGCAGTCGCAGCGACTGGCCAAGATCGCCGTGCAGGATGCCGCGCCAGTAATGAACGTACTGTAGGTGGAGCGGAGCGTCGAAGCCGTAAGCATGACGCAGCGCGGCGATATCGGCGGAGTTGGCGCCCTCACCCAGCATCTGCACGATCGGATCACCAGGAACAAGGTGGATCAGCAGAAAGACGACAGAGACCACCACCCAGATGACCGGAAGGGTAAGCAGGATGCGGCGAATGGGATTCCATACGGCTGGCTTCATGCCTTGGCTTCCCTGCTCTTTGGCTCAAGTGTTTTTGCGGGCGTCAGGGTCCGCACGGCGACGCGGCTGATGCGGCGACCGTCCATCTCGGCGACGGAGTAGCGCCGCCCCCCGTCCTCGATGCTCTCGCCGACCTCGGGGAGGTGGCCAAGATGCGCGAGCAGAAATCCGGCCAGCGTCTCCACTCCAGCCTCGCGGGGAAAGTTCCAGTGCAGTTGCGTGCCCAGGTCGCGCAGCGTCGTGCTGCCATCCAACGACATGGCTCCCGTGGAACTAAGCAGCGGGCTGCGAGGCGCGATATCGAACTCGTCATCAAGCTCGCCGACGATCTGCTCCAGCGCATCTTCGGCAGTCACAATGCCTACCGTCGAGCCAAACTCATCCACCACAATCGCCATCTGGCGACGACGCTCCTGAAACTCCTGCAACAGCTCGACCGCCAGCTTGGTCTCGGGAACTACCGTCAACCCGTGCATCACCTGGCGCAGCGTCAGGCCAGAGCCGCCTTTGCCTCCAAGCGAAAGCGCCACGCCGCGAAAGTGCATCAGGCGCGAGATGTCCTTGGAGTAGGCGATGCCGATAATGTTCTCCGGCCCATTCGCAGGATCGTACACAGGAATGCGTGAGTGCTGCTCTTCGACGATGCGGGCACTGGCCTGCTCCACCAGCAGGTCGGCAGGCAGCGAAAAAATCTTTCCTCGCGGGGTCATGATCTCGCGCACGGTGACGTGGTTCAGCTCGATGGCGCGGTGGATGATCTCCTCCTGAAACGGAGGCAGCAACCCCATGCGCCGGGTAGCGGTAGCAATCAGCTTGATCTCTTCAGGCGAATGGACCGCGCCTTCGCCATGCAACGGTGCGCGAAAGAGCTTGAGCACAACGGTGGCGGAGCTGTTCATCAGGTTCACCGCAGGCCGCGTAATGCGGATGAAGACGTCCATCGGTCCAGCCACGGCCAGGGCGATGCGCTCGGCCCGCTGCAGCGCCAGCGACTTGGGAACAAGCTCGCCCAGAAGCACTTCAAAGTAGGTAATCAGCGCGAAGGCAATGATGACCGCAAGCGTATGGGCATAGATGACGGCATGCGCAGGCAAAACATTCAGCCAGCTATGCACGATCTGAAGAATCATCTGCGCGACCGCAGGCTCACCCACCCAGCCCAGCGCAAGCGCCGCCAGCGTAACCCCGAACTGCACGGCGGGAAGGAACTCATCAATATTGTGCTTGAGCTGAAGAACCGTGCGCGCTCCCGGACGACCAAGCGCGATCAACTGCTGGATGCGCGTCTCGCGCACGCTGACCAGCGCGAACTCAGCAGCGACGAAGAAGCTGTTGGCCAGGATGAAGAAGGCCACCATGATCGTGCGGAAGAGCATCCATTCGAGCATTTACAAAGTGTAACGGCTCGACTGCCATCCCGCGCCATCCTCTCAACCCATCCTCAATCGCAGGCCACCTCGGACTGCCTCCAACGCACGTCATCTCGACCGGAGCGCAGCGGAGAGACCACTGTATTTCCTCGGTACCAATCCGCAATATTTTTCCAGAGCAGCCCAAAGCATTTCTATAAAAAGAAATGGCCCGGCTGGTTTGCCGGGCCATTTACGAAGTTGGGTAAAAACTTATGCGAGAACCTTGAGCACAGACTTGTCGATCGTGTCCTTGGGGACATAGCCGACGATCTGTTCGGCAACCTGGCCGCCCTTGAAGATCAGAAGTGCAGGAATGCCGCGAATTCCATAACGCGCAGGGGTTGCGGTGTTGGCATCAACATCCATCTTCATGACCTTGAGCTTGCCCTGATACGAGTTGGCAATCTCATCGACGATCGGCGCAAGTGCGCGACATGGACCACACCAGGCGGCCCAGAAATCGACCAATACGGGTTGATCCGACTGAAGAACCTCTTTTTCAAAGGATGCGTCGTTGATGTTGGTTACGAACTGACCTGCCATTTACTTCCCTCCAGGATGTTCTGCCATTACTGAGCAGTCCTCACAATAATAGATGCAAGGCGTGTGAAAGAGTTTCAGCAGCGGGAATCCGGCAGAAAAAGCAAACGCCCGGACCTCTGTAAAAGAGGTCAACGGGCGGCGTAGCAGCCCTCCCCAGAACTGCCCACACCAGCTAAGGTACGAAGGAAGTTGAGAAAGGTAAAGAAATCTTAGGTAACTTGTTGAAAGATTACCCTACTGGCTTTCCTTTTTTGACTACTTCTGCACCAGGGTTCCCGCAGCAATCGAGGTCTGAATAATCTCCAGATCCTGGTCATTCGCGGCCTTCCGTATAGCCGCTGGCAGCCCGTTCGCGGCCTCTTCCGCAATGAGGAGCACCGAAGGCCCTGCCCCGCTCAGCGCAACGCCCAGCACGCCCGGCGTGCCGTTCAGCGGCAGCAGACGTGGCAACAACGGGCAGGCCTCCATGCGATAGGGCTGGTGGATGCGGTCCTGCATGGCAGTTCGCAGTAAATCGCCCCGATTGAGCGCAAAGGCCGAGACCAGCAGCGCAGTGTTCTGCACGTTCGCCACCGCGTCGGCACGAGAGTAGCTCGCAGGCAAAAGCGCCCGGGCCTTCTCAGTAGCAAGGCTCGCCGAAGGCAGCGCAACAAACAAGCTCCAGTTGAGGTTCTGTCCGCATGTAGCTGTAAATATGCTACTTCCATCATCAGCCGATGCTGTCATCCCACCCAGAAAGCAGGCGGCAACATTATCAGGATGCCCCTCACGGCGGCATGCCTCTTCAAGAATCTGCTGGCTGGTCCAATTAAGTTCGCCAAAGTGCTTGGCCAGCAGCACCCCGGCCAGCAGCGCGGCGGCGCTGGAACCGCAACCCATCCCCAGCGGTATCTCGTTGTCCAGTTCCAGATGAAGCGGCGTAACCGGCTTGCCGTTTGCAGCAAGAACGCTGCTATAAGTCGTGAAGATAAGGCTATGAGCAGCATCGCCGCAAAGATCGGCGTTACGGCCCGTGGCACGGATACCAAAAGCCTCCGCCTCCACCGCGTCGATGGTCAGATACAGCGCTATCGCAAGGCCCAGGGCATCGAAGCCCGGGCCAAGATTGGCAGAGGTCGCTGGCAGGCGCAGATGTAAGGGCGTCATACGGTCTGGGCGAGCTTCATGTGCGACTCAAGAGCGTGCAGCACGATATCCGAGTCGGGTTCAAGAACGATAGGAGGCTTGCGCAGCGCCGTGTGCAAAACCTGATCGGCAGCTGAAATCTGTGAATTTTCCGCCTCGGTCAGCAACTCGCCCCGGTGATAGTCGATGGTGTACTGCGAGTCCTTGAGCGTATGCCCGGTGAGGATGAGCACCACGCGCTCCTCAGGAGCAACCTTACCCAGCGCGACCAGCTTCTTGAGCCCGGCAAAGGTAACGGCGGAGGCTGGCTCGCAGCCTACGCCTTCCGCGCCGATCTGCGCCTTGGCCAGGGCAATCTCCTGCTCGGAGACCTCCTCGCACCAGCCGCCTAGCCTGTCGATAATGTTGGCAGCCTTGCGCCACGAGGCCGGGTTGCCGATGCGGATCGCCGTCGCGCGCGTATCCGCCGTGACCGGCCGCATGATGCGGTTGGAGTCCATAAACCAGCGGTAGAGCGGATTGGCTCCCTCCGCCTGGATGATGCTGATCTTCGGTAGACGCGAAATCAGGCCGAGGCGGTGCATCTCCAAAAATCCCTTGCCCAGCGCCGAGGAGTTGGCGAGATTGCCGCCGGGAACGATGATATGGTCCGGCACCTGCCACTCGAGTTGCTCGAGAATCTCAAATGCCGGGGTCTTCTGCCCTTCCAGCCGATAAGGATTGACCGAGTTCAGCAGGTAGATCGGAAAGCGCGTGACCAGATCGGTAAGAATGCGCACGCAGCCGTCGAAGTCGGTTTTGAGCTGAATGGTGAGCGCGCCATAGTCCATCGACTGCGACAGCTTGCCCCAGGCGATCTTGCCTTCGGGGATGAACACAATGCTGCGCAGACCGGCGCGAGCGGCATAGGCAGCCATCGCGGCAGAGGTATTGCCCGTAGAAGCGCAGGCGACCCACTCGAACCCGCGGTCCGCAGCAACCGAGAGCGCAGCAGTCATGCCCGTATCTTTGAATGAGCCGGTGGGATTCATGCCCTGATGCTTGGCAGTCAGCCAGTTAAGGCCGATTGCCTTGGCGCAACGCGGCAGGTCGTAGAGAGGCGTATTCCCCTCGCGCAAGGTCACGGCATTGTCGAGGTTTTCCAAGATGGGAAAGAGGTCGCGGAAGCGCCAGACGCCGCTCTGGTCAAGCGGAAGGGTCGAGGTGCGGCGCTCCTGCCACAGCCAGCGGAGGGCGCTGGCGTTGGGCAGATTGCTGGCCGTGTCGGCAGTCGAACCGTTGACCGGCGACCAGGGGTAGATGACATCGTAGAGACCGTTGCAGTCCGGGCAGCGAAATATACTGTTGACGGCGCTGCCGGTGATGACGGCTCCGCATTCTGTGCATCTAAGATGATGGGTCGCGACTTTCATTGTTCTATCTAGGTTACCGTAAAGAGCGGAGTGAACCAAAGATGCGCGCTGTTCTTCTTTGCCTTGTGATGTTGAGCGGGTTTTTCGGGACAGGTACGGCGTGGGGCCAGAAAACTCAAAAGGAGCTGCACGTAGCCGCAGCCGCCGATCTGCAGCCGGTCATGCCGGTTCTGGCCGCAGCCTACGAGCACGCCACCGGGATCAAGCTGGTGGTCAGCTATGGGTCTTCCGCGACGCTGACGACGCAGATCCTGAACGGCGCGCCCATGGATATCTTTCTAGCCGCAGACTTCGTATTTCCAGAAAAAATAGTGGCCGCGGGCCTCTCCGACATGAAAGCGCCGAAAGCCTATGCCAAGGGTGCTCTTGTACTGTGGGCCCGGAAAGACTCCCCGCTCCAGCCCAT
This sequence comes from Granulicella sp., assembly GCA_041691255.1. Taxonomy (GTDB): domain Bacteria; phylum Acidobacteriota; class Terriglobia; order Terriglobales; family Acidobacteriaceae; genus Edaphobacter. The sequence goes on along the minus strand of JBEPUY010000004.1, from coordinate 77,120 downwards.
CAGCATGGACAAGTTGACCGACCCGCGCGTGACTCAGATCGCCATTGCCAATGAAGAGCATGCCCCCTACGGCCGGGCGGCCGTGGCTGCCCTCAAAAAGCTGAACCTCTACGACAAGGTGTCTTCGCATCTGGTGGTTGCCGAAAACATCGCGCAGACGGCGCAGTTTGTGGAGTCGGGCAACGCTCAACTCGGTCTGATCTCATTGACCACGGCCAACACGCCACACTTCCAGCAGATTGGCACCTATGTGCGCGTGCCGACCGTATATCCGGAGTTACGGCAGTGCGCAGTCGTCATGGCGAAGTCAGAGCATCGCGCCGAAGCCCACGCCTTTCTCGACTGGCTGCTCACCCCAGCCGTGCAGGGAAATATGAGCAAGCTCGGGCTCGCGGCAGTGCAGTAGCGCTAACGACGCGGGACCGCAGTGTATAGCGCCAAAGGCGCGGCCCATACCAGCCTGGGGTAACTCCCCAGGTCTGCTTCCGTCCCAAAAAATGAGGGCTGAAAGCCCGCTCTATCTCCCTTACGGTGGCTCATAGCTCGCCGATTTGCCGCACGCCACCGTTCCATTCATGCGACCTTTGAAATCTGTCCGACCCTAAAGCAACGTCATCTCGACCGAAGCCGTGCGGCCTCATCGCGCGGCGTAGCGGAGAGACCCCTGTATTCCGCCTTTGCTCTTGTCGTTGCCTGTCCTTCGATCAAATTCGAGACCAGTCGGAACAGCCGCTGAACAGGTTCTCCCATCAAAATATATAGACCGGCGCTGTATGGACTTTGAGGCGCTTTGGTTGCCTCACTCCAGCCGTACAGGGAAATATGAGCAAGCTGGGACTGGGTGCGGTGCAGTAGGGGCAACGAAAACAGCCCCATCCTCTTCCAATCTAAGATCGTTCAAGTCGGGAGTGGATCAATGACATCACCAGGCAAAAAATCAGAGACCGCAGCAGAGCCAACTCCAGAGCAGGCAGCCGTCACACCGTCCGGCCCAAAGGGAGATAATCCTTCCACCGCTGGCTCGGGAGAGACGAAAGTCCACTCCAACACCCCGGAAAATAATCTCGGCCACATCAATCCGTCCGCGCCCGAGTATGCAAATGTTACCCCCGGTAGTGTCGACAAGAAATAAGTCTCCTACTCTTCCCCTGAGTTCCTGACGATCCTCACGAGCCGCCCTCTTGAGGCGATAGACTGGCGCAGTATGGATTTTGAGGCGCTTTGGTTGACCCTGCGGCTGGCTGCGAGCACAACAGCGATTCTGCTGGTCATCGCGCTGCCGCTGGCATGGTGGATCGCCTCCGGCAAAGGAGCCGGGCGGGCAGTCGTACAGGCGCTGGTAGCCTTGCCTCTAGTGCTGCCTCCGACCGTTCTCGGCTTCTACCTTCTGGTCATGCTGGGGCCGCTCACCGCTCCGGGACGTCTGCTCACACGAATCTTCGGCCACTCTCTGGCGTTCAGCTTTTCAGGATTGCTGGTCGGTTCGGTCCTCTACAGTTTGCCGTTTGCCGTGCAGCCGCTGGTGGCAGGCTTTGGCGTCGTCGATCGCGGATACGTCGAAGCCGCAGCCGGGCTGGGAGCGTCGCCGTGGCGAACCTTCTGGAGCGTGGTCATGCCCCTGACCCGCGGCGGGCTGCTGACCAGCGCGGTACTGGCGTTCACCCATACTGTAGGCGAGTTCGGCGTTGTGCTGATGCTCGGCGGCAACATCCCCGGAGCCACGCAGACGCTCTCCATCTCGCTCTACGACCAGGTGCAGGACTTCCACTACAAGGCCGCCAACCAGACCGCGCTTGCGCTGGTGGTCGTCTCGCTCGCAGCGCTGATCGTCATCTACTCGCGGCGCGGAAGCGGACGAGGTGAACTTGTCTGAGCCCACACCTCATCTCAGCTTCTCCATGCAGCATCGCCAGGGAGCACTCACCTTCGACGCCACCTTTCACCTCACCGAACCGTGGACAGTCCTCTTCGGTCCATCCGGCAGCGGCAAGACAACCGTCCTCCGAGCGATTGCAGGACTGATGCGCCCCACCGAGGGACGCATCGTGCTGCACGGTGGCACCCCGACGACCTTGTTCGACAGCGCCACAGGAACCTTCCTGCCCGCCTATCGCCGCGGCGTCCGGCTTGCGGCGCAGGTAGCCGCACTGTTTCCGAACATGACCGTGCGGCAGAACATCGCCTACGGCGTCCCTGCAGCATCGGCTGAGATCGCCGAAGAAGCGCTCCAGCGCTTCCGCCTCACCGGGCTGGCCGAGTCCATGCCCTGGAAGCTCTCCGGGGGCGAGCGGCAGCGCGTCGCCGTAGCCCGCGCCGCAGCCTCCGCCATCACCGTAATCGGCAACAGTCTGCTCCTGCTCGACGAGCCATTCGCCGGTCTGCACCTTCCCCTGCGCGACGAGTTGCTCGATGACCTGCGAAGCTGGCTCGCCGCCAAAAAGACCCCCGTCCTCTCCGTCACCCACGACGTAGGCGAAGCCTTCCAACTGGCCGCCGAAGTCATCAAGTTCTCCGACGGTCGCGTCCTGCAACAAGGACCAGTCGAAACCGTCCTGGCCGAAGAGCGAACACGTCTGTTCGAACAACTCTCCCGGCAGAACTAGCAGTCGAAACTATTGACAGCGTCGCTATAATTAAGTCAGAGCAAGAGCAGAAAAGTCCGGCCCCGTGCGGGACTTTTTCGTTTGACCGAGCCCGTACCAAGTCGGACTTAAAGTCTCTACTTCGAAGACTTTAGGACTTAAGTACAGGGGGGATCGACGGGTTAGAGGGCATCGAAAACCCCCGAAGAACACACGTCGTCTCGACCGGAGCGAAGCGTAGTGGAGCGACCCCTGTATTTCGTCCTTGTCTCTCCACTACATCGCGCGATGACGCGGCTGAGAGGATTGCGACGGGCTCTAAGACGGCTGAACCGGCTCCTGCTCCAGCCGAATCCCAAAACGGGACAGCACCTCGCTGGAAATCCTGTCCCGCAGCGCAAAGATGTCCGCAGCCGTAGCATGACCGCGATTAATGAGCGCCAAAGTATGCCGCGAGGAGATGCCAGCCTGGCCAAGAGCAAACCCCTTGGCGAACCCGGCTTTCTCCAGCAGCCACGCAGCCGGAAGTTTGACCTTACCGTCGGCGGTTGGCCAGTGAGGAATCTCGGCAACAGGAAGCTGGAGATTGGAGGCGATTCGATCGAGCGTCGCGGGCGGAACAATCGGGTTTTTGAAGAAGGAACCCGCGCTGCGGCAGTCCGCTTCTCCCTCGACGATCAGCATTCCCTTGCGATGTCGAATGGCGCGGACAGCGTGATAGACGTCAAGCGGCGTCTGCGCTGGCCCGTTCGCATCCCAATCGGCGAAGTGCCGCTGCAGGTCGGCGTAAGCAAGGTTCGGTCGAGCGTCCAAGTCAAACCGAAAAGTCACCGCCGTCACAATATAACGGCCGCGCTGGCTGGTGTTGAAGATGCTGTGGCGATAGGCAAAGCCGCACTGGCCATGCGAAAGAGTAACGAACGCACCAGCTTCAAGGTCGAAGGCACGAACCGCAGTAATGGTGCTGGCAACCTCCTGTCCATAAGCGCCAACGTTCTGGACGGGAGTTCCGCCAACTGAGCCGGGAATTCCCGCGAGGCATTCCACGCCGCCGATTCCCTGCTCGCACACGCTCAGCACAAAGGCATTCCAATCGGTACCCGCAGCGACGGTGTAGTGGACGAAGCGGCCATCGCGGACAGGCTCGACAAGGTCGTCGATGACGATGCGGATGACGAGACCATCAAAGCCGTCATCGCCAACCAACACGTTGCTTCCACCGCCCAGAATGAAGATTCTAAGGCCATGCTGGCGGGCGAATTGAACCGCTTCGACCAGTTCGTCTTCGCTGGCAACCTCGCAATAGTAGCTCGCTGGCCCACCGATGCGGAAGGTGGTAAACGGAGCCAGCACAACCTGCTCCTGAACGCGGATAGAAAGATTCGGCACGGTTTAGAGACTACAACACCGGCTCCAATTGGCGTGGCGGCAGGCGAGACCGTACAATCGATACAGGCGGCCGTTTCGACCGTTTCAAGGAGATGCTCATGTATCCAGAGATTATGGTGATTCCGATGCGCGAGGAACTTACCCGCGCAGGCCTGACGGAAGCCCGCACCGCAGCCGATGTAGACACTGCCGTGGCGCAATCGGGAACGACGATGGTAGTAGTGAACTCGATCTGCGGATGCGCCGCCGGCAAGATGCGCCCCGGCGTTCGCCTGGCGATGCAGCACAGCGCAAAGCCCGACCACGCAGTAACGGTATTCGCCGGTCAGGACCGCGAAGCGACCGAGAAAGCACGCAGCTACTTCGGCGGCCATCCGCCGACCTCGCCCGCAATTGCAATTCTGCGCGACGGTCAACTGGTGTACCTGATGCAGCGTTCGGCAATCGAGACCTCGACCGCTCCGGCCATTGCCCAGGAGCTGACACGGGCGTTCGACACCTACTGCACGACGACCACTGCTTAGAAAATAGAAACAGACAAAGAGAGCCGGACGCCCGGATGAGGCGTTCGGCTCTCTTTATTGGAGCCTACTCATCTTCCGGCATTTTTTGCCGATGAAGGAAGTAGCTATGGCAACCTTCAGCCACATCTCCTCTCATCTTCAGCCTGTTCCGGGAATCGAATCGGAAGCCGATTCCATCCCCTTTCCCTATCTGCTCAACCGTGCTGACGCAGAGATCGTCGGCGACAGCGCAGCAATGAAACGCCTGCGTCTGCAGATACGGCACATCGGGCCACACTTCCGCGCGGTGCTGATCCATGGCGAACGCGGGACGGGCAAAGAGCTGGTGGCGCGGGCGCTGCATCAGGAGAGCGTAAGAACAGATGGTGCCTTCGTTGTAGCTGCCTGCGGCAACCGGATCTCTTACCTGATGAAGATGGCCCGGGGAGGAACGCTGTTCTTCGATGGCATCGACGAAGCTCCGCTGGAGACACAGGATGAGTTGTTGGAGATCCTGCGAAGACAGGAATGGTCGCAGGAAGGCCTGGCTGCTCCACAGAGGCTGAGTACGAGAATCGCCGCCTCGACTAAGCAGGACCTCAGAGGACTAGTTGCGTCTGGCCGGGTTCGCCAGGAGCTCTATCAACGAATCGCCATGGTGCAGATTGGAGTTCTTCCCTTGCGTGAACGTATCGACGATGTGCCTGCGCTGGCAGTGCATTTTGTCGCTGGGTTTGAGAAGCGATATCGGCAGGCGATCACGATTGCGAAGGATGCGATGCAGCTACTGAAGTCGCACAGTTGGCCGGGAAACGTTCAGGAACTGGAAGACGTGCTGGCAAACGCCGTCTTACAGAGGGAGCGCGGAGAGATTCAGGCGCGGCAACTTACCCTCTCTCCTGCATCACCGGAGATCCACCCCAACGAAGCTTCTACCATCGATGCGGGTAAAACTGCTCGGCTCCAAGAGGTTGTAGATCGGCACGTTCTTCGCGTCCTGCATGACTGCGCGGGCAACAAGCTGAAAGCTGCGGAGCTGCTGGGGATCAGCCGTTCCACGTTGTACCGAATGCTGGAGAGCTGTTCGCTCTAGGAACTGTCATGGAGGGTGATGGCTCCAGTGAGAAAGAACCGGCAACAGCAAAAGCAACGACGAAATACAGGGGTCTCTCCACTCCGCTGCGCTCCGGTCGAGATGACGTGCTTTGTTGGTTGATCCGGTCGAGATGACGTTATTTAGAGTTTAGACAATGTTGTTTTAGAGTTTTTGGACAGATTCCAGGTTGCAGATACTTTACCGATGAATTACGAAGTGCCCGGAGTTGCAAGATTCGCTTCGGGAAAAAGGACCTCCCACGAGGAATCCAGATAGAGCCAGCGCTGGGTGCTGAACCAGCTTGTCGGCATCTCGGGAACGTGCAGAAGCCCATGGCCGCCGACACAGATCAGCTCGGTTCCGTTCCATGCGAGGAAGGTTCTGGATGGTTGTCCTACACGCGCAGGATTTGTCAGCTTGCCAAGGCAGACTGGGCAGCGCTTTCGCTGGTCGCGAAGGGTCCAGCGCAAGGCAAACAGGCAGATGGAGAAGGAGGCTACGATCTGAATGTAGTCGGAGGTCTCCTGGCTCATCGTGGCGCTGAGATGAGCAAGATCGATCGACGTAAAGTAGACGATGGGAAGAATCAGTGCGAACTTCGCCGCAAGAAAGGCCCAGCGGCGGAATTGCCTGTCCCGCGATAGCTTGTGATGGGCTGCAGCGTATTCCCCCAGCGGCAATGATGTTGTGGCCGGGAGTGCAAGAAACGCGAGCATAACAGTGAAGAGAAAGATGTTGAAGGTTCCGCTCGCGCGGCCGGAGAGAGAGTTACAGGTAAGGTAGTCAGTATCTCCAGACCCCGCAGCAACAGACATCTCCCATCGATCGGAAAGATGGTTGTGTTCAGGCGAGGGCGCAAGATGGCCCACTAAAAAGCCGCGTGCCTCTGCGGGGATTGCCGCAACGTTTGCATCGGGCTCAAGCAACCAGGCATCGACTTTTCCCGGGAGCCTCCATTGATCGGCAGGGATCACTCCAAAGATCTCGGCGCGGCTATTCCCAACAAGGATGGTCTCTCCCAGTACCTTTTGATCTTTACCGAAATATTTTTGCCATGCCTCGCCGGTCATGACAAGTTTGGGCAGGTCATCCTTCAGGATGCGGTCGGGATCTAAAAGCTGAATCGGCAGGCCAAGTAAATCGAATAGGTTTCCGCTGGATCGTGCGACAGACAGCTTGATCGAACGATGCGGCGACAGGGCGACAGATCGAATCACGGGTTGATAGAAAGCGAAATCGCTGAAGAGCTGCTGCTTCTTCGCTCTCCACGCCCGAAACTGTTCGGCCCGGATTGTCGGATAACCTGTTCCGGATAATCCTGAACGCGTGATGAGCATGAGCTGATGCGCATCGCGATAAGGCGAGGGCTGCGCCGCGATGCGAGCACCGGGCAGAAACATTAAAAGACATCCCGCAGCAGTGGCGATGCCTGCCAGAAATAGAAGACATCGCGCAGCAGACGAGAGAGGTTGCCTCGGCGGGAGAATGCTTCGCAGGTCCTGCCGAAGACACACGGCATCCTGAAACGCTCCAAAGCAGAAGTCGGCAACCTCACGTTCGGCCTGCCATAGGATGGCATCCTCTGCTCCGCAGGCCTGGCGAACATGCCACAATTCGGCACGCCACTCCTTCGACCACTCCGTTCGTTGACTGCGCGGAATTAAGAGTGCCGCCACGCTGAGAGTCGCAAGATTAAAAGCCCCGAAAGCTCGAATCGCTAGAGGCTTCATATAGATTCGACCTCGGTGGAGGGAATGAGCTTTACGAGCAAAGGATATCTTTTTCGCGAAGCTTCCAGTGTGGTATTTCCGGCACGCGTGAGCTTGTAGTACTTTCTCGGCGGACGCTGTTCGGCATCTGCGATGGATTGCTGCTCCCAATGAGAGCGAATCAACTCATCCCGTTCCAGTCGCCGCATGGCGGGATAAACCGTTCCGCTGGGAAGGCCGGTTACCTCCATGACGCTAAAGCCATAGACGTAACCGGCATTTACAGCTTGAAGAATCAACGCAGCAGTGTGAGAGAGCCGAGGTTCGCCTGTCATGCGCTCATTCTAACTATGTAGCACACTACTTGAATAGTGGTATTAAGAACTAATTGCACCGAATCTCGGGTGCTTAGTTCCCTGTTGCGCCCCCTGTCCGTTCCAGGGTAAACGCCGCGGCCTGGAAATCGCCTCGTAACTCTACATCGACTCCACGATGCATCCAGTAGGCTCCGCTGGCTGAGACGGGAGTGTCCTTCGCCATCGTTCCGTCAAGAGCCGCAATGCGGTAGTTGGCGTTGGCATCCAGCCCGCGAAGGTAGATGCGGGGGTAAGGGTATCGCTCACGGCTGGAGTGCAGAAAGGCGAACGCAACCGCCTGTTTGCCATCCCTAGAGACGGACTCGGTTACGGACTGCTCACTGTTATTCTCTGGCGTGATGAGCCGATACAGGGAGCCGCGCTGCACAGTCTCGCGAATCGACTTGTACTGAGCAACCATCTGTTTGGCTGTGGCGAAGTCCTCGGGCGTCCACTTATTCAGATTGGCGCCAATGCCGAGCGAACCCTGCATGGAGGACAGGAAGCGGTATTCGAGCGAGAGCGTGCGGTTGTTGACCCATGTCGGCGAGTCGGTGACCCACGCCATCATGACGCCCGGAGTGTACGCGTAGGTGAAGCCATTCTGGATGAGTAGCCTATCGTAAGCGTCGGTGTTGTCGGAGGTCCAGACCTCATCGGTGAGCTTCATGATGCCTAAGTCCACACGGCTGCCGCCGCCGGAACAGCTTTCAATCTCTACGTTTGGATGCTTCGCGCGCAGCTCCGCAAGGATGGAATAGAGATTGCGAATAAAGTCGACGTAGACTTTTTTCTGATCTTCCGGAGCGACTGCGGGCCAGCCCGGCTCGGACCAGTTGCGGTTGTAGTCCCATTTGAGAAACGCGATGTCGTTCTCGGTTAGAAGTTTGTCGAGGAAGCCGTAAACGTAGGCGCGCACGTCGGGCCGAGCGAGGTTCAGTACCAGTTGGTTGCGTCCTTCGGTGCGGGGACGGCCCGTGAAGTTCAATACCCAATCGGGATGCTTGCGGTAAAGATCGCTATCAGGATTGACCATCTCCGGCTCAACCCACAGGCCGAAATCCATGCCGAGGGAGTGAACCTTGTCGATGAGCGGCTTAAGGCCGTGCGGGAACTTCTGCGGATTGACGTACCAATCGCCGAGTCCGGCGTGGTCGTCCTTGCGCTGGCCGAACCAGCCGTCGTCCATGACAAAACGTTCTACGCCGAGGCTGGCAGCCTTTTCTGCGAGCGCCATCTGACCGGCCTCATCGACGCGAAACTCGGTCGCCTCCCAAGAGTTATAGAGGACAGGGCGCAGCTTCGGAGTGGGTGCGTGTGGCAGCAGAGAATCAATTTCAAAGCGGTGCATCAACCGCGACGCGCCACCGATGCCGTGGCTGGAGTATCCGCCATAGAAATATGGAGTCTGAAAATGCTCGCCCTTCTGCAGGCGATAGCCGAAGTCAAAGGCATTGAGGCCGCCGGTGACACGCACCTGCTGCAGAAGATCCTGTTCAACCGAGATCTGCCACGAGCCGCTCCATCCAAGTGCGCCGAACCATGCCTCGCCGCTGTCCTGATCGTTGTTGCCAACGTGGTCGATGGCGAACCATGGATTGTTTTGCGCGCCAGTGGTGCCTCGGCGGCTCTCAAGTACGGTCTTGCCGGGATGAACTGTCTGCTCCTGTACATTCCACTCTCCGGCCCAGCGTCCGGTGAGGTAACGTAGCCGGTAATCGGTGCCTCGAGGCAGGTTCCAGGTTGCAGCGTCGACCTGTTCGATGGTGAAGGGAGTGCCGGTGCGGTTTTCTATATCAGCAGAGCGGCGCAGGATACCAGTCTCGGCATCGGCCTGATACTGCAGCGTGACGTAAACCTCGCGCGAGATATCCTTCATCACGATGTCGAGCTGGTTGCCGTCGATTCGGTGCGAGACATATTTCAAGACGAGATCGCGGTTGCCATCGGGAAAGGTAATCTTCAGGTCAGGTTCGACGTAGAGACCGCCACCCCAGCCGACGAACTCGTGTGCAGTCGTTGTGATGGAGAGGTCGAAGGCCGCAGCCTCGGGCATGGCCTTGGCTGTAGGGAAGCTATCGCTGACGCCAAGCCGCTTGCCCCAGTAGAGGGACTGGAGCTGCTGGTTTTCATTGACTCCAAAGACATAGCTTGTATCGGCGGCGTCGATGCGGAAGACGCGGGTGGCCGCGTCGAAACGAATCGTGGCGGCCCCAGTCTCGGCTCTCGCTGCGCCAGTCTGAAGACCGAGGAAGACCAGAAGTGCGAAGACGCAGATACGTGTGATGTGGCTAACCTGGCGTTTGGCAGATAAAGAAGCGAATGATGCGTTGTGTCTCTCGTACATGAACTAGCTCCTCACAACTACAGACTGGTTTGACGAAAACCTGCCACATGATGGCGATCAGAACGAAGAGACAGATGCTCTCCGTAGCCGGAAGTACAAGCAAACAAGGCTATGGCTCGATGAAAGAAATGCGTCTCCGCGTTTTGATCAAAATAGTGACAGAGAGCAGTGTATCGCCCATCGTCCAAGCCAGGTTTTATCTTCTCTTTATCCCACGAAGGAAAACCTTACTTTGCTGTGACAGAACTAAAAAACGTTTGCCGCAGAAATGGTCGTCCGTGCGAAGAGCAAGCGTCTCACCATGTCGGGCGGACACGCTTCTATCGTCTTGTAATTTCCAGCGGCTTTGAGGCGGTGCCTTCTTGGGCGAGAGTCTCCTCTAGCCCCATGAGCTTTAAGTCTGCTGATAGAGACGGTACGTCTCGTCCTTGATTTCAGGGAATGGAACCATGCGAACATTCCCGGAGCCGGTCGCGACTTGCCAGGTTGTTGAGTTGCCGATGCGTTGGGCGGCGAGTAGCTGTTTTTGAGTGATTGTTTCGGCGACAGGCTCAATCGCAAAAAGAGCAACCGGGCCATGCAGCAATGCGACGACTTCAGGATGGCGTTCGTCAATCGGTACCAGACGGAGCGGCATGTCGAGCGAGAGCTCAATCCGGTCGCCATCCTTCCAGGTGCGGTCGATGCTTGCCCATGTGCCGGGTGTAAGCGCTGTGTCGACGGGCTTGCCGTTGACCGTCACCCTCGTATTGCGACCAGCCCATGCAGGAACACGCAGGGCGACGGCAAAACGTTCTGGATGGGAGAGCGTCAAGTGCATGCCGGCGTCGCCATTGGCGGGATATTGCGTCTGCTGGGTAAGAGAGACGCGGGCGCTTCCCTGCTGCCAGGTGACACGCGAAGGCACGTAAAGATTAACGTTGATGCCTTTGGCGCTGCGGAAATAAGAACTGATGCCGTAGTCGGCAGTGAGCTGCGGGAAGGTACCTGAGCAACACGGCCACTTCTGTTCGTAATCCACTTTCTTTGCGTCGTGGTTGTAGTCCGAGTAGTAGAAGCTCACGCCGTCGGAGCGGATAGGGCGAGCGCCAAGAATAGTGTTGTAGAGGACGGTCTCCATGCTGTCGCCATAGCGGCTGTCACCGGTAACACCCATGAGATAGCGAGTAATTTTGAAGTGTCCATAGGCGCCGCATGGTGTTTCAAAACTGCTGTGGGTTTTCACGAGGCTATCGGCAAGCCCGTTGCCGTTGGGGTCCTGAAAGGCCTCGTTAGGGCCCCATCCGCCCGTGGCAAAGCTCTGCTGCTGGACAAAAGCGAAGCCATTGCGGGCAGCGGTAAGATGTTTTTTGCTGCCATCCGTAAGGTAGGCCTGCATGGCCGAGTTGAGCGCATTGACGTGGCTATAAGCATGCTGGCCGGGAAGGACATTCTTGTTTTCAGAAAGCGGGCCAAAGTAGGTATCGTCTTGCAGGAAGCGACGGGCAAGCTGACGATAGCGAGAGCCTGCGCCTCGCTGGTAAGCAAGATAGAAGTTCTCGGGAAGAGTGTAGCTTTCATCCCAGGTGAAGGAGATGTTCTTGTGAGGGCGCGCCATCATCTCCGCACGATCGAGGGCTTTAGGCGGAAGGAACGGCAGCACTGCATCCGTGGCACGATTGAGTACGGCAAGAGCCTGAGGATCGCGAGCAAATTGATGAGCGTCGATGAGGCCACAGTTGGTCTTGTCGAAGGTATAGGCGGGGATGCAATAGTCCTGATAGAACTTCTGGCTGATCGTGGGCGAGAAACCCGCTACGAGACGTTGGACCTTGGCCTGAGTTGCCCTGTCGCCAGTGACCGCACAGGCACGGGCGAGTCCCGAAAGATACTGACCGAAGCTGTGGCCTGGGATATATCCGGTCATGTTGCGAGGGGGATCGAAGAGACTCGAAGGAGAATACCAGCCGCCCATGTCTTCGCCGGGTGCGGGTAGACCGGAGAGCTGGCGGAACGGCTTGAGCAGGCTGTCCTCGTTGAGATTGAGGAAGAGTTGATGGTTATGACGAAACTGCACCAACATGGGCCCATCGAGAAGCTGGACATCCTGATAGTCAAACTGCATGAGCGCTCTAGCTGCAAAGGCATGGGTCGGCGCAGCGAGCGCAGACGTGTTGCGGAGGACTGCGCTACCGGCAGCGAGCGCTGCACCACTCTTAAGGAAAGCTCGACGGGTTGGTCTGGTCTTCATAAAATCCTTGGAGCAGGAATAGACACGATCTTTCGGCAGGAGAATGAAATCGTTTACTTATTTTGGCCGACATGCACTCTGCCAAAGAGAAATGAGAGTAGCACCAGAAAACTATCGCTGTAAACTTCCGTCAGTTGGAAGATGAATAAGAAGTTTTGTTATCTACCCCTCAGCACCCAGATTTGAGTTCAGCGCGACAAAGTGGATGATTGCGCTTCCTCGATAACCTGCAAGAGGCGGCTTTTCTAAGGTGTGGCACCCGATGGCGTAGGGGCAGTCTGCTTCACTTCCTGCCTACTAACATCCCGGATTGATTCAATTCGGGTCGCTCCTTCGTTTTTATGAAGTTTGAGAAACTCTTTCATGGCGGCTTCCTGTTCTGTTTTATGACCCAGGGAACGCTCTGCAAGCGACAGACGATACCATGAGGCATCGTCATTGGGATCGTTCGCGATGGCTGCCTTCAGGTACGGAAGCGCGTTTGCCGGTTCGCCCATCGAGGCAAGCACAGTGCCAAGCCCAAGATTCGCTTCAGGGAAGTCGGGATAAATCTTCAGAGCAGCTTCGAAGTATGTCTTTGCCGAATTGTTCTCTCCGTCCAGCCTATGAATTTCTCCGATCTCATACGACGCGTTCGCATTGTCGGGATTGAGCTTCAGTTCCTGTTGAAACTCCGCCATCGCGTTGATCAGGTCTTCGGGCTGATGAGTGTGACGTTCCCGTTCACGCAGGCATCGCCCGATACGGTAATGAATTCCGCGGTGTTTGGGATCAAGGACCAATATCTGACGATAGGTTGCGATGGCTTGATCGAACGACCCTTTGCTCTCCCTTGCCTCGGCATCTGCTTGTTGCCGCCAGATAGAGTTCGGCGCAACTGCGGCCAGCTTCTGTACTGTGAGAAAGGCGAAGTTCCCGAAGATGCGTTCGTTGTGATACAGAACTTCAGGGTCAGAGGGGAAGAGGCGTTGCAACTCCAGCGCCACCTCTACCGCATTGCTATCTTGCTGTAAGGCGGTGTAAGCACGCTCGAGTTCCAGACCGCTCATTCGTTTTACCGGCTCGTCCTGTGCGGTACGAAAGGTCTCCTCCAGCTTGGGCAGCGCCACTTTATAATCTCCCAGTTCAGCCTGCGACATCGCAATGAGACCGTCGAGTTTGGGGAGAGCGGGCTTGAGCCGCTTGGCTTCATCGAGGTGCTTGAGTGCCTCTGGATAGTCTCCCTGTTGAAAGTAGATGACTCCGATTGTGGCGTGTATCTCGGCAACATCCGGATTGGAGCGGCTGAGCTGCACGAACATCTTGAGGGCGCCGCCTACATCGCCAGAAGCGAGAGCTTGCTGGGCGGATGCATAGTCGCGTTGCATCTCGGTCTGCTGGGCCGGAGCGCTGGCAAGAGCGAGCAGCAACCCGAGTGCGACGATGGCCATGGAGCGAGACTTCATCTGGCGGCTGCGGCCTCCTGTACATGCTCTTCACGTACAATTCGCACTGGCCCGAGCAAGCCGGAAGGCAAGAGAGGCGATGTCGCTTTGTACGGATTACGCACAGTGAAAGTGTACTGCTTCGCGTTAGGCTGCTGGTCTCCGATAAGCCGGTTCACCCAAAGATTAACTACTCGTATCTGTAAGAGGTTGTCACCGGGATGAAGGGCGCTGCTGGCATCGACGCGATAGGGGGCCTTCCATGCGATGCCAAGAGACTTGCCATTCACTGTTACGTCGGCCAGATTGTCTACCGTTCCCAGGTCGATCCATAGTTTTTCGCCCGACTTGAATGAGGATGCGGGCACGTTGATATGTTTGGTATAGGTTCCGTGACCGGAGAAGTAGCGAATGCCGGGGTCCGTACTTTCTGACCATGAAGAGAGCTGCTGAAGTGTGATGGAGTCTGGAGCGCCCTTGTCCTTTTCAAAGCTAAGGTTCCATGTTCCGTCGACGGCTACAATTGCTGTCTCCTTGACGGGAGGTAACTGGCGGGAAGGCTTCTGCGCGGCCTGTCGAAAGACCACGAAGACAGTGCCGTATGGATCGAGGCTTAACGGAACGGACGTGCGCCTATCGGCAATGACATAGGATGCGGGCTCGATCTTGTCAGTATCGGCGTGCCACAGTTCTGCAGCCTTGCCTATGATTGCAAAGCTTGCATCGATGGATTCAGGCTGATCTGTCCGGTTGTCGATGTAGTAAAGATCCGACGTCGGGGTTCTGCGATGGACAAACAGAACGTTGCTATCTGGCCGCGACTTCTTGAAGGTGAAATCGGGTTCGATCTTTGCTCGTTGCAGAGCATCGGCAACGCTTCCCTGCTGCAGGATGCGCCCTTTGCCTACGGTACGATCTTCTCCGTTTCCCCATAAATCCTGAACGATTGAGTGAAAGGCCGCCTGATCATCGGCGAGGCTCGGGTCGCCAACGGGACGTTTACCGATGATCGTGGCCCCTTCATTGACCAACGTTTGCAGTCTACGGAGAACAGGCAAGGACATGTGCTCGCTGTACTGGTCGAGCACAAGCACCCGGTATCTCATACCGCTCTCAGTGACCAGCGCGCCATTACGCACGCTGAGTTTATGTTCTAGAGCGTCAGCATTGACGTAATCGAAGTTATAGCCAGAAGGAACGTCCGGTGCGCGGTTACCGAAGATCGCCGTCAGGTTGCTGTCCTCTCCGTAAAAGTAGGCGATGTCGGCAACAAATTTTCCTTGCTGAAGCAGATAGGAGCTACGAGCGAGGTAAGTAATCCACGGGGTCGCCTGCTCAGCCCAGGTTTCATTGCGAGTGAACCACTGACCGAACGGCCCAAGGGCGAGCCCCGGAGCTTTTCCAATTAGCGGTTGATGCACCGAGGTGTGAATGACAAACCGATTGAGGCCTTCGGCAAGTTCTTTATCAGCAGTAGGCTTGAGCGTATTCGGACACCAGCCCCATGGATTACTGGCAGCCGTCATCGACTCGGCAGCGACAAGATTTTGTCCCCAGATGTGTGCGACCGACGCCGATTCGCGGATATCAGCGTCATAGCCCAGCTGATCTGCATTGACGCCGGGGCGCTGTACCCACATCGCAGCCATGGGGACATCGTCGTAGCGCTTCATCTCCATGCCATCGCCGATGGTAGCGCGTCCCTCTTCGTGCGATTCGCCGTACTGCCCCATGCCGCGAGCGTGCAACATTGCCGAGAGAGTGCCGTAATGATTCTCCGCCAATAGCTCCGCGAGAGTTCTACGGAAGTCCCACAGAAAGCGGTCGCTGTCTGCTGCACTACCTACGACACGTCCTGTAAGCACGGGCATCCATGGGTGCGGATCATAGCCGCGCCGTTTGACGAACTCTGGAATCATGTCGTTCGTCCAGTTCTCCGTTCCCGCCTCCCAGCTATCGTTGATGACGTATTGCAGGCCGCGCTTGCCCATCATGCCATCGGTAGCCGACTTGTACTGGTCAAGATAGTTATCGAAGTAGTCTTTCACGTAACCCGCATTCAGCTTGTCTACTTCAGGTCCCGTGGCTTCGGGTGAGGCCGGGTGATTGGTGATTCCGGTCAACGAATAACCCATACGCAGAATCGTCCAGTGGCCCGGAGGAGGAGTCCAATCGAGGGTTCCATCCTTCTGCATCTTCGATGTGAGATCAACAACGTCAGCTACGGGGATCGCCGACCCTGCAGACGGCTTCGGTGTTGCCGCACTATAGTTGTCGGGCAGCGTGGCGAAAGCTGCCTTCTCCTCGAAGCGATTCACGCGCGTACCGGTGTGCAGCACGAGCTCTGCGATGCGATGCATCTGCGGTCCTGTCGGCGGCTTGATGCCCAACTCCGCCGGGTCGATGTCGCCGAGCTGGGCTTTGGCAGGTTTCTCTTCAAGAAAACTCAGCCGGAAGAAGCGCGCAGTGACCACCGGAAATGACATGGTGTGTTGCACAGCCCCGGCGGTCGGCATGCGAACGACCTCTTCATAGTTGACCCCATCGTCACTCTTCTCCAGCACCGGACCTTTGTCGGTTTCCCCTTCGAACTGGGCCAGTGGATTGCGGGGGCCACCCATCGCAAAGGTCACAGCTTGAATTGACTGCGGTTTGGTGAACTCAAACTGAACCCAACTCTTTTGTCCTGGAGCAGCCGCGAGAAATTCAATCGAGTGGTTAAGGTCCCCATCCCACAATAGGGGTGCGTCCGTTACAGCACCAGCATTGGTGGTGACCTGGGGACTCAGTTGAGCCATGGATAACTCGTCCGCAGGAGTGCGAAAGGCAATCACCTCACTGTCTGCTCCAAAGTCCACAGGCGGCGGCGGAGTCTTCACGCCTCCCATGGCTCCCATCAAATCAGCCTGAGCCAAGTCGCCGAATGGACCTGTCTCTTTTGGCGGTGGAGGCAGAGCGCCATGAAACGGCTTCCCTCCTTCTACGTCCGTCTCGCTCCACACTACTTTCTTCATTGCCTGATAGGGCTTCACCCAGGGACCGCCGCTCTCACTCCAGCCCGGAGACCCAGCGATGGCCATCTCGAGACCAAGTGCGTCGGCTTTGTGTGTAGTGAAGAGAAAAGCGTCCTTCCATCCAGGCGTCATATAGACCAGCCGGTCTGGAACTACCTGTGGGGTTCCCAGCGCGGCATCGAAGTTCTGGAAGCCTCCAATGCCGATCCGTTTCATCCATTCAAGGTCAAGGTTTATGCCTTCCTTGGTAATGTTCCCATTCATCCAGTGCCACCAAACCCGCGGGCGTGCGCTCTCGGGAGGACTCTGGAAACCTTGTTGGAGATCAGTCGACGCCTGCTGTGCAAAGAGAATCGGCCCGCACACAAATAATGCAATTGCGGCGACCAAACCAACGCTACGGGGAATAAAACCTGGCTTCATGGAGTCTCCAGCGCTTGCTTAACTCAAACCGCGGATAGTCTAATATTCGTTTTTGATTTGACGGAAGACTGAGAGAAGCCCACTGCATCAGCAATGAGCTCCTCAGGTCGTTTGAACGATAGGTTAGAAGGTTAACTTTCCACTCAGCTGAATGATTCGGCCCGGCGAAGAACTGGTAATCTTGCCTGCGAGCGAATCTCCCAGCCCGTTGTCAACCGCCGAGCCTCCGCCCGATCCTCCGGTCGCAAGGCCACCAACATTGATTGCATACTGGTGATGGTTGAACGTGTTGAAAGTATCCACGCGCAAGGACACTCTCATTTGCTCCGTGATGGCCACACTCTTAGCCAGTCCCATATCAAAGTTATTGATACCGGGTTGACGAAGGAAGTTACGACCGGTATTACCGTAGACGCCAGGCGCCGACTGATAGAAGCAAGCCATATTCAACCGCTGAAATTTCGCTGTCAAACCACTGTGGATATTGCAACCGGGTGTATAGGCTGCACGAGGAGCAATGCTGCCCGTGTAACCAAGCGGATCGGATGAATTAATTCCGAAGGGGAATCCTGTCTGGAGCGTTGTGATGCCGGTCAACTCCCAGCCGCCGACTAATGCATCGACAGCGCGGTTGGCTTGTCCCATTACCTTTTTGCCGCGACCGATGGGCAGATCGTAGACGTAGCTTGCGACGAAACGCTGGTTCACGTCGAAGTCAGACGGGCCGTAATCCAACTGTGGGTTGTGGTTATCCATGAAGCCCTGGTAGCCCGCGCCACTGGCACCGACTCCAGCCGCTGCCGACTTGTCGTCGAGACTCTTTGCCCAGGTATAAACCGCAGTGACTGCCAGCGAACTAGTGCGATGTTCAAATTTCGTATTGAACGAGTTGTAGTTCGAATAACCATGCCAATCACTATTGATGAAAATGTTAGTGAAGTTGGGATAGGGCAACCGAGAGTTCGGCGTGCATGGAGCTTTCGCCGAGTTGATATATTTACCCGTTGAATCTTGGGTATCGCAGAATGCCAAACTATCCGTTGGGATTGCGTTTGGTTGGGCAATCTGATGCCGGGTTAGCAGATGAGTTCCCTTTGAGCCGATATAGTTGAACTCAAGGGTAGTATTTCTTGTAAGTGATCGTTGCGTTGAAAGCGACCATTGCTGAACATATGGATTCAGGGGATTGTCCGACTCGATCACCGCAAGAAACGTCAATGTCGATACTGGAAACGGTCCCAATGTGGTGAAACTCGGAAATAAGTTATTGGTTAGTTTTGTAGCACCAGGGTTAGTTGCCGGGCTCAGGTTGTTCCGGATACTGTAGGGATAGATATCGCCTGAGTCGTCGATCTCTCGTCCCTCTGAAGAATCCCAGAAGATCCCGTAACCGCCGCGAATAACAGTCTTCTCTCCAAGCCGATAAGCAAACCCAAATCGTGGGGCAAACGGCGTCTTCGAGGCTGGGTGTGGAACATTTGCTCCACAATATCGCAGGATCGGGGTCACACCGTCATACCCCACTCCCGCTGCTACACCATCCGCTCCCAGAGTCTTATCTGCATAGCACAGGCCACCTTGCTTGTTTTGATTGTCTAGCCAAAAAAAGTGGTTTTGCACTTCGTAGGGTGCGGCGCGGTAGTCCCAACGAATTCCTAAATTAAGTGTCAGTCTCTGTGTCACCTTCAAGTCGTCTTGTGCATAAGGGGCAAAGTAAGTGAACACGTGAGTTTGAGGATTTCCAGCCTGGTCTGTGGGGCTAAGCGGACCCGGAACATATCCTGCGGCACTGCTGTAATAGCCGAGAAGCATGTCTGCGACGGCATTTCCAGTTCCGCAGTTTCCACTACTGTTCCCACCATGAGCCGTATCGCAGCTGACCGTATTATTTGTGACACTCGTGGCACTAAAGCCATAGTCGCCAAGAAAATCATCGTCAAGATTACGAATCAGTCGCCAGCGGCGGTAGTCCCCGCCAAATCCAAAGGTGTTTCTCCCTTTTACCCAGGAATAGGAATCGGCAAATTCCCAGGCTGGCTGATCGGACCCAGTGTAGGCATTTCCGGGGCCTCCCGTACCAGCATATTGGCTAAGACCAATACTAGGATAAGTCAATTGCAGAGGCCCAAATTTTTGAAAGATTCCGTTTAGCCCCAGCGCCGTGACAAAAGAGTCGGGCGGTGTGGTGGCTCCTTGCGGAGCAGAAGCATCAAGATAGCCAAAGCGGAAATTGTTGGTGCTTCGCGTACCGATGCTGATGGTATGCGAGATCTCCCAGTTCTTCTGCTTCTCGTATTGAGTTTCGAGTCCATAGACGAGCGATGCTGAGTTGAGGCTGCTGTTTTGATAGGTCGAGTAGGTATAGCGTCCGAAGATGAGACCAAATTTCCCTAATGTCTGATCGAGACGATACGTTTGCTGGTTTGTTGTGAGAGGCAAGCCAACAGATTTCACAAAATTAACTGTTCCGGGAGCAGCGTTTGCCGCGCCCGCGTTCGGCGTCCCCCAAAATCCTGCGCCAATAGCTGCATTTGCGAGCCGAGAGGTGATGCGGTCCATAGGGATCTTGTTTCCGGGAAAAGGCTGTCCCGTGACTGGATCTATTGGAAGACAATTCAGGTTTGAAGCCTGATTGGTATTGCAGGCTTCCGTTCCATAGGCAGGCAACTGCTCGGCAGAGAAGTCTCCGGCCAGAACTGCAGGGTTGGGGACCGATGCCTTTTCAACAATGCCATTGGTGATGCGCCACCCCTCATAGTTTGCCATCCAGAATGTTTTATTGCGTCCGTCGTATAGCTTAGGGATATACACGGGACCATCCGCAACGAAACCAAACTGATTTTGACGTAATTTGGGAAGCGAAGTATTGATACCAGCTTGATAGTCCGCTGCGGTAGGAAATGGATTTGCGTCAAATGCATTGTTGCGATTGAATTCAAATAACGTTCCGTGAAGCCGGTTGGTGCCACTCTTACTGACAAGGTTGATCTGATTCGCACTGAAGCCAAACTCCGCTGGATAACTACCGCTCTCGACCTTGAACTCCTGAATTGCATCCTGTGAAAGGATCACCGCCGGAGTTACGAGCGCAGTATCGGTGTTAATCAAGCCGTCCAGCGTGTAATTATTCGACTCTGGCCGCGCGCCGTTAATGCTGATCGCATTGCCTGCTCCCTGACGCATTGTGCCCTGTTCTCCACCTACGGTTACGGCACCGGCGCCAAGCAGCAGTAGCTGCATGAAGTTACGTCCGTTCAACGGAAGTTCGGCCACTTGCTTTTGGCTAACGAGTTGTCCGATGGCAGAGCTATCGGTATCCAACGTCAGGGCCTGTGCCATCACCTGCACGGTTTCAGTGACAGCACCGGGCTTCAACATTAAGTTGACGCGGATTTTCTGGTCGACTGCGAGCGTAAAGGAGTTGGTCACTGACTTCTGAAATCCTGACATCTCCGCTGACACCGAGTAAGATCCGGGATTCAATGAGGAGGCCTGATAATCTCCCGACGAACTTGAAGTGATGCGGACTTTAGAGTTCGTTGCTGTATTAGTCACGGTCACAGCCGCATTCGAGACGATTGCGCCAGTGCTATCGGTCACGGTTCCCAGAATCGTTCCCGTCGCTCCTGCTTGCCCGTAAGCCATGCTTGAAATTCCGAATGGGATCATAACCAGGACCGCTGTCTTAACTAAGTTCAAGAAGAATCTTGATTGTTTCGATTTGCATTTTTGAATCGTCATACGGACTTGCATAGTAGATCCTCCTGAATGTCTTTAACCAAATGATTTGGGGTGCCACTTTCGTCGGCGTTGCAATCACGTTGTATCTACCCAACCAGTCTCATGCAAAATTTTTGGACTTTGAGTTCCGGTAGTTCTCTTCGCAGACATGATTACGAATTAATTAGCCCTAACAACATGCCTTAGCCCACGCACTAACTACTCGACAGATAAATTTATTCAGAGAACCATGAGGAACCAAGTTGCATTCTGAAACTTGTTCGCTATTGGGAACGGCGCAACAATAGCTCTACAGAATGCTGTTGTCAAGATTTAAAAATAGTTCTCCTATTGACAACTACGGAAACAGGAGACACGACTTGTCCGCATCGTCGGGCTGCATCTGAGAAATCCAATGCAGTCAGACCATTACTACCGTCTCTCTACTCGTTCCGTGAGCGCGCTTAATCGCGCTGGCTACGCGAGGCCGATGGAAAAGCTCTTCGAACCTCGCATTACGCATATTTTTGACGAAGCTAAAGTCATGACTTTCGAGGATGATCTGCGGTTGAGAATGCACCGCCAAGTTTGTGCTCAGCCAGCTTGCACCTCAAGGTCAGACCACACGGTTTCAATTCGCTTCGAAATCTATGCGGCAATAACGGCCTTAGACGGAGGGAAATTTTCCGTTCACCTCGCAGCTTCGATCTTCTAACTTTTCGTGAGGCGGCTAATATTCGATTCCGGAACATCAGGAATGCTTCCCTTGTCGGCGATCATTTCGCACTTACCGAAAGTCCCGCCGACATTCTGCTGAACTCCTGACCGCCTATCGTTTTTATCCGAAAAGAGTCGGATAAGGCGGTGATGCGTTGGTCTTTAGAACGCATGAAGGAGGAGTTTCGCGATCCACAACCGGGTGGCTCTTTGATCGCACAACAACTCACATACATGATGCTACTCAAGCGCTTCGGTTCACCTGGCAGATGAGCGCAACCATAGCATGCATGACGATCCAGCGCATGCATGGACTCTCCAGAAACTGGCGAGCGCGACGGCACGCTGCAGTCAATCTTTGCTCTTAAGTTCAAAGAAGCGGTTGGAGAGACATCAAGGGAATACCTGACACGTTGGCGAATGCTGCTGGCAGGGCATAGATGGACAAGCTCCGACGAACCCATCTCCGTCATCGCCCAGTTCCAAACTACTTTGAATGCACAATTGCAGCGACCGATGCACCACCCAAAAGAGGGGCGCCGAAATCCGGGCGGTGCAGTACCATCAATGGAAATATAGATATTTGTACCCATACCGCATTTGCAAATCAACGGAATTGATACGCGCTCATGAAACCTGCGGGGAGAAATCGGCTTGATCGTTCGATGCGAGCGCTGAAGAGAAGATGCGGATTGCTGATGGGCGTTGCCCTGATGCTGGGCCTGATCCTGCGTGCGCCGAACCTATGGTCCTCGCAAGGAGAGGTAAAGACTTCTACCACTCTGTGTGGAGTTCCGAGGCAGGTCTCGGAGCTGTCTTCGATATACAGCAGGCACCCAATGGATACCTATGGCTTACAACATCGAAGGGAGTTCTTCGGTTTGATGGTGTAAAGTTTCAATCGATCGAAGAGGTTACCAACGGAGCGATTCAGAACAACGATGTTCTTTCGGCATTTGTCTACTCTTCCGGCCACCTCTGGCTCACGACGCGGAGAGCAGGGTTTCTGGTTTGGAAGAACGGCCAGTTGTCCGTCTTCCCGGACAGGCGATGCACGCCAACTGCTCAAATGGGAGGAGTGGGAGAGGGCCAGGATGGCTCATTGTAGGTGCAGGGAGCAACCCGGCTCTTTCATCTTCAAGGGGACCGTGGGTGAAGAGGTCAACGCGAAGCAGGGATACCCTGGTGGATTTGCCGCCGGCATCCTGGTAGACCGTCAAGGCACAGTGTGGGTGAAGACCGCGTCCGGCGCACTTCTATTTTTACCGCACGGAGAGACAAGATTGCGGCCCACTTCCTACGTAACTGCTCCAAGCCCGGGCCTTGCTTATCTGCATCAGGCACCTGACGGCTCCGTTTGGCTCCCAGATAAAGAAGGGCTACGCCGACTAACCGACAGGAGCACCTCTGCCTCGACCATCTTGCCACCGCTTCGCAAGGGGCATCGAGAGAATACGAGGTTTGGTGACTTCACCTTTACTCCTGACGGTTCGGTGTGGGCTGTAGCGGATGACGGATTGGCGCGGTTCCCGCATATCGCAGACATGCAGGCTTCCATTATCGGCGCGTCGCCACAGGGCGAAGACATCACACCGAAACAAGGCCTTAGCTCCAATGCCGTTTGGAAGGTGTTTACGGATCGAGAGGGCAATGTGTGGGTTGCGACAAACTCTGGCCTCGACCGGTTTCGTCGGACTGCCCTTTCTACGCTGGTACTGCCGCCTTCGCACGAATACAAGTTCGCTATTGCCGCCGGAGACCCTGGTTCTGTATGGACTGGAAATGGTTCACTCTCTCTGATCCATGCAACCGCCAACGGCAGCATCACTACGTTTCCTGATATTCGGCAAACCATTTGTATTCGTCGCGATCGCAATGGAACCATATGGGCAGCAGGCAGGGGAAGCCTCTCTCGTCAGCGTTTGAGCGAAACAAAATTTGTGGCGCAGCCTTACCCCAACCAGAGTGTGGTCTCCGTTGTCACGCTTGCAGTTGACCGCAACAATGATCTCTGGATCTCCACCCCCGGCGACGGGACCTACCAGCTTGTCCACGGCAGTTGGGTGAATCAGAATCATGCTCTTGGCAAGACGCCGCGCGTTCTGGGAACCATGACTGGGGACGACGCAGGAAACGTGTGGTTGGCTTCTCCAATAAGCTGGTGCGATGGGATGGAGACGGTTATCAAAGATTTTCATTTCCTGATGGCCCGCTCAATATCTCCGTCGAGACCATGGCAGTACGAGGCATCATGTATGGCTTGCCGGAAGAGGCGGCGTGGATCTGTTTACAGAGACCCACTTCTACCTGATGCGCTGGAAGGACCGCGACCTCCCGGGAAGAGTGTCGGGCATCGTAGAGACGAAGACAGGCGACCTTTGGAGCAATGGGTTCTCCGGCATTACGCATGTCTCGGCAACCGAATTGGCTAGATGGATTCACGATCCAGCGTCTGACATTAGCGGCGAACGATTTGACGCGCAAGATGGCCTTCCGGGCCTGTCGGGAGAAAGACTTCCTGAACCGTCAGTTATCGAGGCTGGCGACGGAAGACTTTGGTTTGCGACCACCAAAGGCATCGCATGGCTCGACCCCCTCGATGCTTCAGAAAAACCGCAATCTCTTGCCGCCGTCCGTGATGATTGATTCGATCGTCGTCAATGGAAAGAGATATCCGGGATCGGCAGAGATTAATCTTCCTAAACATACTGAAAGCCTCGCAGTCGACTATACGGTGCTCAGCCTTACCATGCCGGATCGTGTGCTCTTTCGTTACAAGCTGGATGGTGTCGATAAGACCTGGCAGGATGCAGGGACACGACGACAGGCTTTCTACAACAGCCTTCAGCCGGGCAGCTACCGCTTTCACGTTATCGCCTGCAATAACGACGGCGTATGGAACGAGGCGGGTGCAACTCTTGGCTTTGCAATTGAGCCTGCCCTTTATCAGACACGCTGGTTCGCGGCGCTTTGCGTATTGATGGCGTTGGCGATGCTATGGTGGCTGGTCCGGCTGCGGATTCATCACGTCACGCAACAGTTGAAAGAGAGGCTATCGGAACGGCTGCAGGAACGGGAGCGCATCGCTCGTGAACTGCACGATATTCTTCTGCAAAGTCTGTTTGGGCTGATGCTTCGCTTTCAGACTACCGTCGACAGAATGGCTCCTGAAGATCCGGCGCGGAGAGCACTGGGCGAAGCATTGAATCAATCGGAGGCAGTGATGCAAGAGGGACGCGAGCGCGTACGCCACCTTCGCGTTCATCATCTCGAAGTTGCCAGCCTGACTGATGAGTTGGCCGAGCTCGGCCATCAACTTCAGACTATCTATCCCGCCGGCTACAAGGTGTCCGTCGAAGGTCGCCCTCGATCCCTTGGGCCAGGAGGAGATTCTGGTGATCGCACGTGAGGCATTGACGAATGCCTTCACTCACTCCGAGGCGACACACATTATGGTCGAAGTTATCTATAGTCCTGGTGTGCTGCACTTATGCGTACGAGACAATGGTCGTGGAATCGACGAATTTGTGCTGAAGGCCGGCTCCCGCAGCGGCCATTGGGGTTTGCCGGGCATGCGCTAGAGGGCTAACAAGATGCGCGGCGAACTACAAATTACACGTAAAAAAGAAGGCGGCACGAAGATTCACGTGCGGGTTCCCGCCACAGTGAGCTATCGTGCGGAATCCCGAAGCAGTCTGCCACGCTGGAACCTGTTTCGACGCACCAGCCGGAAGATCGACGAGTTAGCAAAGGAATTCGATCAGGAATCTGACGAGCCGCTTTTCTCTCCGAACAACCACTCGTGAGAGAACACATCCCCACCGCTTATCTCGCTTACGAGTTTGCCAGCGGCTTCAAGCTTCCCAGAACCGTTGGAATTAACTCAGACACTGTCGGATGGATATGCATGGCGCGTTGCAGCGTTGTGTAGTCCTGGTTCGCGTACATCGTGTCCAAAATGCAATGAATGGCCTCGTCTCCGCCTGTGCCCAGAATGGAAGCTCCTACAATTTTTCTGCTTTCAGCATCGACCAGAATTTTCATGAATCCCAACGTCTCGCCCTTCTCGATGGCCCTTCCCACCTGCGTCATCGGGCGAGTTCCAATCAGCGCAGGCCGGCCTGACTGACGCACTTCCCTCTCGGTCATGCCAATCTGGCCAAGCGGCGGGTCAATATAAAGCGCGTGTGCCTGGATGCGATCCGTTACCCGTCGAGATGCACCATCTAACAGATTGGCTGCAACGATCTCAAAGTCGTTATAAGACGTATGCGTGAATGCGCCTCTGCCGTTGCAGTCGCCCAGTGCGTAGATTCCCTGCACATTCGTACGAAGCTGATCGTCTACAACGATGTAGCCATTGCTATCGAGCAACACCCCCGCCAGTTCAAGCCCAAGATCGCCCGTATTCGGTTCTCTGCCGACAGCAAGCAGTACATGCGATCCAACAATCTCTGGCTCCCCAGCCTCGCAGTTCACACGGACTGCAATATCTTCACCAGACTTGCGGAACGCACTACATTCAGCATCAAGCCTGAGGTCAATTCCTTCAGCTTCGAGAATGCCCTTGATCGCATCTGCGACGTCTTCGTCCTCGTGCGCAACCAGCCTCGGCCCTTTCTCAATCACCGTGACTTCACTGCCGAACCGCCGGTACATCTGGGAAAATTCAAGGCCGATGTAGCTTCCGCCTACGACGACCAGATGACGCGGCAGCGTCTCCAATTCGAGCAGACTGGAGTTCGTGAGACATACTATCTGTTCCATGCCAGGCATCTGCGGCATACGAGCGCACCCACCAACATTGATAAAAATGCGTTCAGCCGTCAATGTCTCTGATCCCGCCTGTACCTCGCGTGCCGAGAGAAATCGCGCTTGCTCGTGATAGACCGTACATCGTTCCATCTCTCTCAAGTTTGCTTCCACGCTAGATCGTGATTTTCCGGAGATCTGATTCTTGCGTGCCATCACGGCAGGCATGTCCACCGAGACCGCACTGCCTACATGAACTCCAAAGTCCGAGGCCCTTCGCGCTACATGGGCCGTGTGAGCGCTGGCAATCATGGTTTTGGTGGGGATGCATCCTGTATTGACGCAGGTGCCACCGAAGAGCTTGCGTTCTAGCAATGCTATCCGCTGGCCCGCCTGGGTGAGTCGCGCAGCGAGCGGCGGCCCCGCTTGTCCTGCTCCGATAATGATTGAATCGAATTCCCTACTCATCAGATACCCCCTACGATAACAATTGCGCCGACAATTGCCACAACATCTTCGAGCAGGGCTGCCGGAAGGTCTTTTCCGAATGCTTTGCCCAGCCTGATACGGACTGCAGCGCCGCCAAGTGTTCCCGCGACTGCGCCAAGCATACGGGCAATTGTACCGATAATAGCCCTGCCTGTTGGTGCACCCAGCGCCCATCCGCTAATACCTCCAGTGACAATCCGTGTGATGAACTGCGCAGGAACCTTGCGGCTTGGAGTTCGTGCGAGCTTATCATTGATCAATTCGCCGATGGCGGCAATGCTAAATATCCAGGGAGCGCATGCATAGCCGAGAAAAGCAACCCAACTGTTTGAGAGGTTGAGCCAACCAAGACGTGCTGCCCAACTGACCGCCGCTGGAGCCATCATGCTGCGAAGACCTGCGATGATACCAATTGCGAATGCCAGAAAAACAGAGAACCATTTGATTTCCTCCTTGAGTGATTGAAACGAAATACTTGGAGAGCGCGAAGATAAGTCGATCGAGGCCAATCAAGATAAAGACTGATGAATTTCAATCAACCTCACAGATGACATCTCTCTCTTCTGGCAACAAAGTGGGTATGCGTGATCGATTTGCGCAGGCGAACGTTCGCTCGAAGCAGCCGCGACTTCGCCGCCGACAGAGAGATGTCCATGCATGCGGCAACTTCCTTCAACGAAGCCTCCTGTGCATAGCGGATCTCAATCGCGCCACGAAGTGACGACGGAAGACGTTCGATGGCATTTCATATACGGCCTCCGTCTCACGCTGAAAGTAATATTTCTCAGGATCCGGTGACAAATCGGCAATCTGCGGGATCTGCCAACCGCTCTCATCGTTCCCCTGATCCATTGAGCTCTCGCGGCGCACACGCTTTTTTTTGCGGAAGAGCATCAGTGCGCAATTCACTCCGATGCGAGTTAGCCACGTCGATAATGCCGCTCTTCCATCGAAGGTATCTATATGTGTCAGAGCACGCATCAGCGTCCTTGCAGCGCATCTTCCATGTCTTCGTGGTTTTTAGTGATGCGCAGGATCGTACGGGACGCCATGGGCGAGTGCCTTCTGCAGAGTTCAACATAAGCTGCATGATCGCCCTCCTTGGCCAGTTCTACCAACACTACATCGGGCTCTGAAACCATAGTGTCGCCCACTGCCGCAAAACATGTCTCATCTGCCTGAATCATTTCGACTCTCCTTGGTGATGGTTCGCCAAACATCACGGACTGACTCCTTTACGTTTAAGAGTCACGCAGTGGCGTTGAATTTCTATTGCTCAACTTCCCGGAGTTCGCGGGCGACTTTGTAGTCTAGAGGAAGGACAGCGCAGAGAAGATTTTCTTGCCATCGGAGAACTCCTGGGAGTGGATCAGCAGAAGGCTGCGTCTGCCGCACCTGTACTCTCGACCCTCTCCAGCTCCTTCGCCAGCCTCGTATGGGCCTTTGCCCACTCCCTCTTTAGAGTTGCGTTGCCCTGACAACTGGAGATTGGATCGTCACGAATCTGATCCCGTTGAAATCCGAGAACGGCTGCGACAAATCAAATCAAAGGAATCATCATTTTTCAGAAGCGGTCATGCTGATAACAATCTTCCCGTGGCCGTCTTTGCGCACGATGCCTCCTGCATAAGCCAGGGGCGCTTCTTCCAGTAAAACGATCGCTCCAACAAACGGACGAAGCGCACGGCCTTTGATGAGAACACTGATGTTTTCAAGCTGTTGACGATTGGGCTCCACGATGA
The DNA here is from genome assembly GCA_041691255.1 of Granulicella sp. Classification (GTDB taxonomy): domain Bacteria; phylum Acidobacteriota; class Terriglobia; order Terriglobales; family Acidobacteriaceae; genus Edaphobacter. The sequence goes on along the minus strand of JBEPUY010000004.1, from coordinate 48,627 downwards.
AAAAAGCCTTTTTGATCCTTTCGTCCGATACTCCTTCGCTCTCGGCGGCAATCGTCACAACGCGTCCGTTGGGATTCAGCAACCCCCAGGATCGTTGCAACGTCCCTCCTCCCACCGCATCGAAGACTATATCTACCTTGGCAACAGCTTGTTCAAACGGTACTGCTTTGTAATCGATCACCTCGTCCGCCCCAAGCGATTTGACGAATTCCATATTTTGGCCGGTTGCTGTTGCAATCACATCGGCACCCTGCAACTTCGCAATCTGAATAACAAAAGCTCCCACCGCACCGGCCCCACCATGAACCAGAACGCGTTCGCCGGTCTGGAGCTTCGCTCGATCAAATAGGCCTTGCCAGACGTTAACGCCGCAATCGGCACGGTGGCTGCTTCCGGATACGACAATGTCGCGGGCTTGACAGCAATTCCAGATGGAGTGGCAACACAATACTCCGCAGTTGCGCCCTCTGCGAACCAATCATTCATCCCATATACCGCATCGCCCATGGAAAAGTCCGTGACGTCTTTGCCAAGTCCGGAGACCACGCCTGAAAACTCGTGCCCAGGAATTGCGTGCACCCGTACGCCGCCATCCTTTGTGTGGCGGGTTGGATACCATGACAACTCTGTTGGCGTAACCCCGGCGGCATAGACCTGGATGAGAATCTCCCCATCGCCTGCAACCGGCTTGACGACATCACCGAGTGTCATTTCTCTATCAGATTCATCGAGCAGATATGCAGCTTTCATACATTGTGCTCTCACTTCCAGCTGGCCATGGTCATGTAGCTAATGACAACGTTAACGCCGTGTGCGTCACCAAAATACCCCGTATAGAGGGAGATATGCAGGCCTCTTTCTGGTCCTTTTCGCCGGTAACGAATCCGAATCACATTTCCGGAAATGGACAGTCATCCTCTACGTCCGAGGAAATGACCATGCTATCGAACAAATGACGTTCTGTGCCGGAACTGCATGACAAGCTGGAGAGCGGTAGATTGCGCGGCAACGTCCTGCACGCACAGTTATCTCAAGGCGGCCTTGGTGAAAACACCAAAATACAGCTTCAACTTTGTTTGTCGGAAAGCGAGATGCTGCGGAGCATATTGCTCAGAACGATTTTTCCCTTTGCTTTTATAGCAATGCGGCCTGGGCCTCTTCAGATTTCCTTACTATAAATAAACCTCGGTCGGCTCCGGGCAAGATAACGCGTTCATCTGTTTTGACTGATGGTAGCCCTTGCGAAGCGATTTTACTCTGTGTTCGCGGTGGAATGGGATCACTAGCTGCCGCCAACCAAACCCTCCAGGCTACGGCATTTACATATGCCTCTCCAAATAAACCAATAAGTGCCAGAACAGCCACCAAGCAATTTTAACTTCTCAGTTTTCGAGAGGCCGTTTGCATATAACTCTTTTATTTTCTGGTGCCCGGAGGGGGACTTGAACCCCCACGACCGTTTATGGTCTGCGGATTTTAAGTTTTGGTATCCGCCTTCCATGCTGTAGCACAGTGTATTGTTTTGTTGCATTTAGCCGACACAGATGTCCATAGATTCCACTGAAATAAGCCGAAATCCATGCCGGTTACTGTCAACGAAGCTGTCAAAAATCGCGTAGCGTCTGGCCATCAAAAGACATCTCCGATCCCACAAACAGTTCGACAGCATTACGGGAAATCCGTCAGGACTGTAGCTCAAAGAGTGCGAAGGATGGAGAGGCAGTGCGTGTGAAGGAGACGCCCCACGCACTGCCTCTGCCTGTTGCCGCTTTCCGTTCGGCAACCTCTACATCCACTTGAGCAATGAGGAGAGCGGTGACACCTGCTCTTCGTCATGCTTCAGCGCCGTGACGGCCGCCAGTGGATTAGCCGGGAAGATCACCAGGCTGATTTCTTTGAGGATCGCGTTCGAGATGACGCGAACCCCAGCTTTCATGCTGAAGCCGTCTGTCGGCAATCTGAATCCAACCGAGAGCGCCTTCAGTATTCCCGCCTTCATGCGGGAATAGGCCTCAGCGCCCGCCACAGTATCGAGGAGTAACTTACCCTTCACCTGAAGGCCATGCGGCGTCTCTGTGACCGTGGCGAAGCCGATAGGCTGGTCCGTCTTGTGAGCGAAGAGAAGCGGAATCCGCTCGCCCTCTGCTGCCTTGAACGTCCCCGCCTCAATCCTGTCCCCGTGCGAGTCTACGTTTCCGTAGGCGGCGGCGATGCCTTCGAAGCTGCCGTCGTCATCGAGCGATTTGAGTTCAAGCGGTTGGCTGAGTAGTTCCATCGTTCACCCCTTCGTGTGGGACCATATTTGCTGGCCGGTTGAGTTTGTCGGTTCCGTCAATGAAGGGCAATCCCTCCGCTTCGCGAACGTCTGCGACCGTGAGAAAGCCTGCCGTGAGGCCCTGAGAGTAGGCGATGTACCTGCTCTGCTGGTCGCCTCTCACAATCGAATTCACGTCAAACTTGACCATGAATTGCGTCCGGTCTGGCAACAGCTTCGAATTGAGTTCAGCTTCAAAGTTCGCGCACCATGGCACCAGGGAATGCATGGCGAAGAGCTGCATTTCGCTTTCAGAGCTGCTGTAGCTCACGCGTGTCATATCCCCGATCATGGTCGGCGGCACACGGAACCATCGGGCAATCTCAATCACCGAAAATTGACGACTCTCAAGGAATTGAGCATCCTCGCTGGTGAAGCCGACTGGCTCAATCGTCATTCCACCTTCAAGAACGACCGTCTTCCCGGTATTCAATGCTCCTTGAAACTCGCGGCCAAAACTCTCCTTGACCATAGCTCTCTGCTCGTCTGAGAGAAAAGTTGGGTATTGAATTACTAGCCCGGGCCGGGCATTATTGCGGAATAGACTGGCCGCGTGCGATTCCTGCGCTACGGATAGCCCGATACCCTCACGCGCCATATGGATGATCGACAGCCCCACCAGACCGTTCAACGATGGACCCTTGAAATGGAGAATGTCTTCGAATGCAAACTCGTTGCGCTGGCCGCCGTAGGCGTAGCGATAGCTTATCGAACCGTCAACGGCTTCGACGATCATCCCCGAGGGATTCAGAGGCCAGAGCGCAACGGGAGTTCCCGAGCCATCTCGTTCGATCAAAGCGTAGAAGTTGCCGTGCAGCAGGCAATGGGTGATTGCGAGCTGGAAAAAGACAAAACTGGTTTGAAAGTCATTCGGCTTCGAGTGGAGAAGGTCATAGATGGGATGGCCCGCCTCTACGCTCTTCGACTTGCCCATGTCTCGATAGACGTGGAGCGGAAGCGCCGCGATGGTCTCAGACAGCAACCGCACACATGCGGCGACTGCGGAGCTGCCAAACGAGTTCTCAGGCGTCACCACGAAGCCGGAATGAGTGCCGGAAAAGCCTGTCCGTTCGGACATGTAGCGATTTGGCCAGGTGAAGATCTTGGCTGCCGACTTCCGCACGAATTGTGTAATTTCCTTGAGCATTGCTCTCCCCTCAGATTGGAAGCGGCGAGCTGGTATTGGTTGATACCGGCCCGCCGCTCGTGCAGCGAGTTAGACGGAGGTGATGCCGGTAACTTCAGCAAATGCCCCGAGGTGGAGCGGCTGCCAATCAGCGCGAAGAATTGCCCGAATGATGGTTTGATCCTTCGAGAAAGCCGACTGCTGAGCACTGCCGTCGAAGTAACCCGCATCGCGAGAGACTTCGATCTGAAGCGAGGACCGCAAGCCGAGAGCGAGCTGGTCCCACTGTCCGACAAACGCTTGCGACTCGTTGGTGCCGGTCCCAAGGTTGTTCGGAATCTGATTTGTAACGAACTTCGACAGTGCGGCGAAGTCGGTCGGAGGAGGAAGGAAGCGTTGATCGCCGGAGAGTCCCGTCTTCAGCTTCGCCAGGGCATCAGCCGTGCGAGCACTGTACAGCGTCGCGTTGGGTTCGAAGTTCGCTCCCCGCACCGCTGCAATAGCGCTCAACATCGAATCGAAGTTGGTTAGCGTGCCGCCGGATGCAACCGTAGGAATGATGCCGTGCAAGCCCTGAGGCTGCGGCGAGGCGCCGGAGCCGTAGAGCGCACCATAGTCCAGCGCCAAAGCGAGCGCCTTCGCGATGGAGTTCTGAATCGTCGCATCTGCGTTGGTCGCATCTTCGAGCAATTCATTATCGATGGCTACGAGTGCAGCCAGCTTGTGAGCGGTGAAGGTAACTGAATCGAAAGCCGCCGCGCTCATGGCAATGTTGGCAGCCTCAGCCGTCCAGCTCGTCGACACATCCTGACTGAGACGGGCATACTTGAGCGTGGCAGACGCCATCGGCACTGTGATTGCGCCAGCCATCAGCACGCGTGTCTGATTGCGAGCAAGATCGATCACGTCAGCAGCGAGAGGCGTTGGAATCATCATGCCACCAGAGGACAGCGGACTGCTCCCCATGGCCTTCTGTTCAGCCGCCGCGCCTACCCATTCGCCGGTGACATAGCCGCGAAGCAACTTGCCGAGCGACAAACCTTTGAATTCATCGGGGTAAGAGCCTTCGAGGTGCTTGGCAAAAGAAGCGTCGCTCTTGAGCACGATCTGGCCATTGCTCGCCTTTGTCACAGGAGAGAGGGTTGCGAGGAATGCTTCGCGGCCCTTCGATTCCCATTCAGAGCGAGTGGATTCGATCTCTGCCTTCAGAGTGTTCAGGGTTGTGATTTCTTCAGGGGATGGTGCGCGATTCTCAGCAGCGCATTTGGTAATAATTCCGGAAAGCTCTGCGTGCTTCGAGAGGATGAGGTCATAGGCATTTGGTTTCAGATGCTTCTAGCTCAACTCTCGGTTCGCTAGTCCCAGTTGCACAATATCACAATTGCTAAAAAATTAAAACTACAGGGTAATTGGATTGGAAAGAAAGTCCAGCAACGATGGTCCCGCCGCTCTGGTCGCACCGTCCATGGCCATCACAGCCGCGACGATTGAGTCGATATGCTTGCGATGACGAAAACGATCCTGCTTCACAGGCTTGATGTTCCCGGCTGCATCGCTTTGCACCATGCAGTTTGCCGCCTGCCAGCGTAGCAAGGGGCATCCACTGTGAAGTATCTGCTTTCGCATCACGGCGGTCTGGAGTGCCTTCGTCGGAGCCGACATGGACGCGAAGCCTTGCCCAAACGGAACCATGGGCAAGCCGTCTGAGGTCAGCTCTTGACTGACGGATGTACTTCCCCATCGGTCGAATGAGATGCGTCCGACATTGAAGCCCTTGGCTATCTCGCGCACACGCGCAGTCACATAAGCCAGGTCGATTGCATTGCCAGGGCACGTCTCAAGCCTGCCATCCTTGACCCACTGCCGGTACGGAACCCGGTCACGTTCCTCGCGCTGCTGTAGGCCATCAGCAGGCAGCCAGTTCCAGCTTCTGACCGCAAGCCGGTCCCCCAAGGGGATCACAGCCACAAACGCCGTGATATCGATGTTGCTACTCAAGTCAAGGCCGAAAAAAGCGGTCTTGCCTGCAAGCTCCGCGTCTGACACTTCCCCAGCACACGCATCCCACGAAGCCATATCAAGCCACGATGATTCCTGACTCGTCCAGATGTTGAGATACAGCCGCTTGAACGCGTCTTGCTGGCTAGGAACCTGCCGCGCCCGGTTCGCTGCAATCTCCATCTCTTCGAGCGAACGGAAGGCACCAAGCGCAGGATTTGCTTTGTGCCAGGTGGCCGGATCGTCCCACGCATCAGACTCAGACGCCTCATAGATCGAAGCGTGGAAGTAAGGATCAATCGAGGGATCAACTTCCCATCGCTTCGCATGTTCGTAGAGATGGCCCAGCGGACTTTCAAGATCAAAGCCTGCGGTGGAGATGACCACGCCGAGCGGTTCGCGCCGCGCTCCCACGGAAGTACGCAGGACATTCAGCAGCTCGTCATTGGTGGCCGCGTGCAGCTCATCGTATATCCAGCAAGTGAGGTCCAGGCCGTGCGCCGTGCCGGACTCCGCCGCGAGCGCCCGAAGCGTGCTGCGACTTACGCGGTCAGTGATTCGCTTCGCTGATCGAGACACTATCGACCGTCCGCGCAGAACTGGATCTTGTTCGACGGCATCGGCGGCGGCGTTGAAAAGCAAGCTGGCCTGATCGCGACTGTTCGCCGCTACGACCACTTGGCCGGATTGTTCGCCATCATAGAGCGCACTGAGAGCAAGGCCAGCGCTGAGAGCCGTCTTTCCATTCTTTCGCGGAATCATCAGCAGCGCTTCGCGCACCTTTCTCCGCCCGTCCGGCTGTGTAGGATCGAAGATTGAGTGGATGATGTCTTCCTGAAACGGCAATGGTGCGAAAGGCTTGGCGCGAAAATCTCCATTTGAGTGACGGAGAAAAGTCCGGAAGAACTTTAGAACGCGCTCACCGCCGCGCAACGATCCTAACGCTTGCTGAACCGCATCCGTGTTTCCGATTCGACGTTTCAATCCAATTCTTCGAAGAGGTGGCATTAGAAGGTCAGTAACTCCTGTTCATCGTTTTGTGGTGCAGCCGTCCCGCGCTTTGTCACTTCGACGCCGAGCGCATCAGGGGGACGTCCGACGTCGCCAGGATCACTTATGTTCAGGCCCAGCTCGCGCATCGAACGCAGAAAAATCATGTCGCCCAGCTTTTGAATTTCAATGGCCGGATGCCGCTTTCCGTTCACCACGATTCCTTGCTCTCGAATCTGCTTTCGAGCATCTTGAGCCATGTCCCAATTCTCCAGACCCGTCTGAAGAATCATGCCGGCGTCCGAAGTCAGCTCGTATTCTTTTGTGATTCGGTTCCAATGGCGACGGGCTGCTAATGACAGACTGCTAGGACATTTCATATAAACCTCTCATTCTTTTAGAGTTAGAACCTTTTTGGGAAGGTTGCATCAAAATCAAACCTAACGCTGGTCTATCGGCCTGAGCCTTTCTGAAATTTCACCCCTACCCCCGTACCACCCGTTTCAATCACTATTCCCCTCTGTTGGTGCGCTTTTGATGACATCCCTTGCACAACGCAATGCAGTTGGTCTCATCCAGCTTGCGCGATGGGCAATCTCGCACTTTGATCTTGTGGTGAACGTCTCTGGATGGCATCACGCCACAGTCATTGCACATGACGTTCTCTGGCCTGCGAAGAAACCATGCTCTGAAGAGCTGCCAGCTATAGTCGTATCCGCGCTGCGAACTGTTACCTCTCGCTGCGTCGATTCGCGAGGTCGCAGTCTGCGCACACTTCCCGCAATATCGTTTGCCACTGACAGCCAAGCTATTGCATATCGCGGTCGCACACGGACCCGCTAATCTCTGCGCCATGGCTGCCTCACTTCCTTGGTGACGGTGAGCCATCCGCGTTCGGCGTCGCGCTTCGTAACTACGTCTTGCCGTCCAAGCGCCTGCAGCCTACACTGCGGTCGACAGTAACGCTCGCCTGCTTCGATCAATGACTTACAGAACCTGCATCGCTTTTGCATCATTCTCCGCCGCGACTTCACAGCTACGGCCTGTTCTATCTCTTGCCTAATTCTGGTTGAGTTGAGTGCATCCATTGCATCGAACCGGCACACGCGTGAATGGGTGGTTCTCAGGATCGGGAATAATGTTCCCGTCCCTATCCATGAAGCCGGAGTAGCCGTTGCAGTCGCGGCGATGCTGCTTCATATTCTCCGCACGCTTTCCCTGAGCTTGTTTTTGTTGCATGAGCATGAGTGCCTTTTCGATCTTTCCGGGATCTGGAAAGAACTCATCTACACCGCTAACCAACTCGCGAATGACAGTACCGAACAGGCCTACGCCGTATTTGTTCACCTTCCCCGCCCATGCCTCAAACCAAATAGCTATTGTCTCCTTGGTCTGCGCTGGGTGTGGCCAGCGTAGCTTGCATAGCGTCATCAGTATGCCCAGCTCTGCTCTGATCCCATCCTGAAATTGTTCGGATTGCGTCGATGGCTGATTGCTGCTGAACAGCAGCTCTGATAGTTGCTCCTGTACTCGTTCCATGATTTATTTCTCCTGTCATTGGTCTTGCTTTGTTCTGCTCTTTGGAGAGCCATCCGTTGATGAACTGGCGAATGCCAGATTTCGTTTTGCGCTTCGAAGGATTCGCCCGGCACCAACCCTTCATGCTTCGCAACTGCTGATTCACGTCGACGCCCGGATAAAGCTCGATCCACTCCCTCACCATGGCATCCGTGATTTCAAAGTCATCACCCGTGTTCAGTGGAAGAGTTCCGACAATGACGGCGGGAACCGCGAGAGCGGTGAGCGCAAGAGTATTTGGTTCTTCGTACTCAGAAGCAGTTGCAGTTGCAGAAGCAAAAGCAGAAGCAGAAGCAGAAGAAGAAGAAGACCTTTTTTCGGCTTCCGTTTCGCTTTCGTCACAAATACCCGAGCCTTTGTCTTTGCTTTCGTCGGAATAACCCGAGCCTTTGTCTTGGCTTTCGTCGGAATAACCCGAGCCTTTGTCTTTGCTTTTATTTGGATCATTCTTCTTTGGCCTCCCGCCCTCCTTTCCGTTCTCTACTTGCTGGAGCCGGTACTCCTCATGCTTCCGACGTGCATCTTCTAGCCGACGATGGATCATGCGGCCTTCCGTGGATGCCTCAAAAAGATCTGTCACATCCGCCAGTGCTTCGAGCGGAGCGTTCTTGCAAAGACGCGATAGCTTTGTCGAATCCGCAGGGATACTACCTTCGCGCCAGCAGTAGGCGAGCAAACGAATGTAGATGCCTTCCTGCTCCAGCGTCAGAAGCTGGACGTTCTCGTCTGCCAGGTACTCTGCGGCGTAGAACTGGAACGCGGGTGCTTTGCTTGCGGCCATTACTCTGCGCCGCCCCCGGTTGTGTTCTGCTCAATCCAGCGCTCCAATGCCGCCAGAGGAATGCGAACGCTACGCCCCGATCTCAGCGAGGGAATTTCGCCTGAAACAGCCATTGCATAAACCTTGGCTCGAGACCAGCCGGTCATGTCCACCACTTCAGCAGCCCTCAAAAGCCTTGAACCCTTCGTAATTTCCATTTCGTCTATCTCCGTCCTTAGTGCTACCATCTGGACACAGACTATGGGGGAGACGTTTCCCTTACAAGACGGACAAGGTGGGGACACTGAGGAAAACTAGGGCAGAAATGAAAAAAGTCATACCCAAAGCGAAAATCACATCGAGCAAATTGGAGCTAACGAATGCGGAAATGGCGAGCGACGCGCTCCAAAATACAAATCATCGCTCCGTTTCCCCGATGGAAATAGTGGTCCACTATCGAGCAACGATTCCCCGCGTTCAGCAATTCACACGAGCCGGACAAACCGTTTTCGTGACTACTCGATGGGTAGAAGGAAAAGAAGGTACTGAACAACGGTGGGATGAGAAACCCCTTGATGCCTTCAGCGTTCGCGAGGAATTTTTGAAGGTGAAAACCGAACGTCAAGCACTTGACTTTTTGCGCAACACGGGCGAATTCCTGCCACACGGAGATGATTTGTCATGGTCTGACTTCCAACTCTGGCAACGATATGCAGAGCTGGTATTGGAGAGAGAGAAACTATCCAAGGTTCATAAAGCGGTGATGGCGAATCAACCCACAGATGATCTAGATCCAAACGGTGAAATCAACCAAATGCTCTTGATGCTGACCGGTTTGTACGACCATACCTATTTTGGCGGTTCTTCCCGGCCTCTCTCACCGGAAGAATTAGAAAACGTCCGTCACGCAGCCGAGGTAATGTCGGAAACCCCGCAGCAAGCCGCCGATGACTATCAAGATATGCTCGCCGATATACGCAGCGGTGCTGCATTGATTAGGCAGTCGCAACGAGAATTGGAGCACTGGTTTTACGCTCCGCCGCGCCAAGCCTATTCCATCGAATTTATTCCAGAGAAGCTAGACGCAGAACTTCGACAAAACATGCAACGCGGAGGTGCGTTACTCGACTATCTCCACCCACACGAAAGTCTAACTCCCATTTTGCTCATCAAGGCCGATTGTGCCCTAAAAGCTATCGCAGCCACTATCTATGCAGACCGTATTGCCGGTATTCGATTTCGAGAGTGTCCGGGATGCAAAACTCTGTTCAAGATCGGAAGCCAGAAAGCGAAAAAGTATTGCGATGATGATCGCTGCAAAGCTCGCAAAAAAAAGAAGGATCAACGAGACCGCCGCAAGAAACCTGCTGAAGATACCGCCCTAAAGACTGAGGTGAAACACAATGGCTAATCGTCGGGGATCTGGTGAAGGTTCTATCTATCAGCGTCAGGATGGCCGCTGGTGCGCTCAGGTATCGCTAGGCTACAAGCCAGGTGGGAAGCCTCACCGCAAGCTGCTCTACGGCAAGACACGCGCCGAAGTCAGCGAGTCCATGAAGCGTGTGCTCCGTGAACAGCAGATGGGACTGACGATCACGTCTGAGCGTCAGACCGTCGCGATGTTCCTTACCGATTGGCTGGAGAATACGGTCAAGCCGAAAAATAAATCGCAGACGTACCGGTCCTATGAGTGGATCGTCAGAGTTCATCTCATCCCCGGCATTGGACGGCTATCGCTGGTAAAGCTCACGCCTCAGAAGCTCCAGGCCTTTCTGAATGAGCGCCACGCATCCGGCCTTAGTCCGGCAACCGTCAAGCATATCAATGCGACATTACGCGCCGCACTGTCACAGGCGCACCGCTGGCAACTGGTACATCAGAACGCGGCGAAGCTCGTCACCCTGCCACGAAGCGTCCGCTACGTGCCGACGATCCTCTCCGCTGAACAGGCCAAGTCACTCCTCGTCTTCGTCACCGGCCATCAGCATGAAGCGCTGTACACCGTTGCACTCACCCTTGGCCTTCGCCGCGGCGAAGCGCTCGGTCTGCGATGGAGGGATATCGACTTTGAGACTGGACGGCTGGAAGTCTGCCACTCACTCGAAAACGTAAAGGGCAAAGGGCAACGTTTGACGACTACCAAGAGTGAAAAATCCAGACGCATACTTCGCATTCCTCAGATTTGCCTGACAGCCTTGGCAAAGCAGCGGAGCGCCCAGGCCAAAGAGATGCAGTGGGCTGGATCGAAGTGGAAGGATGGCAATTTCGTGTTCACCACGAGCGTAGGCACGCCCATGAATCCAGACGAGATTTCACACGTCTTTCCGACAGTCCTCAAGGATGCTGGATTGCCAAAGGTACGATTCCACGATCTCAGACACACGTGCGCATCGCTGCTGTTATCGCTTGGCGTTCCGGCCAAGTTGGTGCAGGAGACACTTGGCCACTCGACCTATCAGCTCACGATGGACACGTACTCGCACATGATTCCCGCTCTTCGCAATGAAGTGGCGGATCGAATGGACGAAGTTTTCTCAACTACTGTCAACGAAGCTGTCAAACCGAAAGAAGCAATAATCAATTGACAGCTAAGTCCTTTAGAATGGTGCCCGGAGGGGGACTTGAACCCCCACGACCGTTTATGGTCTGCGGATTTTAAGTCCGCTGTGTCTGCCGATTTCACCATCCGGGCGGAACGGAGAGGAGCTGCCTTCTCATCGTATCGCATTCACTATCCTTTCCATACAAAGGAACTTTAGCCCGACGTTTGCGTATGTCACATATCGCCGTTCCTATTCTTTTGAGACGGATATGATTGCCTATGCCGATCCGCGAAATATTCAGGCAGACCCTATCCGCTCTATGGGAGAGTAAGCTGCGCAGCTTCCTCACCATGTTCGGAATCGTGTGGGGCATCACTTCGGTCATTCTGCTGGTCGGGTTGGGCATCGGCTTCAATGTCGATCAGAAGCAGCACCTGCGCAGCATCGGCACCGATATTGCCATCATCTTCGGTGGTAAGACAGGAATGCAGGCAGGCGGCTACGCGGCGGGGCGAGACATCAGCCTTACCGTCGATGACGCGATTGCCATTCAACAGGGCGCGCCGTTGGTAAAGACCGTCAGTCCCGAGATTCGGCGCAGTGTGTCGGAGGTCAGCCAATGGAATGCCGCTTTGCGCCCCGTCCGCGGAGTATGGCCTGAGTATCAGCGGTTTCGCTCGTTGACGGTCGATCAGGGTAGGTTGATGTCAGATGAGGACGAAGCTAATGGCCGCCGCGTCATTCTCCTCGGAGCGGACGCGAACCGGCAACTCTTTCCCGGCAAGACTGTCATCGGACAGAAGGTGCTGGTTGCGGGATACGAGTACACCGTCATCGGCGTGCTCGCAAAAAAGAAGCAGAACGGCAGCTATGGAAGCGGGCCGGATAACACGCAGCTCTTTGCACCATACTCAGCGATGGCCCGAGACTTCCCTCCGATCGATCCGGGCATGGAACGCGGTTCTGTCAACAATATCGTCGTCGAGCCTGTCTCTCCCGATCTTCATGAGAAGGCACTTGATGAGGTGAAGCGCATCATCGCCGAGCGCCATCATTACGATCCCGGCGACAAGGAAGCGCTGTGGGTCTGGGATACTCTTGACGGCTCCAAGTTCACGGAGCGCATCTTCTCGGTGATGACTTTCTTCTTCGGCGCTGTCGCCCTGCTGACGCTGGCGCTGGGCGGAATTGGCGTCATGAACATCATGCTGGTCGCCGTGACCGAACGAACGCGGGAGATCGGTATCCGCAAAGCGCTGGGTGCAACTGCTGTCGATATCCGGCGGCAGTTTCTGGTCGAGTCGGCGATCATCACCATCGTCAGCGGCGCGGCAGGTCTGATGGTTGGCGTAGGTATCTGCCTGCTGATGCGACTGGTGCCTCTGCCTGACTTCGTTCCTCATCCGGTCATCTCTCTCGTCGCGATTGTTGCCTCGCTTGCGACTCTCACGGTCATCACACTCTTTGCCGGAACTTATCCTGCGCTGCGTGCAGCCAACCTCAGCCCGATGGAATGCCTGAGGACGGAATAGCCATGAACATTGGGGAGACCATCCGTCAAAGTATCGATTCCCTGCTGCGTAATCGCTTGCGCTCGGGACTGACGATGCTGGGCATTGCCTGGGGGCTGGTCACGGTGGTGCTTCTGTTGAGCTACGGAAAGAGCCTTGGACAGGAGGTCATGAACGGATTTCTGGGCCTGGGCGATAACGTCATCATGGTATGGGGCGGCCAGACGAGCATGCAGGCCGGTGGCGAACGCGCAGGCCAGCGGATCAAGTTTCGCGATGGTGATACCGAGGCTGTTCGCGATACGGTTCCCTTCCTGCGCGCGGTCAGTTCCGAGACCGACGATGCCTTCAGCTTCAAATACGGGGCCAAGGTAGTGAACATTCAGAGCAAGGCCATCGAATATCCGTATGGAGAGATGCGGCGGCTCAAAGTTGAAAATGGCCGATACTTTGAACCGGCAGACTTTACCGATCATCGACAGGTCGTCATCTTCGGCCCGCATGCCGCACAGAAGCTCTTCAACGGATTCCCTCCTGTGGGCGAGTCGGTCAATATCGAAGGCCACGTCTTTCAGGTGATCGGCGTGCTGCAGAACAAGATTCAGGACTCGTCCAACAATGGACCGGATAATGAAAATGCCTTCATCCCATTCGACATGATGCGGCTGCTCAGAAACCAGCGAGATCCAGACAGCATCGTCTTCCAGCCCGTATCGGGCGACATGCACCTCAAGGCAATCCAGGCTGTCCGCGCGGTGCTGGCGCAGCGTCATCACTTCGATCCCAAGGACGATAAGGCCATTGGCGCGTGGGACACCGTGGCGGACTCGGCTGAGATAATGCAGTTCAGCACGGCGCTCGAGCTTTTGCTGGGCATCATCGGCGCTATGACGCTGGGCGTTGGCGGCGTTGGCGTCATGAATATCATGCTGGTCTCCGTCACCGAGCGAACGCGGGAGATTGGCCTGCTTAAAGCGCTTGGCGCTCGCCGGCGGGAAATTCTTTCTCAATTTCTTTTGGAAAGCCTTACGCTTACCTTTATCGCGGGCGCCATCGGAATGATGATTGCCATCGCGGTAGCGTACATGATTCCGCCCATGCCGCTTTATTCCGACATCTATAAAACGGCCAACCACGAGGGCGACATCATTCTGCGCGCTTCGCCCGAAGTAATGCTGATCTCATTCGTCATTCTGGCCGTGGTCGGCATCGTCTCCGGCCTGCTGCCCGCCATTCGAGCATCGCGTATGGATCCTGTCGTGGCGCTGCGGCACGAATGAGGAATTCTCAGCTGGCGGGACGATAGCGAATCTGGCCATCCTCAAGAAAATACTCCGCAGAACACCTGTCCGATCCGCAGATCATCGATTCGTTGCCTATGCATTGATGCCGGGTGATGAGCCCGAGCGAACCACAGGAGGGACAAGCCAGAACCGCCCAATAGGGGTTCTCTGCCTTGCCAAGTTTGCCAGCCTGCTCCAGCATGAACAATGTACCCGGCTCCATCTGCTCGGGAATCCAAACATCCAGTAGGTTCAGCTCCGCTGTCATGCCTGCCTCTCTACGGTTGTTTTTTGCACCACTTCTGGTGCACAGAATATCCGATTTTGGAGACATGTCAATCGCGCATTGTGTTAAATAAGAGCCATACTTGATTCTTCCCTGCAAGTGCTCTGTTCGTCTCTCGCAGCTCCCATCCCTACCCCCCTGGGGGTGATCCGGATAAGTGGATTCATTTGAGCAACTTACCCAAGTGGTACAGGCTAAAATATTGTATCCAGGTACTTTACGGCCAAATACTGACTTTGAATGGGCATATTCAAAATTCTTGTTTGTCCGCTTTTCATTTCTGTACTTACTTAATTATAGATATGTACGGAAACTAACCTACACCCGACAAACTATTTGTTTTCTGCTGTTTAGGTCGTTTGGCGACTTGACAAGCGTTTTTTCGCCAAAAAGAGCAGTTTCTGTCGCACCTAATTTCAGAGATGCCGACCTCAGGAGCTTGTTCAGCGATTCAATCGCCGGATAGAGAAGCGGAAGACCACTCCTGAACTGATACGAAGATTGTGCTGATGATCGTTAATGTCGTTGGGCAGATGAGTGAGGAGATATTCGCCTTCAACCGCCCTGACAGAGAGCCAGTCCCTGACACCAATCTCAAGGCCGCCGCCGGGAGCGAAGGCCAGAGAGTTTGCAGCGCCGGTGGACTGCGAGGCAGGTTTGGGGAAGTAGCTGTCGAATCCGTGCACGCCACCGATAACGAATTGCCCATAGAGGGTCAGCCGCCGCATGGTGTGAAACGAGTAGCGCGGGCCAGCCATATAGGTGATCAGGCTGAGGCCCTGCTGCGACTGTGGAACATGGTCCGTTCGACTTCCGGTCACCTGTGCGACCGCCGCAATACTCTTCCAGACGTGGAACAGTTCTTCGCTGCTGCCGCCGTTCAGTAGAAAACAGCCACAGGTGCCCGGGGGTGCATTACCGATCATTGCGGTGTAGTCGACTGAGAGCGCGATGGGGTGGCTCTTCGAAACCGTTGGCCCCAGATCGCCACTCTGCTGCGAAGCTGTTTGAGCAGAGACGGAGGCCACCGCTCCCATCAATACTGCCGACATCAAAAGCAAATTAATTCTCATGCGTGCGCGCCTGCTCCTCTGCGGTCTTATTGAATGACCAACGTGACCGTCGTGGTGTGCTGCAAGGTTGTATTCGCCGGGGCGGTCGCGGTGGCAGTAATCGTCACCGTGTAGGTCTGCGGGTCCTGTGCGAAGAAGCCGCCGCTGCCGCAGCCAGTCAGCCCAAGAGTTGCAGCGCCTGCGATCAGCACGAACAGGATGCTGAGCAGAGTGCGAGGCATGCGGGCAAACCTCGCGCGGAGACGCTTATTCCGCAGCAACGGCAGCAAGAACACGGCTGCGCTGATAGGAAGCAGCGGTGTTCTGAGAGGCGATGAAGGCGGAGTATTCGCCGCTTTCAGCGCCGCCGTCTTAATAGACAGGCTTAGAGTGGTGGCTCCACTGCCCGAGGCAATCGCTGCAGGGGTAAAGACCACGGTCGCTCCTGGGGGGAGCCCCGAAGCCGTCAAAGAAATAGGAGTATTCAGCACGCCACCCTGCGGTTGGAGAGCAAAGCTGAAGGTCGCGGTTTGTCCGGGATTAACGGATTGGGTCGTCGCTCCGGTTGCGGTGAGGGTGAAGTACGTAATCGGGGGGGGAGCGACGGTGAGGACAAAGACGCTGCTGGTGATGGCAGGGTTCAAGGCATCGCCCGGGTAGCTGGCCACAAGACGATGCGAACCGGGCAACAGCGTCGCGGTGCTGATGGTTGCCACATTACTTGTCAGCGGTGCGGAACCTACCGAGGTTGAACCGCTGGTAATGTCGAGCAGGCTGACCTGGCCCGTCGCCGTAAGGCTGGCGTTGCTGAAGGTCGCGGTCAGAGAGCCGCTGCCGTAGGGAATGCTGGAGGCACCGCTGAGTACAAGGGTTTCAGAGAAGCCCTGGCCGCCTCCGGTGCCCGAATTCTGTCCGGCGATCGTGTGAATCACTCCATCCGTACCCACGAGGCGAACTAGTTGGTTATTGGTATCGGACAGCGCAAATGCACCGCCGGATAATGCGGCAGGGGCGCGAGGTGTGTCGAGGATGGCGTTGACCGCGGGGCCGCCGTCGCCCGCGAATCCCTGGGAGCCATTGCCTGCCACTGTCTTGATGCTTGTTCCTGTGTTGGAGATGAGGCGGATGCGATTGTTGTCGCTGTCGGCGACGTAGATGTTGCCCTGCGCATCGACACTGATGCCGCGAGGACGGGCCAGCGACGCTGACCTTCCGGGGCCGCCATCGCCGCCAAATGTTTTGTGGCGATCGCCAGCCAAAGTCGAGATGATGCCCGAGATTCTGACGACGCGCACAAGCTGATTGTGGGTGTCACTAATGTAGATCGCGCCTAAAGCATCAACGGCTACGCCATTGGGAGAATCAATTGCCGCAGAGGTTGCTGCGCTGCCATCGCCGGAAAATCCCTGTTCGCCGTTGCCTGCAACGGTGGTGATGATGATGGTGGTGGTGCCGCTGAGCTTGCGAATGCGGTGGTTGTCGGTGTCGGAGATGTAGAGGTTGCCGCTCGAATCGACGGCAAGCGCAGTCGGATTGCTCAGCGTGGCTGACGCGGCTGGGCCGCCATCGCCAGAGAAGCCCGCGGTGTTGCTTCCCGCTACCGTTGTAATTGTCCCGACGCTGACTTTGCGGATGCGGTGATTGTGCGTGTCTGCAATATAGATGGTGCCGGATGCGTCGACGGCCACTCCAGCGGGAGAGTCTAGCTGCGCGCTGGTAGCCGGGCCACCGTCTCCCGAGAAGCCCTGCTCGCCGGTGCCTGCGACCGTGGTTACGATGCCGGCCAGGTCTACCTTGCGGATGACATTGTCGTTCAGGTCTGCGATATAGAGATTGCCCGCGGTGTCATATGCGATCTGCGCCGGAGCGGCCAAAGAGGCCGCCGTCGCCTGCACGTTATTTGGGGGCGCAGTCTGTGCCAATGCCCGAAGTCCGCTGGCTGCCGCTCCTATAACAATGACGAGCGCTATCGTGAACAGGCCGGGGACGAGTGTCTTGAACCGCGACGAGTGCCCCTGTAGAACGTGAGGAGTTGCCGCCTTTGGTATGCGTGTTTTTCCGGACTGCAACCTATGCCTTGTGCTTTTCAAATCTTCGTCCCATCCCAGACCATCTGCCTGCGAAGTGAATCTTCACCCGTTAATCTGAATCCGAGCCGCCGATAGAGACGCTCTGCTGAACTGTCCTTCAACACCTGCAGACTCATCTGCCAGTGATGCGACATGCACTCCTGCTGCAACTCCTGAATGACCTGCGTCCCAATTCCCTGCTGCTGTCTTTCTGGTGCTATTGCGATATCGACCAGGCACATCCCATCCGCCGTTCGATCGGTGAGAACCCTGCCGATCGCAGTTCCGTCATTGGCACAGATCATCTCGCTCAATGCCGTCGGGTGGGTTGCGCTGTAGGCAGCCTGACGGATTCGGAACTGCATCTGGATGAAGACTTCGCGCTGCAATGCATCCATTCCTGAGCGAATCAGCTCTTCGGCACGGGACTGTGCATAGAGTTCCAGCAAGAAGCTCTCATCCTCGGCGACGGATGGCCGAAGGTGGCAGGTTGCACTCCGCATTTGAACTGCTGCTGCCATAAAAATCAGATTGCCCTGTTTGAAATGTGAAGGTGTGCCGCCGTCTCGCAGCAGCGGCACACCGACTGTTATGACCGCGAGGGGAAGATGCCCGTCAACGCGATGATAAAGTTGACGCACAAATATGGCTGAATATTGCTATGCGGCTGGCTGTCGCCGGCCATAGAGATCGTTGCAGGGGATAGGGTCCCTGTAGCAGCCGTCGAAACATAATTGGAAGTAGCGACCGCCTCTCTTCCTGATCCAGAGTTGCCTTGCGCCAGAACTGCATTGGTTGGATCTGTGACCGATCCCGACAGATTGCTTACTCCCACCAGATGGTTGTGCTGCGGCATATTACTGGCGATCAAGGTTACATTTTCGACCCCTCCAGTCTGGCCCATCACATAAGTGCTAAAGCCAGGACCGGTGCCCTGATGTATTGGAACGCAGCTTTGCAGGTTTGGCAGACCAAAGGTACGGATGCCGTCGCCTCCAAAGTTAGTTCCCAGCAGCGAAAACAAGGCGGTGTTTTGGCTGATTGGCAGCAACTGCCCATTGCAAAGCGCCCATCCATTGGCGGCGAAGTTCCAGCCGACCATCCGTATCTCTCCGAGAAATGGTTCTGACATGATTTCTTTCCTTTTCGTTCGTTAATACTTCGTTCTACTTCCTCATGCTGAACCACCCTCAGGGGTTGCAGCTCATCCTCAAGGCCGGGCGGGCAAGCTTGCTGTCTCTTCCCCGTTCTGGCTGGTTCTGCAGGTTGTCTGGCCCCTTGTAGACAGAGACGTTTTGCTACTGGCAAACCAGGTTGACAACCACCTTATTGAATGGGGTGATGTTGGACTCCGAGAAGGCAACGCTGATGCTGTCGCCTCCAGATACGCTGAACGTATGCGTCTTGTCCTGGCAACTCGATCCGTTGTTATTCGTGGTCACGGAGCAGGACATCGTTGTAACAGAGCCATTCTTGTAGACAGTCAGCGTTGTTACGTCCGAGCTCGGAGCGTTGTAGTTATTGACTCCAACATTGAGAGCGCTCATCGTGCAGGCCGTGGGCATAGCCACAATATTGCCTCCAATGGTGGTATTCCCTGTAAAAGTTCCGCTGGAGTAGAGCGGCGAGAAGTAATAGGTCGCCCCTGCGGAACCCGTCCCCGGATTTGTAAACTGCATGGAAAAGGAAACGGCGTTCACCCCGCCGCCACTGGCACCAGCCGGTCCGGTAGCGCCCGTTGCTCCTGTTGGTCCTGATGGTCCTGCTACTCCTGCTGGTCCTTGAGCTCCGGGAGACCCGGCAGCGCCCGTTGTTCCGGCCTGAGCGAGCAGCCCCCATTTCACATTGCTGATATCCGGCTGGAAGCCCACGTTGCCTGCGACGATAGAGATATAGCTGGAGCCGTTGAACGAAACCGCATCGCCCAGCGCATACGTCGCCCCGATGTTCCAGGGGCCTTTAAAGCTGACAGGGTCTCCTTGCGGGCCGATAGCGCCGGTCGTGCCCACAGAACCAGCAGGACCGGTAGCGCCAGTAGTGCCGATGGGACCTGCGGATCCAGTCGCGCCGGTTGGTCCGACAGGCCCGGTGTTGCCAATAGGACCTTGAATTCCCTGCGGCCCAATCGAGCCCGTGGCACCAGTCGCGCCGGTAGCACCAGTAACTCCGATTGGACCATCTGGACCGGTCGCGCCGGTAGCACCGACGAGACCCACGGCACCAGTCGCCCCGGTTGGCCCGGCAGGCCCGGTGTTTCCAGTAGGACCTTGAATCCCCTGCGGCCCAATGGAGCCAGTTGCACCAGTCACGCCGATGGGACCGGCTGGACCATTGGCACCGGCTGCAGCAAAGAGCTCCCAGAATGCCGGAGAGACATCGGGCTGATGCCCAAGATTCGAGTTCTGTAACGAAATATAGCTGGACCCGTTGTACGTCACCGCATCGTTGGCAGCATAGGTTGTTCCCGCGTTATAGGCGTTCTGATAGACCATACCTACCCCGGCAGGCCCCTGGGCTCCTGCCGCCCCGGCCGCGCCAGTGACTCCAATCGGACCTTGAATTCCCTGCAGCCCAGGCAAGCCGTTGACTCCAGCAGTACCCACAGGACCAATCGGTCCCGGAACGCCCTGCGGCCCCTGCGATACCAGCGTGATATCGAGCCGAGCAGCATGGCTGGTCTCATCGTTTTCTTTGCTATCGAAGAGCACGTTGGCTCCGCCCGATGCCAGTGCCAGGCCGTTGTTACTTGCAGACGTGGTCACCCATGCCTGCACCTGCGCCGTAACATCGAGGGAGACATACTCCCCCGCGACGGAAATCGGAAGGTTTCCAATCGAACTTCCCGTCGCTGGTGCCGCCGTGGAGGTTACGCTGTACTCGCCCCAGGCCGCAGTCACGGGAGACACTGTGACCGAGCCAGCGGCGTTCACCCGATTCACAAACACGGTGAGCGTTGCGTGCGATACCTGGGCTGAAGTCGTCCCCGCGGGCAATGAAGAAAGATCAAACTGGAGAAAAGCGGTATTTCCATTCCCGACATACAGATTCGAGAGTGCACCGTAATTGACCCCCGGATGGGCGGAGTTCACACTGGCATCGCCGCTCAGAGCTGCATCAAGAGCAGACACTTTGTGAACACTGAAAATGAACACGCAGAGGCAAAGGATCAGACGCACGAATCCAAATCGTTTCAAAAGACACACTCCTAATAGGCACTGACGGATCGGACCCGAAGAGTCACCGTGTTTCCTGCAACAGGCCTGGAGAAGAGAAGCCGCAGATAAAATAAACAATGCGCATGCTCTAGGTGGCATCGTCGCAAGTGAAAGAAGATCAAGGGGTACCGAGCAACTGTATCCCTTATCAGCTATCCCATCCGTACAACTTTCGTTGCAGATTGTTTTCGAATGGAAGATCGCTTAGGCTAAGGGCCAATTCCAGCAAAAGTCTTTACTTGTAACCTCTTGGCCATCCATTGCTCTAATAGCACGAAGCAACGGATAGAGGCGCGATGAAAAGATTGACCAGACTGTACACACACTTTTCAAAACTGACGGCCTATCTCCAAACTCCCTTTCTGCTGCTGGTTCGTCTCTATTGGGGATGGCAACTGGTGCAATCGGGCTGGGGGAAGCTGCACCATCTCGACAAAGTTACCGATTTCTTCACCAGCCTCAACCTTCCTGCTCCTGGGATGACCGCGCATTTTGTGGCGGGGCTGGAATTCGTCGGTGGAATTCTGTTGATTCTGGGGCTTGGCTCAAGATTGATAGCCCTGTTGCTGACAGTGAATATGCTGACTGCCTATTGGACTGCGGACCGCGAGGCGCTGCTGTCCGTCTTTTCCGATCCCGGGAAGTTCTATGCGGCCGATCCTTACACGTTTCTGTTCGCCTCTGCTATGGTTCTGGTGTTCGGTGCGGGGTTGATCTCCGTAGATGCAATGCTGGCAAAGCGCTATCGGATACGGACTGAGACGCCATGATCGAAGGAAGCACCATTCCAGAAGAAGGGCAGCTCATCGCTTCGATTCTGGCAGGTAACACGCACGAATTTCATAGCCTGATTCGCCCTCACGAGCGAACAGTCTATGTGATGGCGCTTACCCTTCTGAAAAATGAGGCCGATGCCGAGGATGTCGCGCAGGAGGCTTTTCTAAAAGCATTTCGCAACCTTAAGAATTTCCGTTCCGAGTCAAAATTCAGTACATGGCTCATCAGCATTACATTGAATGAGGCGCGCAGCCGTCTTCGCCGCAAGAACGCCGTGCCGATGGAATCGCTGGACGAGCCTTCTGATGAACAAGGGCACGTATCTCCCGCGCTGCTGCGCGATTGGAGAGAGATTCCGTCGGAGGCGGTGGAGCGGCTGGAGATACGTCAGCTGCTGCAGCAGGCCGTGGCAGACATTCCGCTAATCTATCGAGAGACCTTCGTCTTAAGAGACATGGAAGAACTGAGCGTAAACGAGACCGCGGAGACGCTGGGCATCAGTGTAGCCTCGGTAAAAGTGCGGCTGCATCGAGCACGAATCATGTTACAAAAACGCTTGGCTCCTCAGTTGAAACAAGTGAATCCTAAGCGAAGGTGGCTGCCATGGTCATAGATTGCAAACACGTCTGGGACCACATCTCCGGTTATTTGGATGACACGCTGTCCCCAGAGGTGAAGGACCAGGTGCAAAGGCATTTAGAGCACTGCGAAATTTGCTCGGCCATTCTCGATTCGACGCGCAATATTCTGATCCTGACGGCAGATGAGCGAACCTTTGAATTGCCGCTCGGTTTCAGCGAACGGCTGCACGCTCGCCTGAACGAGGAGATTGGAGGGATTGAGCCTGCACCGTCAAAAAGCGATTGAGAAGGCATGACTTTCGATACCCCATAAACACCCGTTCATGCACATCACCGTGTAGCTCGTATAAAATCTTCAAAGACGAGGGAAACTTAGGATTTAGTTCCCTCTGACGACGAGCTCTCATGCCGATCAATTCTGTTCCGTCTTTGCAGCCAAATGACCTCTCCGACCGCCTGTTGCAAGGCGAGGCGGCCAACACTCGGCGCGCGATTGCGTGGTCAAGTTTTCTCTTTGCTCTTCTTCAAAGCATCTGCGGAGCCGTTGTTGCCATCAATGGACTTCGTCTTACGATTGGGATTGGCGCCCTTGCGATGACTACCGGTGCCGGAGCAGATCTGGTCCGTTTTCACGCAGCCTGGATTCGGCGCCCCATGATTGCAATCGCGCTTGTGGGTTCATTATTGAACCTGGCGATCTTCCTGCATGTTCGCTACCTTCGCAATCGGCCTGCATCACAATGGCGTCAGAAGCCTTTGAGTCCCGGCAAATTGAGGATGGAGCGAGTGCAGCTTCTGTTATCTCTCGCGACGCTGGTGCTGATCGGGATCGAAGAGTATCTGCATTTTGGCTTTCACCATACCCTATAACTTCGCGGGCGAATGATCGGGTGGAAGGCAAAACCAGCCTAGTCCGGCTGCGTGTGCGAAATACTCCTGAATCTTCTCTGCCTGCTCTGCGGCGGACAACTTGCTATCGCTGAAGGCTTTCTCGATGGCAGCACCGAGCGTAGCTCCTTCCTGAATTGCCGACAGCAGAAGAAATGCCTCACGGTCGATTCGCCTGTAATAAACATCGTTCTCAAAACGATGGATGGCCAAACGAATCACCGAACGCCGCATGGTTGGCAGACGCTTCAGCTTTTTGTGCTTATGTTCAGAAGCTGCGTTGCTGGCAACTCCGGCAGGCGCAGTCTCGCGGTGCACAGCAAGGATGAGCTCGTCCACCGGGTAACGCAGATCCAGCAACTGCAGATGTGGCTGTAAAGATAACTGAGACTCTGCAGTCAAACCAGCAATGTCCAGTTCGGATAAAGGGGAGAGACTCGCGCGGTCGAAGGATTCGATGTAGGCCCATTCGAGCTTTGCCACATCCACCAGCAGATCATGGCGCCTTGGCGCGAACTCGGGATGGCCCTCTAGCCAATGAGATAACTTCGAGCCAAGATTTCGCAGCGTAAACGAAGTCGATGGATTTTCTTTGAGGTACGCAAGCACCATCTGATCAAATTTTTCTTCGCCGAGAACTGCTAAGAGTCCGGGATAATCTTCTGCCACCGCTCCCATGACACGGAACCAGTACTGGCGGTTGTATATCTCAAGGCGATCTGCGGAGGAGAGAAGTTCGTTTGGCTTGATATAGCCCTCGGCCAGCTCCCGGGTCGAGCTTCCATCAGTGGTTGAACTTTGCATCCTGAAATCGGACGTGAGTGGTCGCATCACATCCTCGGCCATTCGTCTTTGCAACTCCAAAAGGTTCATGAGTGGGCTACCTCATGGTGCACTGTTTCCTTGGAATGCGGTGGAATCTCTGACGTAGCTGAAGTGTTAAGGTAACGCGTAGCCTTCATGGCCTCTGCATGCACTTCGTCAAAACTCGGGATGTTGTCGTCCCATTCGAGCAGAGTCGCGGTCTCGCCTACAAGTTTGATGGCGCGAGCATAGAGCGCCCATACCGGATCGAGCACAGGATGGTCATGCGTATCGAGAGTGTATTTCTCAAACTTTGAATGGCCGGCGATGTGGATCTGCGCAACACGCTCCGCAGGAATGCTGTCGATATAGTCCGATGGATTGAATCCATGGTTCTGCGATGAGACATAGATATTGTTGACGTCGAGCAGGATTCCACAGTCTGCCGCCTCGACGACCTCATTGAGAAACTCCCATTCGGTCATCTGGGATTGATGAAATTCGGCATAGCTGCTCACATTTTCCACGGCAACCGGAATCTCAAGAAAGTCCTGAACCTGACGGATACGTTCTGCCGTCGTCTTCACCGCTTCGAAGGTGTAAGGAATGGGAAGCAGATCGTGGGTGTAACGGCCGTCGACGCTGCCCCAGCAAAGATGATCGGACAGCCACGGAGTCTTGGTTCTGCGCGTCAACTCTTTCAGACGCTTGAGGTGTTCTCGATTCAGCGGCTGCGCGGAGCCGAAATACATCGATACTCCGTGCTGGACCACGCGATACCGCTCGAGTATTTCGTCAAGAACCTGAAGGGCGCGGCCTCCGTCAACCATATAGTTTTCGGAGATGATCTCGAACCAATCAACAACAGGCTTTTGTTCAAAGATATGGTTGTAGTGCGGCACCCGCAGGCCTATGCCCACGCCGTAATTGGTGAATCCGTTAAACCTGTTTGCTGGCATTGCACCACCTTTACCAAGAGAACCATGAGTCAATCTGGAGGTCTGAGCACCTCAAACCTCCAGAACAGTCCGACTAAGCCTTGGCCGGTTTGGACCCGTCAGTTGCGCAGCCGCCCTGGCCCTTGCAGGAGTTGGTGCCGGGGTGCTTGCCGCCGCCCTGTCCCTTACAGTCATTCTTGCCTTTGCAGGAGTGCTTGGGCAAGGGTGCGCTTCCATTGGAAGCGAGAAGCGTGCCCGCCAGGGAGAGCTGGACAGACGTCGCCGTAGTCGAGGGCGAAACGGGCTGAGCATGAAGGCGAACGGTCGTGCCACCGAGCAAACCGGCAAATGCGGCTGCCAGGGCGAGTGTGTGTGTGGAGGTCTTCATATAGAGGATACCTTTCCTTTGGGGGTGAGCCAGATATGGAACACCTGGCTAACATTATTGGGTGTGGACCCTCACATCGAGGGTCCGCAAATGGAGATGGCACCTGAACCATGAAGGAAACAGGACAATCGCTCGCCTGCTCTTTCATCTGCCGCAGATATGATCCCCTGCCCGCGAAAAGGTTACAACTCTTTACAGTGTCTCGAACTGAAGAAATACGCTTCGTCCAGTCCTCTATTTCTGCTCCCGAGTATTAGAAATTGAACATCATCTGCAAATCGATGCTTCGGTTGGAAGAGGGAGAAGAGAAGAAGCCACCAGCCAACGCATTGGATTTACCAAAGAGCGATGAACTCAGTACTCCCACGGGTGCGGCAAGGTTGACGTTATTGAACACGTTTCTTCCCATTGCCGTAAATGACAACGAGTATTTGCGAGGTGCGCTTTGCCCCATGAAGGGTGGACGGCCGCCGCCGCTGCTCAGCCCGCCCGGCCCCAGGCCACCGCCCGGGCCACCACCATGCCCGCCGCCAGGGCCGCCGCCTCCTGGGGGAGGTCCGTTACCGCCGCCATTGGCTCTTCCTTCCACCCTTGGCCCAATTCCGAAGGACTTGCTCACGCGCAGATTCAGACTCACCTGACTGGGTCCGTTTCCAAAGTTATAGGGAATACGTGTCGTATCTGAAGCAGGATCCAGATCGAATTTTCCATATTTGGTCTGCAGCACATCTGTGCTGGATGCGGAAGCGAAGGCGGGACGGTCGTTGAATTGATTGTCCCCATTTAAATCTTGCCCCAGGGTCATGTTGAACGGCTTACCAGAATCCATGACCAGAAACGGGCTGAGCGATACGCCAAATGGAGCCTGGTAATTTCCTCCGAGCAGAAAGCGGTTGTGCACATCGAAGGTCGAGCGGCCGTAGTCAGCCTTCGGATCAAACTGATTGGAGGGGAAATAGTTGGCGCCAGAAGTATCAGCTTTCGCATTGTTGAATAAGTAGAATCCAAAGAGTGTCAGCTTTTTGGCGCGCACGCTAAAGTTCGTGATGATCTGATTCTGGTTATAGGCTCCGCCAGATTGATATTGATAGAGATTCTCGCTAATGCCATTGGGACGAACTCCAGTACCGGTGTCGGAGTTATAGGTTCCCGGCAGGAATGCATTGATATTGTCGCTGTATAGCTGGTGAACGCCGCGAGAATTAATATAGGTGACGGACAGAGTCGCTAATTTTCCAAACTGGTGTTCTACCCCAATTGCAGCCTGCATATTGACCGGAGCTTTCAGGTGAGGGGAAAGCTGGTAGGTTGTTGGTGCCCCCTGGTCTCCGCTGAGCGATTCCGCGGACGGTGCATTTTCATAGAAGGTTGGGTTCTTCACTACATATTGCTTCTGATTGACACCATTCTGCCGAATCGTCTGCAGGACATTGTTATATTGAAAGCGATCGAAGAACCATCCATACCCCCCTCTAATCACCGTGGCCGCTTTTTTACCGGAGCCAGCCGGTGCCCATGCAAATGAGAATCGTGGCCCGAAATCTGCATGATCGCTGATTTGGCTCTGACCTTCGTAGCGTAGCCCATAGCTCAAAGTGAGATTGGAACGAGCCCTCCAGTCATCCTGAAAGAAAATACCTGCGTCGAAGAGCTTCACCTGAGCCGATGGAGTGCCTGCTGTTACTTCATATTGCGAAGGTTGATGTGCGGCATAGGAGCTTAGCGAAGAATAAGTGTAGTTGCCGTTGAACCCTGCGGTGGAGTAGTTTGAATCTCGCAAGAGCCTCAACCGGGCCCCAAAGTTGATGGAGTGATTCCCTACTGCGGCGGTCGTATAGTTTTGCAGTTCGTAATGGTCCTGACTATCGCGCGCTATGCCTGTATTGTTGCCGCCACCGGTGAATGCACCCGACACGGTAACAGTAGGGGTGGTATCTTTCGGGGCCTGGCTGTCGCGGTCGCGAATGTATTGGAACCTCGTCTCATTGATTACGTGCGCTCCCAGCACCTGGGTATCGCTCATTTGCAGCGTCTGTTCCTCGTTGAGCGTGTTGTAGCCTTGCGTTGGCAGTGCAAACTGCGAGACGCCGTCGTTCGTGTTCTTAACGCGGTCGTACATGTAGCGAACGGTTAATGTATTGTTGGGCGTGATTTGAAGATCAAGACGCGGGCTCAGGTCCAGCCGAGATTGTGGGTTTGAGACCGCTTGCGAAAAATTATAGCTTTGCCCTGATGTGTCCAGCAGTTCCGCATTCACAATGGAGTTAGCCTGTGTATTGCGCTGAAACGCACTCATAAACCATGACGATTTGCTGTTTAGTGAGCCGCTTATATTTCCCATCAAAAAGGTTGAGTAGTAAGGCGGCTCGCTGGTAACGAAGGTGTTCAGCGAATTGAACGATGAATCATTCCCGTTGATCATGAGCGATCCATGAAGCTTGTCGGTACCAGGCTTGGTAAGAATTTCAATGCGCCCGTAGCCCAGCTTGTCATACTCCGCAGAAAATGGATTCTGATTGATGCGAATCTCCCGGATAGAGGACTTTGGAGGCAACTGGCCGCCAGTAAATCCGTCAATATAAATCTGTCCGCCATTCGGTCCAGCCGATGGCCCAGCCAGTGCATTCAGTTCATCCTGTAACTGGTCAGGGTCGTCTGAGAGCGCGTCGAGGCCCTTACCTTTAATTACAATCGCGCCCGCATTGTTATCCGGCGAGGTGTCAACCCCGGTGTTCTGGCCGCTCACCGTGACCTGTTGCTGTTCGACAGCGATGCCAAGCGATATATTCTTCACATTTGGTTTTTCGGTTCCGACCTTGACGGTCAGTGGTTCATCCAGATTGAACCCTTCTGCGCTTACGGCCACCGTATAGCTTCCGGGGACCAGTTTGGAGAACCGGTAGTTGCCATCGGCACCCGATTGCACAGTGGACGTTGCTCCGTCCAAACCAGTCACAGTAATTTTGGCATTGGGAATCACAGCTCCCGAAGGATCGCTAACAGTTCCGTGCAGCGTTCCCGTCGGAGACTGACCGAACATCGCCGAACATAGAGCGCCGATCAATAAGAGAGCACAGGCCGCTGATCTTGCGATTCTGAATGAGAGCATCTTTTCTATCTCCTGAGCCGCGTCCGCAGACGCCTTCGCCATATATTTCCGGGCATATTCAGAAGACGTCATCTCGAAGCTAAGTGCGGTCACAATGGGTAATGCCACGTAACAAAGTGTCACTCGCAAGGTGACACTTTGTTACATTTCCAGCAAGGCTTTGCATGCCAAATAGGCGTACTCTCGGAGGTGATACAGTCAAAACTTCGATGGAAACGATTCTTCTCATTGATGACGATGTCGACCTATGCGCGATGCTCTCGGACTATCTAGGGCGTCATGGATTTCAGATTGCTTCGGTGCATAACGGAGAAGCCGGACTGAAACTTGCGCTGACGGAAAGCTACGCCATGGTATTGCTCGACGTCATGCTTCCTGGCCTCGACGGCTTTGAGGTCTTACGCAGGCTAAGATCTACGTCCTCGATGAACGTATTACTGCTTACCGCACGAGGTGACGATGTAGATCGCATTGTGGGCCTCGAAATCGGTGCGGATGACTATCTCCCCAAACCATTCAACCCACGTGAATTGCTGGCGCGAATCCGGGCGATTCTACGCAGAGGGGCTCGAGCTGAATCCCCCTCACCCCCCTCGAAGCAGGTATCAGACTCTGTTTCGGCACTCGGGCTCGAACTTGACGCTTCAGCACGCACAGTCAGCTGCGATGGCAAGCCGGTCTCGCTCACCGATGTAGAGTTCGCGTTGTTACAAACGCTCATGCGATCTGTCGGAGAGGTCGTCGAACGAGAACGATTAGCTGAAGCAGTTCTGGGAAGAAAATTGCACCCCTTCGACCGCAGCCTTGATATGCACATCAGCCGCTTGCGTCGAAAACTGGAAGAGACCTGCGGCCTCGGTGAACGGGTAAAGACCATTCGAGGCGTCGGCTATCAGCTGGCGATTCCTGCAACGCACAGACATCGAGGAGGTCAATAAGTATGCGAGGACTCTTCGCCAAGATTTTCTTCTTTTTTTGGGTTGCTCTAAGTCTTACATTTATTATTTCTACAACGCTCATCCTGCAGCATCGGTTTACGCGCCCCGACCAGATATTTAACGCTCTGGGTGTCACATTGAAGAGTGAAGGCCTTGCGGCAGCACAGGCATATGAACAAGGAGGATGCAGCGCTTTCCAGCAATACGCGGCCTCTCTTAGACAATCGGTATATCTTTCTACGCCTGTTGGTAACTTTCCCTGCGAGACGGAAAATAGTAAGGAATATCGGAACGCCCTGTCACAGGTTGAAAGAAATTCGTCCGTATTCTCAGTCCAGACGTCCACTCAATATCTTTGGGCAACTGCGGTTGTATCCTCCTCCGGCAGAAATTATCTCTTTATGCTTGCCACACCCTATCGGCCTACAAAGCAGCGCTGGACTCATGATCTCTGGCACTTTGCTTTCCCACAGCTGCCAGTAGCTATCGTTGTTTTTGGACTGACGACCTTCATCCTGGTGCTTCTGTTAACAAGGCCGATAGCAAGATTGCGTGCTGCGGCCCGTGACCTTGCACGCGGTCAGTTGAACACCAGGATACCCAGTCCACGTCGTGAGGCACGCATCTTCGGAGGAGATGAAATTCAGGGATTGGAGCATGACTTCAACCATATGGCAGAGCAACTTGAGTCGCTCGTCGCCGCTCAAAAGCTGCTTCTACGCGATGTCTCTCACGAATTGCGTTCTCCACTGGCGAGACTGAGCGTTGCATTGGAGCTAGCTCGAGAAGATGCCCCGATGGGCATGTCAGAGAATCTGGAGAGGATCGAGCGCGAGGCGGGGCGTCTTAATACACTCATAGGACAACTCCTCCGGCTTTCGTCATTGGAGTCCGCGAACGCTATCGTCGATAGCGAAGAGTTCAGTCTCATGCATCTGCTTGAGGAGCTTCTCCCCGATATCGAGTTTGAAGCGCTCCAGCGATCATGCTCCATCAAATTGGATTCCGCTTGCGATTGCATCGTGCATGGCAATTCTGAGTTGGTTTACCGAGCGATCGAAAATATTGCGCGCAACGCCATCCGTTACACGAAGGAAGTTTCGTCAGTAGACATCCACTTGAGTTGTGAGATGCGAGAGGGGCGCCGGATAAGCATACTCAGGATCAGCGACCATGGCCCAGGCCTCCCCGAGAACGAGTTGCAAAATATATTTCGGCCCTTTTATCGGGTAGATACCGCCCGGCAACGTGATACCGGAGGCTTCGGAATTGGCCTTGCTATTGCGGAACGCGCCATCCGACTCCATCATGGTCAGGTATACGCAATCAATCGTGTCGGCGGCGGCATCACCATGGTGGTCACTCTCCCCTGCAATGAAGCCGCTTCCTGAAGGACCCTTACACGGAAACACATACTCTCATTGTGAGCATTGCATTTCATTAACGTACTCCTCCATAAGGCGCAGCTATTATGCCTCAGAGCGCCCAAATTGAGGCTTTCCAGTGCCAAGCCGCTTGCGTTGGCCATGGGAGTAGCGAGATACCTGCGATAGATCTCGCCATGGCACTTTGTACATGCGACCTCCACGACGCGAACCGGCGTTGCATGGGAGTGAGCGATATCAGCCGAGAACATTGCTGCGATGAAAGCATCTGGGATGGTCGCCTGCGAGTAAGGAGTTAATGCGCACTCCCTTTGATGGCGCTGGCGTCCGAGGCCTGCGCTGCGACGGACTGACTGGCCTCCCGCTGCAATCGACCGTAGGTTTCCATCTCCTGCTGGGCTTCAGCGGACTTCCCCGCTGCCCGATAGACCGACGCAAGTAGAAAATGAATCGATGGTTCTTTTGGACTCTTTTTCACGGCCAACTCTAAGTCTCGAAATGCATCCGATTGCCTGCCCAGGCGGATGAGCGCGCGAGCCCGGTCCACACGCGCCTGCATGAGAGCGGGACAGCGATCGATCGCATGATTCAACTCCGTCAGCGCTGATTCACTCGGATCGTTTGCCTCCAGCATGGCGTTCGCCAGCTTCCATCTCGCATCACAATTATTAGGATCGAACGCAAGTTCGGCTTTAAATTCTTTTTGCGCCGACGCCCAGTTACCCATCAACCAAAATGCGTTGGCCATGTGCATATGCGTACCCGGCTGCTGCGGCGCAAGATCGATGGCCTTTTTATATTCTACGAGTGCGACATCGTAGTTATGCATGCTCTCGTCGATCTCACCGTTGATCTCATGGGCAACAACCGAGTCAGGATCGATCTCGTTAATTTTCCCGAGCGCATCCTGCGACATTTGGAGATAGGTCTTCCCCAGCAGATACCAGGCATCCTGATTCTTTGGGTTGCGCGCCAGAAAGTGATTGAGCGTCGTTGATGCTTCTTGATACTTCCTCAGTTTTATTTGAACTTGAGCTAACTCGATTTCGACCTGATTATCGACGGCGTTGGCAGCGAGAGCGCCGCGCAGAAGGGGTTCCGCCTTCTCATACATGCCGAGTTGGTAATAGCTCATCCCCAGCATTGCTGATGCGGTTGGCATATCCGGGTGCAATCTAAGGCCCTGTTCAAGAGCTGTCGCAGAGTGCGCGTAGTCGCGGTCATTGAAATAGAGCATCCCGAGATTATTGTAGGCAGCCGCCAGATGAGGAGCCAGCTTGATCATCGCTCGATACTTCTCGATGGCTGTTGCAGTGTCGTTGGCTTGTTGGGCCGCCTTTGCCTGCGCGTACAGTCGCTGAACCGTCGGTGTCACTTCGTCTTCGCCCTGCCATGCAAACGCTGCAACCGACGAAAGCAACATGAAAGACAGCAGCGAGAAACCTAGAAGCCGCATGACTTTCATATTCAATTGAACCTTGTTCATGATGCGAAATTATAGTGGATTTGTAGTTGACTTGCACGGCTTGCGGCATGCAGGAAAGGCCTCCAAACTTTCATCAATTGTTCTCTGAATCATGGTTCCCTTCAGGTCTGAACCATTGAGAAAATACAGAAAAATGCCGGGCTGCTTTGGGCAGCCCGGCATCTAGTTTCAGTGGTGAAGTAGGAAACTTCAGAAAGAAAGTTTCTTACGATTGAGTTAGAACTCCAGACGGAACCCAACCTGACCTTGTCGATTGGTTGAATTCAGGTTGGTACTAGTGACTTGACCAAATTGACTATCATTCACGTTAGTGTCCGGGCCCTGGAAGATAGTTCGGTTCAACACATTGAAGTAATCGACCTGCAGGATGCCCGTGAAGCGCTCGCCAAAGAAGAATTTCTTTCTGGCGTTCACATCCTCGTTATAGAAGGCCGCGTTCCTGAGTTCGCTGTAGTTCCTTTTTGCATCGCTGAGCGTGTATTGCGGTGTTTCAACGAAAGCAGCAGGGTTGAAGACCGGCTTCACAACCTTCGTGATGAACTGGTCACGCGCGTTGTTGTAGTTGGCTGTCTTGAGTTGGACCGAAGGAACACGAGTCGGGCGATTGAAACCGTTGGGGAACGGTTGACCGTTCTGACCGACGCCAAAGGGCGTTCCAGCTTCGTAGTCGAGGATCCAGGCAACCTGCCACCCGCCAAGAATCTGGCCAGTGATCCCCTTGTTCGAAAGGTACTTCTTGTGCGGCCCGATGGGCAGTTCATAGGTACCGCTGACCTTGAGGGTCTGCGGTTCGTCGGAGTTAGAGATAGCCCATTCCGGCTTCTGGTTGTATTTGTTGATGCCGCCATTGGCAAAACTCGAGAAACCGCTGCTGGTGTTGTCCATCTGGTGTGACAGGGTGTATCCCATCAAGAAGGACAGGCCGTTGGTGAAGCGCTTTTCAAGTTGAATCTGGGCGCTCTGATAGTACGTGGTACCCGAACCCTCAAAGTTATTGAAGATATAGGAGTATTGAGGAAATGGCACAAGTGACTGGGCCACGGTGGCGGAACCGCCAAAGTCCCCGACAAAGTTTGCATAGGGCAGCTTGTATCCCTTTGCCTGGGCTGACCCATCTTGAAAGCTCAAGGTAAGATCGCTACCCAAAGCAAGATATTTGGGATCAAGTTGATCGATACGATTCAGTTGGCTGGGAAGGTGGATGACACGGTTTCCAACCCATGCCGCGGTGAGGAACATATCGTAAGGCAACTGGCGCTGGTAGTTAACATTCCACTGTTCGGCATAGGGCGCATAACCGTCCTTCTTCTTGTCGAACGCTTCGATCTGCGTTCCTGCACCGAGGGAGGGGTTGAACTCCGTCGCGGGGGGATCGGGAAGGATGTTAGGAGTTGCATCCCATTGTCCGACCGCAGAGGTGGAATTGCCAGTTGAGTTGCGGTTATAAGTGCCGACCAGCAGATTGCCATTGTTGACGGCAACTTTGTTGGTGCCGTATTCATAGGCGCCGCCGTTCAGGAATGCAATGGCGAAGCCGGCTTGAATGACGCTCTTGTTGGACAATTCATACGCGAAACCGATTCGTGGGCCGATGTGCGTGTAGTGCGTGTCTGCACGGGTAAAGCCCGCGCATCCGGTGCAGTTGCCGAACTTGCTTGCTGCTCCTGGAATGGGGTTTCCACCGCCAGCGGTGTTGTAGTGAGCGTCGGTGCCATTCGGATTGAAGAACACGATGCGGTTATTGTTTTCTGTGAATGGCACCTGAATGTCCCAACGGAGACCAACATTGACGGTCAATTTTGGAGACAGCTTGATGTCGTCCTGCACGTAGGGGGAGATGTCCATGTTGCGCAGACGCTCCTCTTGCGTGTTGGCACGATTGTCGGCGTCCGGCAGCCCTAACAGGAAGCTGGCGAAAGAACTACCATAGTTATTGAAGTTGTCTCCAGGCTGCGAGGTCTGATGTTGGCTGAAACTGAAGTGGCCGCCGCTGGTCTGGTCTTCATTGTCATCCTGGTAGGTACGACGGAACTCACCCCCGATGTTGAAGGTGTGACGACCTTTCGTCCACAGCCAGTTGTTGACGATGGCGATGCCCAACTTGCGGTTGACCGATCCGCCGTTCGCGCCGTTCGTTCCCCAACTGGTAGGAGCATTGGTACCGTCAAAGGTGATATTTGGCGGGATCGTGCCATTTTGGACGCCTGGGAAGTTGTACGTGCTGTGATTGAATTGGTTATTGATCTCACCAATCCAGCCAAAACCCGCCGTCATCGCAAGATGGGCAGTCAATGCATTGTCGTAGGTCAAAAGATATCCGCTGCCGCGGGCCGGGAAGTCTCTGATGCTGTTCAGCGGATTGGGAGCGAGAACAAAAGGAGGATTGTCGAAACCGAGGTTGTGGAAGCTGTTATGCCACATGCTGAAGTGCACACTCTGGGTCTGAGTCACTACCTGGTCGACAGTGAACCCCCAGTTATGTTGAATGTTCGGGTTGCTGAAAGGCACGTAGCTCTTGTTGTTGATCTGACCGCCGCCGGTACCTTGTTGGTTAGGGTCGGGGAGGAAGGGGAGCAGGGTGCTTGAAAGGGCACTGATGCGGCTTGGGCAGATGACATTCAATTCCCCATTGCATACAAACTGCTGCCCCGTGGTGGGATCAAAAATAGGAATCTGCTTGCCGTTGGCATCCGCGAAGTTCCTGAAGTCGCCGAGTTTCTCTGCCGCGGAGGGAACGGTCGACGAACGGGTATCCTGGTTGTTCTGCTTATACCACTCCTGGCTGTAATGGCCGAAGGTCTTGTCGCGGCCGTCATAGAGGTGAGGAATGCGAATCGGCCCCCCCACTGTGAATCCGTAATTATTTTCGTGGTCGACGGGGGGCTTGTTTCTGGGATTGTTTGGATTCCAGTCTTTACCCTGGAAGAAGCCGACTGAGTCGAACAAGCTATTACGATTGTACTCAAACAGGTCGCCATGGTAGCGGTTCGTGCCCGAAGCCATCTGATAGGTCAGCGCACCCATGCCAAGTCCGAACTGGGCTGCGAAGGTGGACCGCTCGACGCGGAACTCCTGGACCATCTCGAACGGAGGGTTGAAGTTGGTGGTGTATCCTTCGGTCTCCGGCTGGGGAGCGGGAATGCCGTTGTAGACAATCTCCTGTTCGAAGTCGACTCCTCCACCAATGCGGTGGGAGAAAGCGCTTCCGGTGACACCTGGAGCGAGAAACTGGAGCGAGTCGATCTGCCGGCCACGCCCCGATACTTCTACAGGAAGAGCTGCCACAACCTCTGGCTCGATGGTGCTGCCCAGTTGCGGTTGGGTCGTGTTAAGAGCGATCTGGCTCGAAGTGACTTCGACGGTATCCGTTACGTCACCGGCCGCGAGCGTAATGTCGATCGTCGCTATTACGCTGACTTCGACGCTAACGTTCGTTTGTACGGATTTTTTAAAGCTCGGGGCTTCCGCAGTGATCGTGTACTTGCCGGGATTGAGGCCCTTAGCGGAGTACGTACCGGCGCTGCTGGAGACCAGGCGCGTCGAAACCGAGGTCGACTGATTGGTGATCGTGACCTTGACACCGGGGATGGCCGCACCGCTGACGTCTGTAACGGTACCAGTGACACCTGCGTTTGCTTGAGCTCTCGCGGCAACGGAAGTGAAAGAAAGAAAGAAAAGGATTGCGAACACGAATTGAAAGATTCGGATCGGCAGTTGGGAGCGGCTGGGCTTCAGTGGTGGTGCTATAGGTCTCACAAGTCCTCCTAAAGGTGCTGCGATAATCGTTGCCGTTCTTGCAGGCTCAATCGGAAAGCTGATGTTCTCCCGGCCTGGCAATCACTTGGTGTGGAAATATTGATTTAGAACTTTCTCCACCCAAAGATGGATGGAATCGATTCCAGACGGAATATACGGGTGTCCATAACTGGATGTCAAGATTATTTTTTCAAAACTTTTTATATTCCCGCAACTTTCGGAAAAAGCTGCGCTCACGCACGCAAGTTTTAGTTCATTTCGCTGCCACTCCACCCAAATATCTTGAACATCCCCCGCATAAGCCGCTCCTCCAGCAAATGCATTTGCTAGACGATCCTGCGGGCTCACAGAGGTCGTTACCGTGGTCAGCGCCGCGCGTCTGCTGGAGCAGAGGGCATTGAACAGGGCTTTCCCTCACACAAGGCAGCGGTGATCCCTTTGCCTTCCGTAATGGTATAGATACGGTCTACTGCCGGTAGCCTGACGTTTTCCTTTGCCCCGGAGGGCCAGTGAATCTCCGCCGTTCCAGCATCCGTGGCATCCCCAACACCGAAATGTGGGCGCTGATCGTTGGAAGAAACATAGCTGCCGCCACTCAGTACATCTTGTCGCTGGCGCGTCCCATTGGCAGCGAGATATACGGTCGCGCCCACTGCGTCTCGAGGCCCCCTGGCCCCGCCAACCAACTTCAATTCGACCCAGTGGTGCTGGCCGGGGTCCACATTTCTGAGGAGCGTAGGCGGCCCGTCTTCGGGATTAATAATTACGTCAATCTTTCCGTCATTGAACAGGTCCCCGAAGGCTGCACCTCGTCCTGGTAGGACCAATGACAGGCCAGTTCCCTTCACGGGAGGTACCTCTTCGAATTTACCATCATGCAAGTTGTGAAAGAGCTGGGGCCGCTCTTTGTACGACGTTCCCCAGTCTTCTTTGTCCGCCACGGGATAGATGTGCCCATTAATCATCATCAGATCGAGCCAGCCGTCGTTGTCATAGTCCAGGAAGCCAATTCCCCATCCCAGGAACGGAATCGACTTCCGGCCAATATCGGTATGCATGGCAACGTCGGTGAAGTTGCCAGCACCGTCGTTGCGATCGAGCAGCTTGGCCTCGTCGGAAAAGTCGGTGAGAGCAACATCCAGAAGGCCGTTATTAAGATAATCGCCCAAAGCCACGCCCATCGCGGCAACCACTCCTCCGTCTTCGCTCAATGCGAAGCCCGAAGTCAAGCTTGCATCTTCAAACGTGCCGTCGCCCCGATTGAGGTAGAGATAGCTCAGCGTAGAGTCGTCCGCCACCAGCAAATCGACCTTGCCGTCGTTATTGATATCGGCAAAGACGGGAGTAATCCCGTAGTAGCGGTTGACCGCGTCCGCCACGCCCGCCTTTACGCTGACATCGGTAAAAGTGCCGTCTCCATTGTTGTGGAAGAGATGGTCAGGCTCGCCCTGGATATTCTTAGGACCGCACATCACCTCCACGCCACGAAATTCGCACAACGCATAGCCCACCGCTTTGGTCTTTTCGTAAGGCAGGTTATCGCGATCAAAATGCACATAGCCGGAGACAAACAGATCTAACCGGCCATCCCCGTCATAGTCTCCCCAGGTTGCCCCTGCGGACCAATTCCCCAGCGTCACGCCCGCCTTTTCCGCCACATCGGTGAACGTACCGTCGTGATTGTTGTGATAGAGGCGGTTCTTCCCCCAATTCGATACGAAGAGGTCAGGCCAACCGTCGTTGTCATAGTCCGCGACGGCGACGCCAAATCCCCAGCGGTCGTTGGTCACACCGGCTTTAGCGGCCACGTCGGTAAAGGTTCCATCGTGGTTGTTGTGGAAGAGCGCCGCATGAGGAGAACTCTCCTTCCCATCAAGCGCGTTGAAGGTCGACCCGTTCACCATATAAATATCCAGCCAGCCGTCATTGTCATAGTCGATCAGCCCCACACCGGAGCCGTTCGTCTCAATAATCAGCTTCTTCTCAGCCGTCCCCATCGTATGGTTCCAACCGGAAAGACCAGCAGTTTTGGTGACATCCTGAAAAACCGCTGGGCCGGTATCCACCATGCCGTCCGCAGTAATGGGCGTTTTCTTTTTGGAAGAATCTGGCGAAGATGGGGGGCTTCCCGCGTTGCCGGCCCGGGAATCGGATCGCAGAGAGGATTGTGCCGCGAAGGTCGATTGGCCCATGAGCCCAGCGCCCGCCGCTGCCAGATTGACACTCAAGGCACACACCATCACGCAACGAACGAGTAGCAACCGGTTCCTCCGCCCCCTGGAGTCTAACCCAGAAAGGCGAATTGCGACGAGCCATAGTCTCGGGCTGGACATACAACCCCATCCAGTTGC
This sequence comes from Granulicella sp., assembly GCA_041691255.1. GTDB lineage: Bacteria > Acidobacteriota > Terriglobia > Terriglobales > Acidobacteriaceae > Edaphobacter. Next base: position 10,501 of record JBEPUY010000004.1, on the reverse strand, counting down.
CCGGCTTGCGCGATAACGCGGTCCCTGTGCGTAAGAATCACCCGAAAACCAAACACCCAAACCGCTAAATCTAAATATAGATGCCTACTCGCCGCTCACATCTCCAAAGCGAAAGATCGGGCATCCGCCATCGGCTTCGGCACTGCGCCAATAGAAACTTCGACACCGTAGAACATCCGTTCGACGCGGACGGCACCGTTAGCCCCACTCCGATGCCCGGGGTACACTTCGTCGGGTTTGCCGCTTCAGCGCAACTCTTTGAAAAAATACGGCTGGAGATGGATGGCGTCGAGTTACAGAAGAAGCACAACCCGCCCGATGAGAACAGCGGGTTCACCAAGTTCCTGGTTACGACCCATCGACAGAACTACCTGGAGCCTTCGCGCAGTCATCGTTCGTTCCCGCTGGCTGAACTGCTATAGCAGACAGGTGGCCACACCTGCTTGTTGCGTGGCCTTTGACCGGCGAGGGAGCCACGCCAGTGGGGCGTTCGACGCCGTACTGCTTGAGCTCGGAGAAGTAATCAGTGTTGAGGAGCGTTTGGGCGCGAGTTTCGATGAGTACGCGTCGGACGTTCCCCTCGGGGGGAGTTCCACCAGTCGCCCCAGCAGAGGAGTTCGACGCCGAGACCGCTGCCAACAGGACCGCCGTGGCTCTGGACAGAGAAGCCGGGCAGAATCGGGTCGGCGAAGACGAGCACTCCAACCATCTGTTTACTCATCAAATTCAGTCAGCTGCAATGCAGAATATTTAATCGAACGGAGATATTAAGTCCTCACAACGACCGCTGGATAGCACGTAAATTCTTCTTCTGTGATGAGCCAGTAAGGCATAAATATCTGCCCCGGATTTCCACGCACCGTAAAGTGCAAAGGGGAACCTGGAATCGGTTCAAGATAGTCCGCCAGATGTTCCACGTCGCGCTCCTTATCGATAGACAACTCGAGATTTCGCGAACCTACGGCGGCAAGAAGAATCGGACCGTATTCAATGGAATATCTATTCTTGCCTGCAATCTGATCAGCTCCCGTATAGCGTTTGGCGAGGATACTTGCCGGAAGCGTGAACTCTATAGTGTCTCCATCGGACCATTCACGATCCAATGCCGTATAGGTGCCGATGATGCCTGAACCAGCAGCTTTGCCATTGACGGATATCTCCATGTTAGAAGTCGCCCACGATGGAACTCTAATTCGAATATTCGACTTCGACGGTGAAGCAGTCCTCACGATCGCCTCGACCTGAGTCCCATAAGGGAACTTTGTTTTGACGGTAAGCTGCATTGGCTTCGCATCTTGCTGCCAGTCGATCGTAGAAGGTCCATAGAGATTCACATAAAGTCCATCCGGTGCGATGGAGTAAATATGCTCCGGCAGAGATCCAAGCAGACGAGTGCCCTGGCCTTCGCAGCAGGTGTTATGGTGGGTAGATTCTTCCTTCTTACCTTCCAGTACCGTGTGATAGCGAAGTCCGCTTCCCCCGTCCTGATTAGCCATTCCAATGTTGTAGATCGACTTTTCTATCTCGGTGACGAAGCGTTCCTCTTCCGGGTTGAGTAGGTGAAAGCGTTGGCTCATAAAAACCCAGAAGCTGCTTCCGCACAACTCCCCAAGTTTCTGATGAAGGTAGTTGCTATCGGGTGGATCTCTCTCGAACTCAATAATTGAAATACTGCCACCTGCCTGCTCCCAATGGGCACGATAAAGTTCCCACGCACCAAGCACTGCGTCCCGGTAAAGGGGTTCACCGGTAATCAGATACATGTCGAGATATGCTTCGAGGTTCGTCAGAAGATAGCAGTGCGGACGATCGTAAGGATATTGCCACACCTGCTCCTTTTCGCGCTTTGCGAGACCATTCAACCAGCCATCTTCCTGATAGTAGCGCTGGATCACCTGAGCATCGGCGGGCTTTCCCACCGGGCTTAATCCGACGCGTGTGTTCGCAACCATTCCCTGCCCGCCCTGGGTTGAACCCCGCATCATTTCCGGCAGGAATGTTTGTTCGTTGAGCCAGTCGTAATAGCCGCGCAGCATTGGGAGAGCCTTTGGATTCCCTGCATACGCTGCCTCCAGCAGCCCATGCGTAAGCCATGCGCGAGTGTAACCGCCGCGCTCTGAAAAAAAGATCGCATCTTCCGGATACGCCATAATATAACCATTCGGCTGACGACATTCTTCGATGCCGTCAACGACTGCGTTCAGACGTCGACGCAACTCAGGGTGATCGAGCCAACGAACAGTGTTACCAGCCCCCATCAGAAAGCGGCCTGCGTTCGAGCCCGCGAGGTCCTCTTCCCAGAACACTTGAGTACCCGTAGGCTTAAAGTCCTTTATTTTGCCAGTGCGCTCATAGAATTGGCGTAACAGATCGTTCGTAGTGTATGAGTTCAGCAGATATTCGATGTTGTTCTGCATCGCTACCTCGAAGACACCTCCATGGAGGGTGACACCGGTCTTCGGGGTCTGTGCTTTGTACGGCACTGGCTTCCATGTGGCTGAATCTGTGACTGCATCAGGCTGATCGTAGTGTTTGCCCTCACCGTCTTGTCGGGCCGGACGTGTCAATTGAGATAAAAGTGCAACATTTCCGTATGTTTCATCGGCCGAGACCTTGCAGCCCACAGCCACATCCTTGCCATCTGTGACAACAGCGACCTTTGCTAGCGTTAACGTATAGTCCGGGCTATAACTCTTCGGTCCAGATTTTACCGGGCGGAGCGCAGTCGCGGTCAGCCTGACATAGCGGGCACGGACTCCGTGCGCAACAAATTGGGTAATATTGTCTTCGGGATCTGGGAACTCGGCCCGGGTGAAATCAGCAACCGTCTGCGGCTGAGTAAAGGTTGGATCTTCGGAAGCTTCGATTCGGAAGCGAAGAGGAAATCCCTCGCCACCATAATATCCATCGCGCCCTGGATAGGAGCGTTCCGAGGCAGGAAACAACTGAATTGCCTCGATAGCAATGCTCTTGGCGAGATCCAACTGTACCCAGGTTGTCACGTTTGGATTCTGAACAGGCTTCGAGCGGTAAGCGCGATAGGCGGTTGCCGGAGTGGCTGCCATTCTCATCCCGGTCAGATACGGCGCTATCTCTGGCACCTGCTCAGCGAACGCCATCGCCGAGGTCGATCTTATCGCCCCCGCCAATGCGAGGCTTGCGCCAGCACAGCTGCTGTTCCGCAAAAAAACACGTCGTGTAACACTCATGATCTCTCCATGGATTAGTGATTCCTGCGCTCGATAGACATAACACCTAGCGTTCATTGCCAACCATTATCAACAAACCGTGGAGGAGTTGGCTGAAACAGCGCTACAGAGCGATAGGGGCGTTGTGATCGCCGGAGCTATGATCGAGAATCTCCGCCGCCAAACCATTATCTTGCCGGCGCTAAGTGCGATCGCACGAGCGTGCGCGGAAGCAGTCATCCGTGTGCCGCGTGGAGCGGCAGTTCGGCAAGTGGGACGTTCGAGGATCGGCGGTCGAAGAAGGCGATCCGGTCTCCCGTTCCGTCCGTGGCGTCGGACGATGCGACGGCAATCAGATCATCTGGGAGTAGGACAGCCGAATGGGCGTTCTTGACGTTTGCACTGAATGAGGTGTCCCCAGTATGTCTTGAAAAATGGAAACCGCATCGTGCAAAGAGGTCACGAGCAGCTCCGAACCGCCGCTCGGCGGCCCACACTCCTCGATCGCCGAGAAGTTCTTGACCAGTTCCGCTGGCATTCCTTTGCTCTTCTCCGGAGTCCGGGTCCAAAGAGGAGTAAGAGTCACACCCACAGACTCATTGGCGCGCAGTTCTCCGTGCACCAAGTTTAGAGCACTCTTTTAAGTTTGGTCATAGTTTGGGCATAGAAAAACGCATCCGAAGGTGCGTCGATTTTCTAACTTATTGATTTTATTGGTGCCGGGAGGGGGAATCGAACCCCCATGAGGTTGCCCTCGGCGGATTTTGAGTCAGTATTTTGCTCGTTTGCAGAGGATCGCAATTCGTTGCAAAACGTTGCATAAACAGCTTTGATTCAAGAACATACAAACAACATCACTTTTGCAGTGTTACGCACCAGAATGCAGAAAAGTCGACAACGAACAGCCACTAAAATGGCCATCCCAAAATGCACCAAAAGCACAGCAAAACCGTCCAAAACGCGGCGGATTACAAATCCGATTCCAAACAGCCACTGATCGGCGAAATTTCCACCTCTCAGTTCAACACGTTCGGACATAAATCCGCCGACATTCAATAGTGTCAAATTTGGCAGAACGAAGCAATCTGAGCGAGTTCCTCGGAGCGGATAGGTCGGTAAAATTATCGACTTTTATTTTTATAAAGTCCACCACTCGGTTGCAATATTTTGAGGCACGCTACCGCCCTCGTTTTGAGACGTGCAGCCAACTTCAAGATCGTCTCATGAGATAACCCTTCTCCCTCAGTCCGTGCTTGAACATCCGTAATTGTGTCTGGAAGAACTGTGGCCAATGCTCGAACTCGACCTATCAATGCCTCCTCGTCCAGACGCAGCTCGGTTGCCATTCTTTGCCAGTGCCGCAATGCAATGTTGCTAAAGCGATACTCACCACCAATCTTCATGGCGAGCTTTACTCTCCGCAGACTTGCAGCACGATACGGAAGGATGCTGGCAAGATCATAGATTGGCGCAAGGCGCACCCCAGCCCCGGAACCGATCAGCAGCGAGTAATTCTTGGCGTGGGCGTCCGTTCCCGCAATGAGCCAATTAAAGGCTATCGCGTCCATAAACGCCGCTACGTCTTCGTTCGGCTCACTGGACTGATTTCGTATCAGTTCCACGATCCTGGCTATCCCCGGTCCGCCATCGCTTTCATACTTGCTTGTGGGATGTAGCCCGAGAGCTTGGCACATATCCTCTTGATGAATACGCGACCAAAGTACCCCATCGCGGATACGGTCATACCGTTCCACGACGATGGCAATTTCGTCCCCAAAGTGAAGAACTTTCGAGTTGGGGACAACCATCCCAAGGGAACGCGCAAGCTGGAGTGAGAAGTGTTCATTCTCCGCGTGGCCTTCAAAATCGCCCGTGGGCGGTTTCAGAATGTGCGTAGTCGGAGTGCGACCGGACGGAACACCCCAGCGCTTTCCGTCAAAGAGTAGAGCCGTCTTGGGCTGTGCACCAGCCAGGCTGAATCGGCCCGCATCGCTCTCAACTCTCCAAGCGGAGTGGTCAGCACGTAACGCTCTTAGACGCTTTGCGACGTCGTCTTCGCTTATCCAAGCAGTTTCTTGAGCAGCAGGCTCCTCGGCCATCACCTCAAGACGCTCGCGGCTTACGAACTGAACGGCACCGGCGCAGTCTTCTCCTACGTGTTCAATGAGCCGAAAGACATTCCTCGGCGATACCTGAAACTCTCTTCCCCAACTTTGGAGAACACGTTCATTGTCAGGCAACAGCCCCCAAAGAAACGGCTCGATACGCTTATGGCCGTGCGTAATGGAACCAAGCGGCATAGAAAGAGACAGCGGATATGCGTTGGGATTGTTGATCCAACTCTCGCTATAAGTGAAAGACAGTCTCGCGCTCTTGTGAGTCACGGTTCCGACTTCACGGCCATCCAAAAGGGCTATGAGCTGATTGGTCATGGGCGCTTCTTCAAGGAATTCAATACGTTATTGATATCGGTAGCGCGTGCCTTGTCATTCGAAGCCGCCTTCGGAAGAGATTCGATTTGAATATCGATTGAAACCCCGAGCGTCTTGAGTGTTTTCAGAATGAGCCCAATTTCGGCGCGAGGCTTCCCTTGCTCGACTTCAATAAGCCATTTCCGGCTAGTTCCGGCCTTCTCAGCCAATGCGACTTGATCTATTCCGAGCTTGGAACGGCGCTCACGGATGAAAGCTCCAAGATCGGTTGCGGTTCTTATACGCATAGGGTTCCCCTAATCTCGAACTACCCTTTCAGGGTAACCGAACGGTTACAATCCGTAAAGAGAGCGATCGGTTACATCGCTACAGGAGAGTGAACGGTTACACGTTAGCTCACTATTCGTTCGGGATGGTCGCAACGAGCATACCTCCGCAAGTCTGCTACCGGGATCAGAACCCGTCCACCAATCCGCCTGGTCGGGAGACGTTTCGAGGCCACAAGGTAGTCCAGTCCTCGCTGACTGATAGACAGAAGTTGGGCGGCCTCTTCGCGGCTTACCAACAGTTTGTCTTCGGGTGCAACAGTAGCCCTCTGTGGGGGCTTTCTGCGCTGAGGCTTAAACGATAGCTCAGCATTCTCTTGCTGCGACGACTTCAATCCGCTTCTATCGAAATCAATGATCCGCTCTGCCGACATAGTCTCATCCCCTGTACCAAATTTTCGTGCTAATCCGAAACTTCCCTGCCCTCTCCTACGATCCACTTGCCACGACAACTTCATCTATCTACAACTACGCACTCAAAGACTCAACCCGAATCCCATACTCACCTCCACGTCGTGCTTCGGCGGCACGATCTTCGGCTGAGGTAAGGCAACAGTCTGTTCCGGCTTATAGGCACTCTGGTGCGAAACCTCATGGCCTAACGCCTTTGGCAACTTCTCCAGACTGTCGGTAAATATCTGCGCGTCCCATTGACCACGCGAGATAGAGACATACGCCATACGACTGTTGAGTAGATCCTTCGCGCCAAGCTCCGTGTCCACATGAACCAGAACACGCTCCGCCGTCTGGCCCTGGCTGGAATAGCTGGTCACGGCGTATCCGTGGTCAAGATGCGGATGGCGTTGCGGATTTAAATCGACACTGCGCTCGTTGTCCAACTTCAATCGCATCGTGCCGTCTTTCGCGATGCCTTCCACTGTTCCAAGTTCACGGTTCGCAATCTTCAACTCCCGGCTGGGAGCGGTGAACTGAATTCGATCCCCCACAGAGAAGGCTCGCTCCTGCTCGCGGTAGACAGAGACACCCACTTGGCGGCGCGGATCATAAGTTATCTGTTCTCCGCTGGCCCGCACGACGGTCAACGTGTTCTGTTTTGCATCTATAGAAACGACACGGGTGGAGATGCCCTCACAAACGCACCTCACGTGAGCAATGCTCCCACGTACGCAAAGTCACAGAAGCGCGCAGGGAACGAGTAGGGCTTAAGAGGCCACATCTGATCGGCGTGATTTGGCTTCTCCCCGAAAGAACGTAGTCTGGTGCGCAAAATCACAGCAATCCGGGGCGAAATGATTTATGAAGAAATGTTTGAAACTTACACATTTTCTTACACAGTTTCATCTTGTTGTCCGATAACTATGAGGAAACAGGTATCTTATCGTTGACCATGAAGGACTCAAAATCCGCCGAGGGCAACCTCATGGGGGTTCGATTCCCCCTCCCGGCACCACAAGATTCTAAAGGACTTAGACGCGATTGGCCTCTTGAATTTCGAGAGGCCAAAATTGCTTGATGGCTGTTTTGGTGGCTGTACGTTGTTTGTGGAAGCGTTCCTGAAAATGATTTGTCGCACTCCAATATGATTTAGTTTTACTCACCTTATTCAACATGCCTGATTTGAGAACACGTTATGAGGAAATTGCGGCTGCCTCACACCGAGTGAGACAGCAATCGCTTGCAGACGTAACTCCCATCGAAACCGCGCATGGCTTCGTTGACGAAGTGAAGATTTGGCAGCTGTCGCTGCAGGATCGGCCTGAAGCGACAATTTTTGCTCAAGTCATCAGCGGGCTTGAGCTCGGTTTGTTTGCGCTTGCGTCCGGGCTTTACCGTCAGGCGTACGGAAGCCTCCGCTTGGCTGTCGAACTCATCGCCGGCATGTCGTGGTTTTCGTCTCATCGCCTCGATCTAGCGGAATGGCAAGCGGGTGAGAAGGATCTGATCTGGAGAGAAATAACAAACCAGGAAGAGGGCATACTCTCTCCTCGCTATCGGAAGGCGTTTTTCCCGGAGCTAAATGAAGAGCGAAAGTACAACGGGCTATATGCGAAACTCTATCGTGAACTATCCGAGCACGTTCACGGAAATGCACGAACTTGGGCGTCAGGTCCTGACGATATCGTCTTCGATCAGGGCCAACAAAATGAGTGGCTGAGCAAGCTGGAGACTTTCACGTTAGTCATGCACGTGATCCTTTCGCTAAGATACCTCCAAGAAGTCTCCAACGAACACCTTAGAACACTCAATCCGGTCCTACGGGCTAGAGCATCCCAAGTGACCGCGATTATCAAGTATCTTGATGAACGTCTTCCACCGGAGCCCGCGCCCGCTAACCTTGCAAGAGATGAAGAATCTCTGACTGCATCAGTGGCTGAGTCCCTTGACCTAGAGGAAGGCACCGCGCCGATTCTTGATGCACAAGCACCGCGAGTTGATTCTGAAGAAAGGAGGTCCTGTTGACCGATGGAATTAGCTGAAGATTTACGACTGAGAACTGAAGATCTGAAGAAGAGTGAAATCCTTGATCTTTTTGTCCCAACACCTGCCGATAAGGAGATCGTAAGGCTTCTCAAGGCCGCGACTCCGATGATCCTTGCCGGAAGCCGTGGTACCGGAAAATCATTTCTTTTAAGAGTCGCGGAAATCGAACTCGAAAAGACATTCCCGGAAGATCGCGTTCTTCCGATCTATGTGTCTTTCATCCGAAGTTCGCTGGTTCACACTCAAGACCCCCTTCAATTCCAGCACTGGATGTTGTCGAAGATCTGTAATCGCGTTCTTCGCTGTTTGAAATCCCATGGTTATGTCGATTTATTTGATTCGAACGTGTTGGCCGGCACACCAAATCCACAATTGGAACCGACCCCGTTAGATCAACTAGAACTTCAATACGAAGAGTCTTATAAAACCCCTGATAAGCCAATCGATATAGGGAGGCTACCTTCGGTCGAGCTCTTCAAGGATGCAGTTGAAGATCTTTGCCAAGCGCATGGGATTACCCGGCTTTGCCTCCTTTTTGACGAAGCTACCCACATTTTTCGCCCAGAGCAGCAGCGCCAGTTCTTTACTCTATTCCGAGATCTTCGTTCCCCTTACATCAGTTGCAACGCGGCGGTTTATCCAGGGGTGACTTCCTACGGAGATGTTTTCGAGCTCACTCATGACGCGACGCAAAAGAGCCTGGATCGAGACTTGCATTCCTCTTGGTACTTGGAAGGAATGCGAGATCTTGCTACACGCCAGGTGGACAGTGGTACGTCCGCTGCTATTCTTCGCAACTATGAGAACTTTTCAGTTCTCGCTTATTGCGTGGGCGGCAATCCCCGTCTTCTGCTGAAGAACCTGTCTGAATGTCCTCAGCTTCGGTCACAAGAAGTGAGCGACCTTATCAAGAGCTTCTACCGGACGAACATATGGACGGAACACTCGGGTCTTGCTGAGAGCTATCCTGGCCACAGGCCGTTGATCGATTGGGGGCGCAATTTCATCGAGACTGAAGTCATAATCCGGCTCAATGAAAGGAACCTACGTGCCCTCAAGGATCCTGAGACGGAATCCTCGTGCTACTTCTGGATTCATCGAGATGCCCCTGAAACTGTTAAGCATGCGCTAAGGCTTTTAGCCTACACAGGTATCGTGCAAAAAGGAGATGACGGCATCCGGGGCACCCGCGCTAAGCTCGGAACTAGATACACGGTGAACTTTGGTTGTGTATTGGCTCAACTCGCTAATCCTACTGCAGTCGGACTTGACCTCGTGCGCAAGCTATCCGTGAAGCGTTTCATAGAGTTCGGCGCTAATCACGCGGCGTTCGAACCCATACGGGCTATTGATTTAAAGGCAGAAAATACCCTTTGGACGTTGCGAGAGCAGTTGACCAAACCCATCGACGGTCTGGATTTAACTGCATGGCAAAAAGCGCAGCTAAGAGATAGCGGAATCGAGACTATTGGCAAGGTTCTTCGGACTGATGAGAGTTTTTTCGTCTCACATCTCTACTACGTGGGTCCGAAGCGGGCGCGACGTATAAAGAACGCCGCCGATGCCGCAGTTCTCGAGTATTTGTCGGGGTGATTCTAACTTTCGATCGCTCGCGATGAAATACGGTCAATCACTGATAACCGGTGTTCGGGCGACAGGTGGCTATACCTTGCGGACATTGTGATTGTCTTGTGCCCCGCGAGTTCCTGAATTTCTTTTATGGATGCCCCTGCCATCGACAGCCATGAGCAGAACGTGTGGCGGTTGCAGTGCCAGAGGAAGCAGCCGCGAATGCCGGTAAGAAGGTGGCAGAGTGGCTCCGGGAAGCGGCGCTCGCCCATGCTCGCGCCGGTCAAGAGGAAACTGATTCGATCCTGCTGGCGGAGATCATGGGGATGCGCAACTTGATGCTGAACCTGTTCGCCAAGGCTTCGGAGGGGCCATTGAGCATCGAAGACATACGCAAGATGTCGGCTTATTCCGACTCTGTAAAGGAGCAAAAGGCGGAGGAATTCCTTACCCAAAGACACCGTCGGAACAGTCTCAAGACACCGGACAAAGTGTCATGAAGTTGTCGCGTATTTGGGGTGCATTTCCGTGGCGTATGGCGCTG